>NZ_LT670847.1:622019-1244038 GCF_900142895.1 Vreelandella subglaciescola
GCAGGAATATCCATGCCGTCGGCCGCGTCATCCTTGTCCGCCGATGCAGCCCGCTGGGTCAGCGCCTTCACCTCAGCCTTGAACTGCGCCTCCAGTTTCTTGGCATGACCATATGACAATGCCTTGTGCTTGCTGGCATTGGCGTTGAGTTTGGTGCCGTCCAAGGCGATGGTGCCGAGCGTGAGTAGCTTCATTTCTCGGGCCAGCAGCAGAACTTGAACGAACAGCTGCTCCAGTTCCGGCAGAAAACGCCGACGAAAGGTAGCCAGGGTGTCGTGGTCGGGGTGGGTGTTGGCGGCCAAATAGCGAAACGCCACCGAGTCATAGGTGGCACGCTCAATCTTGCGACTGGAGACCACGCCGGTAGCGTAGCCGTAGACCAACAGGTTCAGCAGTACCGCGGGATGATGGGCCTTGGAGCCCCGGCCCGCGTAACGCCGAGTCAGGGCTGAGAGGTCCAGTTGCTCGACGACATCGACGACGAACCGCGCCAAGTGGCCATCCGGCAACCACTCGTCTACCGAAGGCGGCAGTAAGTAATCGGTCTGACGGTCCACAGGGATAAAGCGGTTCATGGCGATGTTCTCAGTTCGGGGTGACAGCGGTTAGTATCTCACGGTGCGGCGGAAAGTCCGACAGACTCCTAGCCTCATAGGCGCAACAAAAAGCCCGGCACCTTAACGGTACCGGGCTTTTTTTATGCCTGCTGGTTTTTCCACTATCGGCCTGACATCGTTCAGGCCTGTATCGTGCGCGGCTCCACTTCCAGCGCCACGCCAAAGCGTTCCATGACCGCCCCCGCCACCTGATCAGCGGCGCGCTTGAGGCCGGCGCGATCACCGCCGCCAAAGTGCACCAGCACCAGCGCCTGACGCTCATGCACGCCAAACGCACCAAAGCGCTGCCCTTTCAGGCCGCAGCGGTCAATCAGCCAGCCGGCGGCCAGCTTGCAGCCCCCGCTCGCCTGAGGAAATTGCGGCATATCCGGATGCTTTTCAAGCAGCCGCTGAGCGGCGGCCGCATCGATCACCGGATTTTTAAAAAAGCTACCGGCATTGGGCAAACGCTGCGGGTCCGGCAATTTCTCCCGACGAATGGCGCTGACCGTTTGCGCCACATCAAGGGCGCTGGGCGCGTCACCTGTGCGCGCAGCAAGATCCCCGTAACCCAGCACCGGCCGAGGCTCACGGCTCAGCTCAAGCACCAGGCGGGTAATGGCGACTTTTCCGGCAAGCTCGTGTTTGAACACGCTGTCACGGTAGCCAAAACGGCATTCACGGCGTGACAGCCAGCGGGTTTGGCCGTCGGCCAGCGACATCACCTGAACGCCCGCCAGCACATCGGCCAGCTCAACGCCGTAGGCGCCGATATTCTGCACCGGTGCGGCCCCGCAGTCACCGGGAATCAGCGCCAGGTTTTCACTCCCCCAAAGGCCACGCGCGGCCAACGCCATGACCAGCGCGTGCCAGTTAACTCCGGAGCCGACATAGGCGCGGGTGCGCTTGCCGTCACGCTCCAGCCACCACTGGCCAAGCGCCGGACGCACGACCACACCGCCAAGCGTTGACGGCAGCAGCACGTTACTACCGCCACCCAGCAGCGTAATGCGACGCCCCTCGCGGCGTGCCCGGGCAATGCAGCCACGCAGCGCTGACAACGTTGTCGGAGCGGCAAAAAACTGCGCCCGACTGGGCAGGCGCAGCGTATTGAGGTCGGTCAGGTCACAGTAGCGCTGCCACGGAGTTGGCTCCGGCAACGGCATTACAGCGAGGCTTCAATATGTTCAATCAGCCCCTGGGACGCTGCTTCGATCATGTCGAGCACGTCTTCAAAGCCCTGCTCGCCGCCGTAGTAAGGGTCCGGCACTTCGCCCTGGGGCGTGCCCGCAAAGGCCAGGAACAGTTCGACATGGGCGCCGTGTTCCGCAGGCGCCATGGCGCGAATATCGCGCAGGTTGCCGTAATCCATCGGCAGGATGTAATCGAACGCCTGAAAATCATCGCGGCTGAACTGACGCGCTGAAAGCCCGCTGATATTGATATC
The DNA here is from genome assembly GCF_900142895.1 of Vreelandella subglaciescola. Lineage (NCBI taxonomy): Bacteria > Pseudomonadati > Pseudomonadota > Gammaproteobacteria > Oceanospirillales > Halomonadaceae > Vreelandella > Vreelandella subglaciescola. The sequence goes on from NZ_LT670847.1 coordinate 624,063, forward strand.
CCGGCGCTCGGCCGCAGCCTGCGCCCGGGCATCGGGCGGGTTGCCCGCGTGCCAGTCACCGATGCCGCAAGAATCCACCGTGATACGCTGCTCAAGCCCCGCCTGCTCCAGCGCACGGCGGAACACGCCTTCGGCGCTCGGCGAACGGCAGATATTGCCCAGACAGACGAATAGCACCTTCATGGTTTCTCCCTAATCAGTATTATCGTGGCGGGATGCAAAGCTCTGGCGTACCCGCTCAAGATCTTCCAGCGTATCCACGCCGGGCGGATTGACCGCGCAGGCAAGCGCTACCTGAATGGCGTGCCCGCGCTGCAGCGCACGCAGCTGCTCAAGCTGTTCCAGCTGCTCAAGCGCGGCCGGCGGCCAGTCGCGGTAGGCATACAAAAATGCCGCACGGTAGGCATAAATCCCGATATGACGCAGCCAGGCATCGGTCGACAACAGCGTCGGAGACGCCGTGAAGTGCTCACGATCCCAAGGCACCGGCGCCCGGGAAAAGTACAGCGCACGCCCGTCAAACGCCCGTACGACCTTGACCACGTTGGGGTTGAACAAAGACTCGACGTCGGTGATCGGCTCGGCCAGCGTCGCCATCGAGGCCGCCGGATCGTCGGCCAGGCGCCTTGCTACCTGATCAATCAGCGCCGGTGGGATCAGCGGCTCATCGCCCTGAACATTGACCACCAGGGCATCATCGGCAAGCTCAAGCGCGGCGGCGACTTCCGCCAGCCGGTCGGTTCCCGAGGCATGCTCGGCGCGCGTCATGACGACCTCGGCATTGTAGGGCGCCAACGCCTCGCGAATACGTTCGTCATCGGTGGCCACCACCACGCGCGTGGCCGCGCTCTGGCAGGCACTGCGCCACACATGGGCAATCATCGGCTCGCCGGCAATCGCCAACAGCGGCTTGCCCGGCAGCCGCGAGGAGGCGTAGCGCGCCGGGATCACCGCAATAAACTCGGAGCCTGCCATATCAGGCGTCTCCCGTGCGGCCCGCTGACGTCGGCAGCTTCTCGTCGGCGCTCAAGGGGCGGGCCTCTTCAGGCAGCATGACCGGTATGTCATCGGTGATCGGATACGCCAGGCCGTCATACAGGCAGTGCAGCTCGCCGGCCTCACGCACGTATTTAAGCTTGCCTTGGCACAGCGGGCATACCAGCAGCGCCAGCAGTTGTTTATCCATGAGCGTGTCTCCTGCAGGAAAGAGCTGACAGCCGCGCGGCCAGCCAGCGTTCAAAATCGGGGGGAAGTACCGCCTCTACGTCGAGTACCCAGCTGTTGGGCGGCGCCAGAGCCTGACACTTCACCGCGTCCTTGGCGGTCATCACCAGCGCCTGCCCGTCATGCACGGTCAGATCCCGGGCGGTAAAGCGGTGGTGATCGGCGAAGCCGTGCCAGCTGCCGTGCACGCCCAGCGTTTCCAGCGTGGTAAAAAAACGTGCTGGACGGCCAATCCCGGCGATGCCACGTACTGGCAGCGTAAACGGCAGCGGGGTTAACGCATGCGCCTGCCCCGTCGCCAGCGCTCGCCAGCATTGCGGCGCCAGCTGCATCGGCTGCGTTTCCACCTCCAGCGCGGCGCGAAGCTCACCGTTGACCAGCACCGCATCCACGTCGGCCAGCCGCTCTGGGGGCTCGCGCAGCGGGCCGGCCGGCAAGCACTGGCCGTTGCCCAGCCCACGGACACCGTCAACCACCGCCAGTTCAACGTCGCGCGCAAGCGCCAGATGCTGCAGCCCGTCATCGCTTACAATGATGTCGCAACCGGCGGCCACCAGCGCCTGTACGCCACGGGCGCGCTGCGGGTCGGCCACTACTGCCGCGCCGGTTTGCTGCACCAGCATCAGCGGCTCATCGCCGCTTTGCGTGACCGGCGTGCTCGGCGTCACCCGCAGCGGGTAACTTGCGGCCTTGCCGCCGTAACCCCGGGTAATAATGCCCGGCGTATAGCCCTGCTCACTTAGCCAACGCACCAGCCAGGCCACCAGCGGCGATTTCCCCGTACCGCCCAGGGTAATGTTGCCCACCACAATAACCGGCACCGACGCCCGCCACGCCGCTTTTTTACCGCTGGCATACGCACGCCGGCGGCGTTCCATGACGTAGCGATAAAGGGCGGCCAGCGGGCGCAGCGGATAAAGCCAGAGGCTGCCCTGATAGGCCGCGCTCACCCAGCGCTGGGCAAGGCTCACGCTGCGTCCTGAAACTGCAGCCGGTGCAGCGCCGCATAGGCGCCGTCGGCACCCAGCAACTCGCGGTGCGTACCCTGTTCGATGATCTGCCCCTGCTCCATGACCACGATGCGGTCGGCCCGCTCAATGGTCGATAAGCGGTGGGCAATCACCAGCGTCGTGCGGTCCTTACAAACGTGCTCAAGGGCTTTTTGGATATAGCGCTCGGACTCGGTATCCAGCGACGAGGTGGCCTCGTCAAGCACCAGAATCGGCGCATCCTTGAAAATCGCCCGGGCAATGGCCAGCCGCTGACGCTGCCCGCCCGACAGCATAACGCCGTTATCACCCACCCTGGTGTGATAGCCGTCAGGGAGTTTTTCGATAAATTCGTGGGCGTAAGCCGCACGTGCGGCGGCCTCGATCGCCTCCTCATCGGGCTCAATGGCGCCGTAGGCAATGTTGCTGGCGATACTGGTGTTAAACAGCGTGACCTGCTGCGACACCAGCGCGATCTGCTGGCGCAGCGGGGCGAGCTGATAGTCGCGCACGTCAACGCCGTCAATCGTAATGCGCCCGTCGGTGCAGGTATAAAAGCGCGGCAGCAGGCTTGCCAGCGTGGATTTGCCGCTGCCCGAGCGCCCCACAATGGCGACAAGCTCGCCGACGGCAATATCCAGGCTAATGCCGTGGAGCACATCGGGCTGATCCGGGGCGTAGCGAAAGCGCACGTCGCGCAGTACGATATCGCCGTTAAGCCGCTGCGGCGGGCGCTTGCCGCTGTCGTCTTCGGTGGGTTCGTCCATCAAGCCGAACAGCTCGGTCGCCGCGGCAATGCCCTTCTGGATTTCGCTGTTGATTTCCGTGAGCTGACGCACCGGCTTGATCATCAGCGCCGCGGCGGTAATGAACGCGACAAATTCCCCCGGGGTCATGCTGTTGAGTAGCGCAGGCGCCATGGCCAGCCACACCAGCACCGCCATGGAAAATGCCACGAGCATCAGGATAATCGGCGAGGTGATGGCTTTGGTCAGCGCCTCCTTCATGCTCTGCCGGCGGTTTTCTTCGCTGACGCGTTCAAAGCGTTGCTTTTCGTAGGCTTCGGCGCCGTGGGTACGCACTACGCGATACCCCGACAGCGCCTCGGAGGCCACGTGGGTAACATCGCCCATGGAATGCTGAATACGCTTGGAAATCCGCCGAAATCGCTTGCTGGCGTAGCCGACCACCAGCGAAATAATCGGCGTGACCGCGAGAAATAGCAGCGTTAACAACCAGTTGGTCCAGAACAGGTAGCCCAGCAGCCCGACTACAAAAAGACCTTCACGCAGCAGAATGGTGACCGCTTTAGTCGCGGCGCCCGCTACCTGCTCAACGTGGTAGGTTACCCGCGAGACCAGGTGCCCGCTTGAATGGTGATCAAAAAACACGCCGGGCAGGTGCAACATATGGGCAAACACATCACAGCGCAGCGTATGAATGACGTAGCGCCCCACGTACGCCATGAAGTAGGTGCTCAGGAAAGTGCCCAGCCCCCGGGCGGCAAACATGACCACCACAAACAGCGGCAGAAAAAACCGAAACGCCGCATCGGGGTTTTGAATACCGTCAATCAGACGCTTCATTAGTTCTGCCAGCGCCGTGCTTGAGGCGGCATAAATGCAAAACCCCACCACGGCGAGCATAAAGGCACGCCAGTGCGGCCTGACATAGCCCAGCAGGCGTTTATAGATGGCCAATCCTGAATCGATCACGCGGACTCCCGGCGCTAATAGATAATGCGCCCGATTCTACCTGAAGCCGGCGTGCATCAACACCGCTTAGCGCGCAGGCCGCCACGCTCGGGCAGGATACGAATGGCCTCACCCGGCACCAGCCAGAACGTTAGCGCCCCGTCGTGTGCGGTATTCCAGAGGCAGCTTTGTTGTCGGCGAAAGCGCCGTACAACGGTCTCAACCGGATGCTGAAAACGATTGTCGCGCCCGGCGCTGAATATCACCTGACGCGGCGCAACGGTACGCACAAACTGAACGCCGGAACTTGTGCCACTGCCGTGATGCCCTGCCACCAGTACGCTGACCGGCGTATCCGCCTCACGCAGAAACTGCCGTTCAACCCGGGCACTGACGTCCCCCGTGATCAATAATCGATGCTCGCCTGCCGCCACCTGCAACACGCAGGAACGGTCGTTGGGTGACAGGCTGTTGTGGCCTTGTGGCGGCCACAGGTGCTCAAACTCGATGCTATCCTGCTGCCACCGTTGGCCACGATGGCAAGACGTCTGACCGGCAACGACACTTTCTTGTAAAGGCGCCAGCCACTGTTTGACTCGGTGCTTTTGCACCAGCGCCTTGACCCCGCCGGCGTGGTCGCTGTCCGAATGGCTGACAATCACCCGATCAAAGCGGCGCCCCGGCGGCCATAGGGTTTCGATGGGCATAAACCCCGAGCGAAAACGCGGGCCGGTATCATAGAGCGTGCGCGTATAGCGCGTACGCAGCTCAATCAGCTGCCCCTGCCCCACATCAAACACTCGCACGCGTAGCGCGCCTTCAGGCCAGGCCGGCATCGGCGCGGCATAAAGCACCAGTGGCACCAGCGCAAGGCTGAGCACACGTAACACACGCGGCACCGCCGGCAGCCCCCAGCATAATGCCAACACCCCAAACGCGCCGGCGAGCCATACGGCCTGCCCGGGAGAAGGCTCCCACAACGGGGCGGCGCCCACGGCCAGCGTGAGCAGCTGATGCAACGGCGCCAACGCTTGGGTAAAGCCCCACCAGATAAACTCGCTGGCATACGGTAACGGTGCCAGCAGCCAGCCAAGCAGCGCACCGGGGACCAACACCATGCTGACCCAGGGCACCGCCAGCAGGTTGACCAGCGGAGATAACGGCGCAACGCGCCCAAACGCCAACACCACGGCTCCCGCCATGACCGGGGCCAGCAACAGCTGCGAGCGGCCAAGCGCCCACAGCCAGCCGCGCACGCCCACGGGGCGCCGCCGACTCTGCCAAATCACGATCAGCCACGCCACCGCCAGAAAGGAAAGCCAGAAGCCCGGCCGCCAGACGGCCAGCGGATCGCTTATCACGATAACTGCCAACGCCAGCCACCATGCCTGCCAGGCGCCGGGAGCATGGCGCCCGCTTAATGCCCAGAGGCCGATCAGCGCCATCACCATGGCCCGCGTTGCCGGTGGTGATAGCCCCGCCAGCACCGCATAGGCCACGGCACAGGCCGCCGCTGCCCACCACGGCCAGACGCGCAGCCGCCAGTTTTGCGGCGTCGAAAAGCGTGCCACCGTGCGCGCCAGCAGCAGGCCAAACGAGGCCACAAGCCCCACATGAAGCCCGGAAATGACGACCAGATGCGTGGTACCGCTGGCATTCAGCAGCGCCCAGTCATCCTGAGTCAGCTGCTCGCTTTCCCCCAGCGTCAGTGCGGCAAGCCAACGCCGCGCGGTGTCATCCGCCACGTGGCGATCAAGAAACGCAAGCGCCTGGCGTTTCAGCGCAATGCCGGCAGGCGCCAGGCGTTCAGGTTCGGGGATTTGGCGCACATAGCCCGTGGCGTGGATCCCTTCACGCCACAGCCAGGCGCCGTAGTCAAAACTGTGCGGATTGCTGAAGCCTCGCGGCGGTCGCAGACGCAGCGTCATGTGCCAGCGCTCTCCCGCACGCAGTGCCGTCTTGTGGTACGCACTGACCCGCACCTTTCCCAGCCGCGCACAGCCAGGTAACCCGGCCGGCGCCTGACAGCGTTTGACGTCCAGCATCAGGCGGGTAACGCCCGCGGTTTCACTCGCGCTGATAATGCGTGCTTCAACGCTCAGGTCAACGCCGCTAAGCCCTGCCGGCAAGCGGCTGGTATGCTCCAGCCCAACGCTGCCGTAAGCCCACAGCATCACGCCCACAAGCCCCAGCCAACGCACGCCAATGAGGCTGGCAACCAGCACGATGCCTGCCAGCACGGCGCTGAACAGCAGCGGATATTGAGCCCCTGCGCCCAACGCGGCAAGTCCCGCCCCCCACAGCGCCGCTGCGGCCAAAGGGAATGCGACTCCCACGCGCATACGCATCGCGCGTAGCGTTGCCCATTGATTCTCCACCATTGCTACCCTCTCCCTGGGTGAGTGCCGTGGCATCATAAGCGCGTAGCCGAAGCCAGCCACTATATGGATAATGGCAAGTCATGGATAATGGATAGCCTTCAAGGCCAGAGTGATCAACATGCCGCGCCGGTTCCTGCAGCGCTACATGCCCAAGCCCGACACCTTGAAACGTCAGCGCTCGCTGCGTTTCATGGCGCCGCTGATTGCGGACCCGAGGCTTTGGCTTTTAACCCGTCGTAGTGTCGCCAACGCCTTCAGCGTGGGGATATTCTGCGCGTTGCTGCCCATCCCGTTCCAGATGGTGGTGGCCGCTATCGGTGCGCGGCTTAGCCGCTGCAACCTGGCGCTGGCGGTGGGCCTGGTGTGGATTACCAACCCGCTGACCATGCCGCTGATATTTTACGCCAACTATCGTCTGGGCTCGTTATTTCTGGACGCGCCCGTGCGCGAAGCGCCGGTACACCTGTCAACCCGATGGATAGCCGAGCAGATGCACGACATTTTGCCGGCGCTGTTTCTTGGTTCGATGATCTCGGCGGTATTTTTTGCCGTGCTGGCCAACGCCGGCATCCGGCTCATCTGGCGCTGGCACGTGTCGCGGCACTGGAAGCGCCGGCGGCAGAAACGCCGCCAGCGCCGCGCCCGCATCGAAGCCGAGTTTGACGATTAGCTGTTTGACGACCGAGCTGACAGCGGAACGTTAAGGATTGGTCACCAGATGCCCGCCATCCAGCTTGAGCACGCGATCCTGATGCGCGGCCAGCGCCGGATCATGCGTGACGATGACAAACGCACAGGCGCTTTCACGCGCCAATTCGTCCATCAACGCCAGAATGGTGGCCGCGGTGGTCTGGTCAAGGTTGCCGGTGGGTTCGTCCATCAGCACAAGGCTCGGGTCGGTCACCAGCGCCCGGGCAATCGCCACGCGCTGACGCTCCCCGCCGGAAAGCTCGCCAGGCTTATGCTGCGCGCGATCAGCCATGCCCACGCGATCCAGCAGCGCCTGCGCACGGGCCTCTGCATCGCGCTTGCGCTGACCGCGAATAATCAGCGGCAAGGCGGCATTTTCCAGCGCGGTAAACTCGGCCAGCAGGTGGTGAAACTGGTAGACAAAGCCGATATAGCGGTTGCGAAAGCGGCCCAGTGCCGCCTCACCCAGCCCCGAGAGCGGCTCATCGGCAATCACGATGCGCCCCTGGGTCGGGCTATCCAGCCCGCCCAAAAGGTTCAGCAGCGTGGTTTTCCCCGAGCCCGAGCTGCCCACAATCGCCACGCGCTCGCCGGCGCGCACCTGCAGCGAGAGCGAATTCAGCACGGTCAGGTCTTCGGGGCCTTCGCTGTACGTGCGGGTGACGTTCTGGCAGTCAAGCATTACCGGCGCCCCGGATACGTCTACGGTTTCCGTCGTGTTCATGGCAGTATCCTCACTCATAGCGCAACACATCGGCCGGCTGCACACGGGCGGCACGCCAGGCGGGGTATAGCGTCGACAAAAATGTCAGCCCAAAGGCCGCTGCCACAATGTTGATCACATCGCTACCGCGCAGCTGCGAAGGCAGTTCGCTGATGAAGTAGACGCCGGCGTCGAGAAAATGAATGCCGAAGACGCTTTCCACCCAGCCAATCAAATCCGAGACGGTTAGCGCCAGCAGCACGCCGACGGCAACGCCGATGGCAATGCCGATCACCCCGATGGTCATCCCCTGAACAATAAAGATCCCCATGATCGAGCGTGGCGTAGCACCAATGGTGCGCAGAATGGCGATATCGGCACGCTTGTCGGTGACCACCATGACCAGCGTGGACACGATATTGAACGCCGCCACGGCGATGATCACGGTTAACAACAGGCCAATCATGCGCTTTTCCATCTGAATGGCCTGGAACAGGTTGCCCTGGGTGAAGGTCCAGTCGCGGCCGCGATAGCCATCCCCCAGATCGTTGACGATGGCCTGGGTTTCACTGCTGGCCGCAAACAGGTCGTCCAGCTCGAGGCGCAGGCCGCCGACCTCATCGCCCAGGCGAGCAAGGGTCTGCATATCGGCAATGTTGGCGTAGGCCAGCCGCGCATCAAGCTCGGCTCCCACGCTGAAAATGCCGCTGACGGTAAAGCGCTTGAGGCGCGGGAAAACGCCGGCAGGGGTAATCGAGGCTTCGGGCACCAGCAGGGTCACACGATCGCCCACGCCGACACCCAGATTGCGCGCCAGCGCCGAGCCCAGCACGACGTTCCATTCACCGGGCTGCAGATCGTCAAGGCTGCCGCGCTGCATGTGATCGCCAAGAATCGAGACATTGTCTTCCCACTCGGGCTCGATGCCGGTCACCAGGCCGCCCTGATTGCGTCCGCTGGCGGAAAACATGCCCTGCTGTTCCACATACGGCGCCGCACCGATCACCCGCTCGCGCTGGGTCAGTTTGTCGGCCAGTCCCTGCCAGTCTTCGAGGCCGTCAACCGCTTCAATCTTGGTATGCGGCACCATGCCCAGAATGCGCGTGCGCAGTTCGTGGTCAAACCCGTTCATGACCGACAGCACCAGAATCAAGACGGCAACGCCGAGCATCAGACCCAGCATGGAGGTCAGCGAAATAAACGAAATAAAGTGATTGCGGCGTTTTGCGCGCACGTAGCGCAGCCCCACCAGAAAAGGCAAACGGTCAAGCATGGCATGCTCCTTGTCAGCAAGCGCTCAGGCAAAGCTCAGCGTTCGTCAAAACGCCTGCCCCGGGTCAGTGGTAGACACGCGGCAGGCGAAAGCGTTGGCTTAGCGCCAGAAATCACGAATCGAAGCAATGCCCTGCGCCCCGACCGCGCGGGCGCGATTGGCATGAAAGCGCGTCATGCCGCCCAGCGCAAATACCGGCATGCCAGCGTGTTCCACGTGCTGCTGAAAATCATGCCAGCCCATCAGGATCGCGTCAGGATGCGACGGCGTCGGCGCCAGCGGCGAGAGAGTCACCAAGTCGCAATCCAGCGCCGCGGCCTTGTCCAGCTGCTCGGCGTTGTGCGTGGAGGCGCCCAGCCATTTGCCCATGGGTACCGGACGCTGATCCAACTGCATCAGCCGCTCGCTGGTCAAATGAATACCGTCCGCATCGACCTGCTCTAAAAGCGCCGGCTCACCGTTGAGCAACAGCCGCGCACCGTATTCACGGCACAGCGCCAGCGCTTGCCTGGCGCGCGCCACGTATTCCTCGCCGGAAAGCGTTTTGCCGCGCAGCTGCACCAGCCGTACGCCGTCTTTATCCAGCGCTCGAGTCAGGCGCTCGATAAAGACGTCTTCGTCGTCTTCTTCGGCGGTGATGAGATATTCGGTGGGCAGCATAACCGCACGCAGTATGGGCAGGTTGGCGGCCGGGAAAGGATAGCTCGCGAGATCTTCCATCGGCACCCAGCGCACCGCCTGACCTTCGCGGCCAAACGGCTCACCGGCGAACTCGTGCACTTGCCATACGTCGAGCAGAATGCGCTTATCGGGATATTCGTGATGCACGCGAATCAGCGGCTGGGCACAGCTTATCTCCACGCCCAGCTCTTCGTGCAGCTCACGCTTGAGCCCCTCAAGGCCGGTTTCGTAGGGCGCCAGCTTGCCGCCGGGAAACTCCCAGAGCCCGCCCTGATCGAAGCTGGACGGCCGGCGTGCGATCAGCACCTGTTTCTTGTCAGCGCTGATGATTGCCGCGGCGGCAACGTGAACCCGTCGTTTTACTATTGCATTCATTACGTCTTTATCCACTGTTTTGCTGAGCGACCCTCGCGGGCCGACGCTCTCTAGCTGCGATAGTCGGCGTTGATGGACACGTACTCATGGGACAGATCCGAGGTCCATACCGTGCCCCCCGCGTCGCCGCGTCCCAAATCAATACGAATGGTGATTTCCTCACGCGCCATCACCGCGCTGCCGGCCTCCTCGGTATAGCCCGGCGCACGGCCACCGCTTTCTACCAGACGCACCTCGTCAAGATCAATGACCACGCGACCCACGTCAAACCCGGCCACCGGCGCGCGTCCGACGGCGGCAAGAATCCGCCCCCAGTTGGCATCCGAGGCGTAAAGCGCGGTCTTGACCAGCGGCGAATGGGCCACGGTAAAAGCCACGTCAAGCGCCTCCTGGCGCGTTGTCGCCCGCGTCACCTCAAGCGTGACAAACTTGGTCGCGCCTTCGCCGTCGCGGATGACGGCCTGAGCAAGCGCTACCATCACCTGCTCAAGCCCGCGGGTAAACGCGTCGATATCCGCCTCGCTGACGACGTGCGCCCCGCGTCCAGTCGCTGCCAGCAGGCAGGCATCGTTGGTCGAGGTGTCGCTATCCACGGTGATGCAGTTGAACGAGCGATCTACCGTTTCACGCAGAAGCCTTTCCAACAGCGCCTGTTCAATCCCGGCGTCGGTCACCACAAAGCCCAGCATGGTGGCCATATCCGGCCTGATCATGCCCGAGCCCTTGGCGAAACCGTTGATGGTGATGCGCTGATCGCCCACGGGCACGTCAACGCTTGCACCTTTGGTGCAGGTGTCGGTGGTGAGTATCCCCGCCGCCGCCTGCTCCCAGGCCACACTCTGGCTGTCACAGGCGTTAAACGCCGGGGCAATGCCGGCCAGCAATGCCTGCATGGGCAGTGGCTCGCCGATCACACCGGTGGAAAACGGCAGCACCGCATGCGCCGGCACACCCGCCGCGTGGGCCAGTGTGCGGCAGCTTTCGCGGGCGTCTTCAAGCCCTTGTGCCCCGGTGCCGGCGTTGGCATTACCGGTATTGATCAGCCAGTAGCGCGGTGCCTGCTGCTGCTCACGGCACGCGGCCAGATGCTCTTTCGCCACCTGCACGGGGGCGGCACAAAACGCGTTGCGGGTAAACACGCCGGCCATGGTGGCCGTTTCGGGCAGCTCGACCACGACCAGATCACGCTGTCCGGCCTGTTTAATCCCGGCCATGGTCGTGCCCAGGCGTACGCCATCAAGTGCCGGCATTGTTGGAAACGGTATATTGCCCACCGCCATAGCGGTCTCCTCTGCTCGTTGACTCAGCCTGCTTTCGTCTCGGACAAGCGGGCCGTTCAGCTCAGCTTGCCGCAGCACTGCTTGTATTTTTTACCTGATCCGCAGATGCACGGGTCGTTGCGTCCGACTTTCGGGCCTTCCCGACGTACCGGCTGGCCATCAGCACCGGGAGTCGCTGCCTCCGACTGTTCAGCACCGGCTTCATCCGTACTGTCGCCCGGTTCATCATGGCGGCTAGCGGCAGTCGCCTGCTCGCGTTCCAGCGTTTCGCGGCGCTCACGTTCCAGCGCATCCACTTCTTCCGGCTGGCGCACCTGTACGTGGCTTAAAATCCGCGTGACATCGGCCTTGACGTTGGTCAGCAGATGCTGGAACAGCTCGAAAGACTCGCGCTTGTATTCCTGCTTGGGGTTTTTCTGAGCGTAACCGCGCAGGTGAATGCCGCGACGCAGGTGATCCATCGACTGCAGATGCTCTTTCCAGCGGGTGTCCAGCACCTGCAGCATAACCTGCTTTTCAAACCGCTGGATCAGGGTTTCACCGGCGGCTTGGACCTTCGCTGCATAGGCTTCACGGTGCATGGTTTGCAGCCGTTCACGCAGCTTTTCTTCGCTCAGACGCTGGTCTTCTTCGGCCCAGGCAACCACCGGTGCTTCAAGGTTGAGCTCGGCTTTCAGATGAGCCTCAAGGCCGGCCAGATCCCACTGTTCGGCCAGGCTCTGCGGCGGCACAAAGCTGCTGATGGCTTCGTCCATGACTTCTTCACGAATGCCCACCACGGCATCGGAGACGTTCTCCGACGACAGTACATCGTTGCGCTGCTCGTAAATAACGCGGCGCTGGTCGTTGGATACGTCGTCGTATTCCAGCAGCTGCTTACGGATATCGAAGTTGCGCCCTTCCACTTTTTTCTGCGCCCGTTCGACGGCGTTGGACACCATTTTGTGCTCGATGGCTTCGCCGCGCTCAAGCCCCAGCGCCTGCATCAGGCGTTGAACGCGATCGGAGCCGAACAGGCGCATCAGGCTGTCTTCCAGCGAGAGGAAAAAGCGCGTGGAGCCGGGGTCGCCCTGACGACCGGAGCGGCCGCGCAGCTGGTTGTCGATACGCCGGGATTCGTGGCGTTCCGAGCCCACAACATGCAGGCCGCCGGCCTCCAGCACCGCGTCATGGCGCGCTTTCCATTCAGCCTTCAGCGCTTCGATATCGGCATCTGACGGGTCGTCCAGTTTGGCGACCTCGGCCTCCCAGTTGCCGCCCAGCACGATATCCGTCCCGCGGCCGGCCATGTTTGTCGCAATGGTGACCGCGCCGGGGCGGCCCGCCTGAGCAATGATTTCCGCTTCGCTCTGGTGCTGCTTGGCGTTCAGCACGTTAAACGTCATGTCGGCGTCGCGCATCAGCTGCGCCAGGTATTCGGAGGTATCAATAGAGGCAGTACCCACCAGCACCGGACGCCCGGCTTCGGTCTGTACCTGCACATCCTTGATGATCGCCTCGTATTTTTCCTGCGCGCTCAGGTACACCAGATCGTTTTGATCCTTACGCGCCTGGGGGCGGTTGGTGGGAATGACGATAACGTCCAGCGCGTAAATCTGACGGAACTCGAACGCCTCGGTGTCGGCCGTCCCGGTCATGCCGGACAGCTTCTCGTAGAGGCGGAAGTAGTTCTGGAAGGTAGTGGACGCCAGCGTCTGGCTTTCGCGCTGCACGGTCACGCCTTCCTTGGCCTCAACGGCCTGGTGCAGCCCTTCCGACCAGCGCCGGCCGGGCATCGAGCGCCCGGTATGCTCATCGACGATAACCACCTGATCTTCAACGATGATGTAGTCCACATCACGGTGGTAAAGATGGCGGGCGCGCAGCGCCGAATGCATGTGCTGCAGCAAATTGAGGTTTTGCGCGGCGTAAAGCGAGGCATCTTCGCCCAGCAGTTCCTCGGCACGCATCACTTCTTCTACCCGGTTATGCCCCTGCTCGGTCAGCTCTACCTGCTTTTGCTTCTCGTCGAGCAGAAAATCCCCGGTGGGCATGGCATTTTCGTCTTCCGGTTCTTCACCCTGCTCCAGGTGTGTGGCCAGACGATCGACGATGCCGTAAAGCTCGGTGTTTTCATCCACGGCGCCGGAGATAATCAGCGGCGTGCGCGCCTCGTCAATAAGGATCGAGTCAACTTCATCGACAATGGCGTAGTGCAGCGGGCGCTGCACCTTGTCTTCCAGCGAGAAGGCCATGTTATCGCGAAGATAATCAAAGCCGAACTCGTTGTTGGTGCCGTAGGTAATGTCGCAGCCGTAGGCGTAGCGCTTTTCTTCATTGGACTGGCCAGAGAAAATCACGCCCACCGTCAGCCCGAGAAACTCATACAGCGGGCGCATCCAGTCGGCATCACGGCGCGCCAGATAGTCGTTGACCGTGACTACGTGCACGCCTTTGGCCGGCAGCGCGTTGAGGTAAACGGCAAGGGTTGCCACCAGCGTTTTACCTTCGCCGGTTTTCATCTCGGCGATACGCCCGCCGTTAAGCGTCATGCCGCCGACCATCTGGACGTCGAAATGACGCATTCCCATGACCCGCTTACTTGCCTCACGCACCACGGCAAACGCGCTGGGCAGAAGGCTATCAAGCGGCTCACCGTTCTCGAGGCGCGAGCGCAGCTCGACCGTTTTGCCCTGTAGCCCGGCGTCGTCCAGGCCTTCGAATTCAGGTTCAAGCGCGCTGATATGCTGCACGCTTTTTCGCATGCGTTTGACTTCGCGATCGTTTTTGGAGCCGACAACTTTGCGCAATACGTTATTGATCATGGACTTTCCAACTGGCTGCAAGAGGCGCATCAAGGCGCCACCTGATAAAAACAGGCAAATGCGCGATCATCCCGTCGAATAACGTCGACACTCGGGTTGACCGCTGCTCAATAAGGCGTGTGTGGGCATGCAAGGCGGCCCCCGGCGCGATACGACGTCAAGTGCGGCAACGAATCTTGACAGCCTGGCGCGGCGCGGGTGTGGGCGGGTACGTGCATAGCGGCAACGCTTGCCTGCGTGGTGCAACACAGGCAGGCGGCGCGCCAATCGACGCGCCTTGGCGCGCAAAATGGCAGGCGCCCATACGGCTGCGTAGACACAGCGGCTGAGGCTGCGTACCGCCTCGGGGGTGTGCAGGCTGACCGGAAGCAGGCAGCTGACCAAAAGCCCTGCCAGCCACCAACGCGCCGCTCGGCCGCGGCGATGAGGCCGCGGTGGCGTCGCTATGGGCATTGGCGTGGCGGGCATGCTAGGGTCGCGCTCCTTGGCGTGCTAGGATTTAGTCAGCTGCCATCAGTGGTTGCGTTGCAAATCAGTCGTCTTCCTGAAACCAACGCCAGCGGCGCTGAGGAGTTAAGCGTATGAGTATAAAGGTTAAGCGTTCTCGCGCACAGCCCATTGGCCAGCTGTTGAACCCGCGCGGCGAGGTCGGTCGGCTCATGCGCCAATCGCGCCTGATTGAAAAGGCGCAGACCCACCTGCGCGAAAGCCTGCCCGAGGACATGCGCGAGCACGTTTTTGTCGGCGGCTTCAGCGAAGGCAAGCTAACGCTGATCTGCAACCGCGCCGTGTTTCTGACCTGGCTACGCTTTGAGCAGACGCGCCTGCTGAGCCTGCTTCACCAGCTGCCGGGCTTTGAGGGCGTGACCGGCTTGCGCCTCAAAGTACGCCCGGTGCGTCCGGCAAAAGCGCCGCTGCGCTACTGCCAGACACTGCCCGAGGCGGCCGGCAAGGCGCTGACTCAGTGCGCTGAAGACACCGACGACCCCAAATTGAAAAACGCTCTGGAACGCCTTGCCTCCCACGCGACCAAGTCATGATAAATCCAGACAACAAAAAAGCACTGCCCTTTTCAGGAGCAGTGCTTTTTATTAGCCAGTACGCTGGGAGCAGACTGTTTATGCCATGGCCGGCGCCGCATAGGAAATGGGCGCGACGGCCGCTTCTTCCTCGAACGTGACGATCTCGTAAGCGTCCGGCTGGGCCAAAAGCTCGCGGCACAGCTGGTTATTGAGCGCGTGCCCCGATTTAACTCCGCGAAACTCGCCAATCAGGCTGTGTCCCAGCTGATACAAATCGCCGATGGCATCCAGCACCTTGTGCTTGACGAACTCATCGTCGTAGCGCAGCCCACCCTCATTGACGATGCGATAGTCATCCACCACAACGGCGTTATCCAGGCTGCCGCCCAGCGCCAGATTATTGGCACGCAGGCGTTCAATATCACGCATAAAACCGAAGGTGCGCGCACGAGACACGTCTTTGACAAAGGACGTGGTCGAAAAATCAATCAGCGCGGTCTGCTTCTGTTGCTCGAACACCGGGTGATCAAAATCAATGGAAAATGACACCTTGAAGCCGTTGTGCGGCAGGAAAACGGCCTGCTTATCGCCGTCGCTGACGGCGAGCTGACGCTTGATGCGGATAAATTTCTTCGGCGCATTCTGCTCACAGATCCCGGCGGACTGGATCAAGAACACGAACGGGCTGGCACTGCCATCCATGATCGGCACTTCCGCCGCGCTCAAGTCAACGTAGGCATTATCAATGCCCAGCCCGGCAAGCGCCGACATCAGGTGCTCAACGGTGGCGACCTTGACGCCATGCTGGGAAAGCGCCGTGCACAGCACCGTATCCTCCACCAGGCTAGCCCGCGCGGGCACTTCCACCGCCGGCTGCAGATCAGTCCGCACAAAGACGATGCCCGTGTTGGCCGGTGCCGGACGCAGCGCCATATGGACTTTTCGCCCAGAGTGCAGCCCCACTCCGGTAGCACGGATCACGTTTTGTAGTGTGCGTTGTTTGATCATGGGGTGCAGTTTTTACTCTGGTAGTGATAAGTAGGTGGTGATAATCGTAGAAACGGGGATTACGGCGGCTATGAACTCGAGCACTGCCGTCAGTCAACCTGGACAGCAACTCGTCTCAGCGCCGCTTTTGACACGCTTATCGGCCACGGTTATCAGCTACAATTATCGAACAGTGTTTATTTTAGCAGCACACATACCCATCGGCTAATAATTTCTTAACCTTTAGGGCTGTCCACGACAAAACATGTGCAATGTGCGCGTCAGTCACGCAGCGGCAACCGGTCGGCTACTTTCCCGCTGCGTGACCGAAAAGATAAACGTTAATCGGCTTGGCGGCGCAAAAACGCGGGGATGTCCAGATAGTCGTCTGCTTCGGTAGCGCGACGTTTTTCAGGACGCGGCTTCGCGGGTTCCGACGCCTCGGCGCGCGCAGCGGCCTGCTGCTGGCGCATCACCGTGGGCTGCTGCAGCTTACGGTAGTCAGAGCCGGCGTCGGCATGAGCCGTACGGCGCGCGGGCTCGCGTGCCGGAGCTTTGGCCTGACTGCCATCGAGTCCGGCGGCGACAACGGTCACACGCAGCTCGTCCGACATTTCCATGTCGATTGAAGTTCCCACCACGATAGTGGCTTCCTGAGAGGCGAACTCCTGCACTGTGGCACCCACGTCGTTGAACTCGCCGATAGACAGGTCCGGGCCAGCGGTAATATTGACCAGAATACCCCGCGCGCCGTGCAGGTCGATGTCTTCCAGCAGCGGGCTGCGGATGGCTTTTTCTGCCGCTTCCCGGGCGCGGTTTTCTCCCGTGGCCCCACCGGTACCCATCATGGCCATGCCCATTTCCGACATGACCGTGCGCACATCGGCAAAGTCGACGTTGATAATACCGGGGCTGGTAATCAGCTCGGCAATACCCTGCACCGCGCCCAGCAGAACATCGTTGGCCGCGCTGAACGCGGTCAACAACGTGGCGCTCTTGCCCAATACCGACAAAAGCTTTTCGTTGGGAATGGTAATCAGGGAGTCAACGTGTTCGGAAAGCTCTTTCATGCCTTCTTCGGCAGCGCGCGCACGCTTGGGACCTTCAAACGGGAAAGGCCGCGTGACCACGGCAACGGTCAGGATACCCAGTTCCTTGGCCACCTGCGCCACCACCGGCGCACCGCCGGTACCCGTACCGCCGCCCATGCCGGCGGTAATAAAGACCATATCGGCACCGTCGAGCAGCTCGGCGATACGCTCGCGGTCTTCCATCGCGGCCTGGCGCCCCACTTCCGGGTTGGCACCGGCACCCAGCCCTTTGGTAATTTCGCTGCCCAGCTGCAATACCGTCTTGGCGGATACGCGCTTGAGCGCCTGAGCATCGGTGTTGGCGCAGATAAACTCGACGCCTTCGATGCTGCTTTCGACCATATGATTGACGGCATTACCACCACCGCCGCCAACGCCTACTACTTTAATGACCGCACTGCTCGAGGGTGCGTTATCTACCAGTTCGAACATAAGCCCCGTCTCCTGAGCCGCGCTTGCGACCCTGTCAGAAATTTCTTTTGAACCAGCCCTTGAGTTTTGTCAGCGTCGTCTGATCGTTCCGGGCATCGCGCCGGGAGCTATCACCGCGCCCTGCCGGGGTAGAAATAACGCCGGCATGTGCCTCGCGACTGTGCCCGTGATGCACTTCCTGCAAAGCGTAGTGCAATAAGCCGACACCCGTGGCATAAATGGGATTACGCACAACGTCGGCAAGCCCCTTGACGTTTTGCGGACAGGCAATACGTACGGGCATATGGAAGATTTCCTCGGCAAGCTCACTTGCGCCTTCCATGCGTGCCGTCCCGCCTGTCAGCACGATCCCGGCGGCCACCATATCCTGATAACCGCTGCGGCGAAGCTCTTCTTTTACCAGCGTAAAAAGCTCTTCGTAGCGCGGCTCAACCACTTCGGCAAGCGCCTGGCGCGAAAGATCCCGTGACGGCCGATCGCCTACGCTTGGCACCTTGATCATCTCATCATTGGCAGCAAGTTCGGTCAGCGCACAGGCGTATTTGACCTTGATTTCTTCCGCATGCTGAGTCGGTGTACGCAGCGCCATGGCGATATCGTTGGTAACCTGATCACCGGCGATAGGGATAACCGCGGTATGGCGAATGGCACCTTCGGTAAAGATCGCCATATCGGTCGTCCCGCCACCGATATCTACCATACACACGCCAAGTTCGCGCTCGTCCTCGGTCAGCACGGCCATGCTGGACGCAAGTTGCTCAAGAATAATGGCGTCCACGTCAAGGCCGCAGCGGCGCACGCACTTCTCGATGTTTTGCACGGCGTTGGCCGCCGCTGTTACCAGATGCACCTGCGCCTCCAGCCGCACGCCGGACATTCCCAGCGGCTCGCGAATACCGCCCTGCGTATCGATGGAAAACTCCTGAGGCAGCACGTGCAGCACGCGCTGCCCTTCGGAAATGGCCCGCGCCCGAGCCGAGTCGATCACCCGATCAATGTCCGAGGTGGTCACTTCGCGCTCTTTGATAGCCACGACGCCGTCGGAGTTCATGGAGCTGATGTGACTGCCTGCAATGCCAACATAGACGGAGTGTATATCACAGCCGGCCATTAATTCAGCTTCCTCAACGGCGCGCTGAATAGATTGCACGGTTGATTCAATATTGATCACGACGCCGCGCTTCATGCCGCGCGAGGGGTGGGAGCCTATCCCGGCGATCTCAATGCCACCGTCGTCGGTGGGCTGGCCGACAATTGCGACGACCTTGGACGTTCCGATGTCCAGCCCGACCACCATATTGGATACGTTAGGTGAGCCTGCCATGAGTCGGGAAATCTCCTTGAATAACCTTGAATACGTGAAATGGAACGCCGCGCTAACCTCGGGCACCGTCGGCCTGAGCATTACGCGCCGCTCTCTCATACCGCTCTATATACATGCCACTTGCTGACGCTACGTTAACCACATACGACACGTTAGCGGCGTATTTCACTCGTACTACACACGTTCGACGCTATACACATCGCGCTATCAAGTCGTGTATACAAACTCTGCGCCGCACCCAGTGGCAGGCATTACGAACGTTATAGTATAGGAATACAAACCGTATCACGACCGTCAAACGTACAATACTGGGGAGTATAGAGAATTTAAACCCCAGAACAGGCATTTGCACCGTTTGTGAACACTTACCTTAACGCCCCTTGTAACAAAAACGTAACCGATGAGTTACGGCGCATTATCTGCCTGAGGAGATTTGCCGTGCCAGGCTACCGCGACGCCGTTGGGATAGCGCAGGTCAATGTAGCGAATGGCCTCGGCATACTCGCCAAGTTCGCGCTGCCATGAGGCGACCAGCCGCTTCAAACGTGCCTGATGTTGACGGCGGCCAAGCATGACCCAGGCGCCATCGTTGATCTGCAGCCGCCAGGCACCACGCGGCTCGAGGCGCAGCTGATCGAGCCCCAATCCGAGCGTGTCAAAGCGCTCACCAAGCGTCTGATAATAGGCCCAGACTTCCTGACTGCTGTTATCCGGGCCCGCCAGATCCGGCAGACCCGAGGGAGGTTCTATCGGCGCAAAGGTAAACGGCGCACCGTCGGCGTTCAGTAGTTGATCATCATTCCAGCGTGCTACCGGCGTTTGTTCGACCAGCTCGAACGTCAGGGCATCGGGCCACTGCCGTGAAATACGCACTTCCCTGAGCCAGCCGATATCCAGTGCCGACTGGCGCAGTGCCTCGAGATCCACCGACAGCCAGTGAGCATTGCGCACCAGCGGTGCCAACTGGTCGCGCAGGTAGTCAGCGCTTGCGTAATCCCACTCACCGCGCACTGACACCCGCTCCACAGGCGTATCCAGCCATAGCCACAGCGCCCGGCCGCCGGCGCCGAGCAACAGCACCAACAGCAGCAAACCGAACCAGGCATTAGGCTTCTGCATTGCGATCCGTATGCCCCGCCGTTGCCAGAATTTCCATGACCAGTTGATCAAAATCCATGCCGGTATGCGCCGCTGCCTGAGGCACCAGACTATGATCGGTCATGCCCGGTACCGTGTTGACCTCAATCAGCCAAAAGCGCCCCTGGGCGTCACGCATCACATCTACCCGGCCCCAACCGGCACCGCCAACGGCCCGAAAAGCCTCCTGGCACAGCGTGGCGAGCTCGGCTTCATCGGCATCACTCAGCCCGCAGGGCAGATGGTACTGCGTGGTATTGGTCAAATATTTAGCGTTATAGTCGTAAAAGCCACCCGGCACCTCGACGCGAATCGCCGGCAGCACACGCTCGCCCAGAAGCGCGACGGTGTACTCGTCGCCCTGGATAAAGCGCTCCGCCATGACCCGAGCATCAAAGCGCGCGGCTTCCTGATAGGCCGCCGCCAGCTCGGCGACACTGTCAACGATGCTGATCCCCAGCGTCGAGCCTTCATGCACCGGCTTGACGATCAGCGGCAACCCGAGCGTTTCAGCCACGGCGTGCCAGTCAGATTCAGCGTCAAGCATGATGCATTCGGGCGTGGGCAGTCCCAGCGCCTGCCACACCTGTTTGGTACGCTGTTTATCCATCCCCAGCGCCGAGGCCAGCACCCCACTGCCGGTATAGGGAATGTCCAACAGCTCAAGCGCACCCTGCAGCGAGCCGTCTTCTCCGCCACGGCCGTGCAGTGCGATAAACACCGTGGCGGGCGCCAGCTGCTCAAGCCCGCTCAGGCCACGGTCGTAAGGATCGTAGCCCACAGCACGCACGCCGCTACGCTGGAGGGCGGCGAGTATCGCCGCGCCGCTTTTCAGCGAAACCTCGCGCTCGGCGGACGTGCCGCCATACACCACCACGACGTCGTGCTCGGCAGCGTGAGTCGTTGCGTTTTGGCTCACAGTGTCACCTCGTCCAGATCCAGTTCGGCATTCGCCAGGCTCAGCGAAATACCGCCGATATCTCCGGCACCCTGGGTAATCAGAATATCGCCGGGGCGCAGCACATTGGCCAAAAGCCCCGGCAGCTCCTGCTTGTGTTCGACAAACAGCGGGTCGACATCGCCACGCTGGCGGATAGAGCCGGCAAGGGTGCGGCCTTCAGCGCCGGGAATCACGGGTTCGCCGGCGCTGTAGACGTCAAGCAGCAGCAGCGTATCGACCTGGGACAGCACACGTACGAAATCTTCGTACAGGTCGCGAGTGCGGGTATAGCGGTGCGGCTGATACAGCATCACCAGCCGCCGCTCGGGCCAGCCGGCGCGCACCGCCTGAATCACCATGTCTACCTCGCGCGGATGGTGGCCGTAGTCGTCCACCAGCATGACCGGCGCAGCGTCATTCGGTGCCACTCCCCGCGATAACAAAAACTCGCCGTGTATCTGAAAACGCCGCCCCACACCGGCAAAACCCGACAGGCCGCGCACAATCGCCGCGTCGCTGACGCCGGCATCGCTTGCCACCACAATCGCCGCCATGGCGTTCAGCGCATTGTGGCGCCCCGGCATGGCCAGGCAAATGTCCAGCGGCTCTCTTTCCGGGCGCAGCGCGGTAAAGCGCACCTCACCGCCCTGCTGGGCAAAGTCCACGATGCGATAGTCGGCGTCGTGGTCAAAGCCGTAGGTGACAAACTGGCGTTTTACCTGCGGACACAGCTCGCGCACGTGGGCATCGTCGATGCATAGCACGGCCAGACCGTAAAACGGCAGGTTATGCAAAAACTCGATAAAGGTGCTTTTCAACCGCTCGAAGTCATTGCCGTAAGTGGCCATGTGATCGGCGTCGATATTGGTCACGATCGAGACCAGCGGCTGCAGGTGCAAAAACGACGCGTCGGACTCATCGGCCTCGGCAACCAGGTAGTCGCCTTCACCCAAACGCGCATTGGTGCCGGCGCTGGTCAGCTTGCCACCGATGACAAAGGTGGGGTCCAGCCCGCCTTCCGCCAGCAGCGTTGCCGTCAGGCTGGTGGTGGTGGTTTTGCCGTGGGTGCCCGCCACCGCAATACCGTGGCGAAAGCGCATCAGCTCGGCGAGCATTTCGGCGCGGCGCACCACCGGCACGCGGTTGTCATTGGCCCAGCGGATTTCCGGGTTGGTGTCATCAATCGCGCTTGATACCACCACCACGTCAGCGCCTTCGACGTTTTCACGCGCATGCCCCAACGCCACCGTTACGCCACACTGGCGCAAGCGTTCGACCACCGGCGATGCCTTGGCATCGCTGCCGCTGACGCAATAGCCCTGATTCGCCAGCACTTCGGCAATGCCGCACATGCCGGCACCGCCGATCCCGATAAAATGCAGGCGCCGAATGCGCCGCATGCCGGGGCCTTTAAGCCGTCCGCCGGTGCCTGGCGCTACGGCATTGGTCGTCAAATCAGTCACGCACATTCTCCTTCTGAGCAAGGGCCAGACAGCCTTGCATTAACTGCTCGGTAGCATCCAGATGCGCTGCCTGACGCGCCTGCGAGGCCATAGCGGCCAGCACATCGGCAGATAAAAGCTCATTCAGCGCCTGCACCAGGTTTGTCTGGGTCAGCGCGTCCTGAATCATGCAGCGCGCCGCGTCGGCCTCGACAAGCACCTGAGCGTTGAGCCGCTGGTGATCGTCAACCGCGTGAGGAAACGGTACAAACAGCGCCGGTTTGGCCGCCGCGGCCAGTTCGGCCACGGTCAGCGCGCCGGCGCGACAGACGACAAGGTCGGCCCAGTCGTAGGCTTCGGCCATGTCGTCAATGAACGCGCTCACACGGGCATCAACGCCCTCGCGGTGATAAAGCACGCGAGTAGCCTCATCTCGCTCTCGGCCCGCCTGATGCCAGACGTCGGGACGTAGTGCTTCATCCAGCCCGGCAAGCGCAGGCGCCAGCCGCTCGTTCAGCGCCACCGCACCCAGCGAGCCGCCAACAATCAGCAACCGCAACCGGCGTTGTTGCATTTCGTCAGCGCGGCGCGGCGTATCGCCCAGCGCCGCGATATCCGCCCGCACGGGATTACCAATCACCGTTGCCCGCTGGCCAAAGGCCTGGGGAAACGCGGCGTAAGTGTGTTTTGCCAGCCGCGACAGCACACGGTTGGTGAGCCCCGCCACGGCGTTTTGTTCGTGAATGACCAGCGGCACGCCGCTCAGCCAAGCGGCAAGCCCGCCCGGCCCGCTGGCAAAGCCGCCCAGCCCGACCACCACCTGCGGCCTGAAGCGGCGCAGAATTCCGCGCGCCTGCCCTACCGCCCGCGTCAGGTTGAGCGGCGCTTTCAGCCAGCCGGCCAGGCCGTTACCGCGCAGCCCGCTGATGCGGATCTGGTGCAGGGGAAATCCTGCCTCGGGCACCAGCCGGTTTTCGATGCCTCGCGGGCTGCCCAGCCATTCGACCGCGACGCCACGCGCCTCCAGCGCCCGGGCCAGCGACAGCGCGGGGATGACATGGCCGCCGGTGCCGCCGGCCATAATCAAAACACGTTGTGGCGTAGGTTGTGTCACGCACTGCTCCCTTCTCAAAAGCCGGTTTCAAAAGCCTGTCTCAAAAGCCCGTTTCAACGGTCTGTAGCAACAGCACGCTAGGAGAGCTGCGGTCGACGACGCGGTTTGGACGGTGTTGGTGTGCGCTTGGGAGCAAGCCGGGTTTCACGATCGGCACGCAACAACAGGCCTACCATCACGCCGGTAACCAGCAGGCTGGAGCCGCCGTAACTCACCAGCGGTAGCGTCAGCCCCTTGGTGGGCAACAGCCCCGAACTCACCGCCATATTGATAAACGCCTGAGCGGCAATGATAAAACTGATGCCGTAGCTCATGTAAGCGGCAAACAGGTGACCGGCAAGCTCGGCCCGCCGGCCGATCAGCATGGCGCGGACGATAAACAGCGTAAACAACAGCACAATCGCGATGGCGCCGATCATGCCCAGCTCTTCGGCGATCACGGCAAAGATGAAATCGGTGTGGGCTTCGGGCAAAAAGTGCAGTTTCTGCACGCTGTTGCCCAGTCCGGTGCCGGCCACGTGGCCACGGCCGAAGGCAATCAGCGCCTGAGTCAGCTGATAACCGGTAGCAAACTGATCGGCCCAGGGGTCCAGAAAGCTGGTCCAGCGGGCCAGGCGGTAAGGCTCCATCGCCACCATGAGTACGGCACCAACGCTCAGCACGGCTCCTGAGCTCACCAGTAGCACAAGCGAGGCGCCGGCCATCATCAGCATGCCCACCACGCAGACGGTATAAACCACCATGCCGCCAAAATCCGGTGCGGCGGCCAACAAGCCGAGCGGCACGGCAAGTACCATCAGCGGGCGCACCAGGGTAAATAATCGCGTGCGCAGCTCAACGGTAAAGC
Source organism: Vreelandella subglaciescola (assembly GCF_900142895.1). NCBI lineage: Bacteria > Pseudomonadati > Pseudomonadota > Gammaproteobacteria > Oceanospirillales > Halomonadaceae > Vreelandella > Vreelandella subglaciescola. The sequence goes on from NZ_LT670847.1 coordinate 648,493, forward strand.
GCGCCATGAACGCGGCCATGTAAAATACCAGCCCGAGCTTACCCACTTCCGACACCTGCAGGCTGGGCAAGGGGCCGGGCAGCGAAATCCAGCGCTTACTGCCGTTGATGTCCTGCCCCACTATCAGAACCGCCACGAGCAAGAACAGGCTCAAGCCTAAAATCAAACCGGCGTTTTGCCGCCAAAGTTCCAGCGGCAGGCTCAGCGCTACCGCCGCTGCGGTAATCGCGAGCAACAAAAACACGCCGTGCTGGCGTGCGTAGTGGTAGCTATCCTCCAACAGACCCACCGAGGCCGAGCTCACCATGACCCAGCCAATGCCGGCCAGCATCAGCGCGGCGAGCAACAGCCAGATATCACACGGCAGCCCGCGCGTGGTGAGAGTCTCGTGCAGACGTTGCATACGGCGTTTCATGGCGCAGCCTCCCCGGCTTTTTTACCGGCGCGGGCAATGCTCTTGACCTGCTCACAGAACGCCTCGCCGCGCGCCTGATAATTGGCGAATTGATCCAGACTGGCGCAGGCAGGCGAAAGCAGCACGCCATCGCCGGGCACGGCCATGGCAGCGGCGGCTTGCGTGGCGTCGGCCAGATCGACACAGCGTTGAACCGGCACCTGGCCATCAAGCGCCCGGGCAATGCTTTCAGCATCCGCGCCAAACAGCATCACGCAGCGCGCATAAGCGGCTAGCGGTTCAGCCAGCGGCGTGAAATCAGCGCCTTTCCCCACGCCACCGGCCAGCACAATAAGCTTTCCGGAAAGCGTTGACCCAAGGCCGTTCACCGCCGCGAGCGTCGCCCCGACGTTGGTTCCCTTGGAGTCGTTAACCCAGATGACATCGTTGATTTTCGCGATGGTTTCGCTGCGGTGGGCAAGCCCCGAAAAGCGCCGCAGCACCGCGCACATCGCGGCGGCATCGAGCCCCAGCGCCTGACCCATGGCCAGCGCGGCCAACGCGTTTTGCTGATTGTGCCGGCCGGCCATGTGTAGCTCACCGGCGGCAAGCCAGGGCGCTGCGCCCTGCATCAACCACGTCTCGCTCTCGTGCTCGGCAAGCCCCCAGTCAGCACCTGCCGGCGCCTGAGTGGTGAACCGCCGCGTCCGGGACGTGGGCAACAAGATTTCCACTGCCGGCCAGGTGTGCGGGTCATCGCCGTTTACTACCGCATGGCGTGCGCCACGAAAAATGCGTTGTTTGGCCGCGCGGTAGGCCGCCATATCCCCGTGACGATCCAGATGATCTTCGCAGAAATTCAGTATCGTCGCGCACTCGGCATTCAGGTGCGGCGTGGTTTCCAGCTGAAAGCTGGAAAGTTCCAGCACATACAGCCCGGCGGCGGGCGACGCGTCCAGCAAATCCAGCGCCGGAGTACCCAGGTTGCCACCCACCGCGACATTGACGCCTGACGCAGCGGCCATTTCACCCAGCAGCGTGGTCACCGTGGATTTGGCATTGGAGCCGGTAATCGCCGCGATCGGCGCGCGCACGGCACGGCTGAACAAGGCGATTTCACCCACAAGGCGCGGCTCGCCCGTTTGCGGGTTGTGCTTTTCAGCCATCTCAGCGAGCGCCGGCGCGCGCGGGTCAACGCCGGGGCTGAGTACGACCTCCTCGGCCTGACTCATATCCAGCTCGGCCAGCGCGCCGCAGTGCACGGAAACACCGGGATGTGCTGCGCAAAAGGCCTCAAGCCCGGGCGGAGCATCACGGGTATCAGCGACCATGAACGAGACGTTTAGCCGCGCCAGATGCCGGCAGATGGCGCGGCCGGATAGCCCCAGCCCCACCACCAGCGTCATGCCGCAAGGAACACGAATCATCACAGGCTCCCGTTAGCGGACTTTCAAGGTGGCAAGTCCCAACAGCACCAGCACCACGGTAATGATCCAGAAGCGCACGATAACCCGCGGCTCCGGCCAGCCTTTCAGCTCATAATGGTGGTGCAGTGGTGCCATGCGAAAAATACGCCGTCCGGTCAGCTTGTAGGACCCCACCTGAAGGATGACCGACAGCGTCTCGACCACAAAAATACCGCCCATGATGAACAGCACGATTTCCTGACGCACAATGACGGCCACCACACCCAGTGCGGCACCCAGTGCCAGCGAGCCGACATCGCCCATGAATACCTGGGCGGGGTAGGTGTTGAACCACAGAAAACCCAGCCCGGCACCAGCGATGGTGGCGCAAAATACCGCCAGCTCGCCGGTGCCGGCAATAAATGGCATGTGCAAATAGTCAGCAAACACCGCGTTGCCGCTGACATAGGCAAATACCGAAAGCCCCATGGCCACGAGCACCGTCGGCATGATGGCCAGTCCATCCAGTCCGTCGGTCAGGTTCACGGCGTTGGAACTGCCCACAATGACAAAGTAGCTAAGCACAATGAAAAACACGCCCAGCGGCAGCATGACCCCTTTCACCATGGGTATCAGCAGGCTGATTTCAACCGGGCTTGCCGCCGTGGCATAAAGGATACCGGCAGCACCCAGGCCCACCACCGACTGCCAGAAATACTTCCACTTGGCGGGCAAGCCACGCGGGTTTTTCTCGACGACCTTGCGGTAGTCATCCACCCAGCCAATGGCGCCAAAGCCAAGGGTTACGCCCAGCACCACCCAGACGTAGTGATTGGTCAGATCCCCCCAGATCAGCGTGCTGGCCGCCATGGAAATCAGGATCATCACCCCGCCCATGGTCGGCGTTCCCGCCTTGGACAGGTGCGACTGCGGGCCGTCATCGCGCACGGCCTGGCCAATCTGGCCTTCGACCAGGCGACGAATCACCAGAGGCCCCAGCCACAAGCACAGCAGAAGTGCGGTGAGTGCGCCTAAAATAACGCGCAACGTCAGATAGTTAACGACTTGAAAGGCGCTTTGATACTGCGCTAGAAAATTCGCCAGATGAAGTAACATGAGCGGCGCTTACCTTATTGTTTATCCATGCGCAGGGCGGCAATCAGCCGCTCCATGCCTGCGCTTCGAGAGCCCTTGACCAGTAAACTCGTGCCCGCTGGCAGCGCGCTTTGCAGGTGGTCTTCAAGCGCGGTGTAATCGTCAAAATGCTGGCTGCCACGACTTTCTGCCGCGTGGCGAGCAAAAGCGGTGCTTGCCGGCTTGGCGGCGTCGCCCAGCGTATACAGCGCCTCTACGCCCAGCGCAGCGGCGTAGGCACCCACCTCGGCGTGCAACGCGGCGGAGGCTTCGCCCAGCTCGCCCATCGCGCCAAGCGCGCACCAGCGCGGCGCAGGCAGCTGCGCCAGCGTATCCAGCGCCGCCTTGACCGCACCGGGGTTGGCGTTATAAGAGTCATCCAGCAGCGTCGTATCGCGCTTGCCCGGCAGTACACACAGCCGCCCGGAAAGCGCTGTTGCCTGGCACAGACCGTCTATTACACGCGACGCCTCAACGCCCAGACTCAATGCCACGGCAGCAACAGCAAGGGCATTGCTGACGTTATGCTGGCCGAAAAGCCCCAGCGCGACTTGTCCAACGCTATCGCCATTAACCACCAGCGTGAAAGCATAACGCCCCTTGTCGTCACAGGAAAGCGCCCCCGCGTGCACGTCTGCATCGGGATGTAACCCGAAACTCATCACGGCATTGGGCGCGGCGCACTGCGCCCAGAACGCAAAGTAAGGGTCATCGCGATTGATCACCGCCACGCCGTCGGCGGCCAATCCCTGCAAAATCTCACTTTTTGCCTGAGCGATTTGCCCCATGCCGCCGAACTCGCCCACGTGAGCGCCGGTCACGTTGGTAATCACGGCGATCTGCGGCATGGCCAGTCGCGTTGTCCAGGCAATTTCGCCCAGATGATTGGCCCCCAGCTCCACCACCGCTGCGCGGTGGTGCGGTTCAAGCCCCAACAGCGTGAGCGGTGCACCAATCTCGTTATTCAGGTTTCCCCGAGTGGCATGCACCGGCCCGAGCGGCGCCAACAGCGCTGCGACAAGCTCTTTAACCGTGGTTTTGCCGCTGTTGCCGGTTATGCCCACCAGCGGACAGGTAAATTCATTCCGCCAGGCGCGCGCCAGAAGCCCCAGCGCCAGGCGGGTATCGCAGCAGACGATCTGCGGCAAGGTAACGTCACAGGCACGTTCGACCAATACGGCGGCCGCTCCCTGGCGCTGCGCGTCGGCGATAAAATCGTGGCCGTCAAAACGCTCGCCCACCAGCGCGACAAACAAACAGCCCGGCACGATGGCACGGGTATCGGTGACGACGGTGGTCAGCGTCAGGTCTTGCCCGACACCGGCGCATTCACCCCCCACGGCATCGGCAATGCCGTAAAGCGTTAGCGGCGTCATGCCTCGATCCGGACGGCCAGCGCCTGCTGGACTTCATCGCTGTCGCGGTAGGCGTGACGCACGCCGCTGATTTCCTGGTAGGCTTCGTGACCTTTGCCGGCAATCAGCACCACGTCGTCAGGCTCAGCGCGGGCAATAACCTCGGCAATCGCGCGGCGGCGATCACCGATTTCCAGCACCTCAGCCGCCGGATCAAACCCGGCCAGCACATCCTGACGAATGGCTTCGGGCGATTCGGTGCGCGGGTTATCGTCGGTCACCACGCTGCAATCCGCATGGGCCTCTGCCATTCTGGCCATCGCTGCACGCTTGCCGCTATCACGGTCACCGCCACAGCCAAACACGCACCACAGCCGGCCGGCGCTGCCCAAGTGCGCGCGCAGCGCCACCAGCGCACTTTTAAGCGCATCCGGGGTATGCGCGTAGTCGACCACTACGCTTGGCGAGTCGGCTTCACGGTGAAGCGCCATACGCCCCGGCACGGGCCTGATACGGGCAGCGGCATCGACCAGCGCGTCCAGCGGCTCGCCCAGCCCGTAAAGGACGGCCATGGCCAGCAGCACGTTATCCAGATTGAAGCGCCCCATCAGGTTAAGCGAGAGCACTTTTTCAGCTTCGGGCGTGGCTATCAGCGCCTGCTGCCCGTTGGCATGCGGGCTCCATTCCAGCACCCGCAGGGTGACCGATTCATCCTCGCCGGTGGCCAGCACCCGGGTGTTTTCGCTACAGCCGGCAAGCATCAGCCGCGCCAGCGGGTCATCGGCGTTGACCACCGCCAGCGCCAGCTCGCTACGGCGAAACAGCTTGGCCTTGGTCGCGGCATAGGCGGCCATGCTGCCATGATAATCAAGGTGGTCGCGGCTCAGATTGGTAAACACCCCGGCGGTGACGTTCACCGCTTCAAGGCGATGCTGGTCCAGCGCGTGGGATGAGGCCTCCAGCGCGATGCGACGCAGGCCGCGCTGCGCCATATCACCCAGCGTTGCCTGCAGGGCCAGCGGCCCGGGCGTGGTCAGCCCGGTATCCGCAAGTGCCCCGGCGCGTCCCACGCCCAGCGTACCCACAACGCCGGTCGGCGTGCCCAGCTGCTCACTCAGGTCGGCGATGTAGTGCGTTACCGAGCTTTTGCCATTAGTGCCGGTCACGGCAATGATGTCGAGCGTATCGGGCACGGCAAACAGCGTACGGCCCAGCTCACCCAGACGCAGCGAAAGGTGCGGCATTGTCAGAATGCGCCCGGCAAGCGCGACGTCCCCGTCGCGCGCGTGTTTGAGCACCAGCGCGGCACCGGCCGCAAGCGCCTGGTCAATATAGTCACGCCCGTCTACCTGACTGCCGGGCACGGCGACAAAAATATCGCCGGCGGCGACCTGTCGCGAGTCGGTTATCAGCCGGATCGCATCAGGCAGCTCGGGCAGTTCCGGCGGCAAGGTTGCCGTTGGCCATACCTGCTGCAAAGCCGTTATTACGTCGCTTGCGGTAAGCGTCATGCTCTCTCCTTGACCTAGGGCGCGCTCTGCTCATCAGGCGGCACGTCCAAAAGGCGCAGCGCGTTGCCTGCCACATCCGAAAATACCGGCGCCGCCACCGCGCCGCCGTAAAAGTCACCCGCTTTGGGGTGATCGATCATCACCGCCGTCACGATACGCGGATCCGATGCCGGCGCAATGCCCACAAACACGCTGCGGTAAGCGTCCTTGTCGTAGCCGCTGACACCGGTCTTGCGCACGGTGCCGGTCTTGCCGGCCACCCGGTAGCCTTCCACCCGGGCACGACGGCCACCGGTGTTCGGCCCCACCACGGCCTCCAGCATGCCCAGCAGATCATCCGCCACCTGCGGCTTGATGACCGGCTTACCCGGCGGCGCCTGGTCAAGCTTCAGCAGCGATGGCGGCATGCGCGTGCCGTGGTTGGCAATCGCGGTATAGGCACTGGCCAGCTGCACGGCAGAGACCGAAAGCCCGTAGCCATAGGCCAGCGAGGCGCGTTCGCTGCGTGAAAAATCAAGGGTGTCCGGCAGGCTGCCGCCGGCTTCCCCGGGGAAACCGGTCCCCGGGTTATGTGAAAATCCCAGCTGGTTGTAGCGCTTCCATATCGTCGTGTCTTCAAGCCCCAATGCCAGACGCGACATACCGATATTGGACGACTTAACCAGCACGTTGGTCAGGCTCAGCTCGCCGTAGTTGCGGAAGTCGCGAATGGTAAAGCCATCGATCACCATCCACCCCGGCGTGGTATCAATGACCGTATCGGGGGTAAAATCCGAGCGTTCAAGCACCGTCGACATGGCCAGCGGCTTGACCACCGAGCCTGGCTCAAAGACGTCCACCAGCGCCTGGTTACGCAACCCTTGAGGATCCAGCCCGGCACGGTTGTTGGGGTTATAGGACGGCAGGTTGACCATCGCCAGCACTTCGCCGGTGCGCGCGTCCAACATCACCAGCACGCCGCCGTCGGCATCGTTTTCGTCCACTGCGGCACGCAGCTCACGGTAGGCCATATATTGCAGGCGCTGGTCGATGGAGAGGGTCAGGTTGCCGCCGGGCTGTGCTTCGCGCACCACGCCCAGTTCGCGCACCAGCCGCCCACGTCGGTCCTGCAAAATACGACGTTGGCCGGGGTGGCCAGCCAAATAGGGCTGGTAGGCAAGCTCCAGCCCCTCCTGCCCCTTGTCGTCAACGTTGGTGACACCCACAACCTGGGCAGCCACCTCGCCCGCCGGATAGTAGCGCTTGTATTCTTTTTGGGAATAAACGCCCGGCGTGTGAAGATTCAGCACCTCTTGCGCGGCCTTGGGCGTCATCTGGCGACGCAGGTACATGAATTCATGCTGACTGTAGCGCGCCACGCGGGCGTCAAAGTCCACCAGACTCATGCCCAACGCCTGGGCCAGCACAACGCGGCTAACCGGATCTTCGGGCAATTCCTGGGGATTGGCCCACAGCGTCATCACCGGGGTCGAGATAGCGAGCGGCTCGCCGTGGCGGTCGGTAATCATGCCGCGGTGGGCGGGAATGGTTTCGTGACGCAGCGTGCGGGCATCACCCTGGCTTTGCAAAAACGGCCGGTCAATCACCTGCAGCAGGGTGATGCGCCCGATCAGCACGGCGGCCACGATCACGATCGCCAGCAGCATAAATCCGAAGCGCCCCCGACCCAGCGGCGGGGCAACGGAGGCTGGACGCGTCTCACCGCCGCGACGCTTGGCGTTCACGGTTGGATGACCTTCACGTCGTGCACGTCGGGAATGCGCATGCTTAAACGCTCCGTGGCAATTTTTTCAATACGCGCGGGGGTTGACCAGGTACCGTCTTCCAGCAGCAGCTGGCCCCACTCGGTATTCAGCTGATTGTTTTCCTGCTCAAGCGTTTGTAACTCGGCGTACTGCACGCGGGTCTGATGGGTCATGGCCACAATGGCCAGGCCGGTTAACAGGCATAGCAGCATCAACGCACCAATGAGCAACGGCCACGGACGCAGAAAGACGCGCAGCGAGCGCGGCCGCTCGGCGCTGGCCACCCACTGTCGCAGTCTTTTTTTGTCTTTTGTGCGCGTTGCGTGACCGGCCATCTATGCCCCCAGCTTGCGTGCGGCCCGCATGACGGCGCTGCGTGCGCGGGGGTTGTCGGCGACTTCTTCGACGCTTGCTCGCTGCGCTTTGCCCAGCGCTTCCAGGCGGCGATTCAGCTGATCATCGCGCAGCGGCATACCTCGCGGCACGTGGGTGTCGCCACGCACGTGATGACGGATGAAGCGTTTGACACGGCGATCTTCCAGCGAATGGAAACTGATCACCACCAGGTGCCCGCCGGGTGCCAATGCCTCAAGTGCGGCATCAAGGGCGGCGTCCAGCTGATCAAGCTCGCCGTTGAGGTAAATCCGCAGCCCCTGAAAGGCCTTGGTAGCCGGGTGCCGCCCTTTCTCCCAGGCCGGGTGTGCTGTTTTCAACACCTCGGCCAGATCGACCGTACGGGTAAACGGCGTTTGCCCGCGCCGCGTTACCACCGCGCGCGCCAGCCGCTTGGCAAAGCGCTCTTCCCCGTAGGTCTTGAACACCCGGGCAATATCGGCTTCGCTGGCGCGGGCGATAAATTCCGCTGCGCTTTGGCCCTGAGTCGGGTCCATGCGCATGTCCAGCGGGCCGTCGCGCATAAAGCTGAAGCCGCGCTCGGGATCGTCAAGCTGCGGGGAAGACACGCCGATATCCAGCAACACGCCGGATAGCTGGCCGTATACGCCCTGTTCCCGGGCAAACTCCCCGAGCTGCGAAAAGGCCTGACGGGTAATCTGAAAGCGGCCGTCGTCGAACGCGTCGGCTGCCTCAATGGCCTGGGGGTCACGATCCATGGCCAGTAGCCGGCCGCCGTCTCCCAGCCGCTCTAAAATAACGCGAGAGTGCCCACCACGGCCAAAGGTGCCGTCCAGATAAACGCCATCCGGCGCGTGTACAAGGGTATCCACGGCACCGTCCAGCAAGACGCTGGTATGGCGAAAGCGGGCAGCAGCCTGATCCGCATCGGGTAAAGACATGTGGCTCTCACGCATAAGGTTACAAACAGGATGAACAAACAAGATCAGAGACAGACGTCTAAAACCTTGAACAGAGCGCCGTAGCGCTCTGTTGTTGATGGGGGAGTCGGCCGATAAGCCGGGTTCTGTCGTGGACAGCCATTCCTCTAGGCGCTACGTCACCCTAGCGCTCAAGCAACCTACCCGAACCCAGCGCGGGCCACGCCAACGGGTTCCTATTTGGTCTTGCTCCGAGTGGGGTTTACCTTGCCACGTACTGTTGCCAGCCGCGCGGTGCGCTCTTACCGCACCCTTTCACCCTTACCGGCCCCGAAAGGCTTAGGCGGTCTACTCTCTGCTGCACTTTCCGTCGGCTCACGCCGCCCAGGCGTTACCTGGCACTCTGCCCTATGGAGCCCGGACTTTCCTCCCCCGCGCAAGCGCGGCGGCGACTGTCTGGCCAACTCCGCGGGCAAGCATACCAGCGCGCTTGCCCGGCCTCAATCGTCATCGCAGGTTAATCCTTGATGGCTTGCAACCGTGCATACCAGACCTGCTTACGCCCGCCGAGCAAACGCGCCGCCAATGCCGCCCCCTGCTTGACGCCCACGCCTTCGGCCAGCAGCGCATTCAATAACGTATCAGCCGATATTTCCTGCTGTTCGGTATCGACGGTTGGCTGGGCGCCTTCGATCATCACCACAAATTCGCCCCGCGCCTGATTGGGATCGCTCACCAGCCGCTCGCGCAACACAGCCGGCGTGCCTGACAAAAACGTCTCGAAGGTTTTGGTCAACTCCCGGGCCAGCACCACCGGGCGCTCGGGCATCACCGCGTCAAGGGTATCGAGGGTGTGCAAAATGCGGTGCGGCGACTCGTAAAACACCAGCGTTTCTTCGCTCTCGCGCAGCGCTTCCAGAACCTGCTTGCGCGCGCCGGCCTTGGCCGGCAAAAAACCGCCAAAACGAAAGCGGTTGGTAGGCAAGCCGGCAGCGCTCAGCGCCGTAATCAGCGCCGAGGGGCCGGGTATCGGCACCACCGGATAGTCCAGCGCACGCAGCTCGCGCACCAGAATAAAGCCGGGATCGCTGATCAGCGGCGTACCGGCATCACTGATCAGCGCGATGTCTTCGCCGGCGGCGAGATATGCCGTCAGCTGCGCCACGCGCGCGGCTTCATTGTGTTCGTGCAGGGAAAGCATTGGCACGCTGATGCCCAAGTGCCCCAGCAGGCGACTGCTATGGCGCGTGTCTTCGGCGGCAATACGCGCCACGCTGCCGAGAATAGCCGCGGCGCGTGTGCTCAGGTCGTCCAGATTCCCAATTGGTGTGGCAACCACGTACAATGTGCCCGTACGCCTGTGTGTCATCATGACTCCCGATTCGTTTTAACTGACGTGTTGGCTGATTTGTTGGCCAACTCTTGCGGTACGCTATGCGCTATTGTGGCGTTGATGCCGGCGCCTGAGGGCCAAGAGCACCGCTTCATGGTGATTCACAGTCTTGTTAGTGGCCTGATGCCGCGAGCGAAGCACAAGCATTAACACCAATTAAGGAAGGATACATGAAACAGTCATTTCGTGGTCTTTTTGCCACCGCGCTCACGGCCTTGTTGCTGACAGGCTGTGCCGTTCAGCAGCAATCGCCAAGCGTCGTTGATCGCGCGCCCGCGCAGGACCCCGGCCAGCTGCTGGGCGATGCCGAACGGCAAGCCCCGGCAAAAGCCGCACAAACCCGCCTTGAAGCGGCGGACATTCTGGCACGCCAGGGCCAGCGCGACCGCGCCTTTGAAATTACCGACGGCCTTGATGAAAGCGTGCTGTCAGCGTCTGACCGCGTGCGCTGGGCGATTCTGCACTCAGAGCTTGCCCGCGCCCTTGATCAGCCGCGTGCCGTACTGCGTGCCACCCAGGTACTGGATGATGAGCTATCCATGTCATCCAACCAGCAAAAAGCCCTGATCGAACGGCGCCGCTGGGCACGCGAATCCCTGGATCAACCCGACCTCAAAAGCTTTGAAATACCCGAACTGGCGGGCCAGAAAGTGCAGCGCATTGCGGTTTTCCTGCCTGAATCCGGCCCGCTGAGCAACGTCGCCGACACGCTGGAAAAAGCCATTCGCACCCATCACCAGCGAGTCGGTGACGGCACTACGTTGCGCTTTATCGACACCACGCAATACTCGCTGAACGAGCTTTACCGCCGCGCCGGCGAAATGAACGCGCAAATCGTGATCGGCCCACTGTCCAAAGACCGCGTCACCCAGCTGGAACAGCGCCCCAGCGTGCCACTGCCAACCCTGGCGCTTAACTACGGCGAAAGCGACTACAATCAGGCCAAGCGCCTGTTCCAGTACGGCCTGTCAGCGGAAGATGAAGCGCGTCAGGCGGCAAAACGCGCCAAGCAAGATGGCAACCAGCAAATGGCGCTGATGGTACCTGATAATGCCTGGGGGCAACGTGTGGGCGACGCCTTCGCTCAAACGCTGCAGCAGGAAGGCGGCAACGTCACCAACGCCGTGCGCTACAACCCCAACGGCAGCGCTTCAACCGCCGTGAAACGGGCGCTTAGCGTCAGCGGAGAACGCGCTCGCCTGGGCAATATCGACGCCCTGTTTCTGCTCGCCGTACCCGAATATGCACGCCAGGTGCCGCCGCTGCTGGACTATTACTACGCCACCAGCCTGCCCGTTTATGCCACGTCCCACTTGAACGAAGGGCTCAAGCAGCCGCGTCTGGACAAGGACCTTGATGGCATCAGCTTTGCCGACATTCCCTGGCAGATTCCCGATGCTGCCGCCGGCGGTGAAGAAGCGCTGCCGTTTTACTCCACCTACGAAACGCTGCGCGAAGAAGCTGACCCGTCCATGTTCAGGCTGATGGCCATGGGCGTTGACGCCTACGAAGCCGGTACTCGCCTGGCCGATATTGCCTCTCTGCAGGACCTTCAGGGCGCGACAGGCCGGCTATACCTGACCGCTGATGGGCGCATCTACCGCGACCTGCCCTGGGCAGAGTTCAAGAACGGTGTACCGGGCGCCATCTTGTCCTCCAACCGGTCAGGCGATGAGTGACCCACGCACCGCCCGGGCACGCGGCACAGCCATCGAGCAGATTGCCGCTCGGTGGCTTGCAGAGCGAGGACTGAGGCTTTTGGGGCGCAATCAGCATGCCAAAGGCGGCGAGCTGGATCTGGTCATGCAGGACGGCGACACCCTGGTGTTTGTCGAAGTCAAACATCGCGAGACAACGCGCTACGGCCATCCGCTGGAAACCGTTACCGCACAAAAGCAGCGCCGCCTGGTACATGCCGCGCGCGTTTATCTGGCCCGGCAGCAGCTTTCCTGCCCCTGCCGCTTTGATGTACTTGCCGTCATCGGTACGCCCCCGGCGCTCACCTTTGAATGGGTCAAAGCGGCTTTTGACGCCTTTTGACCCATTAAAGCGATTATGCAAACAGGACGCCCAATGGATTTTCAAACTCGTATACTTGATCACTTCAACGCCAGCATCGACACCAAGACCTACGCCAGCGAAGTGCTCCCCCCCTTCATCGAAGTCGCCAGTCAGATGATGGTGCAGAGCCTGGTCAACGAGGGCAAGATCCTTGCCTGCGGCAACGGCGGCAGCGCCGGCGACAGCCAGCATTTTTCCTCCGAGCTGTTAAACCGCTTTGAGCGTGAACGCCCGAGCCTGCCGGCACTGGCGCTGACAACGGATACGTCAACGCTCACCTCCATCGCCAACGACTACAGCTACAATGAAGTGTTTTCCAAGCAGATTCGTGCGCTGGGCCAGCCCGGCGACGTACTGCTGGCCATTTCCACCAGCGGCAACTCGGCCAACATCGTGCAGGCCATTCAGGCAGCGCATGACCGCGAGATGACCGTGATTGCCCTCACCGGCCGCGACGGCGGCGACATGGCCTCGCTGCTGGAACAAGACGACTGCGAAATACGCGTACCGGCAACGTCTACCGCGCGCATACAGGAAGTCCACTTGCTGGCCATTCATTGCCTGTGTGACCTGATCGATGAACAACTGTTTGGCGGTGCCGTCTAATCCACGACACATCAACCTGCAATGCCTTTATCGTCACTGCGATAACATTACGCTTTTCACTCAACCCTCGGAGCCATGCCCATGTTAACTGCGTTTTGCGCCACGTTACGCTCTCGCACCGCAAGCCGCGCCTGCGTCGCCGCCCTGCTGACGGGCGGCCTGCTACTGCTTGGCGGCTGCGCCACCAACTCGGCCACTAACCAGTCGGATTACGGCCAGCGCACCAATGACGTTCAGGCCATCGATGCCACCATTGAAAATCAAGTGGCCAAAGCGCTGGTGCATGCCGATGCCCGACTCGGCGATGCGCGTATTCGCGCCCACAGTTTCAATGGCGCAGTGCTGCTGGTGGGCCAGGTGCCCAGCGAAGAACTGCATGACAAAGCCGGCCAGGTAGCCGAACAGCTGCGCGGCGTTGAAACCGTCCACAACGAGCTGGACATAGCGGCGCGCCTGCCCACCAGCCAGCGCCTGACCGACACCTGGTTGACCACCAACGTGGTCAGCCAGCTTGCGACCAACGATCACATCGACTCTTCCAAGCTCCAGGTCACCACCGAAAACGCCAGCGTCTACCTGATGGGCATTGTCTCGCGCCAGGAGGCCGAACGTATCGTGGCAGCCGTTTCCGGCGTGGCGGGCGTGCAACGTATCGTCAAGGTATTTGAGTACCTCGACGACGCTTAAAACCAGGCGCCTGGCCTTGAACCCTTGAGATAAAAAAACGCCCCGGCATAGTTTGCCGGGGCGTTTTTCATGGCGTGATGATCACAGCAATTTGGTCTGCTTTATCACCTGCTCTACTTCATCACTCGCCCTACTTGATCACCCGCAGCGTGGGTTTCTTTTTGGGCGTGTCTTTCGCTTTGTTCTGCGACTTGGCACCGGAGTCAGACGCGTCCGGCGTCTTCTCCTTGTCCTTGTCCTTACCCGTATCAACCTCAGGGCTGGCGCCATCGCTCGCATCCGAGACTGCAGACAGCGCAGGTTTTGCCGACGCGCCCTCGCCTTGTGCCGCAGTGACGGTATCGCTTTGCTCGCCCGAGGCGTCCGGCTCATCCGGCGCCGTCAGATCGGGCTCATGGCCAAAGACCATGCCCGCGCCATTCTCACTGGCGTAGACGGCCAGCAACGCCTCAATGGGAATCATGATCTGCATCGGCTGGCCGCCAAACCGCGCGCTAAACCCGATGGCCTGATTTTCCATGAAAAAGTCGCGCACCGCAGTCGGCGATGCGTTCAGCACGATCTGGCCGTTTTGCACAGACTGGCGCGGGACTTCAACGCCCGGCAAGGTGGCGTCAACCACCAGGTACGGCGTCAATTCGTTGTCCAGCAGCCATTCGTACAGGGCTCTGGCAAGATAGGGGCGGCTGGAACGCGTCATTGTCGCTCTCCTTTCGCTGCGTTGTGGGGCAAAATCGCAGGCATCGCGCGGGCGAATCAGGTGCGCATTTCTTTTTCGCGCTCGTTTAACGCCGCTTTGAAGGCATCACGCTCAAAAACGCGCGACATGTAGCTGAGCAACGGCTGCACCTGCTTTTCGGGCAGTTCGATATTGAGCTCGGGCAGGCGCCATAAAATCGGTGCCAGACAGCAGTCCACCAGCGTGAATTCATCGCTCATGAAAAACGGCATGTCTTCAAAGATGGGCGAAATACCCACAAGGCTTTCGCGCAGTTCCTTGCGTGCCTTGTCGGCTTCTTTTTTGCTGCCGGTGCGAATCTGGTCAACCATCGGGCACCATTCGCGTTCGATACGATGCATCCACAGGCGGCTTTGTGCCCGCGCCACAGGATAGACCGGCAGCAAAGGAGGATGCGGGAAGCGCTCGTCAAGGTATTCCATCATGACCTTGGATTCGTAGAGCACCAGATCACGATCCAGCAGCGTAGGAACGCTGTTGTACGGATTAAGCTCGGCAAGTTCTTCCGGCGCCTTGTCGTCATTCACGTTGACGATATCGACCGCGACGCCCTTTTCGGCCAGCACGATACGTACGCGATGACTAAAGTGGTCATCAGCTCCGGAATAAAAAATCATCGACGACCGTTTGGCCACAACACCCATGTAGCAATCCTCACATCAAGTCAATAGGGGATAATACCATGCCAAGCAAGCCCTAGGGGAAAGCGCTTATAAACTTAACCCGCCCAGAGACGCAAAAGGCGCACGACAGTTGCCGTGCGCCTTTTTATGCGTTTAGCACGTCTTAGTGAATATCACGCCAGTATTCCCGTTTGAGGAAGTAGCAGAGAATACCCAGCAGGAAAATAAAGATCAGCACTTTAGGCGCCAACGCCTGCGCCTTGAGCTTGGAGGGCTCGCCCACGTACGTCAGGAAGTTGGTCAGATCATAGACCGCCTGCTTGAACTCATCAGGCTCCATCTCGCCCGGCTGTGTCACCCTGAGTATGTCGCAGGACTGGTATTTTCCGGTCAGCGGGTCCGGTGACTGCCCTTCAACGTGGCGATCAGTCGCGGCACAGACCTTCTCCTGCACGCCCTGCAGCGGCTCCAGCACGTTGGGCATCGCCACCAGATCAAACACCTCGTTGTTGACCCCGGTCGAACTGCTCGGGTCCTGGTAGAAACTCAGCAGGTAGGAGTAAATCCAGTCAGGGCTACGCAGGCGCGCTTCAAGCGTCAGATCCGGCGGCGCTGCACCAAACCAATTCGCCGCGTCATCGCTTTGCATGGCAATGTGCATCTGGTCGTTAAAACCCAGATCCGGCGAGAAGATAAGGTTGTCTTCCACCAACCCCTGAGGAATACCCAGGTCGCTTGCTGCGCGCGAAAAGCGCTGATGCTCAAGCGAATGGCAGCCCATGCAGTAGTTGACGTACATCTTCATGCCGTTTTGCAGCGACGCGCGATCTTGCAGATCCGGCTCCATTGAGTACGGCAGACTTCCACCGCCGGCTGCCATGGCCGTTACCGGCAATAGCGCGAAGAGCAGTGCAAACAGTTGCTTTTTCATTAGCCAGTCACCCTTTCAGGAACGGGTTTAGTCTTCTCCAGCCTGGTGTACAGCGGCATCAGCACAAAGAAGGCGAAGTAGATGACGGTGCATGCCTGGGCGAGAACGGTGCGTCCCGGGCTCACCGGCAGCACACCGAGCACACCCAGAATCACAAAGCTGATGGCAAACAACGCCAGCATGACTTTTGACATCCAGCCCTTGTAGCGAATGGAGTTGACCGGGCTGCGGTCGAGCCACGGCAGCACGAAAAGCACGGCAATGGCACCACCCATGAAGATAACGCCGAGGAACTTCGCTTCCAGCCCGAAGACCGAGAAGGTAATCGCCCGCAAGATGGCGTAGAACGGCGTGAAGTACCAGACCGGCGCGATGTGATCCGGCGTTTTCAGCGGATTGGCCGGCTCGAAGTTAGGCTTCTCGATGAAGTACCCACCGCCTTCGGGGAAGTAGAAAATCACCACGCAGAAGACAAACAGGAAGACCGCGACCCCGACCAGATCCTTCACCGTGTAGTACGGATGAAAGGGAATGCCGTCGAGCGGTATGCCGGTTTCGTCTTTTTTCTGCTTGATGTCGATGCCGTCAGGGTTATTGGAACCCACTTCGTGCAGCGCGATAACGTGCAGCACCACCAGCGCCAGAATCACGATTGGCAAGGCCACCACGTGCAGCGCAAAGAAGCGGTTAAGCGTAATACCGGAAATCAGGAAATCGCCGCGCACCCACTGCGCCAGATCGGGGCCGATCGACGGAATGGCAGAGAACAGCGAGATGATGACCTGCGCGCCCCAATAGGACATTTGCCCCCAGGGCAGCAGGTAGCCCATGAAGGCTTCGGCCATCAGCGCCAGATAGATGGTCATGCCGAAAATCCACACCAGCTCGCGGGGCGCCCGGTAAGAACCGTAAAGCAGGCCGCGGAACATGTGCAGATACACCACGACAAAAAACGCCGAGGCGCCGGTGGTGTGCATATAGCGTATCAGCCAGCCCCACTCAACATCGCGCATGATGTACTCAACCGAGGCAAAGGCGCCTTCGGCCGTGGGGTTGAAGCTCATGGTGAGCCAGACGCCGGTCAGAATCTGGTTGACCAACACCAGCAGAGCCAGCGAGCCAAAGAAATACCAGAAGTTGAAGTTCTTCGGCGCATAGTACTTTGACAGATGTTCTTGCCACATCTGCGTTGCGGGAAAACGGTCATCGACCCAGCGCATGACGCCGCGCTCCGCCTTGGCTTTGTGTGGATTACCCATTAGGCAGTCTCCTTGTCCTCGCCGATAACGATGATTTCATCGCTCTCGAAGCGATAGGGCGGCACTTCAAGATTCGTCGGCGCGGGCACGTTGGAAAACACGCGGCCGGCCAGGTCGAAACGGGAACCGTGGCACGGGCAGAAAAACCCGCCGGGCCAGTTATCCACGCCCACGCCGTCGGCATCGGGTTCCGGCTTGAACAGCGGCGAGCAGCCCAAGTGCGTGCAAATACCGACTATCACCCCGATTTCGGGCTTGATCGAACGGAGCTCGCCGTCGATATACGCCGGCTGCTGGGGTACTTTCGAATCCGGGTCTGCCAAGCGATCCGCGCCCAGCGCCGTGGTGCGCTCGATCATTTCCGGCGTCCGGTTAATGACCCAGACCGGCTTGCCGCGCCACTCCACCGTCATACGCTGACCCGGTTCAAGCTTGGATATATCCGCTTGTACCGGGGCACCCGCCGCCCTCGCCTTGGCACTAGGCTGCCAAGAAGCCACAAAGGGGACCGCAACCCCGACTGCACCCACCGCTCCAACTACGGAGGTGGCACCGACGAGGAAACGGCGCCGGCCTTTGTTTACGCCGTTATCTGCCATTCCAGGTTTCTCCCTTTTGCTCACCCGTACGCCGTAAACGCGCATATGACGGCGACGAATATAAATTACGCCCTATAGTAAGAAAACACAGCGCTCCGCACAACAATAACCGCCCCTGACCAAAGTCATAAGAACGCTAACAAATTATTGATATCCAAACAAAAAAACGCCCAGGCCAAAGACCCGGGCGTTTTGCCGCATGCGTAAGTATTAACGCTTGGAGAACTGCGGACGACGGCGTGCTTTACGCAGGCCGACTTTCTTACGTTCAACCTGACGCGCATCACGCGTGACGTAACCGGCTGCGCGCAGCGCCGGACGCAGGTCTTCATTGTATTCCATCAGCGCACGGGTAATACCGTGGCGAATAGCGCCGGCCTGAGCCGAGCCGCCGCCGCCTTCAACGGTAACGTACACGTCAAACTGGCTGAGCGTTTCGGTCAGCTCGAGCGGCTGGCGTACTACCATCCGGCCCGTTACACGGCCGAAGAACTTATCCAGCTCAAGCTTGTTGACCGTAATGTTGCCGGAACCCGGCTTGAGGAAAACGCGAGCGGTGGAAGTCTTGCGGCGCCCGGTACCGTAATACTGCTGTGTCATGGCGAAGAGTTCCTTAGATGTTCAGTTCAAGCGGCTGCTGGGCAGAGTGCGGGTGCTCGGCGCCGGCGTATACCTTCAGCTTGGTATACATGGCACGGCCAAGCGGCCCCTTCGGCAGCATGCCTTTAACGGCAGACTCGATGACGCGCTCCGGTGCATGAGCAATCATTTTCTCGAAAGTCATGGAACGCAGGCCGCCCGGGTAGCCCGTATGGCGGTAATAGGTTTTGGCTTTTGCCTTGTTGCCGGTCACCTGTACTTTCTCGGCGTTGACTACAACGATGTAGTCGCCGGTATCAACGTGAGGTGTGAACTCGGGCTTATGCTTGCCGCGCAGACGGCGAGCAATTTCGGTCGCCAAACGACCGAGCGTTTTGTCAGTCGCGTCGACAACATACCAGTCGCGCTGGACGGACTGCGGCTTGGCACTGAACGTCTTCATGGATGAAATCACCAGATAAAGTGTATTGGGTGCAATGTTGCGCCATATAACGGCGCGCACCATCCCTATTTTTTTTGGTTGCCGCTATAAATTCGCGACAACAACATCGAGCGGGGCGGATTCTACCGCAACTGGCCGGTGAAGTTAAGCGCGCCCGCCCTTTTTCTTACGCGCCCCGCCTAAGGCCGGTGCGCGCAGGCAAGATAGTCCCGCGACTGCATCTCCTCAAGTCTTGAAAGCGTGCGCTGAAACTCGAAGCTTAGCCGCCCCCCGGTATACAGCGAGGTCACGGGCACCTCCGCCGACAGCAACAGGTTTACCCCGCGATCGTAGAACTCGTCGACCATATTGATAAAGCGCCGCGCCTGGGCATCGGTGCGTGGCCCCATCTGCATCACGTTGGAGAGCAGCACGGTGTGAAAGTACCGCGCGATTTCAATATAGTCGTTCTGGCTACGCGGCCCGTTGCACAGTTCGTCAAACTCGAACCACACCACCGCGTCGTGCAGGCGCCGCGCGGTCAGGGTGCGGCGATTGACCTCCAGTGCTGCCTGCGCGTCTCCCGTTTCGCCCGCCAGCGCCAGAAAGCTTTTTTCAAGCGCCTGTTCTGCCGCCTCGCCCAGCGGCGCATGAAAAATCTCGGCGCGTGACAGCGTACGCAGCCGGTAGTCAACGCCACCATCAAGGTGCATCACATCGCAGTGCTGGTTGAGCAGCGCAATGGCGGGTAAAAAACGCGCGCGCTGCAGCCCGTTTTTATACAGGTCATCGGGGACGATGTTTGACGTGGCCACCAGCACCACGCCGTGCTCAAACAACGCCTTGAGCAGATTGGCAAGGATCATGGCATCGGCGATGTCCTTGACGAAGAACTCGTCAAAGCAGATAACCCGCGCCTCTTTGGCCAGGTCAGCGGCAATCAGCGACAGCGGGTTTTTTTCCCCTTTATAGCGACCCAGCTCGGCGTGCACGTGCTGCATAAAACGATGAAAATGCGTGCGCTGCTTATCAGCAAACGGCAGCGAGGCATAAAACGCGTTCATCAGCCAGGTTTTACCGCGCCCTACGCCGCCCCAAAAATATACGCCTTGAATACCCGGCACCGCAGCGTGGGCGGGCTCATGGCGGCTTTTCCAAAGGCCGGCCAGCCGACGCGACAACCGTTTGGGAGAGCGCGCCGGTAACGCCGGCTCGGCCATCAGCGCCTCGTATAAACGCTGCAGTCGCTCTGCTGCGGCCTCTTGCGCGGCATCATGCACCAGCTCGCCGCTGTCCAGTTCGGCGCGGTAGCGGGCCAGCGGTGCCAGCGGCCGGGGCTGCCCATTGCTGGCACTGGCCAGCCTGCCCGCTCTCGCCTCTGATGCGCCGTTTATTGCCATATGACCTTCTCCCGCTTGACTGGACGGCAAGATTGTACTCGCCACGCCGCGTTGTCGCATGCCCTGCCGGGCGTCGTATAGTCGAATTGACCTGACTGGCCGGCAAGCGCCTATAATAGCAGCGTAAATAACCCGCACGGCCAGCGCCTGAGAGCACCGCGGCCAATAACTCGACCGCAAGGGAGAAATACAGGTGGAAGAAGCCAGCCTTCAGTTAACGTTTGCGTTTATTGGCATCATCATCGGCGTGGTAATCGGCGCCTTTAGCTACCGCGTGTTGAGCAAAGACCAGCGCCAGGTGTCGAATATCCAGCTCCGGCTCCTCGAAAGCGAGCGTCAGGTGGCAGAGCTCAAGGCCGATATGAGCAGTCATTTGCTGGATACGCACCGCCAGGTACACGGCGCCCGCGCCGCGCTGGATCAGCTTGAACAGCGCCTCAAGCAGGAAGCCGGCGCGTGGGCGATTGCCAGCGACGCGCTGACCGCCCATGAAACCAACTCGCTGAAAACCGCCGCACAAGAGCCACTCGCCGGCGAGGCCGACGCCTCGGAAGACCATCCACCGCGGGATTATGCGGACGGCCAGAACGGCACCCTCTCCGAAGATTTCGGCCTCAGGGAAGCAGCCGACGACGAAGCGGCCCAAGCGCCCGAGCCGCCACGCTACTAGGCTTTATCCGCAGGGCCTGCGCCATGCCCCGCCGTCAGGCGGGGTTGTCAATATCCACAAAGCGGTGCGTTACGCCATATTCTTCTGCCAGCCACTCGCCCAGCGCCTGTACGCCGTAGCGCTCGGTGGCGTGATGGCCAGCGGCCAGGTAATGAATGCCCAGCTCGCGCGCCAGATGCGTGGTGCGCTCGGAAATTTCGCCCGAGACAAACGCCTGCGCGCCGCCTTCATGGGCCGCCGCAATCATGTCCTGGGCACCGCCGGTGCACCAGGCAATACGTTCGATATCGCCCACGCCGGGCGCCTTGATCATCATGGGTTCGCGCTCAAGCTTGCCGGCAAGCTCGCCGGCCAGCGCTTCAACGCTGAGCGGCGCGGCCGTTTTGCCCTGCCACAGCAGCCCTTCGCCCAGCTCGCCGTCCAGGCAGCGCTCTACGCGCCAGCCGAGGCGCTTGGCCAGCTGCGCGTTATTACCCAGCGTGACATGGGCGTCCAGCGGCAAATGATAGGCCAGCAGGTTGATATCGTGATTGAGCAGCGTCTTGATACGCCGCTGCTTCATGCCCGTTAGCGCCACCGGCTCGTTTTTCCAAAAGTAGCCGTGGTGCACCAGCACCAAATCAGCCCGCCAGGCAACCGCTTCGTCGAGTAGCGCCTGACAGGCCGTCACGCCGCTTAGCACTCGGCGCACCTGCGGCCGCCCCTCCACCTGCAGCCCGTTAACGGTGAAATCCTTGAACCGCTGCGCGCCCAAGCGCTGCTCGCACGCTGCCACCAGCGTATCCCGATGAAGCATATTGCCCCCTTGAAAGATTGCCGTGCCGGTTAATTCAGGCAGAACCCCAGCGACCGGCATGTAAAATGTTACCATGCGCGCTATTATAAAGTCGGCGTCATGCAGGCGTGAACCCTTGCCACCGGGCGTTTTCCCATCAAGCTGACACCGTTATCCAAAGGAACGTCCTCACGCCCAGGAACGCATTTCATTCAAAGGATCGTACCTATGCAACGCTTCATGTTGCCCTACCTCTGGCCCGTTATCGCCGGCGTGCTGCTTGCTGCCCTGCTGCTTCTGGCATTTCCCGAACGTTTGCCCAATCCCTTTGCCGACGAACCACCGCCGACGCCCAACGTCAGCGGCACGGCTTTTACCCCGCTGATCGAGCCTGACGCTCAGCGCACCGCGCCCAACGTACAGAAAGCCACGCCGCTTACCCGTGGCCAGGGGCCTGCCAGCTATTCAAGCGCGGTACAAAAAGCGGCTCCGGCCGTCGTCAACGTTTATTCATCACGCATTGTCGAGCGTGACCAGCACCCGCTGATGTCAGACCCATTCTTCCAGCAGTTTTTTGACGACGATGACACCAGCCAACAGCGTATGCTCTCGAGTCTGGGCTCGGGCGTGATCGTCAGCCAGGACGGCTACGTACTCACCAATCACCACGTTATCAAGGGCGCCGACCAGATTCAGGTCGCCTTGCGTGACGGCCGCGAGGCGCTGGCGACCGTCATCGGCACCGACCCCGAAAGCGATCTTGCCGTCCTGCGCATTCCGCTGGACAACCTGCCCAACATCAAGCTGAGCGATTCGGAAGACGTGGCCGTAGGGGATGTGGCACTGGCCATCGGCAACCCCTTTGGCGTCGGCCAGACGGTGACCATGGGTATTATCAGTGCGACCGGCCGCAGCCACCTGGGGCTGAACGCCTACGAGGATTTCATTCAGACCGACGCGGCGATCAACCCCGGCAATTCCGGCGGCGCCCTGATCAATCCGGACGGCGCGCTGGTGGGCATCAATACGGCAATTTTTTCGCGCTCGGGCGGCTCTCAGGGCATCGGCTTTGCCATTCCGGCCAATCTGGCCCACGGCATTCTCGATGAGCTGGTGACTCAGGGGCGCGTGATTCGCGGCTGGCTGGGCATCGAAGCGCAAGAACTTTCCCGCGAGCTGGCGGCGTCTTTCGGGCTGCGCACGCCCCAGGGGATGATCGTTGCGGGCGTGGTCAAGGGCGGCCCGGCAGAAAGCGCCGGACTACAGCCCGGCGATGTGCTGCTGGCGCTTGATGACGAACCGATCCTCGACGCCCGCACTACCATGAGCGACATCGCCGAGCTGACTCCCGGCGACACCCTGCCCCTGACCATCGTGCGCAGCGGCGAGAAAAAGCACGTCGAACTCACCGTGGGCGAGCGCCCGGCGCCAGCCCGCCCGGGCCGGCAACAGCAAGGCACCAAGCAACAGAATTCACCTCAACAGGAACAACAATCGCGCGAGACATCAACGCACTAGCGGCGCAGGCGACACTATTTCTTCAGACGATACTCGGCCGAGCGAGCGTGGGCGGTCAGCGATTCGCCCCGCGCCAGCACCGAGGCAATCTTGCCCAGGGATGACGCGCCTTCTGCCGAGCAGTGAATAAGCGACGAGCGTTTCTGGAAGTCGTACACGCCAAGCGGCGAGGAAAAGCGCGCAGTGCCTGATGTCGGCAACACGTGGTTGGGGCCAGCGCAGTAGTCGCCCAGCGCTTCTGCGGTATAGCGCCCCATAAAGATCGCTCCGGCGTGGCGGATATTACCCAGCCAGCGCTCGGGCTCGGCCACCGATAGCTCCAGATGCTCCGGCGCAATACGGTTGATCAAGGTCACCGCTTCCTGCTCGCTGTCGCAGTGAATCAGCGCACCGCGAGCGCCGAGCGACGCGCGGACGATATCGGCGCGCTCCAGGGTGGGTAGCAGCCGTTCGATCGATGCTTCTACTGCGGCGAGGTGCTCGGCGTCCCAGCTGACCAGAATCGCCTGGGCGTCTTCGTCGTGCTCGGCCTGGGAGAACAGGTCCATGGCCAGCCAGTCGGGATCGGTGTGACCATCGGCCACGATCAGGATTTCCGACGGCCCAGCAATCATGTCGATGCCCACCTGACCGAATACCGCTCGCTTGGCCGTGGCCACGTAGATATTGCCCGGCCCGACAATTTTATCCACCCGCGGCACGGTTTCGGTGCCGTAGGCCAGCGCGGCAATCGCCTGAGCGCCGCCCACGGTAAACACGTAATCCACGCCGGCAAGGTGTGCCGCCGCCAGTACCAGTTCGTTGAGCACGCCATCGGGCGTCGGCACCACCATGACGATTTCTCTGACGCCGGCCACGTGGGCGGGCAGCGCATTCATCAGCACCGACGACGGGTAAGCCGCCTTGCCGCCGGGCACGTAAATACCCGCGCGATCAATCGGTGTGACCTGCTGGCCGAGCACGGTGCCGTCGGCTTCGGTGTATTGCCACGACTCGGGCTTTTGATGCTCGTGATAGCGGCGAATACGTCCGGCGGCGGCGGTCAGCGCCTCGCGCTGCTCGTCGGGCAGGCCGTTATACGCCTGCTCAAGGCGTTCGGGGGTTAACGTCAATTCCTGCATCGTCTTGGCCGAGAGGCGATCAAAGCGGTTGGTTGCTTCAATCACGGCGGCATCGCCGCGAGTTTTAACGCCCTCGAGAATCTCGGCCACCCGCGTCTGCACGGCCTGATCCGATACGCCTTCCCAGTCGAGCAAAGCGTCAAGACGCTGATCAAAAGCGTCGTCCCGGGTGGATAGCCGGGCAATGCCCGCTGCGCTAGCCGTCGCGTTCATAAGTGACCTCGTATAAAAAACAGGCGAAAAACGGTAACAAGCCGGGCTTAAGCGTGCGCTTCCTCGGCGCTCAAGCGCTTGTCGACGGCCGCTTCCAGACGCTCAATGAGCGGTTTGATCTGCGCGTGCTTCATGGTCATCGATGCCTTGTTGACCACCAGTCGCGTGCTGATGTGGTCAATCAGTTCGCGCGGCTCCATGCCGTTGGCGCGCAGGGTATTGCCGGTGTCGACGATATCGATGATTTCATCGGCCAGATTCATGATCGGCGCCAGCTCCATGGCGCCATACAGCTTGATCACTTCGGCCTGAATTCCCTGCTCGGCATAGTAGCGCCGCGCCACATTGACAAACTTGGTGGCGACCCGGCGCCGGGCGCGGCCGGGAGATTCGTCCCGGGCACCCGCCGTCATCAGCCGGCAACGGGCGATCTGCAGGTCAAGCGGCTCGTAAAGGCTGTCGGCGCCGTGTTCAAGCAGCACGTCCTTGCCGGCAATACCCATGTCGGCCGCACCCAGCTGTACGTAGGTCGGCACGTCGGTGGCGCGAATGACGATCAGCTTGACGTCCGCCAGATTGGTATCAAACAACAGCTTGCGGCTTTTGCGCAGGTCTTCCGCCGGGGTAATTCCCGCGTCGGCCAGCAGCGGCAGGGTTTCATCCAGTATACGCCCCTTGGAGAGCGCTAAAATCAGTTGCTTGCTCATGGTTGTCGCCCATCGTTATCGCATGGTTTGTCCGGCATACGGTTTAGCCCGGAATACGGCGGATACGCGCGCCCAGCTGCTGCAGCTTTTCCTCGATACACTCATAGCCACGATCAATATGGTAGATACGGTCAACCAGGGTTTCCCCTTCGGCCATCATCGCCGCAATTACCAGCGAGGCCGAGGCGCGCAGGTCTGTCGCCATCACCGGCGCACCCGACAACGACGTGACGCCGCTAATCAGTGCCGTATTACCTTCAAGGGCGATATCCGCGCCCATGCGATTGAGCTCTTGCACGTGCATGAAGCGGTTTTCGAAAATGGTTTCGACCACACGCGAATTACCTTCCGCGACCGCGTTCATGGCCACAAACTGGGCCTGCATATCGGTGGGAAAAGCCGGATACGGCGCGGTACGAATGTTGACCGCCCGCGGGCGCTTGCCGTGCATGTCGAGGCTGATCCAGTCGTCTTCAGCGGTAATCTCGGCGCCCGCTTCTTCCAGCTTGGCCAGCACCGCGTCGAGGATATCCGCACGGGTGCGGGTAACCTTCACCCGGCCGCCGGTCATCGCCGCGGCTACCAGAAAGGTACCGGTTTCGATACGGTCGGGCATGACGTCGTGATGGCAGCCGTGTAGCCGCTCGACGCCTTCGATGACGATGGTATCGGTGCCGTGGCCGCTGATATTGGCGCCCATCTTGACCAGGCACTCGGCCAGGTCAATCACTTCCGGCTCGCGGGCGGCGTTTTCCAGCACCGTGGTGCCGTCGGCCAGCGTCGCGGCCATCAGCAGGTTCTCGGTGCCGGTCACGGTCACGGTGTCAAAAAATATCGTCGCCCCGCGCAGGCGTCCGTCCACCCGGGCAAGGATGTAGCCGTTCTCGACGCGGATATCCGCGCCCATGGCCTCCAGGCCGCGGATGTGCAGATCCACCGGGCGCGAGCCGATGGCACAGCCGCCGGGCAGCGACACGTCGGCATGGCCAAAGTGCGCCAGCAGCGGCCCCAGCACCAGAATCGAGGCGCGCATCTTTTTCACCAGCTCGTAGGGCGCGTAGCAGCGCTTCACCTGGGAGCCATCCAGCTGGATGCTGAGCTTCTCGCCCATCACCGGCTCCACCCCCATACTGCCCAATAGCTCCAGCGTCGTGGTGATGTCCTGCAGGTGCGGCAAGTTGCCGATTACCACCGGGCCGTCAGCCAACAGGCTGGAACACAGAATCGGCAGCGCGGCGTTTTTCGCCCCGCTGGCCCAGACTTCTCCCGCTACCGACCCGTTGCCGGTAATGATCAATTTATCCATGCGCTTGGCGTTACCCCACGTTTTCCGGCGCGCTTTCCCACTGCGCCGGCGTGTAGGTTTTAATGCTGATGGCGTGCAGCGCGCCCGAGGCGATTTCATCGCTGAGCGCACCGTACACCAGCTGCTGACGCTTGACCGGTGTTAACCCCTCAAACGCTTCGCCCACGGCGATTACCTGAAAATTGCAGCCTTCGCCTTGAATATAAAACGCGCAGCCGTCCACACGCGACTCGAGCAGCGCTTTTACTTCACTGGGTTGCATGAGCGGAAAACTCCTTTGAAACCGTAGGAAAAAAGAAAACAGCGGCCATGATAAAGAAAAGCCGGCGCTTTGGCGATTGGCGCCTCAGGCCGGCTTATGCATTTGGCTGGTCAAACAGCGCATCCAGCTCGGTCAGGCTGGCCAGCCGGCGTAACGGCGCTGACAGCAGAATCTGCTCAATCGTCAGCTGGCGCCGCCGGCACGCACGCAGCCATTGCAACAGCACGCTGATGGCCGCACTGCTGGCCCGGTCCACGCCGCGAAAATCCAGCGTGAGCGCCGGCTGACCCGAGTGTTCAAGCCAGCGCTCACCGGCATCGGCAAGCGCGGCGGCCGCATTCTCACTGAGATTGCCGCTGGCCTCAAGCGCGTTGTCCTGCGCGGCTAGCGACACGCCCTGGCGGGAGAACAGCGTTGTCACTCGCTGCCGCCCTCTTCCAGCTCGTCAACGCCGACGTCGGGCGACCAGTTGCGGATAACCGCATCGTAATCGCGGTTGTTGTCACGCATTGACTGATCAAACTGGTTGCGAAACGTCAGCCCCAGGTTGATGCCGTTGACGATCACATTGACCACTCGCCAATCGCCGTCAGACAGTCGCAGGCTGTAGCTGACCGGGTAGACATCGCCGTTGTTGGCGACGATTTCCATTTCCACGCTGGTCTGGTCGTCGTAGCGCTGGGGGCGCTGATCGTCGATCACGCGCAGCTCGTCGTAGTCAAAGGTGACCAGCCCTCGCGTGTAGGTATCGATCAGCGTCTGGCGAAACACGTCGGCAAAGCGGCTGCGCTGCTCGGGGGTCGCATTGCTGAAATATTTTCCCATCACGCTGGCGCCGATATAGCGAAAATCGGCGACCTCGTCGAGGCTCTCGTCGACCAGCTTCTTAAGCTCGTTAACGTTGTTGGCGTAGTAGTCCTCGCGGGCGTCAAGGTCCGCCATGAATCCGGTAATATTGTCCCGGATCAGCGCCTCGGGCGTTTGTTGCTGGGCGTATAGCGGCGCGCTCAGCGCCACGGAAGCGGCGAGAATGCCGCTGCTCAGCCAGTGTTTGATGTTCATGGCGTCTCCTCGTTGTAGTGCGTCAGGGCCGGTACAGCACCCTCTTAGTCTTTGACCATGCTCGATACGAACTGCTGTATCAGCTCTTCAAGCACCAGCGCCGACTGGGTATCACGAATGGTATCACCATCTTCCAGCATCTCCGGATCGCCGCCAACGCTCAGGCCCACGTACTGCTCACCGAGCAGGCCAGACGTTAAAATTGCAGCGGTAGTATCGCGGGAAAGCTGGTCTTCAAGGTTGCTTTCCAGACGCATCTTTACCCGGGCTTCAAACCACTGCGTATCCAGATCGATGGACTCGACCCGACCCACGGTCACACCGGCCATGGTGACGCGGGCGCGCGGCTTCAGACTACCGATATCAGAAAAATTGGCCTCCAGATGAAACGTTTCTGAAGGCGCATTCAGCGTCAGGCCGCTGACGCGAAGGCCAAGAAAAACCAGCCCCAGAATGCCGGCGAGGACAAAAAGCCCCACCCCGAACTCTACGGTTTTACTGCGTTGCATGCACCTGCTCCCGCGTTTAAAGGCCGCCGAACATGACGGCGGTTAGCACAAAATCCAATCCCAGCACCGCAAGCGAGGAATACACCACGGTTCGCGTTGTAGCGCGGGAAATACCTTCTGACGTGGGAATCAAATCGTAGCCCTGAAAGACCGCAATCCAGGTGACGACCAGCGCAAACACCAGGCTTTTGATCATGCCGTTACCCACGTCGGCAAAAAACGCCACGCTGGACTGCATGTTGCTCCAGTAGGAGCCCTCGGAAACGCCCAGCCACTGCACGCCGACCAGATAGCCGCCCCAGATACCCACGACGCTGAAGCCGATGGTCAGTAGCGGCAGCGAGACAAAACCGGCCCACAGGCGCGGCGCGACCACGCGGCGCAGCGGATCAACGCCGATCATTTCCATGCTGGTCAGCTGCTCGGTAGCCTTCATCAGCCCGATCTCGGCGGTCAGCGCCGAGCCCGCGCGCCCGGCAAACAGCAGCGCTGCTACCACCGGCCCCAATTCGCGCAGCAGCGACAGTGAGACCATCTGGCCCAGCGCCTGCTCGGCGCCAAAATCAATCAGGATGGTATAGCCCTGAAGCGACAGCACCATGCCGATAAACAGCCCCGACACCAGCACAATGGCCAGCGACAAAACGCCGACAAAATGCATTTGCCTGAGCCACAGCCTGAACCCCTCGCCCGTGGGCACGCCGGCCATCGATTGGGCGATGAAGATGCTCGCCCGCCCCAGCGCTTCGACCACGCTACCGCCGCGACGCCCCAGGCGGGCGATGGACTCCACCAGTCTCGAAAACGTTCGTAAAAACGTTCGCCAAAACCCTGCCGCCATATCAGCCCGTCCTCGTCGTGGTTGTGGTCGTAGTCGTCGTATCGGCGCCGAGTATATCGCGGTAATACGGCGGCGCCGGATAATGAAACGGCACTGGGCCGTCGGGCTCGCCGTGCATGAACTGGCTGACCCGCGCATCCTCATGGGTATCCAGCGACGCCGGCGTGCCGTGGGCCACGATTTCACCGTCAGCGATCAGATAAAGATAGTCGGCGATGCTCATGGTTTCCTTGATATCGTGGGAGACCACCACCGAGGTCAACGACAGCGCCTCGCTCAGGCGTTTGATGAGCTGCACCAGCACCCCCATGGCGATGGGATCCTGCCCCACAAAGGGTTCATCGTAGAGGATCAGTTCGGGGTCCAGCACCACCGCGCGGGCCAGCGCCACGCGACGCGCCATACCGCCGGAAAGCTCTGCCGGCGTCAACGCGTGGGCGCCGCGCAGCCCCACGGCTTGCAGCTTGAGCAGCACGATGTCGCGGATCATGGCGTCGGGCAGGTCAGTGTGTACGCGCAGCGGAAACGCCACGTTTTCGAACACGTCCAGATCCGAAAACAGCGCGCCACTCTGAAACAGCATGCCCATGCGCCGGCGCAGCCCGAATAGCGCCTTGCGCGACAAGCGGTGAACGTCCTGACCGTCGATCAGCACGCGCCCCTTGTCCGGCGTCAGCTGGCCGCCGATCAGCTTGAGCAGCGTGGTTTTTCCCGTGCCGCTGGGGCCCATGATGGCGGTTATCTTACCCCGAGGAATGGACAAGTTGACGCCGCGAAAGATGGCGCGCCCGCCGCGGGAAAAGTGCAGGTTTTCCACTTCAATAAAGGCCGATTCCGTCATGGCACACCCGTGTAATTCAAGAATATCCGTCTTGTCATCCGGCCTATACTACACGAAGCGCGGCAAAAACAGGTTATCGAACAGCGTACTCTAACGCGTTATACTCACCGGAATCTACGGGTCGGCAGCATAAAATAAAACCCTCGGGCAAGCCGGCGCGCGATGTTACGATAACGGCAACACCGATACGTCCGCTTTCCCTCGTTGCCGCGATCATCATCAGCGGCTGAATCAGTCGTCACGTTCACCACCCAGCGATCCACCCTCAAGAGCGACGCCATGCCTTACTCACCCGCCGACACCGCCTTCCTGCGTAACAGTGCGCTGCGCACCCTGAACACTGAACAAGCCGCCATCAACGGCCTCAAGGCCAAGCTTGATGCGCACTTTGATCGGGCCTGCGAGCTAATACTCGCCTGCCAGGGCCGCGTGGTCGTGACCGGCATGGGCAAATCCGGCCATATCGGTGGCAAGCTCGCCGCGACTCTTGCCAGCACCGGCACACCGGCTTTTTTCGTACACCCGGGCGAAGCCAGCCACGGTGATTTAGGCATGATCACCCGCGCCGACGTCGTGCTGGCACTGTCCAATTCGGGTGAAACCGGTGAAGTGACCGCGCTGCTGCCGCTTTTGAAGCGCCTCGGTATCCCGCTAGTCAGCATGACCGGCCGCCCCGACTCAACCCTTGCCCGCCACGCCGATGCCCACTTGGACAGCGGCGTTGAACGCGAGGCCTGCCCGCTGGACCTGGCCCCGACCAGCTCCACCACCGCCGCGCTCGCGCTGGGCGACGCACTGGCGGTAGCGCTTTTGGAAGCACGCGGGTTTACCGCCGAGCAGTTTGCGCTGTCGCATCCCGGCGGCAGCCTCGGTAAGCGCCTTCTACTGCGCGTTCAGGACATCATGCACAGCGGCGAACGCCTGCCCCAGGTGGCACTGGGTAGCCCGCTGCGCGATGCGCTGCTGGAAATGACCCGCCAAGGGCTCGGCTTTACTTGCGTGGTTGCTCCCGATGGCCAACTTGCCGGGGTGTATACCGACGGCGACTTGCGCCGTACGCTGGATCAGCACCAGAACGTGCTGCGCCTCACAGTCGATGAGGTCATGACCCGCCCGGGCAGACGCATAACGCCCGACGTGCTTGCCGCCGAGGCAGTGCGTATAATGGAAGACAGCAAAATTACCGCACTTGCGGTGGTTGACCCCCAAGGGCGCCCCGTCGGCGCGCTGCATATGCACGACCTTCTCGCTAGCGGGGTCATCTAGCATCTGCAGCAACGCTTTCGGTTTAATGTTTTTCGGAGTCTGTATGCCTCAATCCATCGCGCCCAGCGCTACGCTTTCCCACACGCGCCTTCTCGCCCTTGACGTTGACGGCGTACTCAGCGACGGACGGCTGTATTTCCAGGCCGACGGCATTGAAATCAAGGCGTTTCACACCCAGGACGGCCACGGCCTCAAACTTTTGAAACGCATGGGAATTCACGTCGCGCTGATCACCGGCCGGGATTCACCCATGGTCACCCGGCGCGCTAAAGCGCTAGGTATTGCCCACGTTTACCAAGGCTGCGAGGATAAGCTCAGCGTGCTTGCGCGCCTCTGCCAAACGCTTGATATCCCCCTTGAGCAGGCGGCTTACTGCGGTGATGACCTGCCCGACCTTGCCGCCATTCAACGCGTTGGCGTTGGCATCTGCGTACCCAACGCCCCGACTTACATGCAGCAGCACGCCGACTGGGTTACTCAGCGCGCCGGCGGCCATGGCGCAGTGCGCGAAATCTGCGATGCGCTACTCAGCGCGCAGGGCCACTGGGAGAGCATTATGCAAACCTACCGGCACGAGCCGCTTTCATCATGAGTGCCACACTGTCTTGGCTTTATCGGATACGCAAACGCGTGTGGCTGCTGCTGGTGATTATTACCCTCGGCGTACTGCTGGCCTGGCTTGACCTGCGCGATACGCGCAACGCGCCGCCTAACCCGTCGGCACGTGCTGACGAGCCCGGCCACGTTATCGAAAACGCCGAGCTTACGCTTTACGATGCGGCCGGCAACCTGACGCAACGGCTGACATCGCCGCGCATTTTACATACGCCCCAGCAGGCCATAACCCTGTTTGATACGCCGCGCGCCACGCTGATCGACAGCGAGCAGCGTCAATGGCATGCCACCGCCAACACAGGTACGCTCAACGGCCAGAAACAGCGGCTGATGCTGGACGGCGATGCGCGACTGATAGCCCCCGATGAAGGCTGGCAGCTCGATACCCAAATACTGTATTACGACAGCCAGGACGCCCACGCCTGGAGCGACAGCCCGGCCTTGTTGCAGCAGCCTCCTCAGCGCATTCGCGCCCAGCGTCTGGATGCCTGGCTGAATACCAGCAAGGTACGTCTGACGGGTCGTGTCCGCGGTTACCATCCGCCCGCAACGGCATCAGCCGAGGAAACCCCATGAACACACGCACGCTTTCTTTTATCACCGCTGCCGCACTTGGCATCAGCGCACTCGGCAGCGGGATCGCCACCGCCCAGACCACGTCACCCGATCCCGTTCAGGTCGAAGCCGACCGCTTTGACCTTGATCAGCGCGCCGGCACGGTGGTGTACCGCGGCAACGTCAAGATACGCCAGGGCGAAATGCGCCTGCGCGGCGCCCGAGTGAACATACAGCGCAACGACGCTGGCGAGCTTTCCCGCGCCACCGCCTTTGGCGAGCGCGCCTACCTACGCGATCGCCCCGACGGACAGAAGGAACAGATCGAAGGCGAAGCACGTCAGATCATCTACCACGTGGCCGAGCGCCGCGTTGAACTGATTGATCAGGCCGAACTGGACCAGGGCGGCGATCACTTCGAAGGCGGCCGGCTGGAATATTTCATTGATCGGGAAGTGATACAGGCACGCTCTGACGTGGAAGGCAGCGACAACCAGCGTATCCGCATGACGCTGCAACCGGAGCAGTAAACGCAGACGCCGGCGATCATCGACATACCATCATTGCCACATACCGCCAGTGCCGCTATTGATCCCGACCACGACAGGGCGTTATCGATAGCGGGCAGGCCAGATCATAGACAAGGAAAGGGGCCACACGGTGTCTTTTGACGATATTACCGCCGAAAATCAGCCGGAAGCACCGGTCAAAACCCTCCACGCTCGCCATCTGGCCAAAAGTTACAAGCGCCGCCGCGTGGTCAAGGATATCAACCTGGATATCACCCAGGGCAGCATCGTCGGGCTTCTCGGCCCCAACGGCGCGGGCAAGACCACCTCGTTTTACATGATCGTGGGGCTGGTCAAGGCCGATGCCGGACACGTCAGCATTGATGATCACGACCTTTCCAGCGCGCCCATGCACGAGCGCGCCAAGGCGGGAATCGGTTACCTGCCTCAGGAAGCGTCAATCTTCCGCAAGCTCTCGGTGGCCGACAACATCATGGCCATTCTGGAAACCCGCCGGGATCTGGACCGCCACGCCCGGAGCGAGCGCCTTGAGGCGCTACTGGGCGACTTTCATATCACCCATATCCGCGACAATCTGGGCATGAGTCTTTCCGGTGGCGAACGCCGACGAGTGGAAATCGCCCGGTCGCTGGCCATCGAGCCCGCCTTTATTCTTCTCGACGAGCCGTTTGCCGGCGTTGACCCCATCTCGGTGGGCGAAATCAAGACCGTGATCCGCGCCCTCAAGGCCCGCCACATCGGCGTGCTGATTACCGATCACAACGTGCGCGAAACCCTGGATATCTGCGATACCGCCTACATTGTTGGCGACGGGCACATCATTGCCAACGGCTCGCCGCGCAGTATTCTCGACAACCAGCAGGTCCGCGATGTGTACCTCGGCGCCGAGTTTCGGCTTTAATCACCGATTTCCGCTTTCTGGCGACCGGCCGTTAGCTTGCAGCCTTGGGAAGCGCGGCTTAGGGTAAGACCTTTACCCCGATGAGTGATTCTTCGATGGCCATGAAAGCGTCTCTTCAGCTACGCGTTGGCACTCAGCTAACCATGACGCCGCAGCTCAAGCAGGCGATCTCGCTGTTGCAGCTGTCGACGCTCGACCTGCGTCAGGAAATCCAGCAGGCGCTGGACGGCAACCCGCTGCTCGATCAGGAAGACGAGTTCAGCGAACAGGCCGCGACTGACACGCCCGAAGACGGCTGGGCCGACAGCATTCCCAACGAACTTTCCGTTGACAGCGACTGGTCGGATACCTATCAGGACACGCCGCGTGCCACCGGCGCCGAGGGGCCGGATTTTGACCGTCAGGCCGCCGGGCAGAGCCTGCACGGCCATTTACTCTGGCAGCTGGCCATGCTGGATCTCACCGCCGATGAGCACTTGATTGCCGAAGCGCTGATCGACGCCGTTGATGCCAACGGCTACCTGACCCAGTCGCTTGCAGACGTCGAAGACGGCCTGCACCGCCAGGGGCTTCTTGAGGCCAACCTGACGCACATTGAAAGCGTGCTGGCGCGCCTGCAGCAGTTCGAACCCACCGGCGCCTTCGCCCGGGATCTGGGCGAGTGCCTCACGCTGCAGCTGGAAACGCTACCCGAGACCACCCCGCTGCTGATGCCCGCACGCCGGCTGGTACGCCAGTTTCTGCCCGCCCTCGGACGTGACGAATCACGCCTGCTGAAACGCCGGCTGGGGCTGGATGACGCCGGACTTGAGGCGGTAACCGAGCTGATCCGGAGCCTTGACCCGCGCCCCGGCAGCGCCTTTGAAAGCGTCGCCAGCGGCTATGTGATCCCCGACTTGCTCGCACGGCGCAGCGAACACGGCTGGCAGCTTGAGCTGAACCCGGATGCCGTGCCCCGGCTGCGCATCCAGCCCGACTACGCCAGCCTGATCAAACGCGCCGACAACAGCCAGGACAACCGCTTTCTCAAGGAGCATCTTCAGGAAGCGCGCTGGCTGATCAAAAGCCTCTCCAGTCGCAACGACACCCTGTTACGCGTCGGCCGCGAGATCGTCGCCCGCCAGCTGGATTTTCTCGACCACGGCGAGCAGGCCATGCAGCCACTGATCCTTGCCGATATTGCCGCCGCCGTCGATATGCACGAATCCACGATCTCCCGGGTAACCACGCAAAAATACCTGCACACCCCGCGCGGCGTGTTCGAGCTCAAGTATTTTTTCTCCAGCCAGCTGGGCGGCAAAGACGACAGCGCGCACTCAAGCACCGCCATTCGCGCGCGGATCAAACAACTCGTGGCGCAGGAGCCGGCTGACAAGCCGCTTTCCGACAGCCGTCTGGCGGCGCTTCTGGACGATGCCGGCATCCATGTGGCTCGTCGCACGGTGGCCAAATACCGTGAAGCGCTGGGCATTCCGCCCACCAGCGAACGCCGCCGCCGACGCTAGCCAACGAAACTCGCACCAGGGGCTTTGTTTACGTCCAAAAAGGGTTACAATCAAACCACATTCCGACGGATAAGGAGTATGTCCATGCAAGTTAACATCACCGGTCATCACGTAGAACTGACTGACGCCTTGCGTGACTATGTGAACGAAAAGCTCGCCCGGGTTGAGCGCCATTACGACAACATCACCACCGTGCAAGTCACCTTATCTGTGGAAAAAGAGCGCCAGCTCGCCGCCTGTACCATGCACGTTGCCGGCGCCGAGCTACATGCTGAAGCTACCCACACCGACATGTACGCCGCCATCGACGCGCTGGCCGACAAGCTCGACCGCCAGCTGGTCAAACACAAGGAAAAAGCACAGGCCCGCGCTCAGGGCGCCGGCGTGCGTTAAGCATAATGACGTTGGAAGCCATCCTCCCCCCGGAACGCGTGCTGTATGACGTACCCGGGGGCAGTAAAAAAAGGGTGCTGGAATTTTTCAGCACCTTTATTGCGCAGAATATCCCCAGCCTGGACAGCCAGGAAGTCTTCAGCCGCCTGATTGGCCGTGAAAAACTCGGCAGCACGGGTATCGGCAACGGCGTGGCTATTCCTCATGCGCGAAGCCCACACTGCAATGCCCCTATCGCCGGCTTTCTCAAGCTCGCCGAGGCCGTCGATTTCGACGCCATTGACGGCGATCCAGTGGATCTGGTGTTCGTCCTGCTCGTGCCTGAAAAGGCCGACGACACCCACCTGGCGCTGTTAGGCCAGGTCGCACTGATCATGAACGATGCTGACACGCGCATGCAGCTGCGCCGCGCGCAAAGCCAGCGTGAACTGCTTGACCTGATCATCGCCAGCATTCGCAAGCAACCCGACAGATAGCGCCCCCTTATCCGCTCGAACCCACGAGAGACGCTATGCAACTGGTCATTATTAGCGGTCGTTCCGGCTCGGGCAAATCCATTGCCCTGCAGGCGCTGGAAGACCTCGGCTACTACGCCATCGATAACCTGCCGGCGATGCTTCTGGGCTCGCTGGTGGATGAATTGCGCCATCAGACCGGACGCACCCACCTTGCCGTCAGCATTGATGCGCGCAACCTGCCGAGCGCCCTCGAGCGTCTGCCTGACCTTCTCGCCGAGCTCAAGGCACGCAATATCAGCTTTCATGTGGTCTACCTGACCACCGATGCCCGCATTCTGCTGGAACGCTACTCCGCCACGCGCCGCCGCCACCCGCTCACCCGGGACAGCGACATGACGCTTGAGGAGGCCATCGCCAAGGAAGAAGACACGCTCAGCGATGTGCGCAACCTCGCCGATTTAACCATCGATACCTCCAGGTTGTCGGTTCACGACCTGCGCGGGCGCATTACCGATCAGGTCGCGCACCGCCGCCGCGACCAGCTCACCCTGACCGTTGAATCCTTTGGCTACAAGCGCGGCGTGCCACTGGACGCCGACCTGGTGTTCGATGCGCGCTGCCTGCCCAACCCGTACTGGGACCCGGCACTGCGCGGCCTGAACGGGCGCGACGCCGAGATCGAGACGTTTTTACGCGGCTACCCCATCGTTGATGCCATGTGCCGCGATATTCACGACTGGCTAAGCCGCTGGCTACCGGCCTATCAGAATAGCCAGCGCAGCTATATTACCGTGGCCATCGGCTGCACCGGCGGTCAGCATCGCTCGGTGTATCTGGCCGAGCAGATCGGGCGGCTGATCCTTGATGCCATAGACGAAGTCCACGTGCGCCACCGCGAGCTTTCGGTACAGTACACACGCTCGACACCCGCCAGCACTTAACGGTTGGCGTACAACAACAATCGCTTCATCAAAAGGAACCCGCGTGCCGCGTAAAACCCTGACACTGACCAACCGTCGCGGCCTGCACGCCCGCGCCGCGACTCGGCTTGTCGCCTGCTGCCAGCCGTTTGAATCGAAGGTTCACGTTTACAAGGGCACCCAGCAAGCCGACGCCGGCAACATCATGGCGCTGCTGATACTGGCCGCCCCCTGCGGCACCGAACTCACCGTGCACGCCGAGGGCGAAGACGCCGAGCAAGCGCTCGACGCCGTCGAAGCGCTGTTTACCGCGCGCTTCGACGAAGACCATTAATTGGCTTCTATAGCTGGCGGGTAGCGTATATTTAATTACCGGCCACGGTCATCGCGTTGATCAGCCAGCTGCCGGTATGAATGCTGCCCCGGGTATCCACGTCATCACCGATACCGGCCAGATTGGCAAACATCTGCTCCAGATTGCCGGCAATGGTGAATTCCTCAATCGGGTACTGCACCTTGCCGTTTTCTACCCAGAAGCCCGTGGCACCACGCGAATAATCACCGGTGACGCCGTTAACCCCCTGCCCCATCAGCTCGGTGACCCACACGCCGCAATCCATTTTTTTCAACAGCGCCTCGGGCGTTTGCAGCGGCGCGCTAATGCGCAGGTTGCGTGCCCCGCCGGCGTTGCCGGTGGTGGGCAGAGAAAGCCGGCGGGCGCTGTAGGCCGAAAGCATATAGCTCGCGATCTTGCCCTCGGCAATAAAGCGGTTGTTGCGCGTTTGTACGCCGTCAGCGTCAAACGGCGAACTCGCCGTGGCACCGGGTTCCATCGGGCGCTCTTCAAGGCTGAACCACTCGGGAAACAGCGGCGTATTCAGCCGGTCGCAGAGAAACGAGGCCTGACGATAAAGCGCACCACCGGCCAGCGCACCCATCAGATGACCCACCAGCCCGCTGGCAAGTGAGGGATCAAACAACACGGGAAAGCTGCCGGTCGCCGGACGCCTGGCACCCAGCCGGCGCAAGGTACGCTGTGCCGCTTCACGCCCTACGTCCGCCGGCGCGCGCAGTGCCTTAGGGTCGCGCTCGGCAGTGTAAGCAAAGTCGCGCTGCATGCCGTTGTCGTCTTCGGCAATCAGCATGCACGATAGCCCATGGTGACTGCCCTTCTGGGTACCCAAAAACCCGTGGCTGTTGGCGTAAACGCGCACGCCCTCACCGGTGGACAGCGACGCCCCATCGGACTGGGTAATGCCCTCGACCTCGCGGCCGGCACGCTCGCACTCAAGCGCCAGCTCTACCGCCTGCTCGGTCGACAGTGCCCAGGGATAATGCACCTCAAGGTCGGGAATCTCGCTTGCCATCAGCTCGGCATCGGCAAGCCCCGACGCCGGGTCTTCGCCGGTATAGCGGGCAATAGCCAGCGCTTTTTCTACCGTGGCCTGAATGGAATCGTCGCCGGCGTCGGTTGACGAGGCACTGCCCTTGCGCTGGCCCACGTATACCGTGATGGCGATACCCTGATCCCGGGACAACTCCACGGTTTCCACTTCGCCAAGTCGCACGCTTATCTCAACGCCCTGATCAACGCTTGCGCCCACTTCCGCCGCATCGGCGCCCAGGCGCTTTGCCAGTGCCAGCGCCTGCTGCGCGCGGGATGCCAACACTGCCTGCTGCGCCTGCGCATCAAATGCCTGTGCCATGATGGCCTCCTGTCATTCCTGATAATCGAATTTTGATAACCGGGTGTTTAAGAATCGAGTGTTTAAGAAACGAGTGCGTAAGCACCGGAACGCTGATTAATCTGCCTGCCGGCTTGCTTGTCCAAAATGACACGCCCTGTTTGTTCACGCAGCCTGATATAATGCGGCCACTTGGCGGCCTGTGTTGTGCCGACTTTTACGAACGTTTTGACGAGTTTCATCATGCCCAAAAAAAATCCGGTGCCGGCGGCCGAGACGCCCCTGGAAGACGAACGTCCCAGCAAGTCCCAGCTCAAGCGCGAAATGCACGCGCTACAAGAGCTGGGCGAAACCCTGATCGCCATGAAGCCCGGCGAACGGGCCCGCTTTGCGCTCTCCGATGATCTGGAGCACGCCATTGACGAAACCGCGCGCATTAGCTCGCGCGAGGCCCGACGCCGGCACATGCAGTACGTCGGCAAACTCATGCGCAAGGAAGATTTAACCGCCCTGCACGCCGAGTTTGATGCGATTGATAAAGAACGCTTTCAGCGCGACCACGCCTTTCACCGGCTGGAAAAATGGCGCGATCGCCTGATTGACGAAGGCGACACCGCGGTCGACCACTACATGCAGGATCACCCCGACGCCGACCGCCAGACGTTGCGCCAGCTGGTACGCAATGCGCGACGCGAGCGCGACCAGCAAAAACCACCGGTCAGCGCGCGCAAGCTGTTCAAATACTTGCGCGAAAGCCAGAACATTTAAGCACACGGCCGGGGGCTTATACTCCGGGCTTACGACACCGAACTTATGACTGAGTCCCGCCCACGGTCAGCTCATCGAGCTTCAGGGTGGGCTGGCCCACGCCCACCGGCACGCCCTGGCCTTCCTTGCCGCACACGCCAATGCCGGTATCCAGCTCCATGTCGTGGCCAATCATCGACACCTGTCCCATGGCCTCCGGGCCGTTGCCGATCAGCGTCGCGCCCTTGACCGGTGCGGTAATCACGCCGTCTTCGATGAGGTAGGCTTCACTGGCCGAAAAGACGAATTTGCCCGAGGTGATATCCACCTGGCCGCCGCCAAAGCTGACCGCGTAGAGGCCGCGCTTGACGCTTTTGATGATATCCGACGGCTCGTCCTGACCGGCCATCATCAGCGTATTGGTCATGCGCGGCATCGGCATATGCGCATAGGACTCACGCCGCGCGTTGCCGGTAGGCGCCATGCCCATCAGCCGCGCGTTGAGCTTGTCCTGCATATAGCCGGTCAGAATGCCGTCTTCAATCAGCGGCGTGCGCTGCCCCGGCGTGCCCTCGTCATCCACGCTGAGCGAGCCGCGGCAGTCGGCAAGGGTGGCATCGTCGACCACGGTGACGCCTTTGGACGCCACGCGCTGCCCCATTTTTCCGGCAAACGCCGAGCTTCCCTTGCGGTTGAAATCGCCTTCCAGCCCGTGGCCCACGGCCTCGTGCAAGAGGATGCCCGGCCAGCCTGCGCCCAGCACCACGGGCATCTGCCCGGCCGGCGCGTCTACCGCCTCCAGGTTAACCAGCGCCTGGCGCACGGCTTCTTTGGCGTAGCGCTCGGCAACGCCCGCATCGCGCAGCTGGGCCATGGAGTAGCGCCCGCCGCCGCCGCCGCTGCCGCGCTCGCGACGGCCGTTATGCACGGCAATCACGCTGACGTTAAAGCGCACCAGCGGGCGAATATCTGCCGCCAGCGTGCCGTCGCTGGCGCGTACCAGCACCACTTCGTAAGTGCCCGACAGCGAGGCGCTGACCTGGCTGATGCGGGTGTCGGCCGCACGCGCCACGCGGTCGGCCAGTTTGAGCATGGCCACCTTGTCATCCGCACTCAGGCCGGCCAGCGGGTCAATGCCCGGATAGCACAGCGCCGCGCTGACGGGCCTGACCGCCTGACCGCTTAGACGTGTGCCGCTGCGCACGATGCCCGAGGCGGTCTTGCCGGTATCGACCAGCGCCTCAGCGGTAATCTGATTGGAGTAGGCAAAGCCGGTTTTTTCGCCGGCCAGCGAACGGACGCCAACGCCGCCGTCAATGTTATAGCTGGCCTCTTTGACTTCGCCGTCTTCCAGCACCCAGCCCTCTTGCCAGGTACGTTGAAAATACAAGTCGGCATAGTCGATCCCTGCCCCCATGGCGTGGGAAAGCCCGGTATCCAGGCTATCCAGATCAAGCCCGCCGGGGGTAAGTAACATCGAAGCTGCCTGGTCAAGCTGCGTCATTGAGAACCTTCCAGTGTAATGTCCGGCGAAGCCCAGGGGCCTTCCAACCGGTAATGAATCGTTGTGGCGCGCTCAAGGGCATCGCCAAACAGCGTATGCGCCACAAACAGCGCGCCGCCTACCACCGGCGCACCGGCGGCAAGCGCGGCAAGGGGTAAACTCTGGCTGATGGGCAGTGTGACGCCCAGACGCTGATCAAGTTCACGCTCAAGCAAATCAACGCTGCCGGTCAGCCGCATGGTCGTCGCCGGCGCATCGATGGTCAACGGGCCGCGCAGGCGCAGCAGGCCGCCGGCCACGTCGGCTTCGCCAGACACGCGATTGAACGCGGTGCCCTTGCCGGTCACATCCGAGAAATCCAGCCGCAGGCGACGCAGGATATTATCAAAATTCAACAGCCCCACCAGCCGTGCAGACGGTGAATCCAGCGTCACAAAGCGGCCGTCGCGGATGTCTGTCGAAATATTCCCTCCCGCCCGGCTCAGGGCAAACTGCCAGGGCGCACCGGGCCATTCGAGGGTCGCGGCCACTTGGGTACTTTCACTGCGCATGGCAATCGGCTGATCGAGCCGTGCCAGTGCGGTGCCCACATCACCCCCGGCAAGCGTCAGGTCGGCTCGCGTCTGGCTGGTGACCGAACTGCCGCTCCAGCTGAGTTCGCCGCGCGCCGACAGCTCGCCCAGCGTCAGCCCCACCGGTGCCAGCGTGAACTGATGCCGGCCAGCCTGCCAATAGGCGGTTAACGGGCCAAAGCGCTTCTCGCCAACGACGATATCGGCCACCCGCAGGCGGCCAGCAGGCAGGTCGGTGAGCCACTCGGGCATGGCCGCGGGTGCTGGCACTCGGGTTTTAACCGCCTGCAGCCAGTTTTCCGGCCCCGGCCCGGCGCTCTGCGAGGCCGAGCGACGCGCCTCGGGCAGCGCTAACAATTTATCCACCACCAGCCGGCCGACCGTCACGTCTAGCGGCTGGGCGGTGCCCGGCCGGTAGCGCAAATTGCCGGACAGCACGCTGCCATCCAGCGCCAAATCCACTTCCCCGTTGGCGCGTCGCTGCCCCGTCGCCGCCACGCTGCCCAGACACTTGCCGCAGTATTTCACGCAGGGGGTGTCAAGCGATAGCCCAAGCGGCGCAGCGCCCTGTTCATCGGCGGCTCTCCCACGCGCCGAAGCGCCTGTATCCGCAGGAAACAGCCCTGCCACGGAGCGCCAGTCCAGCGGCGCAATTTCGCGAGCACCAGCATTGACTTGCCAGCCCCGCCGGCTCGGCCAGGCCGGCGGCCGGGCGGCCTGGGTCCCGAGGTTGAGATTGCCCGCCAGGCGCTCCCCGACAAGGCGGCCGCGAAAATACGCCACGTCGCTCAACCGGCTTTCAATACGCCCGTCGGCAAACGTCGCATCCAGCGTCCACGGCCAGCGTGCATTGGCTGTCTTGGAAAAGGGCGCGGGCAGCTTGATACGCACGCCTTCGAGGTCGCTTTCCAGCCGTAGTGAAGGCGACTCGCCAAAGTCCAGCGTGCCCTGCCAGCGCGTACGTCCGGCGGCCAGCTGTGCCGCCGCATCAGGCGCCATGCCGGCGACGCCCAGCCACTCAACAATGTCTGCGTTGCCGTTGAGCGCCACCTGATCGGGGGTGAAATCGGCAGAGATATCACCGCCCAGCAGCTCGGCGTTGGCCGTACCCAGCAGCGCACCCTGTTCGCCGCGCTGCTGCCAGACGATATCTCCGCGCACCTTATTCAGGCCGACGCCCAGCGGCGTATAGGTCAACTGTTGCAACTGCGGCGAGGCGCTGATATCAAGCGTTAGCGCCTCGATATCGTCAAGTGCCAGCGCCAGTTCCACGTCGCCCTGCACCGCGCCCTCTGCCTGAATGTCTTCCAGCAGATCGGCCGCGCCAAGTGCCGGCGCGGCCAGAAAAAACGCCCTGAGCGCATCAGCATCCGCGTCCAGCGCGCCCGAAATGCGCAGTTGCCCGGACGTCACACCCAGATCAACCTGGCCGTCGCTGGCGCGAACGCCGTGGCTTTGCACCTGCGCTACGTTGGCTTCAAGCGCGTTTTGA
Organism: Vreelandella subglaciescola; assembly: GCF_900142895.1. Classification (NCBI taxonomy): domain Bacteria; kingdom Pseudomonadati; phylum Pseudomonadota; class Gammaproteobacteria; order Oceanospirillales; family Halomonadaceae; genus Vreelandella; species Vreelandella subglaciescola. The sequence goes on from NZ_LT670847.1 coordinate 691,599, forward strand.
TCCAGCCGCAGGTGGCCTTGTATATCGCTAAGCTGCGGCCACCCCGGCGCGATAGGCAGCGAGCCCTGGGTGACATCCAGCTCAAGCGTGGTGTTGATGTCCTCGAGATCCAGCGTTTTGGCGATGGGCGTGGCAATTTTCAGCGTACCGTCTTCTACATGCCCGCTAACGCCGTTGGCGAGCCATTGGCTCAAGTCATTGTCGAACGCTTTCATGGGCAGCCAGCCCACCAGCGGGTGGTTGACCGCATCGACGTTCTGAAACGCCAGATCAAGCCCCAACTGTTCCTGCGGACCCCCGGCGGTCAGGCCAAACTCACCCTGTACCCGGGCGCCGTTCCATTGTGCACGCAACCGTTTGCCGCTGATTGACAGAGCAGAGCCGTCGTAGACCCACTGCACTTCGCCATCGGCGCGCTCAAGGCGCATCGGTTGGTTGAAAATCTCGGGGAAATTCAGCGTGCTGTCGGCACCGCCGGAAAATGCTACGCGGCCGCGCAGGTCCCGGGCCTCAACCCAGGCATCCACCGGCCCGCCGCCGGGCGCTTCGTCCCAGGGCGACACGGCCAGATCGTGCAGGGCGGCATCCACGCACCATTCACCGTTTTGCTGGCCGATCTGTAATCCCGTTACCTGCCCGCGCGGCGCCAGCGCCTGCAGCGGGCGCGTCAACGACTCGGGCAGTACCACGTAGTCGCCCCAGGCCGCCAGCGAATCCAGCTCAAAACCGCTGGTACGCAGCTGCCAGTCACCGGCCTGATGCGTCAGGTGCCAGCGCTTGGGCAGCGTTGGCGCCTTATGACGGTCGGGATCAACGCGCTTGGCGCCTTCCACATCGCCGCTCAGCCAGGCCTCGCCGCCGTCGCCCTCGCGGCGCCATTGGCCCCTGGCGTGCAACTTGTTGAGCACCACCTGTTTCTCCGCCTGTGAGAGGACAATCTCGGGTATATCAAGCTGTAAGCGCGCATCCTCAAGCCGGCCCGACTGCCACCGCGCCCACAGGCGCGAGCGGCCGCCGGCAAGCGCCAGTTGCGGTACGTAGTCCGGGCGTATCAGCTCGGCAAGAGCCGTCAGGTGCTCAAGCTGCATGTCCAGCTGCAGGGCAGCGGAAAAGTTTTTCAGCCCTGCGCTGCCCGGTCGCACATCGGCCTTGAAACTTGCCGCCGGCAAGCCGAGGGAGGATTCTTGACGAGTCGGTTCGTCGCTAGCGCGTTCTTCGATAGAGGGTTCGTCGCTGGCTAACAGCTGTGAGGCAATCGCCACGGAGCCGGCCAGACGAATGCGCTTCTCGCTGCCGCTCAACATCAGCTCAGGGGCGCTTAGGGTGGCGTTGTTATCGCCGTCGTGCATCATCACACGGGTGTCGGTGACCCACAGACGCTGGCGCAGTATCAGCCGCGTCCAGGCATCGATGGTATCCAGATCAACCGTGGGTTCAGGGGCAAAATAAAGCGGCAGTTTGGCCGGCTCGGGCCACTGCCAGGCAAGCCCTTCGCCACGATAAAGGTGCAGCCTGAAGCCATCCATGCGCGCCTGGCTGAACACCGGCGCCAGCGCACGCAGCGAGCGCCATACGTCCAGCCGCAGGCGCAGTGTATCGAGGGAAAACAGCGGGGCATCGGGAAGTTCAGCGCGAACGCCCTGCACCTCCAGGCTCAGGCCTTCACGCTCCACGGCAACCGAGAGCGTTTCAATACTCACCGGCGCGTCGAGGTGCGTTTGCAAAAACGCTTCAATATGCGGGGTCAGCGCATCCGCCTGGCTAGCCAGCAGGCGCAACACCAGCAGCAACACGGCCAGCGTGCCCAGGCACCAAGCCAGCAACACCAGGCACCCCTTTCGCAGCGCGTGCATCGTCATCGGCCTACATCAGTACGATGTCGTACTGCTCTTGTGAATAGTGCTGCTCAACCTGAAAGCGGATGGTTTTGTTGATGAACGTTTCCAGATCGGCCACCGACGTCGATTCTTCGTCAAGTAGACGATCCACCACCGCCTGGGAGGCCAGCACCATATAGGTTTCGGCGCTATACGCCCGCTCTTCGCGCAGAATCTCGCGAAAGATTTCGTAGCACACCGTTTCCGGCGTTTTCAGCTTGCCGCGACCGTCGCAGGTGGGGCAAGCCTCGCACAGCGTCTGCGCCAGGCTCTCCCGGGTGCGTTTGCGGGTTAGCTGCACCAGCCCAAGCTCGGTCACGCCGGTACACTTGGTCTTAGCATGGTCGCGCTCCAGCGCTTTTTCCAGCAGGCGCAGCACCTGACGCTGATGTTCGACGTCTTCCATATCGATAAAGTCGATGATGATGATGCCGCCGAGGTTACGCAGCCTGAGCTGGCGGGCAATGGAAGTGGCCGCTTCCAGATTGGTCTTGAAAATGGTTTCTTCAAGATTGCGGTGCCCGACAAAGCCGCCGGTATTGACGTCGATGGTAGTCATCGCTTCGGTCGGGTCGATCACCAGATAGCCGCCGGACTTCAGCTGTACCTTGCGGCTCAGCGCCTTCTGGATTTCATCTTCAACGCTGTACAAATCAAAGATGGGTCGCTCGCCGGGATAATATTCAATACGCTCGACGGCGGTGGGCATGAATTCACGGGCAAACTCCACCAGCCGGGTAAAGTTTTCCCGCGAGTCGATGCGCACTTTTTCGATATCCTCGCGCATCACGTCGCGCAGCGTGCGGATGAACAGCGGCAGGTCGTCGTAAATCACCGAGGGCGGTGCCGCGGTGATCTTGCGCTCGCTCACTTTCTGCCACAGGCGCAGTAAAAAATAGATGTCACTTGCCAGCTCCTCATCGCCGACGTTTTCCGCGGCGGTACGCACGATAAAACCACCGCTGGCGTCCACGTCCTGCCCGGCAACGCTTTGCTCGAGCAGACGACGCAGCCGCTCGCGCTCGCGCTCGTCTTCAATGCGCTGGGAAACGCCGTGGTGAGACGAGTCCGGCATATACACCAGATAGCGCGAGGGAATCGACAGGTGTGTGGTCAGCCGCGCACCCTTGGAGCCGATCGGGTCCTTGGTGACCTGTACCACCAGCGCCTGACCTTCATGCAGCAGCTGGGCGATGGTGAGTTGCTCGTCGGCGGGCGTTCCCGATGGCATGACTTCATGGGCGTGAATGAAGGCCGCGCGCTCAAGGCCAATGTCGATAAAGGCGGCCTGCATGCCCGGCAAAACGCGCACCACCTTGCCTTTATAGATATTACCCGCGATGCCACGACGACAGGCGCGTTCGATCAGCGCTTCCTGGAGCACGCCGTTTTCCACCAGCGCAACGCGGGTTTCCATCGGCGTTAAATTGATGAGGACTTCACCACTCATGCAGCATTCCTTATTAATTCACAGCAAGCGGAAATTCACGGTAAACGACCATGCCACGGTGCCTTCCTGGCACTTCACTTCGCACCGCTACGTGATTCAATGGCGCGCAACAGCGTGGCAAGCCACGGCCACAACAGCGCACTGGAAAGCGCTGGCAGCAAAAACGCCAGATGAATGGAAAAATCGCCCCACAGGGTTCTCACCCACTGCTCAACCAGCTGCACGATACCCAGCAGCACCAATACCAGCACCGCCTGCTGCACCAGCGAATAAGTACGAAACCGCGGATACACCAGCGCGCATAAAAACGCCAGCAACGAGAGCACCAGCGCGCTTTGCCCCAGCGCCCCGCCCTGGGTCAGATCCAGCAGAATGCCCAGTACAAAGCCGTGCAGCACGCCTACTCGCTCCGGGGCGCGCATGCAGCCGTAAATCAGCATCAGCCCGAGCCAGTCAGGCCGGTAAACCTGCCAGCCTTCCGCCAGCGGCATCACCTGCAAGCATAGCGCCAGCAGCAGAGCCAGCCAGATCACGGGGAGCGATACGTGGGACGCACGAGCCATCAGGGAGTCCTCGCGGTATCAGGAGCCGATAACGTGTTGGCGATGCGCTGTGCGCTACTCAGGGCAGCGCCGCTGATGGCCAGGCTATCGCCCCAGGGGCTATCTGCCTCGGTTTTGCGCGGCGGTGGAAACAGCAGCAGAAAATGCCGTGAACGCTCAAGCTGCGCCAGCGGCCTGGCCGTTACCCGAGCAAACGGCCGGCCGGGGTCGTGAAACACCTCGGTGACCTGCGCTACCGGGTAGCCTTCGGGAAAACGTCCGGCCAGCCCCGAGGTGGTCAGCAGATCGTCTTTGCGAATATCAGCCGTGTCAGGCACATGGAGCACCTTGACCTTGCCGTAGCGACCGGCGCCCTGAACGATAAAGCGCAGCCCGTTGCGATTGATCTGTACCGGCAAAGCGTGGCTGGCATCGGCCAGCAACAATACCCGGCTGGAATAGGCGGACACTGCCGTAATCTGGCCCACCAGGCCAAAGGCATCAATCACCGGCTGGCCCACATAGGCACCGTTGCGCCGCCCCCGGTCAACGACCATGCGGTGGCTGAAGGGGTCGTTATCCAGTGAGATGAGTTCGGCCGTGATATAGGGAATATCCCGCTTCTGCGCGGCGTTGAGCACATTACGCAGCTCGGCATTTTCCGCCTGCAGGCTGGCCATACGCTGGCCACGATGGGACAGCGTGAGCATTTTTTCGCGCAGGCGGCGGTTTTCATCCATCAGCTCCTGCTGTTCGGACAGCGCCACCGTGCCCCAGCTCAGCAGGTCACTGGGCACGCTCACCACCCACTGAATGGGTGCCACGACGGTGGACAGCTGCGCGCGCAGGGTTTCCATACGCGAAAAATGCTGGTCGGCAAACATCAGTGCGCTTGCCGCCAGCACGCAGAAAAACAGCCGGTAACCGGGCACATACCCGTCGGAAAACAGCGGTTTAATAAGCAATCCTCCGCACAGCCACCGCCGCGATTAGTCGCTCGACAGCAGCTCGAAGGTATGCTGATCGATCATTTCCAGCGCCTTGCCACCGCCGCGTGCCACGCACGAAAGCGGGTCTTCAGCAACCACCACCGGCAGGCCGGTTTCTTCGGAAATCAGCTTGTCCAGATCGCGCAGCATCGCCCCGCCGCCGGTCAACACCAGGCCGTGTTCGGCGATGTCGGACGCCAGCTCGGGCGGTGCCTGCTCAAGGGCGCTTTTGATCGCTGACACGATCGAGCTCAGCGTATCCTGCAGCGCGTCGAGAATCTCGTGGGAGTTAAGCGTGAAGCTGCGGGGAATGCCTTCCGCCAGATTGCGGCCGCGCACGTCGATCTCGCGCAGCTCGCTGCCGGGGTAGGCACAGCCGACTTCTTCCTTGATGCGCTCGGCCGTGGCTTCGCCAATCAGGCTGCCGTAATAGCGGCGCACATAGCTGGTAATGGACTCGTCGAAGCGGTCGCCACCCACGCGAATGGACTCGGAATACACCACGCCATTGAGTGAAATGATCGCGATTTCGGTGGTACCACCGCCGACGTCGACAACCATCGACCCCTGCGCTTCTTCCACCGGCAAACCGGCGCCGATGGCCGCAGCCATGGGCTCTTCGATCAGAAACACCTCGCGAGCACCGGCGCCTTCGGCCGACTCGCGAATCGCGCGGCGCTCAACCTGCGTCGACATGCAGGGAACGCACACCAGAACCCGCGGGCTCGGGGTTAAAAACGTGCTTTGATGAACCTTGCGAATGAAGTGCTGGAGCATCTGCTCGGTGACGGTAAAATCGGCAATCACGCCGTCTTTCATCGGACGAATCGCGGTAATATTGCCGGGCGTACGCCCCAGCATACGTTTGGCGTCAGACCCCACCGAGGCGACGCTGCGCATATTGCCCGACTGGCGAATAGCGACCACGGAAGGCTCGTCAAGGACGATGCCGCGCCCGCGTACATAAATCAGTGTGTTGGCCGTACCCAGATCGATCGACAGATCGCTGGAAAACAGCCCCCTTAGACGTTTGAACATGGAAGTTGATACCTAGTGCTGACCGGGAACCCTGTGCGGAGGCAAACGGTATCACCGCAACCCCCCGTCGGCAACCACGCAGCGCATCAACACTGCCCGTAAGCGCCAATATATGCTACCTTTTGCGCCACTTTTGGCACCCCCGAACGGTGCCGCCAAATCCGGCAGCGCGCAGACCACCCGCGCGCGCCACCCACCTTGCATGAGGACACCTCGATCATGGCGCTTGAACAGACCCACGTGCGTCGGGCAGCCCATCTGGCCCGGCTCGATGTAAGCGATGAACAGGCCAACGGCTTTGTTGACGACTTGAGCCAGATTCTGGACATGGTCGATCAGCTGCAAAGCGTAGATACCCAGGGCGTCGCTCCGCTTCTTCACCCCCTCGATGCCACCCAGCGTCTGCGCGCCGATGAAGTGACCGAGACCGATCAGCGCGAGCGCTTCCAGCGCTGTGCGCCGGCGGTGGAAGACGGGCTTTATCTGGTACCCCGCGTAGTTGAGTAGTTGAATAGTCAGCGCCCTGATGACGGCGTTTGAGCGGTCTTCCCGCTTATCTCACCCTGTTTTGTTACCCCGTGTCTTTATTCCATCGGAGCCTGTGGGCCATGTCTGACCACACTTTAACGTCGCTTGCGGCCGCGCTGAAAAACGGCGACGCCTCAAGCCGCGAGTTGACCACCGACTATCTGAAACGCATTGAGCGCGCTGAGCCGACGCTCAACAGCTTTATCAGCGTGACCGCCGAACAGGCGCTTGCCAGCGCCGACGCCGCCGATAAAACCCGTGCCCAAGGCGGCGCCGGTTACTTGACCGGCGTACCGCTGGCGCTCAAGGATATTTTTTGCACCCAGGGCGTAAAAACCAGCTGCGGTTCAAAAATGCTCGATAACTTTATCGCCCCCTATAGCGCCACCGTAGTAGAAAAACTCGACGCCGCCGGCAGCGTGAGTCTGGGCAAGACCAACATGGACGAGTTCGCCATGGGCTCGTCCAACGAGTCCAGCTTTTACGGCGCGGTCAAAAACCCGTGGGATTTGTCCGCCGTGCCCGGCGGCAGCTCCGGCGGCAGCGCGGCCGCCGTGGCCGCCGGATTGGCGCCGGGGTCACTGGGTACCGATACCGGCGGCTCGATCCGCCAGCCGGCCGCCTTTTGCGGCATTACCGGGCTCAAGCCCACCTACGGGCGCGTCTCGCGCTACGGCATCATCGCCTACGCATCGAGTCTCGATCAGGCCGGCCCCATGGCCCGCACTGCGGAAGACTGCGCGCACCTCATGACCGCCATTGCCGGCCACGACGCGCGCGACTCCACCAGCGTCACGCGCACGGTGCCCGACTACGCCGCACAGCTCGATGCACCGCTCGCAGGCCTCAAGATCGGCCTGCCGCAGGAATACTTCGGCGACGGCCTCGACCCCGCGGTTGCTACTGCGGTGCGCGGCGCGGTCAAAGTGTACGAGACGCTGGGCGCCACGGTGCGCGACGTCAGCCTGCCGCATACCCGCTACGCCACCTCGGCCTACTACGTGATTGCCCCGGCCGAGGCGTCTTCCAACCTGTCGCGCTTTGACGGCGTGCGCTTTGGCCACCGCTGCGACAACCCCGAAGACCTGCTCGACCTTTACCTGCGCTCCCGGGCAGAAGGCTTCGGTGAAGAGGTCAAGCGGCGCATCCTGATCGGCACGCACACGCTGTCCGAAGGCTTTTTTGACGCCTACTACACCAAGGCCCAGCAGGTACGCCGGCTGATTCGTCAGGATTTCCTCGACGCCTTTGACGACGTCGACGTACTGATGGGCCCCACCTCGCCCACGCCGGCGTTTGATCTCGGCGCACAGAAAGATCCGGTGTCGATGTACCTGCAGGACATCTACACCATTGCCGTCAATCTGGCCGGCATTCCCGGCATCAGCGTACCGGCGGGGCTGGTCAACGGCCGTCCGGTGGGGCTGCAGATTCTGGGCACCCACTTTGCCGAAGCCCAGCTGTTAAACGTGGCGCACCAGTTCCAGCAGGCTACCGACTGGCATCAACAACGCCCCGCTTTCGCCAAGGAGATCGTCTGATGCAATGGGAAACCGTGATTGGGCTTGAGGTCCACGTTCAGCTCGCCACGCGCTCGAAGATTTTTTCCGGCGCGTCGACCGCATTCGGCGCCGATGCCAACACCCAGGCCTGCGCCGTTGATCTGGGCATGCCCGGTACGTTGCCGGTGCTGAATGAACAGGCGGTGACCATGGCCGTACAGTTCGGCCTTGGCGTCAACGCCGAGATTGCCGAGACTTCGGTATTTGACCGCAAAAACTACTTTTACGCCGACCTGCCCAAGGGCTATCAGACCAGCCAGATGTACCATCCCATCGTCGGCCCCGGCGTGCTGGACGTGACCCTTGACGACGGTGCCGCCAAGCGCATTCGTATTCACCACGCGCATCTGGAAGAAGATGCCGGCAAGTCGCTCCACGAAGATTTTCACGGCATGACCGGCATCGATCTCAACCGCGCCGGCACGCCGCTGCTGGAAATCGTCTCCGAGCCCGACATGCGCTCGGCCAAAGAAGCTACCGCCTACCTCCGGGCGATTCACGCCATCGTCACCTATCTGGGTATTTCCGATGGCAACATGGCCGAAGGTTCGATGCGCTGCGACGTCAACGTCTCCGTGCGCCCCAAAGGACAGGCCGAGTTCGGCACCCGCGCCGAGATCAAAAACGTCAACTCTTTCCGCTTTGTCGAGCGCGCCGTCGCCTTTGAGGTCGAGCGCCAGATCGAGCTGATCGAAGACGGCGGCACCGTGGTGCAGGAAACCCGCCTGTACGACCCCGACCGCGACGAAACCCGCAGCATGCGCACCAAGGAAGAAGCCAACGACTACCGCTACTTCCCCTGCCCCGATCTGCTGCCGATCGTGCTCGACCAGGCTTACATCGATCACCTGCGCGCAGGCCTGCCCGAGCTTCCCGACGCCAAGCGCGAACGCTTTGAAAGCAAGCTGGGACTCTCCGCCTACGACGCCTCGGTGATTGCCGCCAGCCGCGATATGGCCGACTACTTTGAAGACGTCAACGGCGTCTGCGGCGATGCCAAGCAGGCAGCCAACTGGGTACAGGGCGCACTCTCGGGCGCGCTCAATCGCGAGCACCTCGACATTCGCCAAAGTCCGGTATCAGCGCACCAACTGGGCGAGCTGATTAGCCGCGTACTTGACGACACCATCAACGGCAAAGCCGCCAAGCAGGTGTTTCAGGCGCTGTGGGACGGCGAGGGTGAAAGCGCTGACGCTGTCATCGAGGCCAAAGGACTCAAACAGGTTACCGATACCGGCGCGATCGAAGCCATGATCGACGACGTGATCGCCCAGAGCCCCCAGCAGGTGACGCAGTACGTGGAAGCCGAGCCGGACAAGCGCGGCAAGATGATTGGCTACTTTGTCGGTCAGGTGATGAAAGCCTCGCGCGGCACGGCCAACCCCCAGCAGGTCAACCAGCTGCTCAAGGAAAAGCTCGACGCGCTGGTGTAGCGAGGTTGCTACCACCAATCGTAGGAGGGCAATTTATTGCGCGACGGCGCTGCCAAGCGCCTCGGGTTTACCAACCCCGGCAGGCCGCTGGCCTGCTTCGCCCGGCATAGCCGGCCTCCTACGAAAACCGGGGATTGCCACCCAGCCCACTACGGCGCGGTAAAGCGCACCAGCTGCGCGCAGCCGCCGGCCCACACCTCGGATGCAAGCTCGGCGATGCCTGCGGTGGGAAACGCCCTGCCTTGATCCTCGCGGCCCGCCACCAGCAGTCCGGTCAACTCGGCTACCAGCGGCATGTGGCTGACCACCAGCAGGTTGCCCGGCTGCTCGATCAGCCAGTCGCAAAACGCCTGGGGCGACCCCTCCGAGGTAATGCTGCCAAGCGTTTCCACCTCCAGTCCCAGCGCTTCGCCCATGGCGTTTGCAGTTTGCTGCGCGCGGGCAAAAGGACTGGCGATAATTCGCGTGACCGCCAATTCACTGCCCTGCGAATGCCGTGCCAGCCAGCTCGCCATGGTGGCTGCCTCCCGCTCGCCGCGGGGCGTCAACCGGCGGGCGCTGTCGGGCACGCCGTTGGCAGCCTCGCCGTGGCGCATGATCCACAGCCGGCTCATTGCTCACCCCCGGTTTCCTGATGCCCTGTCGCTTCACGGTGGGCCTTTTGCACATCGGCCTGGGGCAGCACAAACTCCACGTCGGTACTCTGCTCACCGGTCATCAATGCGCCGGCCATCTGCTTGGCCGGCACGCCTTTAAACAACACGCGGTCAAGCCCTTCGGCAAGCGGCATGTAAACGCCGATTTCCGCCGCCTTGGCGCATACCAGCCGCACCGTATTGACCCCTTCGGCCACCTGCCCCAGCGCTTCGACGGCCTGTTCCAGCGTGCGGCCTTCGCCCATGGCGTAGCCCACGCGGTAGTTGCGCGACAGGCTCGACGAGCAGGTGACGATCAAATCACCCACGCCGGAAAGTCCCAGAAACGTCATGGGGTTGGCGCCCTGCGCCACGGCAAAGCGGCTCATTTCGGCCAGCGCCCGGGTCATCAGCATGCTGCGCGTGTTTTCGCCCATGCCCAGTGCCGCCGCCATCCCCGCGGCAATGGCATAGATGTTTTTCAGCGCGCCGCCAAGCTCAACGCCGTGGCGGTCATTGCTGGCATACACGCGGAAATAGCCGCAGCTCAACACCTGCTGTACCCGGGTTCGGGTCAACGCATCGGCGCTTGCCACCACCGTGGCCGTGAGCTGTTTATCGGCGATTTCCGAGGCCAGGTTGGGACCGGCAATCACGCCTACGTGGCTAAAGCCGGTTTCTTCTTCAAGCACCTGGCTCATCAGCATGAAGCTGTCCGCTTCGATGCCTTTGGTGGTGCTGACCAGGATCTGCTCGGGGCGCAGCCACTGTTTGGCCGCCTTTACCACGCTGCGAAACGCTTTGGAAGGAATCGCAATCAGCACCAGCTCGGCGCCATCCAGTACCGCCTGCATGTCGGTCGAGGCGCATACCGCAGGGTTCATGGCGTAGTCGGGCAAATAGCGCCCGTTGTGGTGTTCGCGATTGATCTGCTCAACCAGCTCGGCATCGCGCATCCATTGGCGCACCTCGGCACCGTTGTCCGCAGCGATGCTTGACAGCGCCGTGCCAAAACTGCCGCCACCAAGCACCGCGACCTTGATCGCCACGGGGGTCTGCTGTTCCGCCATAAAAAGGTGTCCTACCGGAAGTGTTGTTAACCAATACGCTTGTTGATCAACACTCTAGCAAACAAACCAGAAAAAAAACGGCCCGTCAGGGTCACCTGACGAGCCGTTTGTCTCAACCGCTGCGCATTACGCCGTCAGCACACCGTTCAGGCGCTTGACGTAGGCGGCGGGGTCATCCAGATGCCCGCCTTCGGCGATAATCGCCTGATCCAGCAGGATGTGCGCGAGATCGCTGAAGCTGGCGTCGTCAGCGCCCTCCAGCCGTGCCACCAGCGCGTGGCCGGGGTTCAGCTCAAGAATCGGCTTGACCTCGGGCATCGGCTGGCCGGCGGCCTCCATGATGCGGCGCATCTGAAAGCCCATTTCGTTCTCGGGCAGCACCACACAAGCCGGCGAGTCGGTCAGCCGGTGGGTGATTTTGACCTCCTGAACGCCGTCGCTCAGCGCTTCCTTGACGCGCTTGACCAGATCCTCCTTGTCCTTGGCGGTTTCTTCCTGGGCTTTTTTCTCGTCGGCGTCTTCGACGTCGCCAAGATCCAGTTCGCCTTTGGCTACGTCGGTCAGCGATTTGCCGTCAAACTCGGTCAAATGGCTCATCAACCACTCGTCGATGCGGTCGGAGAGCAGCAGCACCTCGATGCCTTTCTTGCGGAAGATTTCCAGATGCGGGCTGTTTTTCACCGCGTTAAAGCCGTCGGCAACGATGTAGTAAATCTTTTGCTGGCCGTCTTTCATGCGCTCGACATAGTCAGCAAGCGACTGATCCTGGGTCGCGCTGTCGGTATGCGTGGAAGCAAAACGCAGCAGGCCGGCGATTTTCTCGCGGTTGCTGGCGTCTTCGCCCGGGCCTTCCTTGAGCACGCTGCCAAAGGTGTTCCAGAAGGTCTGGTACGCTTCGTTATCCTTGGCGAGCTTTTTGAGCATATCCAGCGAGCGCTTGGTCAGCGCGCTTTTGATCTTCTCGACCTGCGGGTCCTGCTGCAGAATCTCACGGGAGACGTTGAGCGACAGGTCGCGGGTATCCAGCACGCCTTTGACGAAGCGCAGATACAGCGGCAGGAACTGCTCGGCGTCATCCATGATGAACACGCGCTGGACGTAAAGCTTGACCCCGCGGGCGCCGTCGCGCTCGTAAAGGTCGAACGGCGCACGGCCGGGCACGAACAGCAGGCTGGTGTATTCAAGCTTGCCTTCGACCTTGTTGTGGCTCCACGTCAGCGGGTCGGAGAAGTCGTGGGAGACGTGCTTGTAAAACGCCTTGTACTCGTCTTCGGTGACCTCGCCTTTGGGACGTACCCACAGTGCGGTGGCTTCGTTGATGGTTTCCCAGGTGGTAACTTCACTGCCTTCGATCTCGTTACCTTCATCGTCCTTGGCCGTCTCGGTCTTGGGCATGCGCACCGGCACTTCGATGTGGTCGGAATACTTGCGCACCAGGTTTTGCAGGCGGAAGTCGTCGGCGTACTCTTGGGCATCGTCTTTCAGCTGCAGCACGATTTCGGTGCCGTGACGCTCGAGCTCCACCTCGGCAATGCTGAATTCGCCTTCCCCTTTGGAGCGCCACTCAACGCCTTCGGCGGCTTCACTGCCGGCTTGGCGGGTACGCACGGTGACTTCATCAGAGACGATAAAGCTGGAATAAAAGCCCACCCCGAACTGGCCGATCAGGTTGGCATCCTTTTGCTGTTCGCCCGACATCTGCTGCAAAAACTCGGCGGTGCCGCTTTTGGCAATCGTACCCAGGTTGGCGATCACGTCTTCACGATTCATGCCGATGCCGTTATCGCGCAACGTCACGGTACCCGCTTCGCTGTCGTGCTCGATCTCGACGCGCAGCTCGCTGTCGCCTTCAAACAGCGCGTCGTTGTCGAGCGCGGCGTAGCGCAGTTTGTCGCAGGCGTCGGCGGCGTTGGAAATCAGCTCGCGCAGAAAAATCTCGCGGTTGGAATACAGCGAGTGAATCATCAGATTCAGCAGCTGTTTTACTTCCGTCTGGAAACCCAGCGTTTCTTCCTTCGTCGCAGTCGTCATTCGCTCAGCCCTTCAAGTCTGTGTCGTGTTAACGTGAATCGGTAATACGCATCGGGTACTACCTGCCACGCCCGGGATTAAAATCCCGGTATTAAAAACAGTAATAAAAACGGTGTGAGCGAAATATGGGGCTAAGTCGACGCTTTTCAAGGTACGTATTTCAAGGTACAGATTTACAGCCGGTGCGTGGTCGGATCCTTGTCCAGCCGCCAGGCGCGGTACGGCTCCAGCTGTGCGTCGATACGATTCAGCAGCCAGCCGACAATCACCACATCGTCAAGCACGCCAAACAGCACGATAAAATCGGGAATCAGATCAAACGGCAGCAGCAGATACCCTACGGCGGCAACCATGATCGCGAACGCTTTCCACGGCACCGGGCGAAAGCGTCCGCGCAGCACATCGTTGGTCATGGGAATGAAAAGCCGCAGGCCTCGCGCCATGCGCTTGAACGCCCAGGTACGGGATTTGAGTCGACTCAGCCATCCCCAGCGGGTTAATAAAGACATCACACAATCCTCCGTTTGCTTTTTCAACGTCACACATTCACACACAACGCCGGGAGAACACCATGCACGCTTGGCGACGCCGTCTTTTACACGGGGCAAAACATGCCCGACTCGCGGGTGCCGTACTGCTGGCTGGCCTGCCGCTTACCGCTCTGGCCATGTCCGATGCCACCATGTCGGATAGCGCCATGCGTGATGCGCTGGCCGACGCCCGCGACCAGCGCTTTGCGAGTATTGATCGCGACGCCGTGGCCTCGCACGTGTTGCGCGGCTACATTGACTACCACCGGCTGCGCGGGGCGCTGCCCGCAGCCTCGCCGGCGCGAGTCAACAACTTCATCAAGGCCAACGCCGATGCCCCGCTGGCCGAGTGGATGCGTGGCCAGGCCATTAGCGCTTACGGCAAAGCCGGGCAGTTCAGCGACCTGCGCGCCGTGGCCAACGACAAGCCCGGCGGCACGGCGCGCCAGTGCTATTATTATACCGCGCTTTTGGATAGCGCCCCGGCAAAAGCGCAGCAGGGTGGCAAGGCCCTGTGGCTTGTCGGCCATTCCCAGCCGGCCGCCTGCGACACGCTGTTTGATCGCCTGCAAGGCCAGGGTGTGATCGATGACAACGCGACCTGGGAGCGGGCCATGCTCGCTTGGCAGGGCGGCGAAAATCGGCTGATGGACTACCTGCTGAAACAGCTGGATGAACGCTGGCATACCGCCACCCTTGTCGCCGAAGATACCCGGGATGACCCCGTTCGCCTACGCCGCGCACCCGACTGCCTCGGGCCGCGCTGTGCTGCCACCGACGGCTTTTACCGGGCGGCAATGGAACGCCTGACCCGTGATGATACCGACGCCGCCTTTGCCGCCTGGCAAGCCGTGGCGCCACGCGTGACCATCACGCCCGAGGCGCGTCGATCCATTCAGGAGGAACTGGCGTTTTATGCGCTGGTACGCGAAACACCCGGCACCCTTGGCTGGGTTGACGGCGTGCTGCCTACGCTTGACAGCGAACGGCTGCGGGAGCTTCGCGTACGCCGCGCCCTGGCCGACCGTGACTGGCGCGGCGTGCGCCACTGGGTCGTACAAATGCCCGTCGCCGAGCAGGAAAACAGCCGCTGGCAGTACTGGCTGGCCCGCGCGGACGAGCAGCTGGGTGATAACGCCCGCGCCAACACGCACTATCAGCGTGCTGCCGGTGAGCGTGATTTTTACGGCTTTGCCGCCGCCGATCGTCTTGGCCAGCCGTACTCCCTCAACCTGAAACGCTATCACTTTGACGCGACCAGCCGCGGGCGTATTGCGGCACTGCCCGCGGTCAGGCGCACCGAAGCGCTGATCCGCATTGGTGAAACCGGGCTTGCCACCAGCGAGTGGCTGAACGCCGTGCGCCAGGCCGACCCCCAGCGCGCCCAGGCGCTGGCCGACTATGCCGCCCAGAAGATTGAAGCCGGGCACACAAGCTGGCCGGCGCGGCTGGTGCAAACCACCATTGCCGGCAAGATGTGGGACGCGCTGGAATGGCGCTTTCCTGAAGCCTACCGCGACAAGTTCCAGCAGTTCGGTCAGGAAAACGGCGTGGACCCGTACCTGCTGATGGCGATTGCGCGGCGTGAAAGTGCCTACAACCCCAAGGTGCGCTCCCCCGCCGGCGCGCTGGGGCTGATGCAGCTGATGCCGGGCACCGCCGACGACGTCAGCCGCTCGCTTGGCCTGCCGGCGCCCGGGCGTTACGGCGTGCTTGACCCGGCACTCAACGTGCGTCTGGGCAGCGCCTACTTCAGCGACACCCAGCGCCGCTACCGGGGCAACCGCTTGGCGGCCACCGCCGCGTATAACGCCGGCCCCAGCCGCGTGGACCGCTGGCTGGGCGAGCATCGCGCAGAAGAATTTGACCTGTTCGTCGAGCGCATTCCGTTTCGTGAAACCCGCCACTACGTACAGGCGGTGCTGACGTACCGCGTCATTTTCCAGAGCCTTGCTCAGGGCGGCGATTCCAGTGGCGTCACGCTGTTAAGCGATGAGGAACAAAGCACCGGCTATAACCGCTCGCTGATGATGCCCAAAAGCTAACCTTCCCTTGCGCCCTGCTCTGGTTCCGTCTAGGGGCGCTGTTCAAACGCCAGTTTAATGCCGAAAGCAACCAGTACGCTGCCGGTTAACCCGTTAAGTGCGCGCCCGACGCGTGCGCTGGCAAGCCAGCGGTTGGCCCGCCCCACCATCAGCACCACGCTGATCTGCCAGATATTGGCAATGACGAAATGCACCCCCGCCAGCCACAGCGACTTCACCAGCGCCGGATCCCCGGGGGCGATGAACTGCGGCAAAAAAGCCATGTAAAATACGATGGTCTTGGGGTTAAGCACGTTAGAGACAAAGCCTTCTTTAACGGCCTGAAGGCGTGAGGGTGATGCTGCTCCGTGCATGGCGCCATCTACGGCAAGTGCCCGGCCGCGCCGCGCCACGCGCAGGCTTTGCACGCCCAGCCATATCAGATAGGCGGCACCGGCAAGCTTCAACACGTTAAACGCCACCGCCGACTGCAACAGGATCAGGGAGATCCCCAGCGCGGACACCGTGGCATGGACAAAAAGCCCGCAGCAGATGGCAACGCTGGTGGCAATGCCGTCGCGCACACCGCCACGGGCGGTATTGCGGATCACCAGCAGCGTATCCACCCCGGGGGTCAGCGAAAGCAGCGTAATGGCCACCACAAACGACCAGAAATGCCCGTCAATCAAGCTCCATTCCGCCATTAGGGGTGGCCTCTATCAAGTAAAAAATTCATCCCGTCGAAGCTTTACGCCCCGATATTTAACCACTACATTAATTTTGACGAACAGGCAAAGGGGCCGTTCGTCAGATAACCAAGCACGCAAGGAAACTGATAATGGCAACTGGCACTGTAAAGTGGTTTAACGATACGAAAGGTTATGGCTTCATTTCCCCCGATGACGGCGGTGACGATCTGTTTGCCCACTTTTCTGAAATTCAGGCTGAAGGCTTCAAGTCTCTACAAGACGGCCAAAAAGTCAGCTTTGAAGTCACTCAGGGTAAGAAAGGCCTACAGGCCTCGAACATCCAAGCTTCCTGAGCCCTTGGGGCCTTAGCGCCCGCGAGCGCCAAGAACATCGCAGAAGCCCGCCATATGGCGGGCTTTTTTGCTGCATGGGCCGAGGCGCTGCCTAACGCGCTACTCTGAGCCGGCGTCATCCTGGCCGTCGTTTTGTCCGGTGTCGCCGCTTTCAGGCATCGGCTGTAGCGTGTCGGGCGCGGTTTTCACACCCTCCTGCTCAAGCGCTTCAAACTGCTCTTGCAAACGCTTCTGGGTTTCTTCAAAGCGCCGCTCGGCGTCTTCAATCAGCGCATCAACCTCTGACTTTCCCAGCTCGCCGTCAAGCTTTTGAGCGTTACTCACCGAGCTCTCCATAAGCTCATCGGCAGACGGTTCATCAGTGGATAGATCGCTTTCCGGCAACTCCACATCCATTTCGGCCGACGTGCCGCTCTCGCCGGGCAGCGGTTCGGTTGTCGGCGCCTGATCTTTAACCTCGTCAAACTGCTCCTGCATTTTTTTCTCAGCTTCTTCAAAACGCTTATCAATGTCGCTAATCACTTTGTCCACGTCCGATGTCGTCACCTCGCCGGGCATGGCGGCATCTTCGTTGTTCAGCACGTCCTGCGGATCGACAGACAGCGTCTCGTCGTCAGCCTCTATGTCGCCGGGCCCTTCTTCACTGGGCCCTGCATTGCCCGCTGTCGCGTTCTCCGACGGACCATTCAGGCTGGCATCCGGCGCTGGCGCGTCAGCGTTGCCTTCATCCTGTGGGCCCGACTCGGTTGGCTGACTGCTCTGTTCCGCCGGCGCCTCGTCGGCGGGCGTCTCGGTTGGCGCATCGCTATCGCCGCAGGCACTAAGCAACAGTGCCGTGGCCGCCAGCGTCGGTATCCAAAAGCGATTTAACATGGCGGTATTCTCCTTACCGTCGCTGAAAGTAATGTTGATACATACGGTGCTTCAATGCGGTTCTTCTGTTTCTGCTGCCGGCGTATCACCGGCGTTGTCGCTATCGGTGCCCGATGACGGGTCAGGCGCATCGTCATCGATCAGCACGTCACTATGGATCAAAAGCGAAGAATCCTCGGGCATGGCAAGACGCAGTGCCAGCGGCACGACTTCCGCCGAGAACGCATCGAAACGATGCGCCTCGCCGTCGAGGGTCAACGGCCAGGGCGGGTGGCTCGGGTCGGTGCTAACCGACAGTTTGGAGACCGGCAAATAGCGCACAAAACGCCCGCGGGCGGGGAATTGGCGCAGCTCGGTAATCAACTGCGGCAATTCTTTCACCGAGGTGAAGTCTTTGACCAGCAGCATATCCAGATAGCCATCGTTGATCTTGGCTCTGGGCGCCAACACCTGCCCGCCGCCGGACTGGCGGGCGTTGCCCAGTGCAACCAGTAAAAACGCGGCCTTTTCTTCGCAAGTATCCCAATTAAGCGTGCCCTCGTAGCTGCGATGACGCCAGGTCTTTAGCGCGCCCATTAATGAATAGGCCGCACCGCCCAGAAGACGCTTGAGAAACTTGGGCGTGGTTGAGGTGACCTCGGCGCCGAAACCGGCGGTGGCCATATTAAGGTAGTACTCATCGACGCCTTTGCCGCGTCCAGTAGCCGAAATACGCACCACGTCTACCGGCTGTGTATCCCATCGGCAAATAGCCTGTAGCGCCGCGTAAGGTTCAAGGGGCAACCCCAGCGAGCGGGCAAAATCGTTGGCACTGCCCAGCGGCACAATGCCCAGCGCCGGGCGCCTGTCCTGAGGCAGACGCATCAGGCCGTTGACCACTTCGTTCACCGTGCCATCTCCGCCCCCGGCAATCACGTGAGTGGCGTTGTGATCCAGCGACATTTCGGCAAACAGCGCCGCATCGCCGGCTTCCCAGGTGGCATATACAATCAGCGTCATGCCCGCTCGCCGTTTTTTAGCCACCGCCTCGCGAAGCGCCGGATCGCCGGCAGACTTGCCGTTTACTACCAGTACATAACGCCGATTTATATCGCTCACCGTACTTCCTTCTGCTCCATATTATGCCTTGTCTCCCGCGCTGCGTGTCGCTCAGGCAAGCGCTTTTTCTACCAGCTCGTAAACGTTGGCCGACAGCGGCTCCTGCTTGATCCGCTCAAGCTCGGCCTGCATCAGCGCCTGGCGGGCGTCGTCAAAGCGGCGCCAGCGCGTCAGCGGCGTCATCAGGCGTGCCGCGATTTCCGGGTTAAGGCGATTAAGCTCAATCACCGCATCGGCCAGCAGCGCGTAGCCCGCCCCGTCCAGACGGTGGAAATTGACGCGATTCTGCGCAAACGCGCCGAGCAACGCACGCACCTTGTTGGGATTTTTCAGTGAAAACGCCGGATGCTGCATCAGGTATTTGACCCGTTCGAGCACGTCTTCCTGCGGGCGCGACACCTGAATGCTGAACCACTGGTCCATCACCAGCGAGTCATGAGCCCATTTTTCACCGAAGGCCTTGAGCGCCGGCGCGGCAAGCTCATCGCGGCTCGAGTGCACCAGCAGGGTCAGCGCCTGACGCACGTCGGTCATGTTGTGCCCGGCGTCAAACTGCGCCTGACAGCGCTCGATGGCCTCTTCGTCCTCAACCGCCATCAGGTAGGCAAGCGCCACGCTTTTGAGGCTACGCTGGCCGATTTGCTCTGGCGTAGGGGCATAGGCCTTGCTGGAGACGTTCGCGGTATAAACCGCCATGAACTCGTCGCGCAGCGCAAAACCGAGCGACTGGCGCACGAATTCGCGGGCGGCGTGGATGGCATCCACGTCTACCAGCGGCTGAGACTCGGCGATGCAGGCCTCAGAGGGCAGCTTGAGCATCTCTGCAAGCACTGCCTTGTCGTTGACCGGCGCGGTCAGTAAGGCGCGGTAAGCATCGATTACGCGGGTATCCATGACCTTTTCCACGCCGTTACGGTGCGCGGCAATCAGGTCGTTCAGCGCAAGCATCGCCAGCCGCTGGCTGGCTTCCCAGCGGTTGAAGCCGTCGCTGTCTTCGGTGAGCAGAAACGCCAGATCTTCGCGCGAATACGGGAAGTGCAGCTTCACCGGCGCCGAAAAATTGCGCAGCAATGAAGGCGTGGGCGCCTCAGCCACGTCGGTAAAGACAAACGTCTGCTCGGCCTCACGCAGGTGAATGACCGTATCCTTGCCGCGCTTTTCACCATCAAGCGTCAGCGTCAGGTCGTGGCCCGACTTGGTGCCCACCAGCCCCATGCGCACGGGGATGTGCAGCGGCTGCTTGTGGGTTTGCCCGGGCGTCATGGGCGTGCGCTGGCGCAGCGTCAGCCGATACTCGGCGTTGACGTAGTCGTACTCGCCGTGAGCGTCGATTTCCGGCGTACCCGCCTGATGGTACCAGCGCATGAACTGGGTCAGATCCTGCTGTGATGCTTCCGCCATGCAGCCGACAAAGTCTTCAATGGTGACCGCCTGGCCGTCAAAACGCTCGAAGTACAGGTCGCTGCCGCGGCGAAAGGCCTCCCAGCCCACGAGGTTTTTCAGCATGCGCACCACTTCCGCCCCTTTCTCGTAAATCGTCAGGGTGTAGAAGTTGGTGATCTCGATGTAATGCTCGGGGCGGATCGAGTGCGCGGTGGGGCCGGCATCTTCGGCAAACTGCGCGGTGCGGAAAAACGCCACGTCCTGGATACGCTTGACCGGCGCCGAGTTGGTGTCCGCCGAGAAGCTCTGATCGCGGAAGACGGTAAAGCCTTCTTTCAACGACAGCTGGAACCAGTCGCGGCAGGTCACGCGGTTGCCCGACCAGTTGTGGAAATATTCATGCGCCACAATGCCTTCCACCTGTTGGAAGGCGGCATCGGTCGCGGTATCGGGGTGGGTCAGCACCGCCGCCGAGTTGAATATGTTGAGCCCCTTGTTCTCCATGGCGCCCATATTGAAGTCGTTGACCGCCACGATCATGAAGCGGTCAAGATCGTATTCGCGTCCGTAGCTGTCTTCATCCCAGCGCATGGCGCGCTTGAGTGAGGCCATGGCGTGATCGGTCTTGCCCAGGTTCTCTTCTTCAACCCAGATCTGCAGCGTGACCTCCCGCCCGTTCATGGTCGTGAAATGATCCTCAACGCACGCCAGATCACCGGCCACCAGCGCGAAGAGATACGCCGGCTTGGGATGCGGATCCTCCCAGGTGACAAAATGGCGCCCGCCTTCAAGCTCGCCGCGCTCCACGGGGTTGCCGTTGGCCAGCAGCACCGGCTCGCGGGTGGCGTCGCCAATCACGGTGACGCGAAACACCGCCATCACATCGGGACGGTCGGGGTAAAAGGTAATCCGGCGAAAGCCTTCGGCTTCGCACTGGGTACAAAACATGCCGCTCGACTGATACAGCCCTTCAAGTGCGGTGTTCTCTTCTGGCGCGAGGCGCACGCGCGTCGCAAGCGTAAACGCAGCCGGCACGTTGGCAACGGTCAGCCCCTTGTCATCGTGCTGGTAGGCGCTTTCAGCAAGCGGCTCGTCGTCAAGCAAGAGAGACTCAAGGGTAAGCTGCTCGCCATTGAGAAACAGCGGCGCGTTCGGCGCGGCTTCAGGATGACGCTCGATGGTGAGGCGCGCCTCGACGCGGGTGCTGGCGGGGTCAAGGTCAAACGTCAGCTCGGTATGGGTCACGCGATAGGCGGGCGGCTGATAGTCGCTTAAATGAACCGGCTGCGGTTTTGACATGGCGTATGACTCCTTGTTGGCACCGGCTCAAGAATAGCCGATGTCAATGCAGAAAATGTGGAAAGACGCCGCCGCAAACGGCAGCGGCGCTATTTAATCTCGCAGGCTTGTCGCAAGCGTTAGCTACGAAAGCCAGTCATGAAAGCGTATCGAAAACGTTAGTCACGAAAGTTATCAAACTGCAGCGGCATATCGGGACCTTCTTCGCTGCGCAAAAGCGCCATGACGCCCTGCAGGTCGTCGCGCTTCTTGCCGGTCACGCGGACTTTTTCGCCTTGAATCTGCGCCTGTACCTTGGCCTTGCTCGCCTTGATGCGCTTGACGATATCTTTGGCGTCGGCCTGCTCGAGCCCCTGTTTGAGCGCTACCGTTTGGCGCGCCTTGACGCCGGCAAGCTCGGGCTCTTCTTCGTCCATGCAGCGCGCATCAATACCGCGGGCAATCAGCCGACCGCGAAGCATTTCCAGCATTTGTTGGAGCTGAAAATCCACCTCGGCTTCCAGCTGCACTTTTTCACCCTCCAGGGTGAAGGTGGCGTCAACGCCCCTGAAATCAAAGCGGGTTTGTACTTCACGATTCGCCTGATCGACGGCGTTGGTCGCTTCATGACTGTCAAATTCGGACACAATATCAAACGAGGGCATAGACACTTCCTAAAAAAATAGCCACTTCCTGAAAAGATATGACCCCATATTCTAGAGCAGCCACCCCGCTGCCTGCCAATTTGTTTAGCCAACTAGCAAAATGCGCGGCGACTTTCGGCGATCGGTCTCTATTATACAAGCCTTATTCAACGGCGTTGGCATTGCCCGCCCGATCGCTTAGGCTACGCCGCCAACCCCTTTCTTTGTCTGATACCGGCCCAAATACCCCGAACACATATCCAGAACAACAGGAGACACCATGAGCGATCGCGATACGCGCCACCAAGCATCCATGCAAAAGCTGAAGGCGCACGTGGATGAAAAAGTGGCCAACGCCACCGAACAGCGCGGCCTGATACTCATCAATACCGGTAACGGTAAGGGTAAAACGACCGCCGCCTGGGGCACCGTGACGCGCGCATTGGGCTACGGCTACAAGGTTGGCGTAGTGCAGTTCATCAAAGGACTCTGGGAGTGCGGCGAGCGCAACCGCCTGGAAGACGACCCCAACCTGGACATCGCCATTATGGCCACGGGTTTTACCTGGGACACCCAGAACCGCGAAGCAGACACCCAAGCCTGCCAGGCAGTCTGGGCCGACGCTGAGCGCATGCTTGCTGATCCCGACGTCTATCTCGTGGTGCTCGACGAGATCACCTACATGCTCAAATTCGGCTATCTCGACATCGACACCGTCAAACGCGCGCTAGAAAACCGTCCGCACGAGCAAACCGTGGTGATTACCGGGCGCAACGCCCACCGCGATTTGGTCGCCATGGCCGACACCGTGACCGAGATGCAGGAGGTTCGCCACGCCTTCAGCAGCGGCCTTCAAGCGCGCCGCGGCATCGATTTTTAACGTCGGTATTGGCTGTCAGCCTTTAGCAAACAGCCAGCCTCGAGGGAGGTTGGCTGTTTTGGCGCGATGGATCAATGAGCGGATCAGTCGTCAAACGGGTTGCGCAACACGATGGTTTCCATGCGGTCAGGGCCGGTGGAAATCATGTCGATGCTCGTCCCGATCTGCTCTTCCAGAAAGCTGATATAGGCACGCGCGTTGGCCGGCAACCCGTCGACGCTTTTCACCCCGATGGTCGATTCCGTCCAGCCCGGCAGGTCCTGGTACAACGGCTCGATGGCTTCATAGCCCTCAGAGTCTACCGGGTTGTCCATGACCTCGCCGTCTTTGCTGCGATAGCCCACGCACACGCGGATATTTTCCAGCCCGTCGAGCACGTCGAGCTTGGTCAGGCACAGCCCCGAAATCGAGTTGACCTGCACGGAGTGGCGCAGGGCCACGGCGTCAAACCAGCCGCAGCGGCGCGCCCGTCCGGTGGTCGCACCGAACTCGTGGCCCTTTTCCGCCAGATGGCGGCCGTGGTCATCAAACAGCTCGGTGGGGAACGGCCCGGAACCCACGCGGGTGGTGTAGGCCTTGGTAATGCCCAGCACGTAGTCCAGAAACAGCGGCCCCACGCCCGAACCGGTGGCAGTACCACCGGCCGTGGTGTTGGAGCTGGTGACGTAGGGGTAAGTGCCGTGGTCGATATCCAGCAGCGAGCCCTGAGCACCTTCAAACAGGATGTTTTCGCCGTTTTTACGAAACTCGTGCACCATGCTCACGGTGTCGCACACCATCGGGCGGAGCTCTTCGGCCATTTCCATGGCGCTATCCAGCACCTCCTGGAAATCGACCGCCGGCTCGCCGTGGTAACGGGTCAGTACGAAGTTATGGTAGTCGAGCACTTCGCCCAGCTTGGCGGCAAAGCGTTCGCGATGCAGCATATCGCCCAGACGCAGCCCGCGACGCGCGACCTTGTCTTCGTAAGCCGGGCCGATGCCGCGGCCGGTGGTACCGATCTTGGCCACGCCGCGCGCCTTTTCACGCGCCTGATCCAGACGCACGTGGTACGGCAGAATCAGCGGGCAGGCCGGCGACAAGCTCAGACGCTTGCGTACCGGCACGCCTTTGGCTTCCAGTTCGCGCATTTCTTCGATCAGCGCTTCAGGCGACAGCACTACGCCGTTGCCGATCACGCAGGCCTTGTCTTCGCGCAGGATGCCCGAAGGAATCAGGTGCAGTACCGTTTTTTCACCGTCGATCACCAGCGTATGGCCGGCGTTATGCCCGCCCTGGAAGCGAACTACGGCGGACGCTGATTCGGTGAGCAGGTCAACAATCTTGCCCTTACCTTCATCACCCCACTGGGTGCCCAGTACTACGACATTCTTACCCATTATGCACTCGTCTCTTGTGTCAGGGTCGTTGGCTGCCAACGACCGTCGATAAGCTCAAGCTGGCGGTCACACCCGTGATCCACAAGCCCGGTGCGCTGCCCCGGCAGCGCCTGTATTACCCGCTCCCCCTGACGACGCAGCGCCGTAACGACGTCGCGCAGGGTATCATCGGCGTCTGCCGGCGCCAGAATGGCGCCCGACCGCGGCGTGGCGCTGGCAAGCGTCGCCAACTGCTTCAAATCCATGGAAAACCCGGTCGCCGGGCGGGCACGGCCAAAGGCGCGGCCGGTATCATCATAGCGCCCGCCTTTGGCCAATGCGTAACCAAAGCCCGGCACATAGGCGGCAAACATCATCCCCGTGTGGTACTGGTAGCCGCGCAGTTCGGCCAGATCAAAATACAGTGACACGTCAAAACGCGCACGCACGCCCCGCTGCAGCGCGTCCAGGTCATCAAGTGCGGCGGTTACCGTCGCCGGTGCGCCGGCAAACGCCGCGCGCGCCCGGCCCAGCACATCGGCATCGCCGTGCAGCTCGCCCAGCGCGATCAGCATATCGGCAAGCGCCGGATCGGTAACGCTGCGCTCAACCTCACGGGCGATCTGCGTAGGCGATTTCAGCGCCAGCGCGGCAAACAGCGCACGCTCCTGATCGCCGTCCAGGGCGGCGGCCTCGACCAGACTGCGGTAAATGCCGATGTGCCCCAGCGCCAGGTGCATTTCACCGGCACCGGCGGCGATCAGGCTTTCAAGCGCCAGGTGAATGATTTCACCGTCGGCCTCCAGCCCCGCGTGGCCAAACAGCTCCACGCCGACCTGAACCGGGCTGCGCCCGCCCTGGTACTGATCCGCACTGGCGCGCATGACGCTGGTGCAATAGCACAGCCGCACCGGCCCTTCGCGACGCAACGAGTGCGCATCCATCCGTGCCACCTGCGGCGTTACGTCGGCTGTGGCGCCCATCATGCGGCCGGTCAGCTGATCGGTCAGCTTGAAGGTTTGTAAATCGAGATCGGTGCCGGTGCCGGTTAAAAGCGAGTCAAGAAACTCGGCGGGCGGCGGCATTACCTGGTCGTAACCCCAGCAGTGATAGAGGTCCAGCAGCGCACGGCGAAGCTCTTCCATACGGCTTGCTTGCGGCGGCAGTACCTCATCCATGCCGTCGGGCAATAGCCAGCGGTCAGCGATGGTCATGTCAACAATCCTGCGAGACGACGGTGAAAGCCCCATCCGAGAATCCACCGAGATATCGACAAATTCATCAACCTGAGGCCACAAAAAAACCGGGCGACGCCCGGTTAATAAAGTCTAGCATGTTTAGCCGCCGGATGAACCCCGTCCATCCGGCAACGCCGCGCTTATTCTGCGCTGCTCCCGCTTGGCATGGCATTTTTCAGGTAGCGGAAAAACTCGCTGTCAGGCTCAAGCACCATCAAGTTATCGCTGTTGGCGAAGCTTTTGCGATACGCGCTCAGGCTGCGCCAGAAAGCAAAGAACTCGGCGTCCTGTTCGTAGGCGTTAGAGTAAATCTGCGCCGCTTTAGCGTCACCTTCACCGCGTAGCGTTTGAGAACGCTCGTTCGCCTGAGCCAGCAATACCTGGCGGCGGCGGTCGGCATTAGCCTGAATCCGCTCGGCTTCCTCTTTACCCTGGGCGCGCCACTCGCGGGCTTCACGCTCGCGCTCCGAGCGCATACGCTCAAACACGGCGGCGGATACGTCCTCGGGCAAATCGATTCGCTTAATGCGGATATCACGAATGGCCACACCCAGCTCGTTACGCATAAGATCGTCGAGCTCCTCGCGCGGGCCGGTCATCAGGTCATCACGGTTCTCAGCGATAATCTGCTGCAGCTTTAGCCGCCCGAACGCGTTACGCAGGCTTTCGTCCACGCGCGGCTGAATCAGGCGCGCGGCCATCATGTTGTCGCCCCCCGTGGCTTCATAGTAAAGCGTCGGGTCGATGACCTGCCACTGAACGTAAGAATCTACGATTACCGCTTTCTGCTCACGGGTCAGGTAGCGGCTGGTGTCGGTGTCCAGCATTAATAGCCGCGTATCAAACTTGCGGATCGTCTGGGTGATCGGCACTTTGACATGCAGCCCTGGCTGAATACTTTCTTCTATCACTTCACCAAAGCGCAGCTTAACCGCACCTTCTGTTTCATCAACAACATAAAGCGTGCTGCTGGCAAGCCAGGCGGCGACGGCCAGACCGCCGACGATCAGCAGGGATCGTTTATTGATCATTTACCGGCCCTCCCTGCGGCTGGACGTTCTATTGCTGGAACTGTTACTGGAGCTGCTGCTGGAAGACGATGACGTCTGCGACGTGTTTTCCAGCACACGTGGATCCAGGTTGTCGTCGTTACGGCTGGACGAGGTGCCGCGCATCTTATCCAGCGGCAGATACATCAGCGGCGCATTGTCGCTAACATCCATCAGTACCTTAGGTGTAGAGCCAAACAGCTCTTCTATGGTTTCGATGTACATACGCTCGCGCATGATATCGGGCGACTTGCGATACTCGCCGAGCAGCGAAATAAAGCGGTTGGCCTGACCCTGGGCTTCGGCCACAACCGATTCGCGATAGCCCTGCCCCTGTTCGATAATACGCTGCGCCTGACCCTGGGCTTCAGGAATGATGGCGTTGGCGTAAGCGATACCTTTGTTAATGGTACGCTGACGGTCTTCGCGGGCACGGATGACGTCATCAAAGGCGTCAATAACCGGCCCCGGTGCCGACGTAGACTCAATGTTGATTGTCTGCAGCTGAACCCCGACTTCATACGTATCCAGGTAGGACTGCAGCCGACTGGCCACCGAGCTGCCCAGAATCTCACGCCCAAATGTCAGGATGTCGATCATGTCGGTGCCGCCCACTACGTGGCGCAGCGTTGAATCCAGCGCGTTTTCAAGCGACAGGCCAGGATCGCGCACGTTAAGAACGAAATCAGACGGATCAGAAACCCGGTACTGGGCAGAGATCTCCACTTTCACGATGTTCTCGTCGCGCGTCAGCATCGACTTTGTCTGAGTCAGCGAGCGGACCCGCGTAACGTTGACCATGCGCACGTCGTCAATCAGCGGCGGATTCCACTGCAGACCCGGCGTAACAGTTTCCTGAAACTTACCAAAACGTAGCACTACGCCACGCTCTGACTGGTCAACCAGATAAAAGCCCGAGGCCGCCCAGATGGCGAGCGCAACGATGAGCAAAAGCCCCGGCAAGGCAAAGACGTTGCGCGGCTTATTGCTGCCGCTGCCATTGCCATTACCGCTGCCACCGCGGCCTTTTTTGCTGCCACCAAACATGCCGTTGAGCTTTTTCTGAAACTTCTTCAACGCTTCGTCCAGATCCGGCGGCCCCCCGTTATTGTTATTGCCCCCATTGTTGCCTCCATTATTCCCCCCGCGGTTGCCGTCATCGCCGCCTTTGCGTCGACCACCGCTGCTCCACGGGTCGTGCTGGTCGCCACCACCAGGCTCATTCCAGGCCATACATCATCTCCATTAAGGTGTTCACCGGCACGCTACGTCGAGGCGTGTATACGCGACGCCGTGCTCCTTAATATTATTGCGGTTTACTATTCTTGACTTACCCTTTGCACTTTACCATTACTGCCAGATAAAACGCGTTGCTCTGCAGCCAGCGCGCAAACAGCGCGCCGTTTCAGGGCGGATTACTTACCAGTCAGCCGGCTGTTTAAGCCCTTCAGGCAAATAGGTATCGGCGCGCTCGCCAAGCTTTGCCATCAGCTGATTAAAGTCGCGCCTCGGTAGACGCACGTCAAGTACCGGGCGCCCTTCTTCGTCAAAATATTCGGCGCGCACGGCATTAAGCTCATGGAGACCGGCGCGCAGCTTGCCTTGCTCCGGGGCCAGCGTCAGCGGAAACTCTATCACGTCATCCGCCAGACGTTCGGTCAACGCCTGATACAGCAGATCCAGACCGCGGCCGTCCTGGGCGGAAAGCCAGACGACTTCAGGCATGCCGTTGCCGTCACGTTCGATGCGCGGCGCGCTATCCAGCCGGTCAATCTTGTTCATCACCTTGAGCATGGGCACACGGTCGGCGCCGATCTCGCTGAGCACGCCGTTAACCTGCTCGACGTTAAGCTCGCGATCAGGATCGGCCGCGTCAATCACATGCACCAGCAGCGAGGCGTCAACCGCCTCCTGCAGCGTGGCCTGAAACGCCTCTACCAGCTTGTGCGGCAGATGGCGAATAAAGCCCACGGTGTCGGCCAAGACCACCGGCCCTACGTCGTCAACGTTAAGCCGGCGCAGGGTCGGGTCAAGCGTGGCAAACAGCTGGTCGGCGGCGTAAACTTCAGCGGCCGTCAACGCGTTGAACAGCGTCGACTTACCCGCGTTGGTATAGCCCACCAGCGAAATGCTGTTGA
The DNA here is from genome assembly GCF_900142895.1 of Vreelandella subglaciescola. Taxonomy (NCBI): domain Bacteria; kingdom Pseudomonadati; phylum Pseudomonadota; class Gammaproteobacteria; order Oceanospirillales; family Halomonadaceae; genus Vreelandella; species Vreelandella subglaciescola. Next base: position 720,289 of record NZ_LT670847.1, read on the forward strand.
TTTCAGCGCGCGCCCGCGCACGACGGCTCTGCTCGCGCTGCTTGCGCACCTTGCTGAGCCGCTTGTGAATCGATTTGATACGCCCACGCAGCAGACGGCGGTCGGTTTCGAGCTGGGTTTCCCCGGGGCCGCGCAGACCGATGCCGCCTTTTTGACGCTCGAGGTGTGTCCAGCCACGCACCAAGCGCGTTGACATGTATTCAAGCTGGGCCAGCTCGACCTGCAGCTTGCCTTCGTGCGTTCTCGCCCGCTGGGCAAAGATATCCAGAATCAGCCCGGTGCGATCGAGCACCCGGCACTGCAAATCTTGCTCCAGGTTACGCTGCTGGGACGGATTTAACCCGTGATTGAAGATAACCAGCTCGGCTTCGTGGGCCGCGAGCATGGCTCGCAGCTCTTCAAGCTTTCCCGAGCCGATAAAAGTGCGCGAATCGGGACGCTTGCGGCTTGCTGTTAACAGCGTCGCCGACACCGCGCCGGCTGACCTGACAAGCTCAAGAAACTCGCCCGAATCTTCGCGATCAAGCTCGTCTTGAAAATCAACGTGCACAAGCACGGCCGTTTCACCGGCGTCTGGGCGCTCAAAAAACAATCAACACCTCATGGGCTGGTCTGCGTATGTGGGCAATCAGGCCTCAGCGTCGCTTTCAGCGTCACTTTCAGCGGCAGCGTCCGGTAGCGGCAGGCGCACGTTGCGCGACGGCACAACGGTAGAAATTGCATGCTTATACACCATCTGGCTGACGGTGTTGCGCAGCAGAATGACAAACTGATCAAAAGATTCAATCTGGCCCTGCAGCTTAATCCCGTTAACCAAAAAGATGGAAACCGGAATGCGCTCCTTGCGCAGAATGTTCAAGTACGGGTCTTGAAGGGACTGCCCTTTGGACATGGTGCTCTCCCTAAAACTGTCGTTGGAGTTGGTTATTAAAAGTGCGCCCGAGGCGCCCTACAGTATCATTACCCGAAAGGCCGGATCGTGGCCGCTCGAAAACACTCGCTATAAAAGGCGTATCTTACGCTAAGCGTTGCGCTCACGCACGGCTTTCAAGAATGGTTTTCAAAGACGGCTTTTTTCGACCAGCATCAGCACGTTATCCAGCGCCTGGGGGGATAATGTATCCACCCAATGTACATCATTCCAGCGCCTAAGCCAGGTCAGCTGACGTTTGGCCAGCTGCCGCGTGGCAATAATCCCGCGTTCAAGCAGCGCCTGGTGGTCATACTCGCCTTCCAGATACGCCCACACCTGACGATAGCCTACGCTTTTCATTGACGGCAGATCAGCCGTCAGGTCACTACGCTTTTTGAGGGCGGCGACCTCATCAATCAACCCCTCGTCGAGCATCGCGCTAAAACGTCGGGCAATACGCTCGTGCAATACGTCCCGCCTTTCGGGGGCAAGGGCTATGGACAGCACCTGCCAGGGAAAGGTTTCCGACTGTTGTTCGGCCCAAAGCTCAGTCAGCGTGCACCCGCTTATTTCGTACACCTCAAGTGCGCGCAAAATGCGCTGCGGATCGTTGGGATGAAGGCGCTGCGCCGACACCGGATCCACCTCGGCAAGGCGGCGATGCAGCGCTAAAAGCCCGTCGCGCGCCTGCTCCGCCTGTAGGCGCTTGCGGATGGCCGGATTTGATGCCGGCAGGTTGGCTACGCCGTCAAGCAGCTGCTTGTAGTAAAGCATGGTACCGCCCGTCAGCAGCGGCGTTTTGCCCCGCGCGCTAATCTCGCGCATCTGCTCGAGCGCATCCTTACGAAAATCCGCCGCCGAGTAAGGGTCAGCCGGGTCGCGGATGTTGATCAGGCGGTGCGGCGCCCGGGCCAGTTCATCTGCGCTGGGTTTAGCGCTGCCGATATCCAGCCCCCGATACACCATCGCCGAGTCCACGCTGATGATTTCACACCCCAAACGCTCGTGTAGCGCTATCGCCGCGTCGGTTTTACCGGCGGCGGTGGGCCCCATTAAAAAAATGGCCGGCGGGCGTGAATCAATCATGGGCTTGGTTTACTCCTTATTAGCCGCTTGTGGCCGTTTATTGGCCATTTACGGCCGCTTTACTGGCCGCGCAAAAACAAACGATCCAGCGCCTGCATGCTCATTTGCGTCCAGGTCGGACGGCCGTGGTTGCACTGGTCGCTGCGTTCGGTGCGTTCCATATCGCGCAGCAGTGCGTTCATTTCGTCCAGCGTCAGGCGCCGGTTGGCGCGCACGCTGCCGTGGCAGGCCATCGTCGATAGCAGCTCATGAATCCGCGCTTCGACCTGCCTCGTGCGGCCATAGCGCTCAAGCTCTTCAAGCATGTTGCGCACCAGCGCTTCGGGATCGGCGGTAGCCAGAAGCGCCGGCAGCTGGCGCACCAGCAGCGTTTCGGGGCCGGCAATATCAAGCGTCACGCCGAGCTTTTCGATCGCCTCCTGCTCACTTTCCACAATTGCCACTTCCTGCCGGCTGGCGGCCAGCGACACCGGCACCAACAGCGGCTGAGCGTCGATGCCGGTTTCATCCAGCTGGCGTTTCATGCGCTCATAAACGATCCGCTCGTGGGCGGCGTGCATATCCACCAGCACCAGCCCCTGGGCGTTCTGCGCGAGGATAAATACGCCATGCAGCTGCCCCAGGGCAAACCCCAGCGGCGGTGCGGCCGTCGGGTCCGGGGCGGCCATTGTGGCGGGTGCCTCGTGCACCGCGCGCGCCGGCTCGGCTTGAGACAGGGACTGAGACTGAGGCGTGAGCAACGTGTCTTCGTGATCAGGATGCAGCGCCTGGTAGCCCTGCATAAAGCGCCGCACCCGCGCCGCCCCCGGGTGGCGCTCGGGCGCTGGCGAAAGCGCCATACCCTGCTGCTCAAAGCGGCCGCTGGCCGCCGGCGTTGCATCAGGCGGCGCGGCCGCGCTTCCCTCATCAGAGGGTGTTTCGTCGGCGGGCGTCTCGTCGGCATTAGTCGCCGGCTGGGTATGGGCGAGGCAGCGATGCAGGCTGGAAAACAGAAAGTCATGCACCGTGCGCCCGTCGCGAAAACGCACCTCGTGCTTGGTCGGGTGCACGTTGACGTCCACCACGTCAGGGTCGACGTCCAGATACAGCACAAACACCGGATGCCGGCCGTTATACAGCACGTCGCGGTAGGCCTGGCGCACCGCATGGGCCACCAACCGATCGCGCACCACGCGGCCATTAACGAAAAAATACTGCTGATCGGCCTGGCCGCGGGAGTGCGTCGGCAGCCCTACCCAGCCCGACAGGCGCAGATCACCCACCTGACGCTCGATATAGCGGGCGTGCTCGATAAACGTCTTGCCCAGCAGCGAGGCGATGCGCCGCTCGCGTGCGGCGGGCGAATCTCCCGGCGGCAGCTGATGCACGGTTTTCTGGTTGTGGCGCAGCGTCCAGGCAATGTCGTAGCGCGACAGCGCCTGACGGCGGAATGCTTCTTCAAGGTGGGCAAACTCGGTTTTTTCGGTACGCAAAAATTTGCGCCGCGCCGGGGTGTTGAAAAACAAGTCGCGTACTTCGACGCTGGTGCCGCGCGGATGCGGCGCCGGCGCTACCCGCGCCTCCATCCCCCGGCCTTCGGCCATTACGCGAAAGCCGCTGCGCGGATCATCAAGGGCGTTGGAGGTCAGCGCCAGGCGCGAGACCGAGCTGATCGAGGCCAACGCTTCGCCGCGAAACCCCAGCGAGCTGACGCCCTCCAGATCACCGAGGCTCTCTATTTTGCTGGTGGCATGACGGGAAAGCGCCAGCGGCAAATCATTTTCGGCGATCCCTACGCCATCGTCGCGCACCTTGATCAGGCGCGTGCCGCCCTGCTCAACCTCGACCTCGATACGCCGGCTTGCCGCATCGATGGCGTTTTCGATCAGCTCTTTGGCCACCGCGGCCGGGCGCTCGACCACCTCGCCGGCGGCAATTTGGTTGGCCAGGCGCGGGTCGAGCACATGAATTTTCGGCGTCACTACAGCGTTAGCGTCCAATATGCACCCCTTGATACAACCTTCATAAAACGACCTTTACGGCACTCACCCCACGACATACCGCTTATGCGCCGGGTCTTCCTTACGAATTAGGAATCTGCAATACCTGCCCCACCCGAATCACATCGCCGTTCAGGTCGTTGGCACGACGCAGCTGACTGACCAGAACGCCGTGGTGCGAGGCGATGGAAGACAGCGTATCGCCCGAGCGGATGCGGTACTCGCCGCGGCTGGGGCTGCCCCGATGATCGCGCTGCCAGGCCAGTAAGCTAGCCGGCGGCGGATGCCGCTCAAAGTGCTTGCGCATACCGCTGAACACCGCCTTTGCCAAGCTTTCCTGATGCGACGGCGTGCCCAGGCGCTTTTCTTCGGTGGGGTTGGAAATAAACCCGGTTTCCACCAGCAGCGATGGAATATCCGGCGATTTCAGCACCACAAAACCGGCCTGCTCGACCCGCGACTTATGCAGGTGGTTGATTTGGGACAGCTGATCAAGCACCTGCCCGCCGATGGTCAGCGAGTCGTTGAGCGTGGCGGTCATGGTCAGATCCAGCAGCACCCCGCGCAGCACCTGATCCTTGTCGCGCAATGACAGGTTGCCGTCAACGCCGCCGATCAAATCCGAGCGGTTCTCGGTATCGGCCAGCCACTGGGCGGTTTCCGAGGTCGCGCCGCGCTGGGATAACGCATACACCGAACTGCCTTTAGGCCTTGGGCTGTTAAACGCATCGGCGTGAATGGACACAAAGAAGTCGACCTTTTGCTCTCGGGCAAGCCGGGTACGCTGGCGCAGGCCAAGGTAGTAGTCACCGTCGCGGATCAGCACGGCCTTGAACCCTTCGGTGGCGTTGATGCGCGCCGCCAGGCGCTGGCTGATCTCAAGCACGACGTCTTTTTCCCGCGTGCCGCCAGGCCCGGTAGCCCCCGGGTCTTCACCGCCGTGGCCGGCATCCACGGCGATAATGATATCGCGCCGGGGGTGCGGCTCGGCCTGTTGCGTTACCGGCGTGGCCTGCTCCGACTCGCCCAGCGCCTTGGCTTTGGTGCTGGCGCGTTCGGCGGCAATTTCCTGCTCGCGGATCATCGACTCAATCGGGTCGATGGGATTTTCCACCGCGCTTTCGCCGGGGTATTCCAGATCCACCACCAACCGGTGGCCGTATTGATCGTTGGGCGCCAGCGTGAAATGCCGCGGCTCGATCTTGCGGTTGAGTTCCAGTACCACGCGCAGGTCGTCGCCTTCACGCACGCCCGTGCGCACCGCAGAAATCGCGCTGCCTTCAAGCGCCAGCTTACTGGCGTCGACGTCAAGCTCGCTATTGGCAAGGTCGATCACCAGCCGCGCCGGCGAATCCAGCGAAAACACCTTGGCCTGGGCCGGCGAAGACAAATCAAACACCAGCCGCGCGTGGTCGGGCGCAGCCCACAGGCGCATGCTGTCGACCGTTGCCGCTTGAGCCACGTTAAACAAGCACAGCGCCACCCCTACGAGCAGGCCTGCCAAGCCATATGTTAGCCGCTGCGTGCTATCGCTCATGGGCGCTCCTGCGCTTTTTCCCACATTTCATCCCCCAGCACGGCAAGCCAGCCGGCGCCGCGCTGCGTTTGGCTTTCAAGCGTTGCTCGCCGGCCGTCTCCGTCCACCTCCAGGGTGACGTGCACATCCGCCGGTGGCAACCAGCCGCTGCCGCGGCTGGGCCACTCGATCACGCACAGCGCGTCGTCGGCGAGCACGTCGCGCCCGCCGATAAACTCAAGTTCTTCCGGGTCGCCCAGGCGATACAGGTCCAGGTGATAAACGCGCTGGCCGTCAACCTCGTAGGGCTCAATCAGCGTGTAAGTAGGACTTTTAACCGCGCCCTGATAGCCGTAAGCGCGCAGCACACCGCGCGTCAACGTGGTTTTCCCCGTACCCAGATCACCGTGTAGATAGAGGCGCCCACGGCCTTGAAAGATACGGCCTAGCGTTTCGCCAAACGCGACGTGCGCCTTCTCGTCGGGGAGTGTCACCTGCATGTGGGCTATTACCTTAATTGCGGGTTATCGGTTTAAGGCGGGTCAGGGATTGATCAGCCGGCGCGCATAGAATGCCAGATCACTGGCCAGCAAACCACGTTCGCCGCTGTCTTGCGCCGCACGATCCGCCGCCAGGGCGTGCACCAGGACCCCCAGCCAAACGCTTTGGTCGCTCACGCCTTGCTGACCAAGCAGTGCGCCGAGCATGCCGCTGAGCGCGTCACCCATGCCGCCGCTGGCCATGCCGGGATTGCCGTAGGGGCACACTACAAGCCCGCCCGGCCCGGCGATCAGGCTGCCGGCGCCCTTGAGGATGACGCGGCCGCCACGCTGCTGCCTGAGCGCCTCCACCGCCGCCGGGCGATCGGCCTCCACGTCGGCAACGCTAAGCCCCAACAGCCTGGCCGCTTCGCCTGGGTGCGGCGTCAGTACCCAGTTATCACGGCGCTCAAAGGGAAAGCGGCTGGCCAGCAGGTTCAGCGCGTCGGCGTCGAGCACCAAGGGCTTTTCGCTTGCCAACGCGGCGGCGAGCATTGCCTGCCCCCATGCGCCTTGACCCAGCCCTGGCCCCGCGACGATCACATCGCACTTTCCTAAGTGCTGTGCGACGAGCGGCGCCACATCAGCGCCGCCGCGCACGCCGTGCGCCATCACTTCGGGGCAACGCGTCAGGCTGGCGCTCACGTGTTCCGGCGCCGTGGCAAGACTTACCTTGCCAGCCCCCAGGCGCACCGCTGCTTGAGACGCAATCAGTGCCGCCCCGCCCAGCCCCGGCGCGCCGCCGAGCACCAGCACGTGCCCCATATGGCCTTTGTGCGCCGTGCGCGAGCGCGGAGGAAACGCCTCGGGTAACTGGCTTTCGTTCAGCCGGAAAGCGCGCGGCACAATATCAAAAAATGCCTGGGATTTAACGCCCAACGGCCGAAAATCCACCTCGCCGACGTGATCCGGCGCTTGACCGGTATAAAGCCCCAGCTTATCGCCGATAAACGTCACCGTGGCGTCAGCATGTACCGCGTACCCCAGCACCGCGCCGGTATCAGCGGCAAGCCCCGAGGGGATATCCACCGCAAGCACCGGCAGCCCGGCATGATTGATGGCGTGGATCGCCTGGCGGTAGGCGCCTCTCACCTCGCCGTCAAGGCCGGTACCCAGCAGCGCATCGACGATGATCTCGCCGGTGAACACAGTCTCATCATGCCACGCCTCGCAACCCACGCCCGCGTCGCTTGCCAGGGCGGCCGCGCGGGCGGCATCACCGGTTAGCGCGTCAATCGGTTTCACGCCGATGCGCTGCACTTTCATACCCGCCTGGGCGGCAAGGGCGGCCAGCACATGGCCGTCGCCACCGTTATTGCCGCCGCCGCAGACCACGCTCAGGCTGCGCACTTGGGGCCAGCGGGTGCGCACGCTGTGCCAGGCGCTTGATGCGGCGCGCTGCATCAGGGCAAAGCCCTCGACGCCGCCGGCGATCGTACGCCGGTCAAGCTCGCCCACCTGCCGCGCGGTATAAAGCGGGCGCAAGGATGCTGTATTCGCAAGGCTCACAGGATTTCCTTTCACATGGCGATCGAATGAATCGCGTATTGGTTCAGCTATGCGTTAGCATAGCGCCAAAGTCTGACCGTTGACCCCTTATGTCCGCTACCGTTCCCCCCAGCTCTTCTCGCACAGCATCACTTTCCGCCGCCGAGCTAGCTTCGCTTGCCGACGACATCAAAGCCTGGGGTGACGAACTCGGCTTTCAGCAGGTGGGCATTACCGATACCCAGCTTGAAGACCACGAAGCCCACCTGAATGACTGGCTCGACAAGGGCTATCACGGCGAAATGGGTTTTATGACCAAGCACGGCACCAAGCGCACCCGCCCCGCTGAGCTTGAGCCCGGCACCATTCGGGTGATCAGCGTGCGTATGGACTACCTGCCCGCCGACATGGAGAGCGTCGCGGTGCTTAACCAGCCCGAGCGCGCTTACGTGTCGCGCTACGCGCTGGGGCGCGACTACCACAAGCTGATGCGCAAGCGCCTCGCCGCCCTGGCCAAACGCATTGAAGCCCAGGTTGGTTCGTTTGGCTACCGCGCCTTTGTGGATTCCGCGCCGGTCATGGAACGCGCGCTGGCGCAAAAGGCCGGCCTCGGCTGGTTTGGCAAAAACGCCATGATGCTCAACCCCCAAGCCGGCTCGCTGTTTTTTCTCGGCGAGCTCTACACCGACTTGCCGCTGCCCGTGGATGCGCCGTTTGCGCGCGATCACTGCGGCAGCTGTAATGCCTGCCAGACGGTCTGCCCCACCGGCGCCATCGTGGCGGATAAAGTCGTGGATGCGCGCAAGTGCATTTCGTATCTCACCATCGAGCTGCACGGCGCGATTCCCGAGCAGTACCGCCGCGCCATGGGCAACCGCATTTACGGCTGCGACGACTGCCAGCTATTTTGCCCGTTTACCCGCTTTACCCAAACCACCCGCGAGGCCGATTTTGCCCCGCGCCACGACCTCGACCGCGCCGAGCTGTTAACGCTGTTTGGCTGGGGCGAAGAAGAATTTCTCGACAAGACCGCCGGCAGCGCGATTCGCCGCATCGGCTACGAGCGCTGGCTGCGCAACATCGCCGTGGCGCTGGGCAACGCGCCCTTCAGCCACGCCGTGGAAGCCGCGCTGATGGCGCGGCGCAGCTACCCCAGCGCCCTGGTTCGCGAGCACGTCGCCTGGGCGCTTACCGAGCAGCGCCATCGCCGTAATAACCGCATCGCGACCGCCGAGTAGCGTTCCTCTTACCCATGACCATTCTCAACGACTGTTGTTAATCACTCTTCTTCGCCGTAAACGTCCTCGGCATTGGCGCCCGTATGCAAAAACGTGCGGCGGTAGTGTTTAAGCTCACCGATGGATTCCTTGATGTCATCCATCGCCAGATGCACGTTGCGCTTGTTAAAGCCCTTGGCGGCGTCGGGATTCCAGCGTTTGGCCAGCTCTTTAAGCGTCGACACGTCCAGATTGCGGTAGTGGAAGAACGCCCACAGCTCGGGCATTTCGCGCTCCAGAAAGCGCCGATCCTGATGAATGCTGTTGCCACACATGGGCGAGCTTTGCGGCGTCACATACTCACGCAAAAACGCCAGCGTTTGCGCTTCGGCCTCAACCGGGCTTGTCGTGCTTTCCTTCACACGCTTCACCAGCCCCGACTCACCGTGGGTTTTCTGGTTCCAGTCGTCCATCTGCCCAAGCAGGCTGTCGGACTGTTTCACGGCGATCACCGGCCCCTCGGCCACGGTGTTCAGGTCGTTATCGGTGACCAGCGTGGCCACCTCGATGATGCGCTCTTTATTCGGGTCGAGCCCGGTCATTTCCAGATCAATCCAGACCAGCAGATCCTTTTGCGGCGTGCCCTGTTGCGGCGTGTTTGTATCGCTCATGGTGGCTCCTTGATGCGGCGGTAGGATTTTTTAACGATAACTTTAACGATCGGCGCCGGCAGACAACTCACCCGCCGGCGCATAACCCGTTACAATACCGATTCAATGCTATTGTACCGACCACCGGATGGCCATGAGCAAACGTAAACTAAGCCGTCAGCAGCGCTGGCGGGTGGAAAAAATCCAGGCTGAACGCGAAAAGCGCGCCGCCAAACACGATGCCCAGGAGGCCGAGCAGCTAGCCGCCGGCGAATACGGCGCCGAGCAGGCCGGCCGGGTGATCGCCCATTTCGGCCGCAGCCTGGAAGTGCGCAGTGCCAACGGTGCGGCCGTGCGCTGCCACCTGCGCGCCAACCTTGAAGGGCTGGTCACCGGCGACACCGTCATCTGGCGCGAAGGCCAGGAAGGTTCCGGCGTGGTGGTGGCGCGCACCGAGCGCGACAGCGTGCTTTCTCGCCCCGACGCCCAGGGCCGGCTCAAGCCGGTGGCCGCCAACGTTGACCAGCTGCTGATCGTGTTTGCCGTGGAGCCCAGCCCCCACGCCAACCTGATCGACCGTTATCTGATCGCCGCCGAGGCTACCGGCATCGCGCCGGTACTGGTGCTCAACAAGGTCGACTTGCTGCCCGACGACGGCGGCGAGCTTGGTCAGCTGCTGGAGCGCTACCAGGCGCTGGGCTACCCGGTGGTACGCACCACTACCGCCCAACCCGATGGGCTAGCCGCGCTTTACCGCCAACTGGCCGAGCGCACCTCGGTATTTGTGGGGCAAAGCGGGGTGGGCAAATCATCGCTGATCGACCAGCTGCTGCCCGAGGAAACCCTGCGCATCGGCGCGCTGTCAGAAGATTCGCGCAAAGGCACCCACACCACGACGACTGCCCGGCTTTACACCATGCCCGACGCCCGCGACGGCGTGCTGATCGATTCGCCGGGGATTCGCGAGTTCGGCCTGACCCATCTCGACGCGCAAACCGTCACCGACGGCTTTATCGAGTTTCGGCCGTTCCTCAGTCACTGCCGCTTTCGTGACTGCCGCCACCAGGCCGAGCCCGGCTGCGCTTTACTTGCCGCCGTTGAAGCAGGCAAGATCCATCCACAGCGTTTTGCCAGCTACCGGCGTATTCTCGCCAGCCTGAATGCGTGAACGCCCACGTCATCGTAAGGAGTCTCCATGAGTTCTCTACCGCACAGTTCTGAAGCCAGCCTGCTGCCGTTAATCGTCGAGCCGGAGCAGCTTGAGTCGCACCTAAATGATGCGCAGCTGCTGATTATCGACGTGCCTAAAAATCCCGGCAGCTACGCCCAAGGCCATGTGCCCGGCGCCGTGTTGCTGGAAGCGCGCCGGCTGATGCGCGGCGAAGGCCCGATTCCCAGCGAAGCGCCCGAGATCGAGACGCTCTCGGCCATGTTTAGCGAGCTGGGGCTAACCCGCGACACCCACGTCGTCGCGTATGACGACGAAGGCGGCGGCTTTGCTGCGCGGCTTTTATGGACGCTCGACCTGATCGGTCACACGCGTTACTCCTACCTGAACGGCGGTATTCACGCCTGGCGCGGTGCCGGCCTTGCGCAAAGCACCGAGCCCACCGCCCCCACGCCGTCTGACTACCGCGCCGAGATTCTGAACCCTAAAACGCGCATCACCTGCGACGAAATCAAAGAGCGCCTCGGCGACAAGGACTTTGCCGTGTGGGACGCCCGCTCGCCGGCGGAATTCAACGGCGAAAAAGGCAATAATAAGCACCTCGGCCACATCCCCGGGGCGGTCAACATGGAATGGACCAACGCTATGGACCTCCAGGGCGACCTACGCATGCGCGGCTACGCCGAGCTAATGATCGAGCTTGAGGCCACGGGCATTACGCCGGATATGGAAGTGGCCACCCACTGTCAGGGGCACCACCGCAGTGCTTTCACCTGGCTTGTGGGCAAAGCGTTGGGCTTTAGCATTCGCGGCTACCCCGGCTCCTGGGGCGAATGGGGCAACCGCGACGACACGCCGATTGAGCAATAGCGCCAGCTTGAACCCCTGAGTTCATAGAATAATGACAGCAACGCCGCCTTAACTCGTTAACCGTGGAACCAACACCAACGTGACGCTCTCAGACAAAGCCTTTGCGCTACTGCAATACCCGCTGCCCCATCACGCGATTTCACGGCTGGCGGGCAGCCTTGCCGACTGCGATTCGCCGCGGCTCAAAAACGCCTTGATTAGCACCTTTATCAAGCGTTTCAACGTCGATATGCGCGAAGCGTTTGAGCCGGACTATCGCGCCTACGCCACGTTTAACGACTTTTTCACCCGGGCGCTGAAAGATGGCGTCCGCCCCATCGGCGAAGGGCTCATCAGCCCCGCCGACGGCACGCTGTCGCAGTACGGGCGGCTCGCCGCCGGCGAGCTGGTGCAGGCCAAAGGCCACCACTTTTCCGCCCGCGCGCTGCTGGGCGGCGACGCCACACTGGCTGAAACCTTTACCGGCGGCAGCTACGCCACCGTGTATTTATCCCCCCGCGACTACCACCGCGTACACATGCCGGTCACCGGCACCCTGCGCGAAACCATCTACGTACCCGGGCGGCTGTTCTCGGTCAACCAGGCCACCGCCGCCTACGTGCCCAACCTCTTTGCCCGCAACGAACGCCTGGTATGCCTGTTTGATACCGCCAACGGGCCGCTTGCCGTGGTGCTGGTCGGCGCGATGATCGTCGCCACCATTGAAACCGTGTGGGCAGGCCAAGTTACCCCGCTTGCCGGCACGCCCCAACGCACCCGGCTAGATACCCCCGTTACGCTTGAAAAAGGCGCTGAACTCGGCCGTTTCAAGCTCGGCTCAACGGTGGTCATGTGCACCGCTAACCCCGTCGCGTTTGGCGATTTTGCTACCGACGCCAAGGTGCAGATGGGGGAAGGTTTGGGCCAAACGGCGGCCTTATGAGAGACAATATGCCGATGAACAATGACGCCACCCGACACCTGAGCGAGGCCTGGAAAACAAAATTTGCCTTGCTGCAAAAAATTGGCGCGGATAAAACATGCCTGTATCCGCCTGTCAGATCGCCTGAATACAAGGCGCTCAGCATAAAAGAGAAACTTAATATCTCTTTTAACCCCTGGGCCCTGTTTTTTGACTGGGTTTACTACCTGTGCAAAAAAATGTGGCTTAAAGGGGCGTTTATCATCGGCGCCACTTTCCTGTTTTATACCCTGATGACCGTGCTCGATGCGCTGGCCGGCGGGGTCATTCCCGCCACGCTGTTTTGGTTGCCGACGCCGATTATCTGTACGCAGATCGCCAATCATGACTACTATCGGAAGATCATTCATCACGAAGAAATGTGGCCAGGGTTGCCGACGATCTTTTCCCGCCCGGCCGGTGCAATCGGCTTTCCGTTAGCCGCGGCGGGAGTGTTCATCGCGGTATCGCTCACGCCTATTGGCGTTTTCCCGTAGCCTTTTTTTCATCCAACCCATTATTCAGCTAAGCTTATCCGGTATGAGGTCATCACAAGGAGCGCGCGCATGCATACACATATCGAGTGGGATGCCCCGGGTACGCAAAGCGTCAAAGCGTATTATGACCAGCATCCCGAAGGCTACCGCGAGCCGTACCCCGGCACCATCGTCTCCGGGCACTATCAAGGCATCGATGTGCGTGTGAAGGTCGAGGCCTACAAGGACCAGGTGAACATCGGCAAAGTCGCCGCTATCATCGATGCCAAAGGGAAACGGATAAAGCAGCACGGCAAGCTTAACCTGGGAGATATCGTACGCCTGCCCGATGAAAAGCGGGCCTTTGAAGCCGCGGATAATTCTCCCAAGGAAGATGACGACTAACGCGGCTTGCCAAGCGCCCGGCCGTACTCCTCGCTAGACTTACTTACGGCCGGCCTTCCACTGGAAGCCAAAGCCATACTGCTCGTCGGCTGGCTTATGATTCGCGAAATAGTTCACCTCTTTGGAAACGCTCAGTGCCCCGTTGCGGTTTTCCAGCATCGCAATCACACAGAAATTTTGGTCTTTGCCGCTCGCATCCATACGAATTTCTATTTCTGGCTGATCAGGCGCCTTAATCGATACGCGACCATTGGTTTGCGCCCAGTTAGCAACCCCTTCGTAGATGAAGGCAAAGATCATGATCCGCTCTATATCGTTCCAATGCTTACCATTGATATACAGATTCTCGCCTTGATTAATAGAACCTGTACGGTCGTCCCCATCGAGAAAGATATAAGGTTCTCTTTCCAGACTCCCGAAGTTCTTTCCTAGAGCTTGAACGATCCCCTTAGAGCCGTCTTTGAACGAAAACATACAGCCCAAATCAAGGTCGATACCGCCTTGATTACCCCCTAGAAGCGAACTCATCAGACCTTTTTTGCTGGCACCAGTCGTCTGATCCCAGTTGAGGTTGACGTGGATTTTCCCGAAGGTGCTCGATTTCTTCTCAAGCGATATAGTGTCGCCCTTTTTCTCAAGGGTGATCTTACTGAGATTAATCGACGATTTTTCTTGGGGCTTAGAGGGTGATGCGACGGGGGCCGCTGTTGATGACGGCGCTTGCTTGGAATTATTATCAATGTCGACGCCGAAATGCTCGGCTAGCGGCGCCATTCCACCGACGAACCCCTGGTCAACAACTTTCACTTTCCAGTCGCCGTTGCGTCGATACAACTCACACACGATCAGCGACTTTTCGGGTCGGCCTGTGCCCTGACCACTGAATTCAAATTGATCAGTACTACCTGACAGATCAAAACGGTAGCCGCTCGTCAGTGCGGATAACCCAGGTTCTACGGTGAGCACAAAAACAATGCGCTCAAGGTAGCTTGGCGCCTTGCTTAGATCGACGCCAAAGGTTGCCCCATCCTTTTGTAATAACGCGCCAGAAGGATGCTTAGGCTGGTTAAAGAAAACAAAATCGTCATCTGACGACACCTTCCCCGTATTGGCCAATAGAATGGCTGATGCATCCAGACTCGCCCCTTGGTCATCGCCGACGATGAGGCGAAAGGTAAGTTGAGCATCATTAAGTTTAGCATTCTGTCCTGTAACCAGCTGGGTACCCATTGATCATTTATCCTTAAGCCCGTTAATGTTCTCGTTGCTGCCACACTGCCATGGACTGTGCGGGTCACCAAAGCAGATGGCAACACCTGTTTCTTGGGTAAGCCACGCATGCCGGGCCATCCCGCGCTCCTGATCGTGCGTCAGGCTTCGCAGCTGAATGCCTGATACGTACAGATACCACCTCTTAACAAACTCCCGAATGTTGCACTCAGTGGCTACGATCAGGGCCTGTTGGACAGAGCACAATATTTACACAATTTCTGCTGAAATAACGGTTGTATTATCCCTCAATACGTATAGTGTTGGAGCCTCACAACCGTGAGTCACACGCTACGCAAGAGGAAATACTATGTTGAGCTCTATCGTCTCCAAGGCCCGTGAGTCCTTTACCTCACTGAAAGCCGATGCGCAAAAATTCAAAAATGAGAGTTTTCTGAATGCGGCCATGGCGGCAAGCGCGATGATTACCGTGGCCGATGGCGAAATTTCTCGGGAAGAAAAGCAGAAGGCGATCGCCTTTGTCCGCGCTCACGAAGCGCTGAGCATCTTTGACCCCGCCGAGGTAGCCAAGAAATTCAAGAATTACCTGGATTCCCTGGACAAGGACAACCCTGACACCGATACCGACATCGCGGAAATTACCGCAATGAGTGACATCGGCAAGGTGAAGAAAAACCCTGAGCAGTCCCGCATGGTTGTGCGCTTGGCCATTGCCATTGGCGGTGCCGATGGGGATTTCGATGCGCAGGAACAAGCCCAGGCAGCCAAGATTGCGCGTGAGCTTGGCCTTGACCCCAAAGAATTTGACCTCACCTAAGGTAGCGTCTCATGGATTTTGGCTTCCCCTTAGAAGCTGTGGTCATTTTAGCCGTTGCCGTAGTGGCGTCCGTTTGGCTTGACCTTTTCTCGCATCGTAATAGCGAAGAAGTGACGTTTCGGGATGCGGCTGTCTGGTCAGTCTTCTGGATCGCGCTGGCACTTTCCTTCTACGGCTACTTGCACCTGCGTTATAGCCCGGAAGCCGCCAGCCTTTTCTTGTCCGGGTACGTGCTTGAAAAAGCACTGTCCGTAGACAACATGATGGTGTTCGTGGCAATTTTTGCCAGCTTCAACATCAAGGGCATCCTGCAGCATCGGATTCTTTACTACGGCATCGCCGGGGCACTGGTTTTCCGCGCCATTTTTGTCGCCGGCGGCACTGCGCTTTTCGGCCTCTCTTATTGGATTGAGCTGCTGTTCGCGGCCATCGTCCTGTGGACAGGCGTCAAAATGTTCCAGGGCACCGACGAGGACGATATGGGCAATGATTACAGTGATCATTGGTCAGTTCGCTTCACCCGTCGATTCATGCCGGTGATCCCGCACCTGGTCGGCAAGAAATTCATCGTGGGTCGCAAACAGGCGGAGGAAATAGCCGCGCAAGATGGCGTTGAACCTCACAAGGGGGCCATGTTTTACGCCACGCCGATGTTGCTATGCCTGATCTGCATCGAGATTTCGGACATTGTTTTCAGCTTCGATAGCGTGCCCGCGATTATCGCCGTTACGAAAGAGCCGTTTTTGATCTACGCCGCTGTTATTTTCGCCATTCTCGGTCTGCGTAACCTCTACTTCATGCTAGCCGCTGCGGCCAAATACCTTGTGCATCTGGAAAAGGCCGTGGCACTGGTCCTGGTGTTTATCGCCGTGAAGCTGGCCACTGGGGCACTCGACATCTACCACATTGACCACCGGGTCAGCATGGCCGTTGTGCTGTCACTGATTCTCGGCGGCGTGGCGGCGAGTCTGCTGTTTCCGGCAAAAACGAAAGAAAGTCCCGTACAGTAACACTCAGCCGTGCGCCTCATGGGGCACGGGCACCCGTCCGTCGGGCGAAGTAAACAGCGCCTTTAATAGGCGCTGAATACCGAAAAGCAACGAAGGAGCACGATATGATTAATCTATCCAAAGGTAGCCGCGTTAACCTGACCAAAGAAGCGCCGGGCGCCACCACGTTCCGCATGGGCATGGGCTGGGACACGCGCGTCACAGATGGCGCCGAGTTTGACCTGGATGCCTCTGGCCTGCTGCTGGATGCCAACGGTAAGCCGCTGGGCGAAAAGCCGCTGGTGTTCTTCAACGAGCAAGCCTCCGCCTGCGGTGGTGTCACCACCTCCGGCGATAACCTGACCGGCGAAGGTGAAGGCGACGATGAAACCATCACCGTTGACCTGAACAAGATCGATTCAGCCGTTGATAAGATCGTGCTGGTGGTGACCATCCATGAAGCCGAGAGCCGCAGCCAGAACTTTGGCATGGTCGATAACGCCTTTGTGCGCATTTTGCAGGACGACAGCAACGAACCGGTCGCTCGCTATGACCTGACCGAAGACTACTCCACCGAAACCGCCGTGATCTTTGGCGAGCTTTACAAGAAAGAAGGTGACTGGCGCTTTGCGGCCAAGGGTGACGGCTTTGCCGGTGGCCTGGCGGCGTTTTTAGGCAAATACGGCCTGTAATTCGTCATTGAACCCCTGCCCGGGTGGCGGGGGCGCTCTGTACCGTTATCACATTTCCAGACTTTAAAAGGACATCATCATGGCAGTTTCTCTATCTAAGGGCGGCAACATTTCCTTGAGCAAGGAAGCACCGGGTATTAAGCATATCCGTATCGGCCTGGGCTGGGATGCGCGCGTAACGACCGGCACCGATTTTGATCTGGATGCGAGCGTATTTCTACTCAACGACCAGGGCGCTTGCCGTGACGATAAAGACTTCATCTTTTATAACCAACTGAAATCACAAGATGGCTCCGTTGAACATACCGGCGATAACCTGACCGGCGAAGGCGAAGGCGACGATGAAGTGATCAAGGTCGATCTTTCCCGGGTGCCGGCTGACGTGGACAAGATTGCCGTGAGCGTCACCATTCACGAATCTCAGGCGCGTAACCAGAACTTCGGCCAGGTTGAAAACGCGTTCGCGCGCATTGTTAACGAGGAGGATCAGAAGGAAGTCGTGCGCTACGACCTGTCGGAAGACTATTCCGTCGAAGATGCCATGGTCTTCTGTGAGCTTTACCGCCACGGCAACGAATGGAAGTTCCGTGCCATCGGTCAAGGCTTTAGCGGGGGCCTCGCCGACCTCGCCAATAAGTACGGCCTTAACGCTTCCTAAGCGTTATTGCCCTGAGCAGGGAGTGCCCCATTCCCTGCTCTTTGCTTTGCCGGCCCCTTTCTGGAAACGCTGTTCAACGATACGTCGAGGTAGCCTTGGCAGAGGAGTATCGTTTCCAGAGATTGCCTTCGGAGTGTTGCACCATGGATACATCAACAACGCATGTCCCCCTTCAAGCCGGTGATTTGGCGTTACGGCTTAGCCAAAACGGCCATCGCCTCGATGAGCTATTGGCCTTTGCGTCACGCCAGAACCCGCGTCGGGGCTACCTGTTTGTCTCCAAGGTGCTCGGCAAGCACGTGCCGGTTCGCCCGACCAAAATGGACGCCATTCATGCCGAGCTTGCGTCTAAGGTTGACCTGCTCGGGCGCCAGCCGTACGTGGTGGGAATGGCCGAAACCGCCGTAGGTCTGGGAGCGGGAGTGGCGCGTCACTTGGGCGACTTGCACGAAGGCGCGGTGTTCCACCACACCACGCGTTTTCTGGTCGAAACGCCGTGGATTCGAATCAAAGAAGCGCACTCGCACGCCGACACGATGCACATGGCCCAGCTGTCCACAAAAGCCGCCCGGGTGGTGGGCGATGCCCAGGACCTCGTGCTGGTCGATGACGAAATCTCCACCGGCAAAACCCTCGCCCAGTTGGCGCAAGCGTTAACCGCTCAGCCAACGCTTGCGCGTATTAAGTGCCTTCACATCGTCTCGCTGGTGAGCTGGCTCACCGACGCGGCGCGCGAAGCGCTGTTGGCGCTGTTACCCGAGGGCGTCGAGGTGCGTTTCGTTCAGTTGATGGCCGGCACGTTCACCTTTACCCCCTGCCCCGATTACCAGGTGGTACTGCCGGATAACGTGGATACGGCCTTTTGCGATGCCCTAAAAACGGCCGATACGTCCGCGCCAATTGAAGCCGAGGGGCTTTATGGTCGCCTGACGGGAAATCACCCAACGCCCGAACAGCCGTTGCCCCGCGTGCCTGGCGCCTCTCGTGACGCTGATCTGGTGGTGTTTGGCATGGGGGAATACCTGGATGCGCCGTTGCGGATGGCCCTGCAGTGGGAGCGTGACGGCATGGATGTGCTGTTTCAGAGCTCGACCCGCTCGCCCATCATGCTGGGCGATGCCATTCAGTCATGCCTTGAGCACCCCGCGCCGGGGCAGCCCGATAAGCGCCATTTTCTGTACAACGCGCCGGCCGGCCGGGTGCCGCTGGCCTTTGACGGGCTAGATTCGCCGGCGTTGAGCAAAGCACTGGAAGACAGCTACCGGGCGTTGCACCCGCACGGCACTGCCGAGGTGCCGGCATGAGCCAGGGCCGTTTCATTGTGCTGACAGATTTGGATGACACCCTGTTTGCCAGTGAGCGGGCGCTGCCTGCCGATGCGCCGCGTACTCATCTTGCCGCGACGGATGCTCATAATCAGCCTTTGTCGTATCAGACATCAGCTCAACGCGCCCTGTGGGCGCTAACCCAGCGCGCCGACATCGTTGTGCCGGTGACCGGGCGAACCAGTTACGCCATTGATCGCGTGACCCTGCCCTTGACCGGCCAGTACCGAATTGCCAGCCACGGCGCGCTGGTATTGGAGGAAGGTGCTCTGGCGCCTGAATGGCATAACGCTATCGCCCCACAGCTGTCCGCCACGCGCCAGACCCTCGACGACGCCGCGCGGACGTTGAGGCAAGCTTTTGCCGCTTTGGGTGAGCCTATCGCGCCAACGTGCCGCGTGCTGGAAGACATGGGGGTGCCGGTGTACCTGTCGATCAAAGCCAGCGGCACGTTAAGCCATCAGGCCCATGCGGCCTGCGTGTCAGTTGCTGCCGGCCATGGATTAACCCTGCACGCCAATGCGCGAAATGCCGCGCTACGCCCGGCCTACACCTGCAAGGCCGCGGCCTGCCGTTTTGTACTCGACCAGCTCATTAAGCGCCAACCCGAAGATACCGTCATTGGCCTGGGGGATAGCCTCTCCGATGTCGGTTTTATGGGGGTAAGTGATTTCGCCCTGGCGCCCACCAACAGCCAGCTATGGACGCACGTTAAGGAGCTTTCCCAATGACGACTGAGTGCCCTCGCACCCCCTTTCATGGGTCATATCGGCCGGAAGATTGCGAATTTCTCCTGACGCCGATTGAGGCCAACTACCTCACGATTGAGGAAAAAGAACGGCGCATACAGTCCGGGGAAGCGCATTACAGCGAAATGATCCACCGCGAGGCACCGCCTAGCGCGGAATACCTGGCGTTGTTTGAGCGTCTGTGCGAGCACTATACCCAGCGCCTGGCCGGCGAAATACGCGAGCTGGCAGCACAGGTAGTGGCGGACGCCGGCCGGTCGGAGCGCCCTGTCACGCTGGTGAGCCTGGTACGGGCCGGCACGCCGGTGGGCGCACTGCTGCGCCGGGCATTGGTCGACCATGAGCGCCAGCCCTGCCGCCACTACAGCGTGTCGATCATTCGGGATCGTGGCATTGATAGCGCGGCGCTGGACTACCTGCTGGACGAAAAGGGCGTCGCGCCGGAGCGGGTGTTCTTCGTGGATGCCTGGACGGCAAAGGGCGTGATTACCCGCGAGCTGCGCCAAGACATTGAGCGCTACAACGCACAGCGGGCGCATCTGGGCAAAAGCACGTTGCCGGTACGCCTGGTGGTCGTCTCCGACATTGGCGGCACCGCCGACATGGCCGCGACCTACGAGGACTACGCCATTCCATCAGGCATCTTGAATGCCACCGTATCCGGGCTGGTGTCACGCTCGGTGCTCAACGATCAAGTGCCGGCCGGCGCGTTCCACGGCTGCGTGCTTTACCAAGATCTGGCCGAGCATGACCAGACGCAAGCCTTTGTTGAGCGAATCAGCGCGGCCTTGCCTGCCGACGCCGCCGCGGGGGATGACCGGGGCGATGAGCGGCGCGCCACGCAGCAGGCCTTGATGGGCGACATGCTGGACAAGCTCAAAAGCCGCTACGACATCGCCGATATTAATCACATCAAACCCGGCATTGCCGAGGCCACCCGGGTGATGTTGCGCCGCGTCCCCGCTTTATTGATCGTGCGCGACGAGTGCCATCCTGATGTTCAGCATCTGCTGTTGCTGGCGAATGAGAAGAACGTCCCCGTTCACATTCGTGGTGACATGCCCTTTCACGCCTGTTCGCTGATCAAAGCCTTGACTGAGAGTAAGGAGGTGGCATGACAACACCACGCTACGGCGCCCTGGGTGCGTCGCTGTATGTGCCGGCGACCCATAAACACTTGGGCACTATCTTGGCCGAGGGGTGCGCCAGCGCGCGCTCCATCATTGTTTGCACCGAAGATGCCGTGGCCGCCGAGGAAGTGGAGTGGTGCCTGCATCGTTTGATGAAGGAATTGCGCGAGACGCCGGCCTCGGTGCCCCACCTGCGATTTTTGCGCCCGCGCTCCCCTGCGCTATTGCGGGAAGTGCTACAAGGCGGTGAGCGGACGGTCGCGGCGCTGGATGGCGTAGTGCTGCCCAAGTTCGATCACCTGTCCGCGCCGGAGTGGGCTGACACCTTGGCGCTGGCCCCTGACTTGCCGATCATGCCGACACTGGAAACCGCCATGATGTTCCAGGAAACAACGGCCTTGCAGACGCTCGCCGCCCTACAGCACATGACTAATCCAGTGATTGCGCTGCGGATCGGGGCTAACGACCTGCTGGGTGCGCTGGGCCTCAAGCGCCAGCCCGGGCAGACCATTTACGATACGCCGCTGCGCTCCACCCTTGAGCGGATAATCACCCTGTTTCGGCCGGCCGGTTACGAGCTCTCAGCCCCGGTGTGCGACCTGATCGGCGAGCCGGAGACGCTGGCACGAGAAATCGTGCAGGACATTGCCTGGGGCTTTTACGCCAAGACCTGCGTGCATCCCACACAGATTGATGTGATTGAAGCGCATTTGTCTCAGGCTCTTGCCCGCCAACACACCCTGGCGGTGGCATTAATGCAGAGCGATCAAGCCGTGTTCAAACACGACGGGCAGATGCTGGAGCAAACCTGCCATCAAGCGTGGGCCAGTCGCGTAAACGGCTTAGTAGCCACCTGATGTCAACGCGAAACCATGACTTATAGCCCGCCGGCACCTTGCCAGCGACCCTTTACCCCGTCAGAACGCCTGACGATCATTGAAAGCACATTGGAGATACATCATGGCGATTAGCCTCTCGAAAGGTCAGCGCATCAGTCTTGAGAAGAACGGCGGCAGCCTCAAGCACATCGAAATCGGAGCCAATTGGGGTGCGATTGAAAAGAAAACGTTGTTCGGTGGCAAGAAACATGTCGCGGTCGATCTGGACGCCTCCGTTGGCCTGTTTGATGCCCAAGGCAGCTTGGTGGATACCGTCTGGTATGGGCAACTGAAATCCAAGTGCGGCGCGATTCAGCACAGCGGTGATGACCGTCAAGGTGACACCGGGGGTGATGATGGGCTCGATAACGAAGTGATCAAAATCAATCTCGACAGCCTCCCGGCAAACGTCGATAAGCTGGCACTGGTGCTTAACTCTTATTCCCAGCAAAAGTTCGACGCCATCCCCTTTGCCGGCATTCGCATCCATGACGGTGCGGCATCAGGCCCTGACGGGGTGTTCGCCACCTTCGACGTGGCCCATGACGCCTCGTTTAACGGCAGCGTGAGCATGATTCTGGGTTCCGTATATCGCCACGAAAGCGGCTGGAAGTTCCGCTCTATCGGCGCGACGATTGCCGAGAAAGACCTGAAAGGCAGCCTCAAAGCCTTTGCCGAAAATTACGCCTAATTATTCACCATAAGAAGGTTAAGCCGCCCCCAACGGGGCGGTTATTGATGCCATGATTAGAGTAGTCCCTGACCAGCAAGATGTCCCTACCTACATCGCCTACTTCTGGGATAGGCTTCTGCAAGAGCCCAACGAGCTTGATGAAGACCCCATTATTCGCCTGGGGAAAAAGCCCCGTTATTACGCCCGTCGAGACTTGGTGAAGGTGAAAACCAGTGAAGCGCTAGCAGAGTGGGCAACAAAGTGGCTCACGCCAGAGGACTGGCGAAGGGCGCGGGATGCGGTACGGGCATCACGGTATAAGGAACGCAACAAGCTGGTAAGAGCCAGCATGAGCAAGGACACAAAAACCCTGCTTGATGATCGCGCCAAGCAATACGAGCTCCCCCTATGGCGTTACCTCGAACGCCTGGGGCTTACCGAACAAGCCTTGTGGGACTTGGAAGTTCGTGCCGACCTTTGCCTGGCAGAGGATGACGAGGTGCCCCGATAGTAGCCATGCCAATGATTTATCTCCGTTTACCGGACAACTCTGATGACCGAGAAGGCACTCGTACTCAGGAAGCCACCATTTTGACGGTTTTCGACAACTTATTGTCGTCTTTTGTACACTTCTTGCTACGCATCTAAGGGACACTCCCTGTAACGTTTCGCAAGGAGATCCCCATGAACCGCAATGTCATCCTGACCTGTGCTGTCACTGGCGCCGGAGATACCACCGGCAAGAACCCCAATGTCCCGATCACCCCCAAACAGATCGCCGACAGCTGCATTGAGGCCGCTCGGGCCGGTGCCAGCATCGCGCACATCCACGTGCGCGACCCCGAAACCGGCGGCATCAGCCACTCTGTGGATCACTTCCGCGAAGTGATGGAGCGGGTCCGCGAGGCGGATACCGACATCGTCATGAACATCACCGCCGGCGGCGGCGGCGACTGGATTCCGGACGTCGAGGACCCGACCCGCGGCGGCCCCGGCACCGACATCCAAACCCCGGCCCAGCGCCACGAACCGGTGGGCGAACTCCTCCCGGAACTCTGCACCCTGGACTGCGGCAGCCTCAACTTCGGCGATATGGTTTACGTCAACACCGCCGACTGGCTGCGCGAGCACGCCCGCCTGGTACAGGCCGCCGGCGTCAAGCCCGAGCTGGAGTGCTTCGATCTGGGCCACGTCTGGTTCGCCCGCCAGCTGCAGCAGGAAGGCCTGATCGACGGCGATCCGCTTTATCAGCTGTGCCTGGGCATCCCCTGGGGAGCTGAAGCCGATACCGAAACCATGCTGGCAATGCGCAACAAACTGCCGCAAGACGCCAACTGGGCCGCCTTCGGCATCGGCCGCCACCAGATGCCCATGGTCGCCCAAGCCATGCTGCTCGGTGGCCACGCTCGGGTCGGCCTGGAGGACAATCTCATGCTCAAGAAAGGCGAGTTAGCCACCAACGGCGGTCTGGTCGAGAAAGCCGGCGGCATCATCGAATCGCTCGGCGGCCGCGTCATGACGCCGGCCGAAACCCGCGCGCATCTCAAGCTGCGCGACCCGAACACCGGCCTGACCGTCGACACAGCCGCAGGAGGTGACGCATGAGCCAGCAATTAACCGTCATCGGCACCGGCGTCATCGGCAACGGCTGGATCGCCCGGGCGCTGGCCCAAGGCTGGGACGTGGTCGCCTTCGATCCGGCCGAAGGCGCTGAGGCACGCACTCGAACTTTCGTCAAAAGTGCCTGGCCGTCGCTTGAAAAGCGGGGGCTGGCCGAGAGCGCCGACCCTGCGCGGCTGACCTTCGTTGACAGCCTGGAGGCGGCCGTCGAGGGCGCCGACCTGATCCAGGAAAACGTCCCCGAGCGCCTTGAACTCAAGCGCGAGATTTTGGCCAAGCTGGACGCCGTCGCCGCACCGAGCGCGATCATCGGCTCGTCCACTTCGGGTTTTAAGCCGAGCGACCTGCAGCAGGACTGCACCCATGAGCCGGGGCGCGTGATCGTCGCCCATCCCTTCAATCCGGTCTATCTGCTGCCGCTGGTGGAGCTGGTGGGCGGTGAAGCCACCAGCACCGAACACACTGGCATCGCCCAGAAACTCTACCAGTCCCTGGCCATGCGGCCACTGATCGTGCGTCGTGAAATCGAAGGGCATATCGCCGACCGGCTGATGGAGGCGCTGTGGCGCGAGGCCTTGCACCTAGTCAATGACGGCGTGGCCACCACCGAGGAGATAGACGCCGCCGTGGTCTACGGCTGTGGCTTGCGCTGGTCACTGATGGGCACCTTCCTGACCTTCCACCTGGCCGGTGGCGAGCCAGGCATGCGCCATATGCTCGAGCAGTTCGGACCGGCACTGAAGCTGCCATGGACCAAGCTCGAGGCGCCGGAGCTCACCGATGAACTGATCGACAAGGTCGTCGAAGGCTGCGAATTCCAGGCCGCTGGCCGGCCCGTCGCCGAGCTCGATCGGCGCCGCGATGATTTCCTGGTCGAGCTGCTCGACCTGGTGCAGAAGTATTGGCCCGAGGCCGAAGGCCTCGAGGGGCGCATTTGATGGCATTACTCGAGACCTGCGTCGCCCCGGAATGGGTCGACTACAATGGCCACATGAACGACGCCGAATACGCCCGTGTCTTCTCCCAGGGCGTGGAAGCACTGATGACCGCCATCGGCCTCGACGAGGCCGGTTGTCGGCAGCATGGCTATACCATCTACACCCTAGAGACCCACCTTTGCTATCGTCGCGAGGCTCACGAGGGTCAACCGCTCAACGTCGAGGCAACGGTGCTCGACCGCGACGCTAAACGGCTGCATGTATTTTTCGAAATGCGTGATGCCGAGCGCAATCTGCTGGCCACCAGCGAGCAGATGCTAATGGGCATCGACAGCGAGGCCGGCCGGCCAGCGCCCTTCCCGGCGTCGGTCGAGGCAGCCATTAGTACGCTGCCGAGTCTCGCCGCCGATGCCTGGCCGCCACTAGCCGGGCGCCGCATTGGACTGCCGAATCGGCGCTGACGCAGCGTGTGGGCGGTAGATAGATGACTCGCTTACCTTATCACCCGGCATTTGTTCAGATCGATCGAGCCTGCCTGGGCGAGCAACGGTAGCGCTGGCGGAAAGCCCTGGAGAAGCTGGAGCTCGACGCGAAGCCGCAAGCCAGGCCCACCACCAGCACATCAAGATCGGTTTCTGTTAACAGGTAGTGCGCTCGCTGCAGGCGCAGGTCCAGATACCAGTCGCGAGGCGAACGGCCTAACTCGTGCTCAAAAATACGTTGCAACTGGCGCAGCGAGACCCCGCTGCGCCGTGCAATGTCGGCCAGCGCGAGCGGCGTTTCCAAATGACGTTCCATCAGATCAACAGCCTCCACCAGCCGAGCGTTGTGGGTATCAAGCCGTCGTGCCAATGTCATACGCTGCTGATCGTGACGCGTACGCATGCGCTCATGAACCAGCTGTTCAGAGACATCGATGGCTAAACGCTGTCCATGGCGACGGGCGATTACGTCTAGCGCCATGTCCATGGCTGCTGCGCCCCCAGCACATGAGAAACGCCGCGCCCCGAGTTCAAAAAGTTCGTTTGAGGTGGCGATCGCCGGAAAGCGTTCTTTAAAAGACGGCAAACTCTCCCAATGTAGGGTGACGCGCTCGCCGTTCAACAGCCCCGCCTCAGCCAGCAGGAAACAACCGGTATCGAGCCCGCCCAGCACACAGCCGGCAGCGGACATCCGGTGCAGCCAGCGCATCAGGGAACGGCTCAGATAACGTTCGGGATCGAAGCCACTGCATAGGGCCAACGACGGCAGATAATGCACCGCTTCGATGGACTGATCGGCAAGCAGTGTCATACCGTTGGACGCGGTCACAGGACTTCCGTCCTCGGTGATCAGCATCCACTCAAAGAGCGGTCGGCCACTGATACGGTTGGCGATTCGCAGCGGCTCGACAGCCGAGAAAAAAGCCATCATCGAGAAGCGTGGCAATAACAGGAAACCGATTAGCTCGGGAGTCGGACCGGAGTAGTTGAGGCGCATGGGACAAAATGTCAGAAAGGATGCGAGGCGGCCATGATGGCCGCCTCGCAGCGCCTAAACAAGGAAAGGATTCCAACAATATCATGTTGCTCTTTTTTTCCTGAATTCAACCCATCATCCAAACCCTACAGCTGGCATGTGAGCCACTCATGGCATGTTTGAACGGCTTCATGCAAGGTAGAAACTGTATTTATCGACGAGAGGAACCCTATGATTGCAACATTCACGAAACGACGCTGGTTAATGGCAGGTGCACTGTCTACCGGTCTGTTTGCCCTATTCACCCTCCCCACCGCACAGGCCGCACCGTCCGAGCAGCCTACGCTCGACGAAATCCGTTTCGGTGTGCCGCCCTGGCCGGGCATCACGGTCAAGAGCGAAGTCGCCAGTCAGCTGCTCGAGACACTCGGCTATAGCACTCGGCAGCGTCAACTGGCGGTCAGCGTAATCCTCAATGCCATATCTGAGGGTGGTCTCGAGGTTTATCTTGCTGGCTGGTATCCGCAGGAAGCAGATATGCTGGCACCGCTACTTGAGGATGGCACGATCATTGAAATCGTCGACAACGTGCCCTCGGCGCTTACGGGCATCGCCGTCACCGACGATGCCTGGCAGGCTGGCGTGCGCAGCATTACCGATCTGGACAAGCACGCCGATCGCTTTGATAGCCGCATCTACGGTATCGAGGCCGGCTCGGGGATCAACGATGCCGTACTCAGCGTCATCGACGATGATCTGTTCGGTCTTGGCGATTGGCAACTGCAAGAGTCCAGCAGCCCCGCGATGCTCGCCCAGGTGGGCCAGCAGATCGAAGCAGGCGAGTGGGCAGCCTTCATCGGCTGGCGGCCGCACTGGATGAACGTCACCTACGACATGCACTACTTGAAGGACTCTGACGACTCTGGCGCAGCCGAGCTCGAGGGCCGTGTCGCGACGGTTGTACGTTCCGATCTTGCTGAGCTGGACCCCAACGTCGCACATTTCTTCAAGCAATTCGTAGTGGGTAGCGAGATCCAGAGTGAGTGGGTCAACGCTTACTCTCGTGATGAACGCGCGGCCGATGAAGTCGCCAGCGAGTGGATCGCCGAGCACCAGGACACCGTCGCCGAGTGGCTCGACGGCGTCACGACCCGGGATGGAACTCCCGCCATGGAGGCGATGCGCGCCCAACTGCAGTGAGCCTCCGGCTTGGCACCTCTCCGGTGCCAAGCCCATTAATTGCACACGCCTGCACACCTGAGCAGGTCAGAATCGCCTCCTCTTTTCCCGGAGTAAGCGACCTTCGAACCGCCTTCTGCTGCTTATTCAAGCAGTATCTTTACAGTGGAATCCAGTACGTCACACCAGCTGATGGAAAATGTCGCAACGAGAATCACAACAGCACCGCCCAACCATTCCTAGTGCTACCCGCTGCTGCTGGTAGGCTGTGTTCAAGGGCGGCCACTAGCCGCGTGTCCATGCCGACCTCAACAAAGCCTAACCGGCGGCGTTCGGCGTTGTCGGCATCACTGTACTGACCGCATACGTCATACTGGCCGGATTGGCGTTTGACCGCTTTGTGGCACACGCTGCAACACAGGACTCGGACCCGCCGTGCTCATGGCGAGAGCTGCACACAATGCCCTGATACGTCAAGCGCCCAGGCGCAGGAAGGTGAGGAATGAGTATAGCCAAGGCTGTTTGCGGCGCACAGCGTGCGTTTTTTTCCCGACCCGCCGGACACCTATTCTGGCTGCTGGTAGTGATGGCGTTGACCGGCTGTGCCCTGCAGCCGCAAGCACCGGCGCTAGACCATGCCGCAGCGGCCGAGTCGATTCGTGCGCACTACGAAGTAGCGCTTTCCGACTTGCCACAGAGCAAACAGCGCCACTATGCCCAGCGACTCTACCGGGTGACCGGAGACGCCCGTTATCTCCCGCTTAACCGCGCCTATGGTCAACGCCTGGTAAGCCAGCTCAACGAAGAAATCGAAGCGCTGGGCACGCCGGGCTATGCAAAACGCCAGGCGCGTGAGGCGGTAGAAAACTACTCCACGAGCAGCAAAAAGCATCGGCGACGCAAGCGTATGCTTGCCGAGTGGGGAGAGATAGTTTATGCCAAAAGCCTGGCCTTCGACCTGACCCAGATGAAGCACTATGGCTTATTGAACGAACGCGAGCTGCCTAGCTACCAACGGGCACTCGACTACCTGGCCGACGTCGATTTTCGCCCCTTCCTGCTCGACCCCGACGTCATGGCGGTGTATGCAGCCCAGGTGGCCAACCTGACGTTTTACCTCGATGAGCTGGGCGTTACCGATCTGCGTCAAGAAGTGATAATGGCCTTTCGTCAGCAGTACCCGCCGGCGCGCGATGCAATGCTCTCGAACGCCGAGTACCGCAACAAGATTTATGGCATGACTCACTTCGTCATCGCCGCCAGTAACTATTATCAGAAGCCAGTGGCCGCCCAGCAGTTCCGCTGGGTGTTCGACGAATTTGCCGCCAGTCTGGAGCAGATTCTGGCGCGCACCAAAGCAGATATCTACACGGAGGTAGGGATCAGCTTTCTACTGGCCGGCGAGTCGTCTCATCCGGCCGTGACGCACCTACGCGATGCGCTGCTGAAGGCCTACGACCCCGCAGCACGGATGATTCCTTCAGAGCATGGCGATACCGAGCTGGCCAAGGGAGAACATCGCAACGTGCTGGCCATCATGCTGTTTGACTGGCCCGACAGGCTATACCCGGGACCCTTCGTCAACGACCTACTTGATAAAGTTATCGCGCAGCAGCGAGACAACTTCCTTGCTGCGCCCGTCCAGCACGGCTTTGAGGCCAAACATCGCCGTCGAGGCGACCTGAGACGCCTCGATCTTGGGCGGCATCACCAGCTCGACCCGGTTGACGCGCACGTCCAGCAGCGCAGGGCCGCTGGCGGCGAGCCACTGACGCATGGCGTCGTCCAGCTGGTCCAGAGAATCCACGCGCCAGCCGGGCATACCGCAGGCCTCGGCCAAGCGCGAGAAATCAGGGTTTTGCAGTTCAGTGAAGGTATCTAGCAGGCCTTCCACTCGCTGCTCCATCTCGACAAACCCCAGCGCACCGTTATTGAACACTAAAAGCTTCACCGGCAGCTGCTCTTGCACCAGCGTCAGCAAGTCTCCCATCAGCATGGTCATGCCGCCGTCACCGCACATGGCAATCACCTGGCGCTCGGGATAGGCCGCCGCCATGCCCATGGCCTGCGGGTAGGCATTAGCCATGGTGCCGTGCATCAGCGAGGTCAGCAGCTTACGCTGGCCATTGGCGGTGATGTGGCGCAATAGCCATGCCATGGGCGAGCCGCCATCGCCGGTAAAAATCGCGTCGTCATCGGCCATCCGGTCAAGCATTTGCGTCAATGTCTGCGGGTGAATCAGCGCCGGATCGTCGCTTTCAGCGGAAGCCGCGTAGCTTTCGCAATCTTTTTTCCAGCGTTCCAGCGCTTTATCCAGATGCTTGGTATCACGCTTTTCGGCGATCTTGGGCAACAGCGCTTCAATGGTATCGCCCACGTCACCGACCAGCCCCATGCGCACGGGCGAGCGCCGTCCGATATGCGCCGCATCACGGTCGATCTGGATGACGTGTTTGCCCTCGGGGTAAAACTGCGTCCAGGCAAAATCGGTGCCCAGGCAGAGCATGATATCGGCGCGATCGGTGGCCTCCACGCCGGCCCGGTTACCCAGAATCCCGGTCATACCGACGTTGAACGGGTTATTCGGTTCCAGATACTCCTTGGCCCGGCTGGAATGCACCACGGGCGCATTGAGCACTTTGGCAAGCTCGACCACTTGCGGCGCCGAGTGGCGAGCGCCAATGCCGGCATATAACGTGACCGTGCCGGCGTCATTCAGCGCCTGTGCCAACGCCTCGAGCTCGGCCTCTGCCGGGCGAATGACCGGCGCCGGGCGATGGACGCCCCACGCCAGCGTATCGTCGACGGTCTGTTCGAACATATCACCGTTGACGATAACCACCGCGACCCCGCCTTTGTTCAGCGCGGCCTGGGCGGCCATGGCGGTAATACGACGCGCCTGATCGGGGTGGCTGATGTATTCACAAAAAACGCTGGCCTGCTCATACACCTTGCGCTGATCCACCGCCTGGGGGAAACCCAGCCCGGCCTCGGCCCGCGCCACGTCCGAGGCAACCAGCAGCAGCGGCGCGCCGTTGCGGTGGCTTTCAAAAATACCGTTGACAAAATGCAGGCTGCCCGGCCCGCAGGTGCCGGCGCAGACCGCCAGCTCGCCGGTCGCAAAGGCTTCAGCACCGGCGGCCAGGGCCCCGGCTTCTTCGTGGCGCACGTGCATCCAGCGCAGGTCGGAGAGACGTATCGCATCGGTGAAGTGGTTGATGGTATCGCCCACAATGCCCCAGCAACGCTTAGCGCCGGCGCTGACCAGCGTATCGACCATGATTTCAGCGACGTTTTTCGCCATACCTGTTTCTCCTTGTGTCGATGATGCGCCTGCGGGGCGTGCCCAAGGGCGGCTAACAGCCTACCTTATACAGCGGCACGCTTTCAGCGAACCTTGCCGCCGCCGATGTCAGTTACATTTTTTCTTTGACGCCCATACGGATCAGCCACCAGTTCATGGGGCAGGCGGTAATAAAACCGGCAATCATCGCGAACTGCATGGTGAACCAGAAAACGGGAGAGGAGACATCCGGCTCGGTCCCGAACAGCGGGCGATAAATGGCAAAAACGGCAACCGCCATGGTGCCATACATGCCCAGCTGCCAGCTCACCAGCGACAGCGTATCGGCCTTTATCGCGGCCTTCAGCCCTGCTAACGGACGCAGATTGCGCATGGGCGCAATGGCAAAGTATTGAAAAACGATGCCGATACCGAAGGCCAGGATGAAATCCAGAATCCAGACCGCGAACATCTGCTCGGGGAAAATATCCGGCCAGCCCAGCGGCACCAGAATGGCCGGCAGCAAAAACGCCAGCGGCTCGCCCAGCATGTCGCCCAGCGTACAACCCGAACCGCAGTGCAGCGTGCCCTTGGCCACGGCGATGGGCAAAGGTGTATCTCCGTGCTGGTGCCCACCGCTTGCCCGGCCATGCCGCAGATAAAACCACAACAGCGGCACCGAGCCGAACAGCGCACACAGCGGCCACACCAGGCCCATGATGGCCATGTGCTGCGGGTGGCGCCGGCAATCCACTGCGATCCAGAGCGCGATGGCCACCGCCACCAACAGCGATATGACCGATAGCGTTAATAGCCAAGCGGGCATGCTTCACCTCACGATGTTGCAGTACAGGAAGAATTGTCTTGCCGCAGGCGCGGCTTACGCGTCTTTTTTCTTCCCCTACAGCGCCATCTTCCGCTCAACACCTAGGCGTATCAAAGCTAATGACTGCGGCAAGGCTGACATATCCCCTAGCACGGCGCCATTAGCCGAGTACGTGCTCAAATTGTCCGGCTTTCAGTGGCCGGGCGCCGAGCCACCACGGCAGGGGAAGTGGCGTTATTCATGGGGTTAGGCTTCGTGGGCGGCGCGGACTGTCCGGCTTTTGGTTAAAAGACGGACAGTTTGTCCATCGTTTTGGGCATTGCCAACCACGAGGGTTTTTACGCAATGTCTGTACGCGAAAACGGCGAAACCTGGCCACCAGCCTCTGGTGGCCATGACGTAAATAAAACGACCGATTGGCAGCCCCAGCATTACTGGATTCCTTCATCGCGCTGGTTTCAATGTATGGTAGTAGCGCGAAGGTGCGCCAAATCCGGCCTTCGCAGTTAGTGTACTTTATATAGGAGAAGTCTATGCAAGACATAAGACGTCTTGAGGTTGGCATGACCACAAAGATTGACACTGATCAGGTGAAGGAGCCTGAGGTGGGCAGGGAATATGTCCGAGGGCTCGATTCCAATAGTTGGCTCCTATTTACCAAAGACATGGCCGATGACAGCCCAGCTGTTGTTCGTATTGATAGTATCGACGGCGATGTGTGCCACTGCACGGTCACAAGAAAGCCAAATCGATAGCAGCGCTTATCATAATTCTTTATGAATCAATATTTATCCGTCGAGAGAGGAGGTTTGAAATGATATTTTTACGGCTCTTGACCACACTGCTACTGTCTCTGGGAATCGCTTCCGGCGCCCTGGCAGATCAATGGACCACACCATTCATCGAGGGCTACGGCAAGATTCAATACGACGCGGATGCCGCTTTCCAGCCCAAGCAGGACGAGCAATACAAGGTCATTTTCGCCATCGACAGCGATCAACAGCATGACGGCGTCAACGCGGGCCTGTGGAGCGTCGCCCGCTTCATGAACCTCATGGCCGCTGCCGATATGGACCCAGACAACGTTAAGGCCGTAGCGATGATTTCGGGAAGCGCCACCCCGCTCGCCATGAGCGATGAGTTCTATCAACAACGTAACGAGGCGTCCAATCCTAATCTGGAGTTGTTAAGGGCGTTAGCGGACAACGGCGTCGAGATCTACGTCTGCGAACAGGCTCTGGTCGGTTTTGACATCGATCCCGCTACGCAAGTCAACGAGCATATCGAACCGGTGCTATCCGCGCTGACTACCATCCCGCAACTGCAGATGGACGGCTACGTCCTGATGCCCTGAAACGGGGAAACGGCGATGTCCCAAGCTCCTGTTCCTGCCGCACTCGCCGTAGTGATGCACAAAGGCGAGCTTTTGCTTGTGCGGTGCAGAAACGAACCGGACATGGGGCTCTGGGGCTATCGTGGTTCAACAGGGGTGGGCTCTCACCTCTCCGTCCTGTCGACTCACCGAACGGAAAATCGTGGTGTCTGGCGCCTAGCCATATATCAACAATGGCCACAAGGAAAACGAAAACCATGAAAATGTTTACGACAATTCCACTGATGCTGCTGGCCGTCTTCTTCACCGGCATCGCCGGGGCGGCAGAGCAGTCCGGTCCCGGCCGAATGGGTGACGGCGGCTCGATGATGCAAGGCGGCATGATGGACGGCCCGATGATGATCGCATGCATGCTGTTCGCGCTGCTCGTTCTTGTGGTGCTCGTGCTCGCCATTGTGGCTCTGGTCAAGTATCTGCGTGGCGAACGTCGCTAGTCCGAACGAAGCTTTTGACCAGCTACTGCAACTTACGAACCGGCCGCGTCGAGGAGCACCGTATGAAGCGCATTGATCGAACACGCCGAAAGCTGCTGGTCGGCATCGGCGGCTTTGCAGGCATTTCAGCCGTGTCGCCGACGTTCTTGCTTGCCGCCTGCAATAGCGAAACGCCCGCCGGCAGCGACAATCTTGCCGCGACTCCCCACGGCGTTGAAAAGGGCCCGTTCGATGTCAACCTGAGGCTGCGCGCCCAACCCGACACCGTACCGATACTGCCCGGCACGCCCAGTGAAGTCTGGCGTTACAAGGCGGATTTGACCAAAGGATCGCCGGGTACGTTGACGCCGCTGGGCGAGAGCTATCCTGGGCCGCTGATTCGGCTGCGCCAGGGCCAGCGTGTACGCATACAACTGGAAAACCGGTTGCCCGAGGACACCACGGTCCACTGGCACGGCTTGCACGTGCCGCCTGACGTCGATGGTCAGCCGCGCCTGCCGATCAAGCCGGGCGATGACATGACGGTCGCGTTCGACGTGCGCGACCGCGCGGGCTTGTATTGGTATCACCCGCACCCGCACGGCCCGGATGGCGGTCGCGTGGGTTTTCAAAGCTATGCCGGCCTGGCCGGCCCGCTGGTGATCGAGGACGACATCGAACGCGCGCTCGGCCTGCCCGACGGCGAGCAGGAACTGATTCTGATACTGCAGGATCGCAGTTTCGCCGGTGACAACGAATTGACCTATCTCGACGGCATGGGATCGATGATGACCCGCATGCAGGGATTTCTCGGCGATCGTATTCTGGTCAACGGCCGCCCGCCGGAAACCCGCGATGTCGGCACCCGGGCCTATCGCCTGCGGATTCTCAATGGTTCCAATGCCCGTATTTACAAGCTGGCCTGGAGCGACGGCGAGCCGGTGACGGTTATCGGCACGGACGGCGGGCTGCTCGCAAAACCGCAGCGGCTGCCATACGTGACCTTGGCGCCGGCCCAGCGTGTGGATGTGTGGGTCGACCTGTCACAGGCGGAGGTCGGTCAGCAACTAAGCCTTGTCAGCGAGCAATACCGTGGTGGGATGATGGGCGACATGGGCGACATGGGCGACATGGGCGGCATGGGCGGCATGATGGGCAGGTCGGCGTTGCCGGCAGGCGCGCAATTGGATCTGCTGGGCCTGCGCATAACGCAACGTGTGCGCGATGGGCGGTCACTACCCCTGAACCTGGATTCGGAGCTTGCGACACCATCTGTAACAGCGGCTACGCCAATCCGTCGTTTCGAACTCGGAATGAGGATGATGCGCGGGTTTTCCATCAACGGGCGCCAATTCGAAGGCGCGACGGTGGCCGATGACGAAATCGTAGCGTTGGGCGACACCGAAATCTGGGAATTCGTCAATGACACCATGATGCCGCATCCGATGCATGTGCACGGCCTGCAGTTCGCGGTGATCGGACGTCAGAGTTTTAGCGATCGGCGCGGCTGGTCGGGCCTGGATGCCGGGCTGGTGGATGCCGGCCTGCACGACACGGTGCTGGTGCTACCGGGCGAACGCGTGCGTGTGGCGCTGACCTTCAACGATTTCAAAGGCCTGTATGTCTACCATTGCCACAACATGGAGCACGAGGACAACGGCATGATGCGCTATTACAGAGTGCGCGCATGACGGCCCAGGGCCGCCTACGCGAACCACGATACGAACGCTGATCCGCAGTGAAGACACAAAATCAGGTCGTCACGGAATACAGGAGGCTCGCGAACGCTTATGACAGGAAGTGGTCGTTCTATATCGAAGCGACCACGCGCGAAACGATCGCGCGCCTGTCATTACATGCCGAGGATCGATTGCTCGATATCGGCTGTGGTACCGGCGCCTTGCTGCATCGCCTCGCCGCGGTGCATCCGGTCTCCCGACTGGCCGGGGTGGATCCCGTGCCCGAGATGCTGGAGGCTGCGCGTGACAAGCTCTCGCCGGCGAGATACAGCGCGTTTTGCGGCCCGGCGGGCAACTCGTCGTCACGGATTGGTGCGGGGATTACTTGGCGTGCCGGCTGTTTGAGCGATATCAGCGCCTGCGCGGTCGCGCGCACGCCCAGATCTATCGAGCGCGTGACTGCAAGCGACTGCTCGAACAGGCCGGTTTCGCAGCAGTGGAAGTCGACGCCTACAAAATCAACTGGCGATGGGGGCTCATGACCGCCCGGTGCACCCGTGTTCCCGCTTAGATCAAACACGAAGACTCACCGCCGAGATACGCCACGATGACGATGGCTGCCGACACGTTGTCCCTTTGCCCAAAATCCGCGATTGCCCTGACGGCAGTGCCGATGATCGATGCCGAAGCCGGCGTTTTGCGTAATTTATCGGTTGTGGGCTCGCCTTAAGGGCGCAACCCAGGCCGAAGGCAATGAAAATCGCAGGCATTTGTGCTTTGATCGCGCACGGGCTCGATATTGGCGCAGAGCAACCCCCTGCGCCGTTTTCAGGTGCGGGTTTGGCGTGTCGATCACGCGCCTGGGGTTATGTCGCGCCACGCACGGCCAATTTCCAGCAGCGATGTCGGATGGTATTGAACAGCGCCACGGCTTCGCGGTTGACCTTCAGACACAGTTGTCCGGCGTGACGCACCACCTTGCCGGCGGTCTGGCAGACCCGCCAGCGTAGTGTCTGGATCTGATGCCGATGCCAGGTGCTGTTCAAAGTCCATTGCGTGAAGCCTTTGAGCAGGTTGTAGGCGAGCCCACCCAGACGAAAGAACACCGCGTTGGCAGCGAACTGGCCGCAGGGCATGCGTTCCATGCCAAAGCCGATTTTGAGTTCCTTGATCCGATTCTCGCTGGCTTCGCCGTGTTGGCGGTACCAGGCCATGGTGGCCACAGCACTTTCTTCGCGATTGCTGGCCACCGCGGCATAGCGATAAGGCGACACACCCGTGTCGAACAACGCGCTTTGATTGCCCCAGTTGCGGCGCCCGGCGCATGGTCGATGGCGCGGCATGGCTGGCCGATCAGGTGCTGCCCGAGCGGCCGGTCCGACAATGGGTGTTGAGTCTTCCTTTTCCGCAACTGGCCCACACCATCGTCCGCCGGGTGGGCCGGCTGCTCGAGCGCGACACCGAACAGCTTGACCTAGGCGAGGTGCTGGACGAAGACGACCCAATGCCCGATCTGGTGGGCCACTCCATCACCTACCGCATTGCTGTGGGCCCGCACCGGGGTCGCAAGGTGTTTACGCTCCAAACTATGCCGACCTGCGATGAGGAAGATTGGGCGACTGGCGATCCCGGTTACGTGGCCGGCTTTTCCTTGCACGCCGGGGTGGCAGTGAAAGTCTGCCAGCGATCTTCGGTTTACTTATCGGGACTCTATTTTTTGATGAGACATTCAGTACCGTGGAAATTACGGGAATTGCGATCACGGTTGTGGGACTACTGGTGATAATCATAACTCCAAATCAGGAAAAACGTATCATTTAGGATATTAGGAGCTGTAATCGAGAGGTGCAGGTGGTCTAAGAAACTTATCTTACCGCTGGGGCGCAATGGTTCGATGGTGGCGACAGGCGCGGCACTGGAATAGCGTGTGGTGCCGCCGACGCACCCGAGAATAGGCCGTGCCCTCGCAGCGTGGGCAGCGAAAGCCGTTCGGCCAGCGCGTTTGCTCTAACGCCACCGCACACTGCGTTTCGATCCCATAGTGCTCGAAAAACTCGGGCATCGACAGGCCGGGCTGAAACTGGATGGGGTTCATCGCCATGGTGTCATCCTCCATCCGTCAGCTATACGTATATGGCTATGTTGGCATCACCTGTTGGTTTGCTCCGGTGACACTGTATATAATACTGTATATTCGGTTCCTCTTTGGGGCAAATTATGAAACGAGCCGACATCAACGCCCTTGAAAAGACCCTGGCCCACCTCCCGGTTGATCTCAAACAACACCTTGCCAATCAGCTCCTTGGGCAAATTAATGCTCAGTCCCACACGCTGCTCGAAACCGCCAGCCAACGTCACCTTGTCGACACTATTTATCAGTTCATTTTCACAGGTTAGATCATAGTATTGAGAGCTTCTTTTAGCGCCTCTACTTCCTGGCCAGAGGGCACCGCTTTTTTGCACAGTTATTTATTGCAATTGCCTGCATCTCCGACATCTACAGCTCCCGAAATGAGCGCATCTCAGGTGGTACACTCGGTAGACTATTTGCGGCCGTGACAATCACCGGCTCAAGATGAAAACCATGGAGGCGAAGTGGAAATACTACTAATCGGTTTGCTGATGCTCACCGGGCTGATGTTGGGCACGCTTGGCAGCTACCTCTTTCGTGCGCCCCCCCTCTGTCAGCCTAGTTGTCCAGCTGGCGATTTCGCCTAAATTAACATCAGAATGGGCGGCATAGGATGGTTCATGCCACGTTATTCCAAGGAACGTAAAGCCGCGGTGCTGAAGAAACTATTACCGCCAGAAAACCGTAGTGTGGCGTCGGTCGCCGCCGAGGAAGGCATAGCGAACGCAACCCTGTATGGTTGGCTGAAAACATGCCGACAACAAGGAGTGCCTGTGCCAGGCAAGCGTAAGACCGGAGACGAATGGTCGGCTGATGCCAAGCTGGCCGTGGTGATTGAAACAGCTCCCCTGTCGGAGACCGAGCTTGGCGCCTATTGCCGGGAAAAGGGCGTATATCCTGAGCAGGTGCAGCGCTGGAAAGACGCCTGCCTCCAAGGCGCCGATCGGCACGAAGATCAGGAAAAAACGGCCCAAAAACAGCGTAAAGAAGACCGCCAGACGATCAAGAAGCTGACGTCGGAGGTTCGCCGTAAAGACCGGGCCTTGGCGGAGACGACCTCGTTACTGGTGCTGTCAAAAAAGCTCGAAGCCTTGTACGGCGAAGACCCGGACAACGAGGACAACTGACGCCGTTGAGCGAACGTACAAGGCTGCTACAAGACGTTGATGAAGCGGTAGCTGGTGGCGCCGCTCGCTACAAGGCGGCAGAACTGATGGGGCTAAGCCAGCGCACGTTAAAACGCTGGCGGCAGGCCAATGGCGATGTGACCACGGATCAGCGCTCACAGGCCGTGCGGGTTGTGCAGGCCCATCAGCTGACTCAAGCGGAAGAAGAGGCGATTCTAACCACTTGCTGCCAAACGGAATACCGGAGCTTGCCACCGTCGCAAATAGTCCCGCGACTGGCAGACCAAGGCCGTTATTTGGCCTCGGAATCGTCGTTTTATCGGGTGCTGAAAAAGCACCAACAGCTAAACCACCGAGGCCGCATGAAACCGGCCCGAAAGCTCGCTGAGCCGACCAGTTTTACCGCCTCGGGCCCGAACCAGGTGTGGAGTTGGGACATCAGCTACTGCCCCTCTGTAGTCCGTGGCGAGCACTGGTACCTTTACCTGATCATGGACGTCTACAGTCGCAAGATCATTGCCTGGGACGTGTATGACAACGAGTCCGGCGACTTGGCGAAGCAACTGGTGGAGCGCGCTCTATTGCGTGAAAGCTGCTGGCACACGCCACCAATTTTGCACTCGGATAACGGTGCGCCGATGACCTCGTACACTCTGCGCGCTAGGCTGGCGGAACTGGGTATGCTGATGTCCCACAGCCGCCCCCGGGTGAGCAACGATAATCCTTATTCAGAGGCGCTGTTCCGCACCGTCAAATACTGCCCGGCGTGGCCCACAAAGGGCTTTGCATCGCTGGCCGCCGTGCGTAAATGGATGTTGACGTTCGAGCACGCCTATAACAAACAGCACCTTCACAGCGGCATCAACTTCGTTACGCCCGCCGACCGGCATCGAGGCGTGGATACCCAGCGCCTGGCCCACCGAAAAGCCGTATATGAACGTGCCAAGCGCCTGAATCCCGGGCGCTGGTCGGGCGATATCCGACGCTGGGAGGCCACCGGATCGGTATCGCTCAATCCTGGCAAGCAACAGGAAATAGAGCTCAATAAACTGGCCGCTTAAACGTGGCTATTTGGACAACTGGGTTGAAAACTACCGCGCCCCGTGTCGTGGGCTATATACTCGCAGGCGTACTGTTTGCTCCAGATTTTCTGGGCGAATCGTTAGGAGTCGAAACAACCGAGTGGGCCCAGCCGATCATTGCCGTTACGCTGGGAATCATCGCCTACCTGATTGGCGGGGCGGTCACAGCCTCGCAGTTGCGCCAGCTCGGCTGGACCATTGTTACTGCCACGATGGGCAAAGTCACTGGCAGCTTTGTCGCGGTGTTGGTGGGCTTTTCGTTGTTCGGTCTGGCGGTGACCGATGTACCCGGCTGGTCGCTCGCTCTGCTACTTGCTGCAATTGCCACCACGACCGCACCGGCCGCCATTGTGGCGATTATTCACCAATACCGGGCCCGCGGCCCATTAACCACAACACTACTGGGAATGGTCGCGCTCGATGACGTACTGGCGCTGGTGATTTTCTCACTGGTACTGGCCGCAATGGAAAGCACTGGTTTTGCCGCTGCGATTCCAGCTGTCATTTGGGAGATCATCGCGGCAATCGGGTTCGGGGCGGCTGGTGGTTACGTGATAGAGCGTATCGCACGCCATTTACCCGAGCAGGAGCTGAAGCTGGTAGCGCTACTCGGCGCAATTATCCTGCTCACCGGGTTGGCCAAGGCCTGGCACTTCTCACCGTTGCTCGCAGCGATGGCACTCGGCTTTTCCACCCGATTGTTCGCTGGCGCCCATTCCGAGCCGCTATTTCGGCCGCTCGAACAGCTGCAGGAAGTGGTATTTGTGCTGTTTTTCACCGTCGCCGGGCTGCATTTCGCGCCTGCCGTCGTGCTCAGTCATGCCTGGCTGATTATTATGTACTTCCTGCTAAGGGCTGGCGGGCAGATCGTCGGCGCGATGGTCGGCGCACGACTTGCTGGCGCACCAAGAGTGGTCAGCCACAACGTTGGGCTGGTAATGTTGCCACAGGGCGGTATAGCCATCGGAATGGCCCTGATGCTCACCAACGTACCAAATTTGGAGGCCTCCGCGCTCCTGATCGTCAATATCGTCACGGCAACCACCCTGCTGACTGAAACTCTTGGCGCGGTGGCTACCCGATTTGGATTGGCACGAGCCGGTGAGCTCGGCCAGGCGACTGAAACCAACAAGATGAGAGGGGCTACATGAAAACTCGTGAATGGCTCAACGCCCATCCGGTCAAGGCATTGACCGTAGCCGGTGACTGCAGTCTTCAGGATGCCGCCCGCCTGCTACTGGATGACCCGGAAGGGCGCGATCTTTTTGTTCTCGACGCTGAGGGGCAGGTCTGCGGGCACCTGGGTTTCTGGCATGTGGCCACCCTGCTATTGGCCGAACTACGGCCCACCCACAGCCTTCGCGAACTGGTCGAACGTATCACACTGGGTAGCGTGGCTGATCACATGGACGATCATGTGATGTGTGCCGGAGTTGATGACCATATCAACGACATTTTATATCAGCATGATCTCTTCCAGCAGCACGTGGAGCGTCGCGTTGAAGACATCCCTGTGGTAGACGAGCAGCACCGATTGTTAGGCGTGATTCGTTTATCCGATTTATTGCGCGACGCAATCGCGGGAAATGACAGCCCAAAGACGCTCAATGCCTCCCGTACTGAATAGACTTCAGGTCGGTCTTTAAAATTCTAAATAACGCTTCAAACCGTTGTTTAAAAAAGCTTAAAAAGAAAAATATGGCGGCGCTCAGACAGTTTCAATAGCAGATTTACCGGCTGCCTCTTAACACATTCGCCCTCCATTCATAAGGTACGCGCCGCTTCCTTTGGTGAAGCGATGGCAAGGTAGCTCAGCTGGTTAGAGCACGGCACTCATAATGCCGGGGTCGGCGGTTCGAACCCGCCCCTTGCTACCAGTATTCGAAAAAGGTCGCGATTCACGTCGCGGCCTTTTTTATTTGCCGGGCGATAAAAATACGCAATGCCCTGCCTTTGCGGAGATACATCATGAGAACCACCGGCGACAGAATCCGGCAAGCGGTTTCGTTTGAAGTTCTAGGCCTGCTGATTTCGGTTCCCCTTGCAGCTTTTGTCTTCGGCTACTCTCTTGAAAAAACCGGCGTGCTCGGGCTTATTGGCGTGACTCTCGCAACCACGTGGAACTACATCTTTAACTTGGGCTTTGATCACACGCTAAAACGACTAACCGGCTCAACCCGTAAATCCCTAAAAGTGCGCTTTCTGCACGCGTTCAGTTTTGAGCTGGGGCTGTTAGTGGCTTTTCTTCCAATTATTGCTTGGTGGATGGACATAAGCTTGCTGGATGCACTCTTATTGGATGTGTCGTTTGCAATGTTTTATTTGGTGTACGCCTTTGTATTCACTTGGCTATGTTGGCATCACCTGCTGGTTTACACCTATCGCAGCACGGAGCCACGCCTCCTCTGAAGCCGGCGCATTTTCGAACAACCGGCGCCATGCCAGATCGCTCGGCAAATACGCTGTCCCCACGCCATGAAAGCGAGCGATCCAGCCCTTCAGTCGGCTGATATAACTGTTGACGTTTTGAATGTGGTATTCCCTGCCGATCACTCGTTGATTGTCGAGTGCGATCAGTCGATGGTGGGCAATGCCATGGTCGCTGGAGAAGGTTTTATACCAGCTGTGGCCGTCTGAACATAAAATAGAATCACGATTGATAATCGGCGTCAGAAAAGCATGGATCGTTGATTTGTTCAGTGCCGGATCCACCAGCTCGCTGACATGACCGTTGCGGTCTCGCACAATAACCACCGGAATTTTATCCGCTTTTTTCTTCTTATTACTTTCTCCGCCACGTTTTCTGGGGCTGCGATGCGTCAGGTTACGCTTGCGGTAGTTTTCAACCCAGTTGTCCAAATAGCCACGTTTAAGCGGCCAGTTTATTGAGCTCTATTTCCTGCGGCTTGCCAGGATTGAGCGATACCGATCCGGTGGCTTCCCAGCGTCGGACGTTGCCAGACCAGCGCCCGGGATTCAGGCGCTTGGCACGTTCATATACGGCTTTTCGTTGGGCCAAGCACTGGGTATCCACGCCTCGATGCCGGTCGGCGGGCGTAACGAAGTTGATGCCGCTGTGAAGGTGCTGTTTGTTATAGGCATGCTCGAACGTCAGCATCCATTGACGCACGGCGACCAGCGTTGAAAAGCCCTTTGTTGGCCATGCCGGGCAGTATTTGACGGTGCGGAACAGCGCCTCTGAATAAGGATTATCGTTGCTCACCCGGGGGCGGCTGTGGGACATCAGCATACCCAACTCCGCCAGCCTTGCGCGCAGGGTGTACGAGGTCATCGGTGCACCGTTATCCGAGTGCAAAATCGGTGGCGTGTGCCAGCAGCGTTCACGCAATAGAGCGCGCTCCACCAGCTGTTTCGCCAAGTCGCCGGACTCGTTGTCATACACGTCCCAGGCAATGATCTTGCGACTGTAGACGTCCATGATCAGGTACAGGTACCAGTGCTCGCCACGGACCGCAGAGGGGCAATAGCTGAGGTGAGTAGACCAAGGGAGTCGCACCCTCAGTCTCTCGCAGAACGGTGCGTGAACCTCTCGGCTCACACCGCTCCCATCAAGCAAACGCACCCGA
Source organism: Vreelandella subglaciescola (assembly GCF_900142895.1). NCBI lineage: Bacteria > Pseudomonadati > Pseudomonadota > Gammaproteobacteria > Oceanospirillales > Halomonadaceae > Vreelandella > Vreelandella subglaciescola. Next base: position 763,393 of record NZ_LT670847.1, read on the forward strand.
CATCCCTTGCGACCAGTGTGCGAACAGTTTTGGTCTCGCTTGTGCCAGTCGCTCCAGTGTGGCCACCGCTTTCTTCTTCCGTCCTCGAAGATGCTTGTACTTCCGCATAGCCCACCTGACCAGTCGCTTATTTACATAACGCGATACACGGTACATTAATGACCGGTAATAGCGTCCATAGTAATTCCACCAACCGTGCAGGTAGGGGTTGATAAAGCTCGCAATATCCATGATGGATAGACTTGTACGCTGCCCTATCCGCCACTCGCGTACCTTTTGAATAACATCCTTGAGAGAAGATCGACTGATGCCCGGGGAAAATCCCATAAAGAGATTCCCTGACCGGCTTTTCACGATGCGCTTCTCGAACGTATAACCAAGGAAGTCAAAAGACGTATGCATATGGCGTTGAGTTCTACGGTGATCCTGGCAGTAAACAATCTTGGTTTTCTCTGGGTGCAGCTCCAGCCCACAAGCCTTGAACCGTTCACGCAGTCGGTCTAGCAGGAAATTCGCCTGCTTTTGTGTGCTGCAGTGAAGCAGTCCATCGTCAGCATACCGACACCATTCAATGGTCGGAAAATGCTGACTCATCCAGTAATCAAAGGCGTAGTGCAGAAAAAGGTTTGCCAGAACGGGGCTGATCACCCCGCCTTGTGGCGTTCCCTTATCACGCGTCGCCATTTGACCACCAGCGTGGATCATTGGGGCCTTCAACCATCGTCGGATATAAAGCCTGACCCATGGGTTTGTGGTGTGTCGATCGACCGCTTTCATCAGCAGACGATGCGGAATGTTGTCGAACAGACCACGAATATCAAACTCCAGCACCCATGAGTATCGCCAGCATCGTTTCCGAGTGACTCCAATCGCTTGTATCGCCGATTTCCCCGGGCGATACCCGTACGAGTCTGGCAGAAAATGTGGCTCTACTTGGGGTTCAAACTGAAGTTTGACGGCCATCTGGGCAATCCTGTCTGACACAGTCGGAATGCCCAGTATTCGTTCGCCTCCTGATTTCTTGGGAATGGAGACGGCTCGAACAGGAGGTGGCATATAGCTACCCGACGACATTCGGTTCCAGATCTTGTAAAGATTGTTGCTGCGATCACGATCAAAATCCTTCAGAGATTGCCGATCGACACCGGCAGCCCCCGCATTGGCTTTGACCCGCTTGTACGCTTCAACGATTAGCCATTTATCAATGTCGTATGGTTTTGCCTGATGCCGACCCTCCTCCTGCTTTCGCAGTTGAGATCGGCTTTCAGGCGGCTTGATGCTGCCCCTTCGCTCCACCTCCATTACAGAGGCTTCATCACTACTACGAGCAGCTCCGTCCCAGTATCGTGCCTCGGTACTCTCGGCCTTATGGTGGTCGCCATTTGTGCCTTCTCCCTTGAACATCACGATGACTGGTTCCCGCAGTTCCCAGCAAGAGCCTGATATTGAGTCGCGCCCACTTTATGCCGGACACCACTTGCGCAGCATTCGGAATACGCCCACAAGCTTATCCCGAGGATGGGACACGCCCTCGGTTTTGATGTCACATATGGTTTTCGACACGTCTTCATGGGTTCGCTTTCGCTCGCCTCTCAATATCACACCTGACTGCATCAACTGTGCAGCCTTTTAACCCAACGCTCACCACAAACACTCTTAATGCATGCAGCTTGGGCTGGTTTGAAGCCTGCTTCCGACAGCCGACTTCGGTGGGCCCTACCACCATCTCTTGCTGAGCTTATGGCTCAGTCGAATATCTGCCTCCTTGCAGCCATTCTCCATTGCCTCTACGGCACACTGTCCCAACTCCACACCTGGTTCGGGCCCGAGGCGGTAAAGCTGGTCGGCTCAACGAGCTTTCGGGCCGGCTTCATGCGGCCTCGGTGGTTTAGCTGTTGGTGCTTTTTCAGCACCCGATAAAACGACGATTCCGAGGCCAAATAACGGCCTTGGTCTGCCAGTCGCGGGACTATTTGCGACGGTGGCAAGCTTTGGTATTCCGTTTGGCAGCAAGTGGTTAGAATCGCCTCTTCTTCCGCTTGCGTCAGCTGATGGGCCTGCACAACCCGCACGGCCTGTGAGCGCTGATCCGTGGTCACATCGCCATTGGCCTGCCGCCAGCGTTTTAACGTGCGCTGGCTTAGCCCCATCAGTTCTGCCGCCTTGTAGCGAGCGGCGCCACCGGCTACCGCTTCATCAACGTCTTTTAGCAGCCTTGTACGTTCGCTCAACGGCGTCAGTTGTCCTCGTTGTCCGGGTCTTCGCCGTACAAGGCTTCGAGCTTTTTTGACAGCACCAGTAACGAGGTCGTCTCCGCCAAGGCCCGGTCTTTACGGCGAACCTCCGATGTCAGCTTCTTGATCGTCTGGCGGTCTTCTTTACGCTGTTTTTGGGCCACTTTTTCCTGACTTTCGTGCTTGTCGGCGCCTTGGAGACAGGCGTCTTTCCAGCGCTGCACCTGCTCAGGATATACGCCCTTTTCACGGCAGTAGACGCCCAGCTCGGTCTCCGATAAAGGGGCCGTTTCAATCACCACGGCCAGCTTGGCATCAGCAGACCATTCGTCTCCGGTATTACGCTTGCCTGGCACAGGCACTCCTTGTTGTCGGCATGTTTTCAGCCAACCATACAGGGTTGCATTCGCTATGCCTTCCTCGGCGGCGACCGACGCCACACTGCGGTTTTCTGGCGGTAATAGCTTCTTCAACACCGCGGCCTTACGTTCCTCGGAATAACGTGGCATGAACCATCCTATGCCGCCCATTCTGATGTGAATTCAGGCGAAATCGCCAACCGGACAACTAGGCTGACAGAGGGGGCTGCCTCCAGCAGCGCCACGATGGCGTGCGAGCCGATGTATCCGGCCCCTCCGGTTACCAATATCTTCATTTAGTTCCTTGCAGCTGTTGTTGATCGCTCAGGTCATCGCCCCGGTACACGTCCAAGTAGCGTTGTGCAGTGGCCTCCAGAGAAAAGCGCTCCACCACCCGCTGACGGGCCGCTCGGCCCAGGTTCTCACGTTCGTCATCCGACAGACGCAGGGCGCGCCCCATCGCCTCTGCCAGCGCCTTGGCATTCCGCGGCGGCACCAGGAAGCCCGCATCTTCGACCACCTCCCGCACGCCCCCGCAGTCGGTGGCCACCACCGGGCGCTCGCAGGCCATGGCTTCCGCCACCACCAGCCCGAAGCCTTCCCAGGCGGAGGAGAGCACGAAAACATCACTGGCGGCCATCAGTTCCTGCAGCGCGGCGATTTGGTTAGCCGTCAGGTTGCCGGATTCTGCATTGCGCAGGACGGCCCAGCGTAGGTGCTTAGGGTGTTCCTGCTCGCGCCGCTCACGCTTTCTGACCTCATCAAGGGCGCGCGTGAAGATCTGCACGATATGGAACCAATCGACGGTGACCTCGGCCTTGGGCAGGTGCTCTTCCACGCCTTTGAGAAACGCCGGTGACATATCGCAGACCACCTCCTGCACGGTTTGGGGATCGCCCTGATGCGCGGCCAGGAACTCGCTGAAGGCCTCGACGGTGGCCTTGCCTCGGCCGGGTACCGCAAAGACAACCGGCTCGGTCTTGCGTTGCATATCCAGGAATACGGTGACGTAGCGATGGCCGCGTTTGGCCGCCGTTTCATCAAGCCCAACGGCCTTGACCTGAGAGAGGTCAAGTTGCTCGAGCATGCGCCCGACATAGTGATGCACAATGCGCCATAGCCGCTTGTCGGTGATCTCGATCAGCCGGGCGGCGGCGAGCACCGGCATCTCCCTGACCAGGGCCATGGCGGCCTGTTCAAACAACAGGGTGAAGTCGCTACCGGGGCGGGCCCAAGGTACCTCGATCCGCTTAATGCCGTGCGTGGGGCACTTGGTGCGTGGCACGCGGGCGTGCAAGTAGCAGTGATGTTGAAAGAAGTTCAGGTGCCGCCAGGTCTTGCTGGTGAAATCATGGGCCGGGCAAGCCTCACCACACTCTGGGCAAGAATAGAGGCTGCCACGTTCTGCCTCGACGGTGAGGTCCAAACGATGGGGTGACACGGCGGTATCCAGGTGCTGGTCCTTGAGAATCCAAGGCGCTTCAAGGCCCAAGCCGAGGGTCATAATCTGGGTGCCGTCCATGTCATACGTCCTGTCGTTGTGGGGACCATATTTTGGCCCAGTTCAGGAGGTGAATTCCACACCCAACGTCGAAGAGCCTTTAAATTGTGCTTCACTCATTGGGTTATCATTGCTCACGCGGGGCCGACTATGACTGGCGGTTATGGCCAGCTCGGAGAGCAAGTCCAGGTAACAGTGGGCGGTCATGGGAGCGAGTCCACACGCGGGCCCGCAACCTGATGCGGCTTGGACTGACTGAGCAGAGGGCTTGGGAAAGCGCAACGAATGGGCGGGGGCCGTGGTGGAACAGCGGTGCATCTCATATGAATGCAGCGTCCCCCTAAAAAGGTCTTTTATCGCCTGTCTCTGGTAAGCTTGCTGGATACGATGAACCGGCTTCAGAGCCGACCGTGAACTGCCGTGGTATGGAATCGTCGGTCCGACGCATCGGTGCCCGGTGGCGTGAGAGGACGGAGGAGGAAGCTCCCCCTCCTACTCGATTCCAGTGTTTAAATTTCGCTTATGGCTTTAAATTACTTTCACCTGCCGCAACTTGTCCGACATCAATGCTTAATCGGTTTAAAATCCGGGTCATTAAAATACGTGACGTAGTTTTCAATCGCCCCGATTACCTTTACCGCACCATCCTGCGCATTGGTTTTGCTTTCCATCGCAGTTGAGCCTTCCATCAAATCGGCAATGATCAGGTGCAGCTGGGCATCTGCCTCAGGCTCAAGCTTGCAATTCTCAACCATGTAATTGACTTCATTGGTGACTTTCTTGGCCAGTGCAGCGTACTTTTCCTCTGCTAGTTGATTGGAGTGGATAGCATCGTATTCTTTGTCCACGGCATTTCGGATATTAGTCATGGCCCGACTTAATGGTTCATCGATCGCCCACTTGCTGCCGCTATCGAGTTTAAGTTCCGCCACACCGTCGCCGTGGTCGTGGTCGGTATTTGCCGGTGCAGCTATTGCAGTAGCCCCCAGCAAGCTCAGCACCATACCAGTGATGGTTGCGAAGCTCGAAAGTCTGGATTTGATATTCATAACATTCTCCTGTGGGTAACGCCGTGTCTTCGGCTTGAAAGGAGTATCTCAGACTCACCTTAATCTAGGCTTAAGGAAACGGATTACCGCCAATATAAAATATCGACCGCCTTTAGACCGGCATCGCCCTAAAACGCACGGTTACAGCTAGGGGGCGTTAACAATTGATGATGAGCGTTGATCTGATTTAGCATGGAAGGATTTGAGGATAGACTATGGCTCGGCTACTCCTGCGTGATGATCAATGGCGTCGAATTGAGCCCCTCCTTCACGGCAAGGCCTCGGACCGCGGGGTGACAGCCAAGGACAATCGGCTATTCGTAGAAGCCATTCTCTGGATTGCCCGGACAGGCGCTCCCTGGCGCGATCTACCCGACGCCTTTGGTCGTTGGCACACGGCCTATATGCGCTATAACCGCTGGTGTAAGAAGGGGGTATGGCAGCAGATTTTCGACACGTTAGCCGATGATCCCGACCTGGAACAGCTGATGATCGATGGCAGTATTGTCAGGGTCCATCAACAGGGAGCGGCAAAAAAACCGCTCAGAACACGGAAGCCATGGGCAAGTCTCGAGGGGGCTTGAGCACCAAGATCCATGCCGCGGTCGATGCGCTGGGTAACCCAGTACGGTTGGTTCTTACACCGGGCCAGGCGTCGGAGTATGGTGCCGCTCCAGCGTTACTAGACGGTTTTTCCCCGCAAGCGGTGCTGGGCGACAAGGGATATGATTCCACTGCTTTGCGGGACATTATTCAGGCCGTGGGTGCAGAGCCGGTGATTCCTCCGAAAAAGAATCGCTTGGCGCACATCGAAGTAGACTGGCACTGCTACAAAGATCGCAATCTGGTAGAGAGGTTCTTTCAGAAAATCAAGCAGTTCAGACGATTGTCTACACGCTATGAGCGACTGGCAAGAAACTACCAGTCACTACTCTGTCTCGTGTCAGCCGTCATATGGCTGGCCTAATTGTTAACGCCCCCTAGGCCTTCCCCCGTGTCACCATCTTCAAGCGTTAGAGATGCTCCATGCAGCTCCGCTATACGCTCTGCAATCGATAGTCCCAGTCCGCTGCCTTCCTCACCACTGCCAAGCACACGATAAAAACGCGACACCGCTCCCTTTCGCTCCTCCTCGGGAATTCCTGGCCCGGTATCAACAATCTGAAGCAACACCTCACTGCCGATTCGTTTAATTCGCACATCAACCAGCCCACCGCTAGGCGTGTAACGAACCGCGTTATCAACAAGGTTTCGCACAAGAACTCCCAGCAAGGTTGCATCACCAAGGACCAGCCCTTCATCGTTTGCCTCGAAGCCTAGGTCTACGCCCTTACGTATCGCCACCGGTGCATGCAAGGCGACACGCTCGCTTACCACGGCAGAAAGTTTGATCTGTTGTTGATTAACGGGCGTTTTTTCTGGATCAATGCGCGAAAGCACAAGCAATGAAGTGGTTATAGTTTCCCGGACACACAAACGCAGGTAATCTCACCTGCCCATCGAGGTGTGTGTCATGAGCCAGAAAAAAGCCAATTCCTATACCGCTGAATTTAAAGAGGCCGCCGTCAAATTGGCGACGGAATCAAATCAACCGGTGACCCAATCTGCCAGGGAGCTGGGCGTTAACGTCAATACGCTGCATACCTGGGTCGACAAGTACTCTGGTAAACGAGAGGTCGGCAGTTCCGGCCAGGTGAATGACCCGCACCTGTATGAAGAGCTGAAACAGCTGCGGCGCGAGAATGCTCGCCTCAAGGAGGAACGCGAACTGCTAAAAAAGGCGGCGGCCTTCTTCGCCAAGGAATCTCGCTGAGGTACGCCTTCATCGAAGCACACCAGAGAGCGTTCGATACTGCCCTGATGTGCCGAGTGTTTGAGGTGTCTCGCAGTGGTTACTATGAGTGGCGCTCTCGGCCACCCTGCCAGCGAGATCAGCAAGATGAGGCGTTGAAGGCGAGGATCCGAGACCACCATACGCAGAGCCGGGCAACCTACGGCACGCGGCGTATCCAGCAGACACTGGCCAGTGAGGGCGAGGCGATCAGCCGTCGTCGGCTTGCCAGGCTAATGAGAGAGGAAGGCTTGGTGTGTAAGACACGGCGGAAATTTAAGGCGACCACGAATTCAAAGCACGGCAAGCCGGTTGCTTCGAATCTTCTGAATCGCACCTTCTCGGCCGCGCAGCCGGATCAAGCCTATGTCGGTGACATCACCTACATTCCGACACGGGAAGGCTGGCTCTACCTGGCCGTCTTCATCGACCTCTACTCGCGAGCGGTGGTGGGCTGGTCGATGGATAGCCGCATGCCCGCCTCACTGGTACATGATGCGCTGACCATGGCCGTCCGGAAGCGGCAGCCAGAAAATGGGTTGCTGGTACATAGTGACCGAGGTAGCCAGTATGCCTCCGATAGTTTTCAGTGGTTGCTAAAGCAGCATGACTTCCGGTGCAGCATGAGCCGAAAGGGGAATTGCTGGGATAACGCACCCTCCGAGAGCTTCTTTCACACCCTGAAGACTGAGCTGGTGTACCACGAAGATTTCAGAACGCGAGAAAAGGCGAAACAAGCCATTTTCGAGTATATCGAAGTGTTTTATAACCGAGTTCGGCTGCACTCCAGCAACGGCTACATGAGTCCGATGGACTATGAGTCAGAGCGACGAACGGCCGCTTGAAAATGTGTCCGGAAAACTGTTGCCAGATCACAATTGCTCAACCAGATGAACGGCACGGTCGGTACCACTGATCACCTTTTCCAACGCCTGCTCCCGATGGCTCGAATCGCGCGCTGCATAGGCCACCTGCGCCTGTGTTTTTATGGCGGCAAGCGGTGTGCGCAGTTCGTGGGCGGCATCCGCGGTAAAGCGACGTTCGTGGTCAAGTAAAACCTGCAAGCGGACAAAAAGAGCATTTAAGGCATCTTGCAGCGGTAAAACTTCACGGGGAGTACCCGTGATATCGAGCGGTTCAAGCTTGTCCGGCTCACGCTGCTTTACTTCACCAGTAAAGCGAGAAAGCGGCGAAAGCCCTGCACCAACAGATATCCAGATCAGTATGCCCAGTGCAGGAACAGCAAAATACAAAGGATGCAGCAGATGGGTTGCTATGCTTTCGGCTAGTGCGTTGCGTAGTTCATAGCGCTCACCAACACGCACATTGCTAAGACCGGCTTTGTCCCAATGGCTATAGATACGGTATTGAGTACCATTGATGGAGGCGTTTTCAAATCCGCCATACTGTGTGCCTAAGCGTTTTTCAGGAGCCGTACTTGAATTCAAAAGTAAGGTGCCGTCATGCAGCCATACCTGCAGTATGGTGTCGGTATAGTCGGGAATCTGTTGCGAGCTGGTGCTCTCTAAACTTTTTAAATTCTCTGAGCTATCTAAACCCTTTGAACTATCTAAACCCTCTGAACTTGCAAACTGCACGGATACCCGTTCAGCCGTTTTCACCAAACGGGCATCGAGCATGGTGCCAATTTCACTACGCGCATCAAGGTAGGTGAAGAACGCCGTGGCAATCCAGGCAAACAGCACCGATACCGCAAGAATCGCAAACAAACGCCAGCGTAATGATGTTCGAGTTATTGTCAAATCTGGTGTATGGGCATCAGGCAACGTTCCCGTCTGATTGATCCTCCACTGCTTCTCCGTCCTGGAACTCGACGTTGTTAACGACCAGTTCCAGGAGCTGAAATCCCTTAATGCGTTTCCACCGTTTCTGGGCGGTTTGCATCAACTTGAATACCATCGCTAAGGTGGTGTCTCTGGACCCACAGCCCCGGCTTTTCTTCGTCCTTAGCCGCACCGTGGCAAAGGTCGACTCAATCGGGTTGGTGGTGCGCAGATGAATCCAATGCACCGCCGGAAAATCGTAAAAGGCCAGTAACTCCTCCCGATCTTTTTTAAGGCACCCCATGGCCTTCGGGTACTTGTCCTGGAAACGCTTCAGTGCGCTGTCAAACGCCGTGTGGGCGGCGTCCCGGGTCTCGGCCAGGTAGATCTCATGCAAAGCCGACTTGACCTTGGGTTGCAGGGCCTTGGGAAGCTTATCGAGCACATTGGCCGTCTTATGCACCCAGCACCGCTGGTGCCGGGTCTCTGGGTAGGCCTTGGTCAGGGCCTTCCAAAAGCCCAAGGCACCGTCGCCCACAGCCAGCTTCGGGGCGACCCCCAAATGCTGGCTCTTCAGGCTCTCAAGCAGTTCCAGCCAACTCGCCTCGGACTCCCGGTGTCCGTCCTCAACAGCGACCAGTTCCTTGTGGCCATGCTCGGTGACACCGACGATGACCAGCAAGCACAGCTTGTTGTCCATACGCACGTTGCTGTAAACGCCGTCGGCCCACCAGTAGACATAGCGCTTCTGGCTCAGATCCCGGCGCTGCCAAGCCTTGTGCTCGTCCTGCCACCGGGCCTTCAAGCGGGAGACCGTATTGGCGGATAAACCTTTGGCCTGATCGCCCACCAAGGCGCTCAGGGCTTCCTGAAAGTCTCCGGACGAGACGCCTCGCAGGTAGAGCCAGGGGATCAGCTCATCCAGACTCTTGGCCCGCTTCAGGTACGGCGGCAATAACGTGCTATTGAAACGGATGCCGGTCCCGCTGCGGTCCCGGACCTTGGGTACTTGCACTTCGACATCGCCAACACCGGTCTGGACGTGACGCTGAGGCAGGTGGCCATTGCGAACCACAGCCTGACGACCGTCCGGTGCCTTACGATCCGCATACTGCTCAAGCAGCGCTGCCAGCTCGGCATCCACAGCCTCAGCAATTAGCTTGCGGGCCCCATTACGGATCGTTTCGTGCAATAGATCCTGTTCCAACTCTGGTTGTGAAAGAGCGTGCAGGGTAGACTTTGACATGGCGTATCATTCCTCTGTTGGTTGTGATCTGGCGAGATCAACCAACAGGATACGCCACCTCTTCAGCCTGCTTCCATACACCAGAAATCACCATAGCTCATGATGTTCTCATGGCCCAGGCTTCTCAATCATGTACCCAACACCGCGGATAGTGCGGATCAGTTGCCGATCCAGTTTTCGGCGCAAATGATGCACGAAAACTTCAATCGCATTGCTCTCTACTTCCTCCCCCCAGCCGTACAGCTGCTCCTCGATTTGTGCTTTTGACATAACTCGCCCTGCGTTGAGCAACAGTGTATGAAGAATGGCGAATTCACGTGCAGAGAGATCGACAGTGCCGCCAGACAAAGACACCGAATGACTGGCTGGATCGACCCGGAGCTCCCCGTGACTGATGATCGGTTCAGCATACCCCTTGGAGCGTCGCAGCAATGCCCGGAGCCGTGCCTGCAACTCAGCGAGATCAAAAGGTTTTCCCAGATAATCATCGGCACCCGCATCCAGGCCAGCGACTCGGTCCTCCACGGCATCACGAGCGGTCAGGATCAGAATCGGTAAGATCTGCCCTCTTGCCCGGACCCGTCTCAAAAGCTCCATGCCCGACAGCCTCGGTAGGCCGAGGTCAAGCACAACAGCATCGTAGCTACCCATGGCGAGAGCAGCATCGGCTTGCTGCCCATCCAGCGCCCAGTCAACCACCAGGCCTGACTGGGCAATGCCAGCAGCAATTCCGTCACCGAGTAATTTGTCGTCTTCAACGAGGAGAATCTTCATGCGTAGCAACTGACAAGGTGAGTGTTGTTAGCCGGAGAAGGCCTGGCCCTCCCCGGCGCTTATGCCGCTAAACAGCCCGTGCTGGCTGCTGAGCAGCAGGCGGAGCCTTCTGCACGCCCGCTGGGCGAGCACGTAGCAACCGCATGCCATTGACCACAACCACTAGCACTGAGATCTGGTGGATGAACATGCCACCGGCCATGTGCACCTCGTTGGCGAACACCCCGGCGAGGAGACCGGTAACCGTTAGCAGCGCAATCACTACGTTCTGGCGAATGTTGTTCAGAGTCGCCCGGGCAAGCCCAATTGCTTCGGGAATCTTGCCGAGATCGTCCGCCATCAGCGCGATATCGGCGCTCTCGATTGCCACGTCGGTTCCGGCGGCCCCCATGGCGATGCCGATATCCGCTGCGGCCAAGGCTGGGGCATCGTTGATGCCATCGCCAACCATCGCCGTGGGCCCGCTCTCTCGCTGAATCTTTTTGATAGCTTCGAGTTTCTGCTCAGGCAAGAGCCCAGCGTGCACCTCATCAATTCCCAGTTCGCGGGCAACCCGCCATGCGCTGGCGGCATGGTCGCCGGTGAGCATTACCAAGCGCTTCACCCCAGTCTTACGAAGAGCCTGCAAGGCCGCAACAGCGTCGGGGCGAACGCGATCGGCGAACCCGAGCAGCCCAATCACAACACCGTCGACGGCGATCGCTGCGGCGGTCTCACCCCGTGAATGAAGATCCTCCAGCGCCGTAATCGCTGCCGCAGGCCACTCTTCAACCCGGGTTTCAATCCAATCGGGGCGACCGATCTCGACTTTCCGATCCTGCCAGCCGGCACTGATGCCGCCGCCCGGTGCTGTATCGAAGCTATCCGCCCGGGGGCCAACATAGCTCTCTGGCAAGGCGCGCTCGACCGCCCGACCTAAGGGGTGTTCCGAGCCACTCTCCGCCAGCGCGGCCCAGCGCAGCAAACGAGTGCCGGTCGAACCTTCATCCGTTATTGTCGGCAGTGCTGGAATGCCAGACAGCGGCGTGATCGTCATCACTTCAGGGCGCCCTTCCGTGAGGGTGCCGGTCTTATCGAAAGCAACAGCTTTGATACGACCTGCTGTCTCCAAGTATTCACCACCTTTGATCAAAATCCCGTCGCGAGCCGCCCGGCCGATGCCAGCGATTATCGAGATGGGTGTGGAGATAACCAACGCACCCGGGCAACCGATTACCAGCAGCGTTAGCGCTAGGGCGACGTCCTTCGATATCACATAGGCGCCGATCGCCAGAACGATGATCATCGGCGTGTACCAGCTAGCAAAGCGCTCGATCATTCTCTGGGTCGGGGCCTTGGCCTCTTGGGCCTCCTCAACACGCTGGATGATTCGCGCTAGGGTGGTATCGGCACCTACGCCCTCAGCGTGGATCTCAAGGTAACCGTTATGGCTTACCGTGCCCGCAAACACCTTGTCGCCCACCTGCTTCTCGGCAGGAATTGGCTCGCCGGTAATTGCGCTCTCGTCGATCGCGGAACGACCGCTGAGGATTGCACCATCAACGCCGATACGCCCACCTGGGCGAACCACCACCGTTTCCCCGGGAATTACCTCGTGGGGCGCTACATTAATCTCGCTACCCTCGCGGAACACCGTAACCTCGGTCGGCGCCAGCGCCAGCATATCCTTCAGCGCGGAGCGGGTGCGGGCCAGAGTACGCGCCTCTAGGTAGCCGCCCAGCACAAACAAAAATGTGACTGCGGCAGATTCCCAGTATTCGCCGATGAATATGGCGCCAACGGCGGCAATCGTAACCAGCAATTCAATGCTGATCGCCTTTGCACGCAACGCGGCGAACGCCCGCAGTGCGATATCCGTACCGGCCACGGCCGCAGCGGTAAGCCAAAGCGCATCGGTAAGCCAGGAAGGGCCACCGAGAAAGTAGCTGGCGACGCCACCGAGGCTCGCCAAACCCGCCACAAGGGCTACTGTGCCGCGCCGGTGCGCTGGTGAGCGCAACTGGCGAGCCCAGTGGGACAATGTATTGATAAATTTCATGATTGTTCACCTCATGGTGAAACTGCCGGGCAGGCTTGTGGCCCGCCCGAACGTTTGTGAACTCAGAATGCGCTGATGCGCGCCTCGTAGCCGACTTCACGCACGGCTGAAAGCAGCTGCTCAGCCTTGACTTGTTCGGCATCGTGCTCGACCTCGATGCGTCCGGTCGCGAAATGGACCTTGGCATTAGTCACACCCCCGAGTCGGCCCAGCGCTTTCTCGATCTTGGTAATGCAGGAAGGACAGTTCAGCTCATCGCTACGCAGTAGGGTCTTCATCTCTCATCTCCTGTCTGTGTTTGGGTCACGACCAGAATGAGTGATGTGCGTGGTGTGTTACATGAGCCGCAACAAGTAGCTCCACTGAATTGTCATAAAATGCGGGAAATGCACAGGCGGGCCAGGTTCGTGCGAATGCGAATGCGTATCCACTGTCGACCGGTTTCGATGTCACCGCTGCGCCGCAACCCGGAAATGACCCTACTCACGGTCTCTGCGGTGGTTGCTACCATGGCGGCGAGGTCCTGTTGCGACAGCGGCGACTGGATCAGAATGCCACCATCGTCAGCTTCCCCCAGCCGGTCAGCGAGACGCACCAGCACCCGTGCGACCCGTGCCTCCACAGGCAAAGTGCTGATCGCGCAGATCGTTGCTTGAGCCGCTTCGAGATCACGGGCCACAGCATCAAGGACGTTCAATGCCACTTCGGAATGAGTGCGCAGCAAATATCGGAAGTCGGCGGTCGTGATCGCCAGCACGCAACAGGGTGTCTGCGCGAATGCGCTCTAGGGGTAGCAGCGCTGACCGAGCATGGTCAGGCCACCGAATAAGTCGCTCTGCCCCAACAGGTCGAGCAGCACCTCCTCCCCAGAGGCGCTGTACTGAAGCAGCTTGACTCTGCCGGGGGCGACCAGAAATAGCGCTTCGGCCGGCTCGCCCTCATGGTAGATCGCCCCACCGGCCGGGTAGTTGAAGGCACGAAAGTGGTAGTTCACAGCGTCGAGCGCCGGTGCCGCTAACCCTTTGAAATAGGGAACGTCACTTAGGATCCGAGCGCGCAGTTCGGTCGAGCAGTGGCCAAGCTCAACGCGCTCATCACTTAGCGGTGTCGTGCGCTTTCGCTTAATCATTGCTTCTCCGTTACGCAGGCCCGATCGTTGAGATGAGCCAACCATAACCCTTTCATCGATGACGGACTTAATCATCAACGGTAATCCCCCGATAGTCCACCGGATGCCACAAAAGGTGTTGTTCGGGATTAGTTGACCGCTACACAATTGTTAGCTGAGCCTAATGGCATGAGCATGATAAGCAAACACCACATTATGCAACCACGCCAAATATTCGACCTACTCCGGCCGTAAGTGCCATCGCGAGCGCACCCCAAAATGTGACTCTGATTGCGCCGATAGCAATTGAAGCACCACCTGCACTCGCAGCAATCCCGCCCAGAAGAGCGAGAAACACCAGTGAGGACACCGCAACAACAGAAATAAGTTGGCTACCGGGTACAAACCACGCTGCCACCAGCGGAAGTGCTGCACCAACTGTAAAAGTGACTGCCGAAGAGAACGCCGCTTGAACGGGCTGGGCGCTAACACTTTCCGAGATTCCTATTTCATCCCTGGCGTGTGCACCAAGTGCATCGTGAGCCATTAGCTGCTCAGCAACTTGCTTCGCCAGAGCCGACTCAAGCCCTCTGCCTTCGTATATTAAAGCGAGCTCCTCTTTTTCAGACTCAAAATCTTGTTCTAATGACCGTTTTTCAATGGCTAGATCCGCCTTTTCAGTATCAGACTGAGAGCTGACGGACACGTACTCACCCGCAGCCATAGACATAGCGCCTGCCACTAAACCGGCAAGCCCTGCCAGAAGAATGCCTTCTTGAGCACTGCTGGCAGCTGCTACACCAATAATAAGACTTGCCGTAGAAACTATTCCGTCGTTCGCACCGAGTACTGCGGCACGTAACCAACCTACGCGATGTGACCGATGGACTTCACTATGACTCATATGCTTGCCCAATCATTCGAGTTATTAACGAGGTTGTAGAAAAACCCTTCACAGCACGCTCACTTCTTGATGGTCAACTCATTGTAGATCGTGTGGAAGCCGTCCGCCCCCTGAGTGAGCTTTATGGCGATATCGATTTGGCTCTGTGTGTCGACGACGCCAACGAGACGCACATCACCTTTCAGCGTGGTCACGGCGATATCAAAGCCATTCAGCGCGGTGTCCCCCAGCAAAGCATTCTTGACGTTTTTTGTCACGTCGGCATCAGCTACGTTGACGGCGTTCGAGGTGGTCCGCTGTATACCTTCGAAATTTTCGGGGGGCTTGTTGCAAGCCGTCAACAACGCAAGGCTGACCAAGGCGATGCTCAAGAATTGTGTTCCACGATATTTGCTCATTGTAGTCTACTCATTGCTGGCAGGGTTTCCGCCAATTTTTAATCTATCAGACTGCGCCAGCATGCGGCGTCGGTCTGGGCGTTGCCAAACAACAGCGGCCCGTCAGTGACCGAGGCTGAAAGGCGAGCCCTATTTCAGCGAAACTCAAGAAATTCCTGATGAAAGCGTAATGACACGGACTGTTGCTTCAGTCCGCTTCGCAGGGCTTTTGCCAGGCCTTGTGGCCCACAAAACCAGATATCAACTTTGCGATTTTGAATTCGCAGTTGGTTCGCGGTCAATCGCTGCCCCTGCTTGCTGTCGTGGATGTGCAGTGCTATGTCCGGAAGTTGCTGCGTCAGTTGTCGCACACGAGTCACCATTGGATCATTCGCCGCGCCGGCGGTGCAGTAATGAAGTGTGACTGCAGGACGTTCTTTCTCGGTATTGATCAGGCGGTTCTCCAGTTCTGCCAGAAACGGCGTGATGCCGATGCCGCCGGCCACCCAGATCTGCTGGGCGCTTTTCCTGCCGCTGTCGAGATTAAAACGCCCATAGGGACCTTCGAGCGTAACCGCCTGGCCACTGCGTAGCTGCTTCGGGATCTTGCGGGTGTAATCTCCTAACGCCTTGATCTGAAAACTCAGCTGCCCGCTGGCATTGTTAGCACAGGACAGACTGAAAGGGTGTGCGCCTTCGATTCGGTCGAAGGTCACCAGGGCGAATTGTCCGGCTCTATGCCCTGGCCAGCGGTTGCCCATGTCGCAGACGACTTCGGTGATGTTGACTGACGTCTGCTTGACGGCCTGAACCAGCCCCTTGTAGCGGCGACTCCTTCCGATTTGTCCCGTCAATGATTGCAGGCTCGCGATGGCACCACCCACCATTAACAATGCCATCAGCCAGCCGATGGGTTGTTGCCACCACTTCAGCGGAGCCAACAATACAGCATGGGCGGCCAGCGCCAAATAAATCAATGGCATCGCCCGGTGCAGGTAGCGCCAGTAACCGTAGGGCACCCAGCGAATCAGGGTAATGACAACCAGAAACACTAGCAGATACAGGCCGGGTTCGCCCAAGTCTTCAGCGCCGTCCTGAAGGCTGTCCAGCAAGCCCGAAAAATTTGCTTCCTTTAGGCTGCGATCCGTTCCAAACCGGGCTTCGAGGGCGTCGTCCGCCATTTCGATCAGCCAGTGTGCCAGGGCAAAAATGACGGCCAGAATGCCGGTCCATTTATGCAGCTGATACATTCTGTCCAGACCACCTAACGGAGATTCAAACCATCCAGGTCGGGTAGCCAGCAACATAGTGATGGACATGAAATTGATGGCAAGGTATCCATTGAGTGTCAGGAAGTGCTCATAACTGAGCCCAGGATTCCAGAAACTCAACTGAACAGCTAAAAGCAGAAAAAGGGTGACACTGGTACGTAGGTTGGGCACAAACAAACTCCGGCTGGGTTTGTTTGAATTCTGCAGGGTTAACCTGACACCAACCTTAAACGTCCGGGTTTTATTCGACCACGGCAATATTGAGTTCGGCTTCAAAACCGTCGCTCTGGCCTGAGGCTGGCGATCGGAGGTTCAGGGTAATGCCCGCACCACTGGCGATGGCGTCCACAATCGCAAGCCCGATGCCGGAGCCCACTGTTTTTGTATCGGAGCGGACAAAACGGTTTCGCAACAAGGCGAGTTTCTCTGGTGGTACGAGCTCACCGCGATTAACCACCCGCAGGATGCCCTCGCCTGTAAGGCTAACATTCACAGGCTCATTGTCCGTGCCGTGCCTGAGGGCATTCTCGATCAGATTCCGAACCAGAATGGCGAAGGCATCCAGGTCCAGTAATGACGTAACGTCACCATCAGGCAGGTTGAGCAGGAGTCGACCGGGCGCCTGGTGATCATAATCGCTGGCCACCATCCGCAGTATGGGCACCAGGTTGTTAGCCTGCTCCGACAAGGCGCTGCCCCCTTCAGCCTTCGCCAATTCAAGCAGCTTCTCTGACAGTCGTGACAGGGTGCGAAGCGACTCTTCAATCTCGCTGGCTCGTACTTTAACGCCTGTATCCTGCGTTTCTGTTTTTAACCGCTGTAGCTTGGCTAGCGCCGTTGCCAGCGGGGTTCGCAATTCATGGGCGCTGTTGGCGGTAAAACTGCGCTCTGCTTCAAGGGCGCGGCGCAAACGTTCAAGCAACCGGTTCACCGAGATCATGATGGGTTCAAACTCTTCCGGTAAACGCTCGACCGCGACGGGAGAAAGATCGCCCCCACCGCGGACTTCTATGGACTGCTGCAATTGCACAACACGGCGAAGCGAACGTTTTATCACCCACCACACCCCGACCAGGCTGATGGGAATCAGAAATATAAGTGGCAACAGCAATGCAAGGCTCGTATCCAGAACGGCTTCGCGCCTGTGGTCCAAAGGTTCGGCAACCTCAATGTACAGGGTTCCGCTGATGGCTGACTCCCCGTATATTCGGTGAGTTAGCGTGTCAGAGAAGCCCTCTCGCGGTTTGGTGCCAAAAATGTCGGGGTCTGCGTCGTGGGATTGCAGCAGCAGTTTGCCCAACTTATCACGAACCAGATAGGTGAGATACTCGTTGTGTTCTTTCAGGGCCAATGCCCGCTCCAGGCTTGGGTCCCCTTCCCGGTTCAGTATGTCGGTCACCGCCAATGGCAGGATACGCTGCGCTGTTTCCTCCAATGCACTGTCGAACACCTCGTTCATTTCGTGCCGGGCCACCACGCCTGACGCGATAACACCCAGCAACCAGAGCAAGGTCACGCCAAGGGTAAGCCAGGTGCCAAGGGTTCTGTGTAAGCTGGATTTAGTGCTCATTCGGTTCCAGCCTGTAGCCCATGCCTCTGACGGTCACTATGGCATCGTGCCCCAGTTTTTTGCGCATACGGCTGATGTAAACCTCTATGGTGTTGCTCTCAATTTCGGCGCCGAACTGGTAAAGCCGGTCTTCAAGCTGAGCCCGCGATAGCAGTATTCCCGGGCGTTGCAGAAAACCCTCAAACAGCGCCCATTCACGGGCAGTAAGCTCCACCGGCTGGCCGTTGCGGCTGATGCGATGGTCACCCAGATCCACTTCAAGATCGCCAACACGCACCAGAGGATTCGGGTTGCCGCGATAACGGCGTGCCACGGCGGCCACCCGGGCAGAGAGTTCTGATAAATCAAAAGGCTTTACCAGATAATCGTCGGCACCGGCATTCAGCCCTGCAATGCGGTCTGACACCTGGTCTCTGGCGGTCAGAATAATCACGGGGGTTGTGTCACCGGTTGCCCTCAGTTTTTTCAAAAAATCAAAACCGTGACCGTCTGGCAGCATCAGGTCGAGCAAAATCAGATTATAAGGCGTGGTTTTCACACTCGTATCAGCGAAAGCGAGGCTCTGAACCCAGTCCACGGCATGGCCATCTTCGCTGATCTGATCCCGCACGGCCTCACCCAACCCGGTTGTATCCTCAACCAACAGTACCCGCATATCTCACCCTTCCCGTGATCACCAACAGAACATACTACAGCCATTACCTGACAGCCGTCTGAAACCGCATTATTACTGCTCCGTTCCTCCACCAGCGCCTTCCCTTGCCTGTTGGGCATTTACTAAACAAAGCGTTTACCTGCAGCTCATTCAGGCCAGTGTCAGGTAGCAACCTTAAGATTGATTCAACGGACACAACGGACACAACGGATTCATCGGGAGACATTTCATGAATATAAAACCCATTGTTATTACCTTTTCGCTGCTGCTTATGAGCGGCAGCGCAATGGCTGACGACGATTGCGATGACCCGGTTGCCGGATGGCAGCCACGGGAGAACCTGCGACAGAAGCTTGAGGCGGAAGGTTGGAAGGTGTTCCGCATTAAGGTAGATGACGGCTGTTACGAGGTTAAAGGAAGGGATCCGGAGGGTTATCGGGTGGAGGCCGAGTACTCACCAGCGACCTTTGAGCTGAGGGAAATGGAGCGCGAAGATGACGATGACGATGACGATGACGACGACGATCACGATGATGACCGTCATGGCAAGTCACGAAACTACAACGCATCGACCAATGAAGACCCGGTTTCGCCTAAGGGAATCGTCAAAGGTCGCCCCACCGTGACTGTTGAGTAATTAAAGGAGAGTAGATCATGAAAAAGATTCTGTTTGCGCTAGGCCTTGCGGCTGTGATGGCAGTACCGGCCTACGCACAGGCCAGGGAAGTCACTTTCAGCACACAGCTGAGTAATTACGGCGGTGACGGAGCTTATCTTGCGCTCTACCTCACCGATGCCGATGGCCAATATCAAGAGACCCTCTGGATATCCGGTGAGAAAAGCAAATATTACAAGCATCTACGTGACTGGGCCCGTGGCAGTGGTTTAAACCAGGCTGAATACGATGGCCTGACCGGCGCCAGTGTGTCCAGCGGGCGCACACTGAACGTGACCCTGGAACTTGATGACGCATTGATCGACTCCGGTTACCAGGTTCGTGTTGATACCGCCGTTGAAGATATGCGCGACAATCGCTCGGATGTGGTGGCCCCGCTAACCACGGAAGGCTCTGGAAAGTCGGTTGCTGGCCGTGGCTACGTCCAGTCTTTTGTTTATAACCTCAAGTAACTGACGGGAGCCAGCTTCATGCTACGCAAACTTCATGGTTGGCCCGGATTGGTCGCCGCACTGCTGCTTTTGGTGCTGGCGACCACGGGCGTTATTTTGTCCGTTGTACCCGCTATTGAACGGGCGGGCGCAACCATCCCGGCGACCGGCCAAATCAGTGTTGCTGACCTGGCTGAGCGTGTAGTGGCGCATTATCCGGGCACCGAGCAGATTGAACGCTCTCTGTCGGGCGAAGTTGTCGTCTATTACAGCCGTGACCGTCAGCCAGGTGCCGATCTGGTTAACCCGCTGACTGGTGAAGGTATTGCCCCCTATCAGCCTTCAGCCTTTTTGCGCTGGGTAAAAAACCTGCACCGCTCATTTCTATTGGATGATGCAGGCCGAATGCTTGCAGGCGGCTTGGCGGTAATGATGCTGCTGCTCTGCCTGTCTGGCATGTTTCTGCTGGCTCGACGGATGGGTGGCTGGAAGGCCATTTTAAAGCCCATTGCAGGTTCCGGTAGCTCGCGGATTCACGCCGAGCTGGCACGGTTTGCGGTGATTGGTTTGTTGCTGTCGGCACTGACCGGCAGCTACATGTCTGCGGTTCGGTTTGGCCTGCTGCCGGAGGCTGCTGCTGCGGAGCCATCCTTTCCGGCGGAGGTGTCAGGCGGCACGCCGGCACCGGTGAGCTCTCTGCTCGCGCTAAAAAACGTAGATGCTAACGAGCTACGTGAGTTGGTGTTTCCTTACCCGAATGATCCCAGCGACGTCTATTCCCTGAGCACGACCCAGGGTTCCGGGTTCGTTGATCAGGCAACCGGAGAACTACTGCAATACCAGCCTCGCTCTACGGGTAATCAGTTCCAGCACTGGATGATTCGCCTGCACACCGGTGAAGGCCTGTGGTGGCTGGGTTTGATTCTCGGGATGGCTGCGCTGACCGTTCCGGCACTGTCCTTCACCGGCATACAAGTCTGGTGGCAGCGACGTTCAACATCCGTGCGCCTGGGTGAAGGTGCCAGTATCGAAGTGGCGGATGTGGTTATTCTGGTGGGTTCAGAAGGCAACACCACCTGGGGTTTTGCCAGGGATCTTCAAAACAAACTCAATCAGGCCGGCAAAAAAGTACATTGTGCGCCGATGAATGACCTGGCAAAACGCTACCCGCAGGCCTCGGTGCTTTTTGTTCTGACATCAACCTACGGTGACGGTGACGCGCCCTCCTCCGCCAGTCAGTTCATGACTCGACTTGAACACTTTCAGGCGAATGACGGATTGGAGTTTGTGGTTCTGGGGTTTGGTGACCAACAGTTTCCAAAATTCTGTCAGTATGCGCTGGATGTAGACGCTGCCCTCAGTAGTAAAGGCCTGCAGCAAGTGAACCTTGTTACACGAATCGATCGCGGCTCCGCCATACAGTTTCGTGAATGGGGCGAGGCTATCGGCGAGCACATGGGCATCTCATTGGCGCTGACCCATAATCCCGCGCCAGCCGCCACTGCGGAATTCGAACTTGTTGAGCGCGTGGACTATGGCGTTGCGGTAAACGCGCCAACCAGCATATTGCGTTTCAGGCCGGTACAAGATCGCAGAAATTTATGGCAAGTGTTGTCTTTCAGAAGCCGGTCGAATCTGCCGAGTTTCGAAGCGGGTGACCTGTTTGGCGTTGCGCCACCCGGAGATAACACGGCCCGATTGTACTCGCTGGCGTCTTCGGCCTCGGATGGGCAGTTGGAAATCTGCGTCCGGAAACAGACCAATGGCCTGTGTTCAGGTTATCTGCACAGCCTCGAACCCGGAGATCGGATTTCCGGATTTATCCAGCAAAACCCGGGCTTTCGTCCGGCGGGCGGTGCAACGCCCATTATTCTCATTGGTGCCGGCGCGGGAATCGGCCCACTAGCCGGTTTTATCCGAAAGAACACGGATCGTAACCCCATGTACCTGTACTGGGGCGGGCGCAATCCGCAATCGGATTTTCTCTATCAACCGGAACTTGGCTGTTACCTGGATGACCACCGCCTTACCGGGTTGAATACAGCGTTTTCACGATCAGCAGAAAAAGCCTACGTTCAGGATGCCATCATTGCGGATGAAAGCGCGTTGCGGCAACTGATTGAAAAAGGCGCTCAGGTGCTGGTATGCGGGGGGCGGGATATGGCCTCCGGTGTAAGCCAGGTGTTTGACTCCATCCTCAAACCCTTGCACATGGATGTCGATGAGCTGAGAGCCGAAGGGCGCTATCTAGAAGATGTTTACTGACCGAGCATGACATGTCCCTTTCAAGGAGTGTTTGGATGACCACACGATTGCGCGAGTTCTATGCGCACTGATGGTCGGCGTGCTGGTATTCGCAAACTGGGCGGCAGCCGATAGCATAGTCTGGATGCAGATTTACTAGTGGAAATGGCAAATTACGGCACTGCTGTCCGCCGCTCTGGCGGGTTTGCTGATCTGGCGCTGGCACTGGCCGCCAACTCAACTGCTGATGCTGACAGCTGTCGTCGTGACTGCCGCCGTGATCGTGCCAAGCGCACCTGAATTGCCCTTTGCCATCGGCATTGCCGGTTTGATGATTATCGCGGCGTTGCGTGACCAAGATCGCGAGTGGACCCTACAAAGCTGGGATTTCGCAAAACAGATTCTACCGCTGCTTCTGGGCGGGGTATTCATTGCGGGCTTCGCGCTGGGTCGCCCCGGCCATGAAGGCATCATTCCTTCAGAATGGGTCGCAATGGCCGTGGGCGATAACACGCTGACCTCCACAGTCATCGCCTCTGTATTGGGCGCACTGATGTACTTTTCTACCCTGACCGAAGTGCCGATCGTTGAAGCGTTGATGGGATCCGGTATGGGCAAGGGGCCGGCACTGTCATTACCGAACATGCTGGTCATACGCACCAGGGCCAGCATAACCGGTACCTCCACGAGAACACCTACCACCGTCGCCAATGCTGCGCCGGACTGTAAGCCGAACAGGGCAATGGCGACCGCCACGGCCAATTCGAAGAAATTACTGGCGCCGATCATACCGGCAGGTGCCGCGATGCTATGGGGCACTTTCCAGGCCTTGGCCCAGCCGTAGGCGATGAAGAAAATCAGGAAGGTCTGGATAATCAGCGGTATTGCAATCAGTACGATATGCAATGGATTCGCAATAATCACGTCGCCCTGGAAGGCGAACAGCAACACCAGAGTGATGATCAAGCCGATCGGAGTGATGGGTGCCAGGCGTTTCATGAAGACGTTGTCGAACCACTCGATACCGCGCCGCTTGATAACAGCCTGACGCGTTAAATAGCCAGCGCCCAGTGGAATGACAATGTAAAGCACCACCGACAGGATGACCGTATCCCAGGGAACCTGAATGTTCGAGACGCCAAGCAGGAAAACCACGATGGGCGCGAAAGCGAACAACATGATCAGGTCGTTGAGCGCCACCTGCACCAAGGTGTAGGCAGCGTCACCTCGCGTGAGATAGCTCCACACGAAGACCATGGCAGTACAGGGCGCAGCACCCAGCAGGATAGCCCCGGCCAGGTATTCAGTGGCTCGTTCGGCAGGAATCAGGGGCGCGAACACCACGGTCAAAAAGAACCAGGCAATCGCAAACATGGTGAAGGGCTTGATCAGCCAGTTCACTGTCGTGGTGATAACCAACCCCTTAGGCTGACGCCGGACGCCGAGGACCGACGTGAAATCGATCTGTACCATCATGGGAAAAATCATCGCCCAGATCAGCACCGCTACCGGGATCGACACTTGCGCATACTCGAAGCGCGACAAGGCCTCGGGAATGACCGGAGCAAACTGCCCTATCAGCACACCCGCTACGATGGCCAGGGCTACCCAGAGCGAGAGAAAGCGCCCAAACAGGCCTATACCTTCAGACGTGCTGGGGGCCTGCGAGAACTTAGATTCGGTCATGCTGCATCTCCTTTTGTGAACAGCGGGCTACGCAACGTGCTTTCGATGACCGCACCGATGCGACCGGGCCAAGAGAAGGAATTCAAACGGCTCATCGTGCGTCTCGCGGGTGGTGAACCACCTCGCCATCTTCTTTGGTTAAGTGTTCGACGGGGCGCTCAAGAAGATCCAGTACCCGTTCGGAAGGCCGGCATAGACGAGCCCCTTTGTCAGTCACAACGATGGGGCGATTGATCAAAATCGGGTGCGCCATCATTGTATCGATCAGTTGATCATCGCTCAAAGCGGGATCGTCGAGCCCCAACTCATCGTAAGGCGTGCCCTTACGCCGAAGGAGTTCGCGAGGTGTTATCTGCATCATCGAAAGCAGCGCTACCAGTCGCTCACGACTGGGCGGGGTCTTGAGATATTCGACGACTTCTGGCGTTTCGCCTGATCCCGCCTTATTCATCAGGACGCCGAACGAGCGTTTTACGTCCCGTGGTGACCGGGACCGACCGGCTTTTATGTCATACGGTCGCTGAGTAGCCGATTAGCACATAGCTTTATCGTATCAATGCCGTGATATTTATAACTGAAGTTCATTGGTTTCGAGTGACGGCGCAGCCGTGGTCGTCGGCCTCCATAGTGGCCGTTTTGTCTGCTGGAAAAGGCTGAGTAATGCGACGTGTCAGGTCAATGCCGTCAGCCGCGGCAACCCCTTCAGTAAGGATGGCCACCATTTGTCGGCGGCATCGCCGAGGTGCACGGTGATACGCCGGGCGTGCACTGTCAGCGTGGCGGCCACCTTGAGCACCTGCTCGCGCATCCGCTTCAGGCTCCAGCCCTGCCGGGTCTGTCGTTCCAACAGGCAACGCAGCCCGTGTAGCACCTGATAAGCGCAGAGAGTCAGCAGCAGGTTTACCTCGTTGCGGGCCATGACGTCCTGGACGGTGGAGACACCGCGATCAGTCGAGGAGAGATGCATATCGAGCGACGACTTCACCTCGCCCATGTGGGCTTCGGCGCTGCCGCGCTTGCGATAAAGCGCCAGGACCTTTTCCGGCGGCCAGTCGAACTTGCCGAGATTGGTGACCAAAAAGAAGGCATGCAGCAGCAGATCATCGGGCCGCTCTTGTACCACCAGCACCACGCGCCGCGGCGCCGGCCAGGTACCGGCTTGGTACGCCAGGTCATGGCACCATTCCCGAGGTTGCTCGGGGGGCCGGCCGCGTGGCCGCTTCAGATGTGGCGCTGCCAGTGTCTGCAGGCCCGTATGACTGCGCAACCGGCCCAGATACTCGATGTCGCGATCTTCCAGCGCCTCAAGCGTGTCGTTGTCGGTGAAGCCGGCGTCGATGCGCACCTTGACCTTGGCCCCGGTGCTCTCGTTGAGTCGCCGCACCAGATGTGGGATCCAGGTATCGGCATTCTCGGCTGGGCCGGCGTTACCTTCACGCAGCAGGCCGCCCACCATGTCGCCGGTCTCTGCCAGCGAGGCCACCAAAGGCGAGTATATTCTGGCCCCGTAAAGTCCATGAAACGCCGAACCGCCCTGGTGGCCGTGAACGTCGATCGGCAAGCCGTCGATGTCCAGCGTCAGATGCTCGGGGCGTTCGCCGCCGTTCAGCGAGGTCAGTCGCCAGACCGCCAGCCGCAGCAGGCCCTCATGCACGGTATCGATATTGTCGTCGCGGCCCAGGCACGTCAGCAGCCGCGACAGCGTCGCTTGAGATGGCCGGTCCTGAGCCAACGGCGTTGTCCCGCGGGCATCACTGCAGGCTAGCTGCCAGAGCGGGTCACGGCGAAGCGTATCGGTATCGCTGAGGTCGATCCAGCCCATCGAACGCTGCAGCACCAGGGTACGCAGCTGGCTGGCTAACGAGTGGCGGACGCGATCCGGGTCGCGGTGATCGACCAGATGGTCGTCCAGCGCATCGATCATGCCGCTGTTGTCGAGGGCTTCACGCAACAGCAAAGCACCGCTGTCGCTGGTGGTGCGATGGCCGCTGAGCTCGACGCGGATGGACCCGTTGCATGACGGGGTCCAGGGGGATAAGCTTTCACCCATGGCGAGTGGTCCTCTTGAATTGTGTTCGTTCAGGAACATCTTGATTCTACAAGAGAAACTGCTCGCCATCTTCTTTTCTGTCTCAGCCCGGTGAATTAGGCGGGCTGATGCCTTGATCATCGCCAGCGTGTTTCGTGATGTGCCGCAGTCAGGGTTGTGATAAATCAGTGATTTCATAAGGTCTCAAAGCTCGTCTGATTGGGCGGGGCAAGCGATCAGCGAGGATGTCAGCGGCGCACAGACCTGTGGATGGCCCGCGCAACAATCATTGACCAGAAATTGGATCGTCTCTTGCACCCGATTCAAGTTCGCTCGATAGATGATGGAACGACTCTGGCGCTGGGAAAGAACAAGCTCTGCACGGGCAAGCACCGATAAATGTGCTGACATCGTGTTGTGCGGTACACCCAGTTGTCTTGCGATTTCGCCAGCCGGAAGCCCTTCTGGCTCATGACGAACCAAAAGCCGAAATGCTTCCAATCGAGTCTCTTGGGAGAGAGCACCAAAGCTCGCTATTGCCTTTAAAGTTTCCATATATCCAAGAATATGGACACAATGAAGCTCGGTCAAGTATTACGACTTCAAAGTTAACCCGAACGATCCTGGATGATCGTAACGACAGGAAGTCTCGCACTTAAAGTGCCAGAATCCGCCGGGCACCATTTAAGACGATCAAACCCACGATAGCACCGATGATCAAGTCCGGGTAACTGGATCCCGTCCAGGCGACCAAGGCACCTGCGGCTATCACGCCCAAGTTGATTACCACATCATTAGCCGAGAATATCCAGCTTGCCTTCATATGTGCTCCGCCTTCTCGGTGCTTGAAAATCAACAGCAGGCAACTGGTATTGGCAATCAACGCGACGAACGCAATGGCCATCATCATCAGCGATGCGGGCTCACTACCTGATACAAAGCGTCGCGCTACTTCTATGAGTACACCGAGAGCCAAAATCAGTTGGAGTACACCAGCTAGATGCGCGGCATGTACTTGCATTTTCGCACTGCGCCCTACGGCATAAAGGGCAACGCCATAAACCGCCGCGTCAGCAAACATGTCTAGTGAATCTGCGATCAGGCCGGTGGATTGGGCGATCAGTCCGCCCCCCATTTCTATGACGAACATGAGTGCATTGATGCCGAGCAACACACGCAGGGTGCTGGACTCCTGAGCAGCAGAGTCCGTCGAGTTCTCAACGATTTTGATCGTCTCCGGGCCGGCAACTAGCGTATTCAGAAGGGAAGCACCTAGGAGTCTGCGCGGTAGGAACGTCGTTATGACATAATAGGCTCATCTTCTCCAGCCACGGAATAGACGTCACGGGAACGAGTTTTCGATCTTATTCGCCAGATCAGGAGTTGCTGCTGCCTCCCAGTCTTAACGAATGGCTGGCCGAAGGCCATCTGGCCTACTTCATTAGTGACGTTGTCGAAGAACTGGACTTAAGCGCCTTTTATGCTCGCTACGAGGGAGACGGTCGCCGCAAGTCGCCTTTTGATCCGCGCATGATGCTGAAGGTGTTGATTTACGCCTACGCGACCGGAACTTTCTCGTCTCGCAAGATTGCCCGCAAACTCGAAGAGGACGTGGCCTTTCGCGTGCTGGCTGCCGACAATTTCCCCAGACATCGAACCTTGTGCGATTTCCGCAAACAGCACTTGAGTGCTTTCAGAGAGGTGTTTGTTCAGGTCATCCAGATTGCCCGGGAGGCTGAGCTGATTAGTCTGGGAACGCTAGTGATTGATGGCACCAAGGTAAAGGCGAATGCCAGCAAGCACAAGGCCATGAGCTACGGGCGTATGCAAGAGGAAGAAGTCCGCTTGTCGAAAGAAGTGGATGAGCTTTGTGGTCAGGCTCGGGCTGTGGATGAAGCAGAAGACGAGCAATTTGGTTCTGCCCAGCGGGGCGATGAATTGCCGGAAGAACTACAACGTCGCCAGTCGCGGTTAAGCAAGATCCGGGCAGCGAAAGCCAGGCTGGAAGCGGAGCAGGCGCAAGCCGATGACGCAAAAGGCAGGCATCCGGATGACGAACGGCGATCCCCTCGCGGTGGGCGGAACTTCAAACGGGACTATGGCGTTCCGGACGACAAAGCTCAGAGCAATTTTACCGATCCCGAAAGCCGCATCATGAAAACCCGTACCGGGTTCGAGCAATGTTACAACGGCCAGTTGGCTGTCGATGGCGAGTTCCAGATTATCGTCGCTAACCATCAAGGCAACAATGCCAGTGATAACGGCTGTCTGGTGCCACTGCTGGACGAGGTAGAAGCAACCCTGGGAGGCCAGCCGGAGCAGTGTCTGGCCGATGCGGGCTACCGTAAAGAAGCGGATTTCCAGGCCCTGGAAGAGAAAGGCATTGACGGTTATGTCTCGTTACGCAGAGAAGGTAAAGGGGGTGCGAATGGCCCGGAAGCTTGCTACCCCAGAGGGTCGGGCGGTCTACGCTCAGCGCAAGCATCTGGTCGAGGCTGTGAACGGTTGGATCAAGAACATTCTGGGCTTTCGTCAGTTCAGTTTGCGGGGCCTGGAGGCGGTAAAAGGCGAATGGGATCTGGTCTGTCTATCTCTCAACCTCAGGCGTATGAGTTTATTGATGAGACTGACATAGAGGCCCTGAAGCCACCTTTGCCGGGTGGGCGGCGCGGACGTTGTCCCTGTTGCCGACTCCCCGGGCCATTTCAAGTGGTCGCAGGGAAAACCGTGCTTTCAATCCGTTTGACCGTGCCAAACCTTATTCTGGCCTGGCAGTAGTCCGGTCATGCAAGACCGATGCTCAAAACACTCCTACCGCGCAGACTCCTAGACATGATGTTTTGACCTGCCCTCTCAGTTATGGCTCTGTGTTGGGGCGTGCCCATTTCAGCATAATCCACGCTGCTGAGATGGGCAGATCAAAACATCATGTCTAGACCCACCTACGTCTGGCAAGCGTGTAATACAGCAGTGGCACCACCAGAACCGTCAGCAGGGTAGAAAGCGCAAGCCCGAACACCAGAGAAATTGCCAAGCCGTTGAAGATCGGGTCGTTAAGAATAAAGTAAGCGCCCACCATCGCCGAGATGGCCGTCAGGGCGATCGGCTTGATACGCACCGCACCGGCTAACACCACGGCCTTATCCAGCTCAAGACCTTCTTCCAGAAGCTGCCGGATAAACACCACCAGCAAAATGGAGTTACGTACAATAATCCCCGCAAGTGCAATCATCCCTATCATGCTGGTTGCGGTAAATTCCCGACCCAGCAGGGCATGGCCCGGCATGATGCCGATCAGGGTCAGCGGAATGGGCGCCATAATCACCAGTGGCAGAATATACGAGCGAAATTGCGCCACCAGCAACACAAAAATCATGAACATGCCCACACTGTAGGCGGCGCCCATATCCCGGAAGGTTTCGTAGGTAATCTGCCACTCACCGTCCCACTTGAGCGTGCCTTTTTCCGGCAGTGGCGGCTGGTCAATAAAGAACTGTTCGGGTGCGCCCTCCTGCTGCTTGAGCTTCGACACCATGGCAAACATGCCGTATAGCGGTGAATCTATTGCCCCCGCCATATCGGCGGTTACGTAGGTCACCGGCAGCAGATTCTTGTGATAGATCGCGCCCATCCAGTCAGCTTCGCGCACCTGGGCGATACTGGCCAGTGGCACCAGATTACCGGCGCGGCTTCGCACCTGCAGGGACATAAGAACCGACGGCTGCGCCTTATCAGCGTCTTCAAGCGTTACCCGAATAGGTACCGGGTATTTGGCATGATCATCGTGTAAAAAGCTGACGTTCATGCCCCCCAGCGCCACCTGCAAGGCTTCGACGACCTGGGCCTGGGATACGCCAAGACGGGCGGCTCGGGCGCGATCCACTGCAATTTCCCATTGCCGTGTGGGCGCTTCCAGCGTGGTGTCGATATCCACCAGCCCCTGCACCTCAGCCATACCAGCCGCTACAGAGCGAGCCAGCTCAGCGCGCTGGTCAGGGTCAACGCCGTAGATCTCCGCCACCACTGGCGACAGCACCGGCGGGCCCGGCGGCACCTCAACAATTTTCACGCTGGCGTCGTAACGCTTGCCGATGGCCGTTAACGGATCCCGCAGCGCTTGGGCAATGGCGTGGGACTGGCGGGATCGCACATCTTCATCGCTGAGGTTTACCTGGATATCGCCCTGGTATGGATCGCTACGCAGGTAATACTGGCGCACCAGCCCATTAAAATTAATGGGCGCAGCGGTGCCCGCATAGCTCTGCCAACTGGTCACTTCGTCGACGCTCTCCAGATAATGGCCCATTTCCATCAGCACCCGCTGGGTCTGCTCGACCGGCGTGCTCTCGGGCATATCAACCACAACCTGAAGTTCGGATTTATTGTCGAAAGGCAGCATCTTCATGATAACCGCCTGAAACACCGGTAACGACGAAGCGGCCAGAGTCAGCAGAATCACCCCAAGCGCCAGCAGGCGGCGACGCCAGCGATGGTCACCCAGGAACGGTGTAAGGACGCCCCCAAAGATTTTCAGGGACATGGGGCTGACACCATCGGCAGAACTTTCGGCCTCCCCCGCTTCCGTCGCAGCTTCGCCTTTCTGATGTTTCAGCAGTCGCAAGGCCAACCAGGGCACAACTACGAAGGCAACAATCTGGGATAGCACCATACCGGCAGACGCGTTAATGGGGATGGGGCTCATGTACGGACCCATCAAACCTGTCACGAACGCCATGGGTAGCAAGGCCGCCATAATAGTAAGGCTGGCCATAATGGTAGGCGTGCCCACTTCGTCCACGGCCACAGGAATGATATCTCGTACCGGGAGGTTGGAGTTGCGGATCCGACGGTTGATGTTTTCCGTAATCACGATGCCGTCATCCACCAGAATACCGATAGAGAAAATCAGTGCGAACAGGGAAACCCGGTTCAGGGTAAAGCCCCAGGCCCAGGAGAACACCAGCGTCAGCAACAGCGTGATCAGTACAGCGACACCGACAATCAGCGCCTGGCGCCAGCCCATGGCCACAAGCACCAGAAACACCACGAACAGCGTGGCGGATATCAAGTCAGAAATGAGCTTTTGCGCTTTGGCAGAGGCGGTTTCGCCGTAATCCCGGGTAACAATAACTTCGACACCTTCGGGCAGGGCACGGTTGCGAATCTGCTCCAACCGCTCTTCGATAGCGGTTGTGATGTTCACGGCGTTTTGCCCGGGTTTCTTGGCTATCGCCAGTGTAACTGCCGGGTAGACATCACCAGGCTTACCGACGCTGCCAGAACCCGCCGCTGGCCCGAAGCCGGTCATGACACTTTGATCTGCAACCGTTCCGCCACGGCTGACGTTCGCCACATCATCCAGATGCACCGCCGCGCCGTTGTGCATACCAACAACAAGCTGGCGAACATCGTCTACGTTCTCCAGCAGAGTACCAACCTGAACCGGAATGGAGAGATTATCGCGGGTAATACGGGCTTCCTGGCTGCTGCTGTTGGCTGCTCTCAGAGCATCGCGGATATCGCTGAGGGTAAGGTTAAACCCGGCAAGCAGGGCCGGATCAAAATGGATATCCACACGGTCGGGCACTCCGCCCACTGTGTAAACATCCCGGGTTCCGGGCACCCGCTTAATTGCCACTTCCAACATGTGGGCCAGGCGGGTGAGTTCTTCGCCGGTATGACCATTAATCGGGTCGTACAGGGTCAGCGTCATCACCGGCACATCATCAATGCCTTTGGGCTTGACCACGGGTTGTGAGGCGCCCAGATCCGGCGGCAGCCAGTCTTGGTTCGAATAGACCTGATTGTAAAGCCGGACAAGCGCTTCCTGTCGTGGAATGCCGACTTCAAACTGCACAGTAATAACGGCCTGGCCCTGCCTAGAGACGGAATACACGTGCTCAACACCAGCAATTTCGCTCATCACCTGCTCGGCCGGAGTCGCAATGGCGCTTTCCACTTCCTGCGTGCTGGCACCCGGAAAGGCGACCATGATATCCGCCATGGTGACGTCTATCTGCGGCTCCTCTTCTTTCGGCGTCACGACAACCGCAAGCACACCCAGAATGATCGACAGCAACGCCAGCAAAGGCGTCAGATGGTTATCCTGAAAAATCCGGGCAATGGTACCGGAGGGGCCGACCGGAGGCAGTTCGCGACTCAATTCCCTGCCGCCTTATCCGATTCCTCAACAGAAACACCGGCAGCTGGCAGATTCAGACGATCTGTACCAACCAGCTCAACAGGATAAACCACGACTTGTTCGCCCTCACTCAAACCGGCCAAGATCTCCAGGCGGCCTTCCTGCTGCATGCCGGTCCGAACCTGCCGCAACCGCGGGCGGCCCTGATCATCCAGCACAAAAACGGCTCTCAATTCACTGCGACGAACAAGGCTGCTTTCAGGTATCCAGAGTACGTCTCGGCTGGCGACGGGAACACCGACCTTGACCAACATGCCCGGGAACAGAGAACCGTTGGGCTCAGCAAGGCGCATGCGTAGGCGGAAAGTATGAGTAGCGGAGTTGGCGTACGGATAAAACGTCATATCGCCGGTTTTTAGCACCCGCCCGTCCGCAAGAGTGACCTGCGCCTGGCGCTCACGCCTAGCAAGATCCGCGTACTGCTGGGGCAAGTCCACAACAACCCGCAGCTGTTCCAGCGAAAGACCACTAAGCAGGGGCTGCCCGGGGCTGACGGATTCGCCAATCTCCACGTGCCGTTCGGTCAATATGCCGCCGTAAGGTGCGAGTATGCGAGTATAGCTCAACTGCTCACGGGCTTCAGCCACAGCTGCTTCGGCCCGCTCAAGCCGCGCTTTCGCTCCCGCAAGGGTGTTCTGTGCCCGGTCCAATTCTTGTCGCGACACAAGACCACGTTCTTGCACGGCCTCAATGCGGGTGAACTGCTGTTGCGCATCGGCAAAGGCTGCCCGTGCTTCGTCCCGGCCACCCTGCGCCTGGCTAACGCGTGAGCTTTGCTCACTGCTTTCCAGTTGCACGATGAGATCACCGGCGACCACCGAGTCATCCACGTCAAACGGCAACTTCTGTACTTTGCCACTGGCCTGTGCGGACACGGTGCTCTGCTGAACCGCCTCGATCACACCATCAAGCACAAGCGTCTCCTGCAGTTCACTGCGCTCAACAGGAACTGCTTCCGGTCTGGCTGATGTTTCTTCACTCAGGGCGAATCCCGAACAAACCAACCCAAGCACGATCGTGCCCAGCACAGCAATACGCTTCACCACCAGCCACCTCGGCATAAAGTTATTAGTTAATAACCAAAGGTTATCAATATACTCAAGACGAAAACATCATGTCTAGGCTGGCAGAGGGGAGATTCGCCAGGCTGGTATAACCGCTACAATGGCAATAACCAGCATCCATAGCCAATGCCCAGCCCACATGGTGTTACCAAACATGTTCTCGTCCATCACGGCATTTCCTTCCTTACAAGTCATAGATTTCAATGGTGGTGTGAGTGAGCCTTCTCACATTGCTTGTTTTCTTACTGAAGATTTCAGGAAAATCTGTGCGGCAACCGCAATAACAATTATAGTGGCCACCGCCATGGCCCTGGCTGTAGCGTGATTTTTTAATGTCGTTCTCCGTTTGCCTCATTGTAGGCCGGAGAACGCTAACTACGCATGCACAGATTTTAGGGGATGGTTACCACCTCATCGGTAACCCCAAGAATGGTCAGGGAGTCACTTTGCGCGATCTTGCAGTTCCTGCTGATGCTCCAACATTTGCTCCATCATCAACTGCATCTGATCCATGCGTTTTTCCATAAATTGGATGCTGTCCTCTGATTTAATCGCAGGGTTGTCTTGGCTCGAATTTCCCTGCATTCCCTGGCCACTCATCATTCCTCGCCTGCCCATCATACCGTCCCGCATCATGTGCATCTGCTCTTGCATGCGCTCCATATGCTCCTCCATGAGCTCTTGATGGTTTTGTCCGGGATCTTTCCGCATCTGGCCGGTCATATCCTGCATGCGGGACATATTCTGCTGCATTTCCTGCATCTGTTCCGGGGACGTCATCATACCACCAGGCCCCTGCTGGCTACCTGAACCATGCGCCCAGACAACCGGTGTGGCCATAATCAACGAGATTGCGATTACTTTGGTGAAACTCTTCATAGCGAAGCTCCTTAACAAGGTTGATTTGCGACATATACAGTAAACAGCATCCACCTGAATCGGGCCTGAATTTATGTTCAAATCAACCTCTCGATTGTTGTACATCAATTTTTGTGGCTGGTCGATTCAACCGTCAGATTGCGTTGATAACTTCAGACAGCATGTCCCTCACCTCACCTGCAATCTCCTTGAGTTGCTCATTACCAATTGCTGTCATGGATGAAACGGGGTCAACCGCACTGACTTCAACACCCTCGGTTGTCTCGCGAAGAATGACGTTGCATGGCAACATTGCACCTACCCGAGGCTCTACGCCGATCGCTTCCCAAGCCATGTTTGGATTACATGCCCCGAGAATTGTGTAGGCGGGCATATCCTTGTCTAGTTTCTTTTTCATGGTCGCCTTGACGTCTATTTCCGTCAAAATCCCAAAGCCCCGATCGACCAAGGCCTGGCGTGTTCGTTCATCCACTTCCGCGAAATCCGCGTTTTTGATAACTCGATTAATTGTGTAAGACATGGAAACCTCCAGTTTTGTTGAGTTTTAACTGCCTTAGTCCAATTTAACCGTCCTCAAACGGAGTGCGTTGGCAATGACGCTCACCGAAGACAGCGACATCGCGGCAGCAGCAAAAATCGGGGATAAGAGAATCCCGAGAAATGGGTAGAGCACCCCGGCGGCAATCGGTATGCCGGCAGAGTTATAGACGAAGGCAAAAAACAGGTTTTGCCGGATGTTGCGCATGGTGGCTATCGACAAATGACGCGCTTCGACAATACCCATCAGGTCACCACGTAGGAGTGTAATGCCCGCACTCTCGATGGCGACGTCAGTCCCGGTTCCCATCGCGACACCAACGTCTGCGGTAGCCAGCGCTGGAGCATCGTTCACACCGTCTCCGGCCATCGCTACAATCCGCCCCTCGTCTTTAAGTTGCTGAACGACCTTTGCTTTGTCCTCGGGCAGCACTTCCGCTTTCACTTCATCAATATGGAGTTTGCGGGCGACGGCTTCGGCGGATGTCTGGTTGTCCCCTGTCAGCATGACCACGCGGATGCCGTCCTTCTGCAGTGCGGTAATAGCCGCTTCAGTGGTTTCTTTGATCGGGTCAGCAATGGCAATCAAGCCACAGACCTGCTCCTCCACCGCCGCGAATATCACCGTTGCGCCGTCCTTGCGAAGCCGATCTGCGTCTTCCTCAAAGGCGGAGGTATCGACGTTTTGTGACTCCATTAACAGCCGATTTCCAAGCAGAACCGCTTTTCCGTCGATCTTGCCGGTAACTCCTTTGCCATTCGGCGAGTCGAAATCCTCTGCGTCAGGCACGCTCAGTCCCATGGTTTTGGCTTTGTCGAGGATAGCGTGAGCCAACGGATGCTCACTGCCCTTCTCCAGGCCACCTGCATATCGCATCAGATCTTCTTCACTGAAGCCGTTTGCTAGAACCAACTTCGTTACCTGAGGTTTGCCTTCAGTCAGCGTGCCGGTTTTATCGACGACTACCGTATCGACTTTCTCCATGCGCTCAAGGGCTTCTGCATCCCGAATCAACACCCCATTCTGAGCACCTCGCCCTACGCCAACCATGATCGACATAGGCGTCGCCAAACCAAGAGCACAGGGGCAAGCAATAATCAGCACACTCACCGCTGCAATAAGGCCATAGGCCATTGGAGGCATTGGCCCAAAGGCTGACCAAACAATAAAGGCAATGACGGCTATAACAATGACCACCGGAACAAACCAGCCGGCCACTTTGTCGGCCAGTCCCTGAATCGGTGCACGGCTGCGCTGGGCGCTGGCCACCATCTGCACGATCTGGGAAAGCATGGTGTCACGCCCCACTTTGTCAGCTCGCATAATGAAGCTGCCTTGTTGGTTCATGCTGCCACCAATCACCTGGTCGCCTGTCTTCTTGCTGATGGCTAATGGTTCACCGGTTACCAGAGATTCGTCGATGTTGGAGCGACCTTCCAGGATCTCTCCATCCAGCGGTACCTTATCGCCCGGGCGAACTCGCAAACGGTCGCCGACCTTCACCTGATCCAGAGAGACGTCAGACTCGCCTCCCTCATCGTCCAGCTTTCTTGCTGTGGCCGGGGCCAGATCCAGCAACGCTTTAATTGCGCCCGAAGTCTTCTCCCGGGCACGAAGTTCCAGTACTTGCCCAAGCAACACCAGCACCACAATGACGGCAGCAGCCTCGAAATACACGGCTACCGAACCATCTGCCTGCCGGAAGGCATCGGGGAAAATCTGCGGAGCCAAGGTGGCGACAAGGCTATAGATCAACGCTACGCCGGTACCAATGGAAATTAGCGTGAACATATTCAGGTTGCGGTTGGCGACTGATTTCCAGCCTCGAACAAAGAATGGCAAGCCGCACCAGGCGACTACAGGCGTTGCCAGCACTAACTGAATCCAGTTCAAGGCTTGTGGCGACACGATGTGATCAAGGCCAATAAAGTGCCCCGTCATTTCAATTAAAAACACCGGGAGTGCGAGAACCAGGCCAATCCAGAACCGACGCGTCATATCCGTAAGCTCTTCCGACGGCCCATCGTCGAGGCTTACTTGCTCGGGCTCCAACCCCATTCCGCAGATTGGGCAATCGCCAGGGCCCTGTTGACGAATCTCCGGGTGCATTGGGCAGGTGTACATGGTGCCGGGGGCTACCGGTTCCGCAGGCTCGCGCTCCTCTCCGAGGTGTTTCTCGGAGCTCTCATCAAACTTGGACTGACATCCGGCGGAGCAGAAGTACCAGGTCTTGCCAGCATGTTGGCTGCGATGCTCTGCCGTATGGGGGTCTACCGACATCCCGCAAACCGGGTCTTTTACAGCGTGCTCACTCATTTCGCGCTCCTGCTTTATCTGCTGGCCAGTCCGCAAACGCAATGAAGTACAGGAAGACCAGATTCACCATTGGAATAAGAATCAGGATTCCCATCCAACCCGAGAAACCGGTGCGCTGACAGATTCGCCAAGCGGGTATAACCGCCACAATGGCAATGACCAGCATCCAGAGCCAATGCCCGGCCCACATGGTGCTACCAAACATATTCCCTTCCATCATGGGGTTACCCTCCAACTTACGTGTTGAATATTAGTGCTGGTGTTCGTGGGGCTCATCACGTTCCATAGCCTTTCTTCTGGCAGAAGATTTCAGGTACATCTGTTCGGCAACTGCGATGACAATCATAGCGACGACTGCCACACCGAGCACAAAGGGGTCAGTGTTCAGTTTAACCCAGACAAAACCGCCCAGAATCGTCAGGTCCAGGACAATCGACACGACTGGCACCCACCTTGTGGCCTTAATATCCTGATGCAGGTAGCGCAGCACCCCCCAATGAATAGAGATATCCATAATCAGATAAAAAATGATGCCTAGGGCTGCGATTCTTGAGAGGTCAAAAAATGCGGTCAGAACCAAGCCCAGCACCACGGTGTAAACGAGTGTGTGTTTCTGGATGCTGCCAGGCATACCGAAGTGGCTGTGAGGTACCAGCTTCATCTCGGTCAACATGGCCAGCATGCGTGAGACTGCAAATATACTGGCGAGGATGCCTCCAGCGGTGGCCATCATGGCAATCGCTACGGTGAACCATAGACCGTAATCACCCAGTGCCGGGCGCGCTGCCGCAGCTAGAGAGTAGTCCTGGGTCTCGATGATTTCGGCGAGGGATAAATTGCTTGCAACCGCAAAGCCCACCAGTGTGTAGAGAACCACGCAGGCGGCAATGGAGATCACAATGGCGCGGCCTACGTTGCGGTGCGGGTCTTTCACCTCGGAGCCGCTGTTGGTGATGGTGGTAAAACCCTTAAAGGCCAGTATGCCCAGTGCCGTTGCACCGAGGAAGTTGCCGACGACGCCGGTTTCGCCACTGCTCGAAAAATCGACCGCAAGACTGTCGGCCAGCCATACGCCCACCAGCCCGAAAACCAGAATGCCGCCAATTTTTAGAATTCCAATGAACGAAGCAACGCCCTGAATCCAACGGTTGCCAAGCAGGTTGATCACGAATGCCGCCAAAATAAGCGACACACCCAGCATCGGCACCATACGCCCGCCTTCATCACCCCCGAACAGCTGCATGGTGTATGACCCGAACGTGCGGGCCAGGAAGCTCTGGGCAATCACCATCGAGAAATACATCAGCAAGGCATTGAATCCCGTTGCCAAACGATCGCCGTACGCCTTATGCAGATACATGCCGATGCCACCCGCTGATGGGTAGGCGTTGGAGATTTTGATATAGGAATAGGAACTGAAGGAAACAACGATTGCGGCAGCCAGAAATGCCAGCGGAAACAGCGCTCCCGCCATCTGGGCCATTTGTCCGGTAAGCGCAAATATACCGGCACCGATCATGACACCGGTGCCCAGCATCACCGTCCCTGGTAGGGTCAGGCTGCCTTCCTGATAGCGCGAGGTTCTGTCCTGTTCTTTGCTCATTCGA
The DNA here is from genome assembly GCF_900142895.1 of Vreelandella subglaciescola. Lineage (NCBI taxonomy): Bacteria > Pseudomonadati > Pseudomonadota > Gammaproteobacteria > Oceanospirillales > Halomonadaceae > Vreelandella > Vreelandella subglaciescola. Next base: position 801,766 of record NZ_LT670847.1, read on the forward strand.
CCTCCTGTTATTTTTTTCATAGATGGGATTTTCGAACAGCAAAAGAGCTCACGTTTGACATTGGCACGAACGTTGTCATCCGTAAATCGGGACCACATTTTTTTCGATGCTGCCACCAGCCGCCCTTGAAGCACCCTCCTTGAGCCTCAATCAGGTTGATCAGTTCGTCAGTGGACCAATGTGTGCCATCGAACGGTAGCTTTCAACCGACCTGTCTCATTCCTTAGGGACCATAAATTCAAAATTACCCACCTTAGCTGCCTCAACACCGTGTCGTATCAAAGCTAATGACGTCACTCAGGCGCGGCTTGCCCAGCGCCAGCTGGATTAGCCGGTCGATCCCTAGTGCTACGCCGCTGCCTTCTGGCAGGCCGTGTTCGAGGGCGGCGACCAAGCGCGTGTCTACGTCGACCTCGTTAAAGCCTACCTCGCGGCGTTCGGCGTTGTCGGCTTCAAAGCGCGCGCGCTGTTCGGCGGGATCAATCAGTTCGTCGTAGCCGTTGGCAAGCTCCACGCCATTCAGGTAAAGCTCGAAGCGCGAGGCGACCCAGTCGCCGTGGCGGTCGCGATGGCGGCGCGCCAGTGCGGCCTGGCTGGCCGGGTAGTCCACCACGGCGCTCAGCTCGCCTTGGCCAAGGGTGGGCTCGATGACCATGCTCATGAGCAAATCCAGGCAAGTATCGCGCGGCTCGTCATCAAGCGCGTGCGCGGGCATAAAGCCGCGCTCGGCAGCAAGCCGGCGCAGGCGCGCAAGCGACGTGGTGAACGGGTCGACATCGAGGTGGGTATGAAACAGCTCGCGGTAGGCGTAGCGCTTGGGCGCGCCCTGCGGCTTGGATAGGACAGAAGGGGGCAAGATGGCATGGATCAGCGCGGCGGTTTCGTCCATCAGCGCGGTCAGGCTAAAGCCCGGGCGATACCACTCGAGCATGGTGAATTCGATATTGTGGCGGCCACCCACTTCGCCATCGCGAAAGCTTTTCGCCAGCTGGAATATAGCGCCGCTGCCCGCCGCCAGCAGCCTCTTCATATGAAACTCGGGCGAGGTTTGCAGCCACAGCCGCTGGCGCCCTGCCGGCGTTCGCGCCTCGGCAGACAGCGAGGCCAGGTGGACATCGGTGCTGCCGCCCTGGCCAAGCATGGGGGTTTCTACTTCCAGCACGTCGCGCTCGGCAAAAAAACTGCGCACGCGGGCTAACAGTTGTGCCCGCGCACGCAGCGTCTCAATCGAGGCCGAGGGTTCCCAGTCGCTCATCAGGCGCGCGACACATAGTCCCCGGTGCGGGTATCAACTTTCAGCACTTCGCCTTCGTTGATGAACAGCGGCACGCGCACTACGGCACCCGAGGAAAGCGTCGCCGGCTTGGAGCCACCCTGCGCGGTGTCGCCTTTCAGGCCGGGGTCGGTTTCGGTCACTTCAAGCGCGATGAAGTTGGGCGGCGTGATCTGAATCGCGTTATCGTTCCACAGCGTCACGGTGTAGGGCACCTGCTCTTTGAGCCACTTTTCGTCATCACCCAGCGCCTTTTTTTCTACCGCGTACTGCTCAAAGGAGCCGTCGGTCTGCATGAAATACCACATGTCGCCGTCGGTGTAGAGGTATTCCATTTCCAGTTCCATCACATCGGCGCCTTCGAGCGACTCGCCGGACTTGAAGGTGCGCTCGCCCACGCGGCCGGTCATCAGGTTGCGCAGCTTCACGCGGTTGAACGCTTGCCCTTTGCCTGGTTTGACCAGCTCGTTTTCGACAATCGAGCACGGATCGCCGTCGAGCATTACCTTTAAACCGCCCTTGAATTCGTTGGTAGAATAGTTGGCCATGGTGCCTCTCAGATTGCGTATATCAAAAACGTCAGCGCTCGATCGCCTGACCGGTGCGCCGCATGATAACCCGAAGGAGGGCTTTTTTGCAGGACAACATCATTATCGCCAACGCCGACGACACCCCCAGCGCGGCCTCCTGGCAGCGCCAGCTTTCCCGCGCGGTGCGCGACCCGCAGACCCTCTGCGAACGGTTGGGGCTTGGCAGTTTATGGCAGGCCGGCGCCCACACCGGCCATGCGCTGTTTGAAACCTGCGTGCCCGAGGCCTTTCTGGCGCGCATCAAACCCCATGATCCCAACGACCCGCTGCTGCGCCAGGTGCTGCCGCTTAGTAACGAGGCGCTTGAAACGCCGGGGTTTGTCAGCGACCCGCTGGCCGAGGCCGAGCACCGCCCCGCGCGCGGGCTGATCCACAAATACCACGGCCGCGTGCTGCTGATCGCAAGCCCCAACTGCGCGGTTAACTGCCGCTACTGCTTTCGCCGCCACTTCCCGTATGCCGACAACGCGCCGTCCCGCGCCCAGTGGCAGGAAGCGCTTAACTACCTGCGCGCCGACGAATCGATCCGCGAGGCGATCTTTTCCGGCGGCGACCCGCTGGCGGGAAGCGATAGGCAGCTGGCGTGGCTGGTAGGCGAGCTTGAAGGCATTGCGCACCTCAAGCGGCTGCGGATTCACACCCGCCTGCCAGTGGTGATTCCCGACCGCGTGGATGATGCCCTGCTTGGGTGGCTTGGCCAAGCGCGGCTGCAAACCGTGATGGTGCTGCACATTAACCACGCCCAGGAGATCGATCGGGCGGTGATTGAGGCCTGCGCGCGGCTGCAGCAAGCGGGGGTGACGCTTTTGAACCAGAGCGTGCTGCTGCGCGGCGTCAACGACGATGTCGATACGCTTGCCGCGCTTTCCGAGCGATTGTTTGACGCCCGCGTGCTGCCCTACTACCTGCACGTGCTCGACCCGGTGGCGGGAGCGGCGCATTTCGACGTCTCCGACGACGAAGCGCGCGAGCTAGTGGCAGGCCTTCGCCAACAGCTGCCGGGCTTTTTGATGCCGCGTCTGGTGCGCGAAATACCCGGGGAAGCGAGCAAAACGCCGCTTTGACACCCGTCCTCTGTGATAAAAAAACCGGCACCCGTGGGCGCCGGCTATGCGGGAAGGAACGAAGGAAGGAGAAAAAGGCTTAGGCGAGCGTGTTCGAGGTAACGTTGGCCGCCGGTGCTTGGGTGGAGTGGTGACGATTGATGGCGCTGAGCACGCCTTTCATCGAGGCGCTGGTAATGCTGTCATCAATGCCCACGCCAAATATCGCTTTACCATCGAGACGAACTTCGACATAGGCCACCGCTTCGGCATCGGCGCCCTGGCCGCGTGAGTGCTCGTTGTAGTCGATGATTTCTACCTCGTGGCCGGCGCTGGCAAGCGCCCCGATAAAGGCTGCTAGCGGGCCGTTGCCTTCGCCGCTCAGGGTCTGACGCTGGCCATCAATATCGACGGTGGCTTCCAGGTTTACCTTGGGGCTATCCGGCTCGGACCACAGGCGGTGGCTGGCCAGCGCAAAGGGCTCGCTGCGCTCCAGGTATTCGTCGCTGAAGGCCTGATAAATCATCTGCGAGGTAATTTCGCGTCCGGTGCGCTCGGCCACTTCTTGCACCACCTGGCTGAATTCGATAGACAGCCGACGCGGCAGCTCAACGCCGTGCTCCTGTTCCAGCAGGTAGGACACGCCGCCCTTGCCCGACTGGCTGTTGACGCGGATCACCGCTTCATAGCTGCGGCCAACGTCGAGCGGATCAATGGGCAGATACGGCACGTGCCAAATAGCATCCGGATGCTCGCGGCGCTCGGTCATGCCCTTCTTGATCGCATCCTGATGCGAGCCGGAGAAGGCAGTAAACACCAGATCGCCCACGTAAGGGTGGCGCGGATGCACCGGCAGCTGATTGCAGTGCTCCACCTCGCGCATGATCGGCGTGATGTTGGAGAAATCCAGTGCGGGGTGCACACCCTGGGTGTACATATTCATCGCCACGGTCACGATATCGACGTTGCCGGTACGCTCGCCGTTGCCAAACAGCGTGCCTTCGACGCGGTCCGCACCGGCCATCAGGCCAAGCTCGGCGGCCGCCACACCGGTGCCGCGGTCGTTGTGCGGGTGCAGGCTGATAATCAGCGTGTCGCGGTTTTTTACCTGACGGCAGAACCACTCGATCTGATCGGCGTAGTTGTTGGGCGTGGCGCACTCCACCGTTGCCGGCAGGTTGACGATCATGCGGTGCTCGGCTGTCGGCTGGTAGGTATCCATCACCGCTTCGACAATCTCGACGGCGAAATCCATCTCGGTGGTGGTGAAAAGCTCCGGCGAGTACTGGAACGTCCAGTTAGTTTCCGGCGCGGCATTCATGGCGTCGCGAATCTGACGAGTGGCATCTTGGGCAATCTGGACGCAGTCTTGCTTGTCGACCTTGAACACCACGCGGCGAAACATCGGGTCAGTGGCGTTATACACGTGGACGATAGCGTTTTTGGCGCCTTTGAGCGCCTCAAAGCTGCGTTCGATCAGGTGCGGGCGCGCCTGGGTGAGCACTTGGATGGTCACATCATCAGGGATCTTGTCCTGCTCGATCAGCGTGCGCACGAAGTCAAAATCGGTTTGTGAGGCCGACGGAAAGCCCACTTCGATTTCCTTAAAGCCAATATTTACCAGCATGTCAAAGAGGCGCTGCTTGCGCTCTTGATTCATCGGATCAATCAGCGACTGGTTGCCGTCACGTAGATCGACGCTGGTCCAGATGGGCGGCTGCTCGATGCGCTTGCCCGGCCACTGGCGATCGGGCAGGTCAACGGCGACAAAGGGGCGGTATTTTTGCGCGGGATCAGACAACATCATGGCGGCTCTCCTGGAAGAAAAGAAAACGGTGGGGCATAAAATAAGTATAGCCGGTGCCTCGGGGCACCAACGTAAAACGCCCCTTCACCGCAGGGGATGAAGGGGCGTTCAAGAAAGAGGCACGGCGGACGGTGGCGGCTATGTTGAAGACCGTATCGACGACATTGACGACCGGATCGGCAGCGCGACCCTCGCATAAAAAACAGTGCAAACCTTTGATATCCATGACGACCTCGCAACGTGTAACACCTAACGACAATGCCCGCAGCATTGCCCGACCCTGAACCTTCAGAGGCGGGCGCTTAGTAGTCGTAGGTCTAGTACAAGATGCGTCATGGAGATATTCATCGCTCTAGAAAATCAGTCCTAGCGTGTTTTGTCAACGCTATTTTCTGTTTGATGACGGCTGCCAGCGGGTGGAAAGACCAGACAAGCGGCCGGTGTAATCGCCAATATCCACTAAAATTTCACAACGCTGGCTCAACTGGTACTCTTCAGGGTTTGCGCTGTGCCGCGTTGTGCAGCAACTCAGGATACGACGCCGCGCCACGCTGCGGCAATCAAGGACTTTACCGACCGCTGGATTAACGCCCATGACACTGCTGTGGATCGCCCTACTGCCGCTTTTAGGCGTGCTGGTGCCCCTGATTACCTATCGGCACGGGCGCACCGCCTGCACCCTTGCAACTGCCCTGTTACCGGGCATTGCCCTGGCGCTGACGCTGTTGCAGATCCCTGCGCTAGCCGAGGGCCAGCCGCTGCGCTTTACCGTGGCCTGGCTACCGGAGCTGGGGCTTGACCTGGCGCTGCGTCTGGACGGCTTGACGCTGCTGTTCAATCTGCTGATTTTGGGCATCGGCCTGCTCATTTTGCTGTACGCCCACTTTTATCTGCATGAAGACGAGCCCGTCGGGCGTTTTTACGCCTTTATGGTGCTGTTCATGGCGTCGATGGTCGGCATCGTCATGGCCAACAACCTGATTCTTTTGTGGCTGTACTGGGAGCTCACCAGTCTGGCCTCGTTTTTGCTGATCGGTTTTTGGACCACCCAAAGTGCAGCGCGCAAGGGCGCCCGCATGGCGCTGACCGTGACCGGCGCCGGCGGGCTGGCCCTGTTGGCCGGCGTATTACTGCTGGGCCGCATAGCGGGCAGTTTTGACATGGACGTGGTGCTCTCAAGCGGCACGGCCATTGCCGCCGACCCGCGCTATCCGGCCATGCTGGTATTGGTGCTGCTCGGCGCCTTTACCAAGTCTGCACAGTTTCCGTTTCAGTTCTGGCTGCCCCACGCCATGGCCGCACCCACGCCGGTATCGGCCTATCTGCACTCGGCCACCATGGTGAAAGCCGGTATCTTTCTCATGGCACGGCTGCATCCGGCCCTTGGCGAAAGCGAGCTATGGACGGTTATCGTCGCGCTGACCGGTACCGTTACGCTGCTGTACGGCGCCTGGTTTGCGCTGTTCAAGACCGACCTCAAGGGGATTCTGGCGTTTTCCACCGTTAGCCACCTAGGGCTTATCACGCTGTTGCTGGGCATTGGCAGCCCCATGGCGATACTCGCCGCGCTGTTTCATGTCCTCAATCACGCCACCTTCAAGGCGGCGCTGTTCATGAGTGCAGGGATCATCGATCACGCGGCCGGCACGCGCGAGCTCAAAGCACTTGGCGGGCTGAAATCCACCATGCCAGTCATGGCCGTTTTAACCTCGCTGGCCGCCGCAGCGATGGCCGGTGTGCCGCTATTTAACGGCTTTTTATCCAAGGAAATGCTGTTTACCGAAACGCTTAACACGCCGATTCTTGCCGGGCTAAGCTGGCTCATGCCGGTGTTGGCAACGCTTGGCGGTGTGCTGTCAGTGGCTTACTCACTGCGCCTGGCCCACGCGGTATTTTTCAAACCCGGGCGCAAACAGCCCCCCAAAACCCCTCACGAGCCGCCGCGCCTGATGCGCGCGCCGGTCGAGCTGCTGGTCGCGCTTTGTGTGCTGGTCGGGGTATTTCCGGCCTTTTTCGCCGGCGGCCTGCTCGACCTAGCCACCCTTGCCGTGCTCGGCGAGCCGCTGGATTTTCAGTTGGCCGTCTGGCACGGCTTTAATGTACCGCTTGCCATGAGCGCAATTGCACTGGCTGGCGGCGCGCTGATGTACTGGCGTCATCCGGATATGCGCCGTTTTCTCCAACAGTTCAACGGCTTGGATGCCCGGCGGGTGTTCGAGCGCGGCATTATGTCCTGCAAGTATGCCTCGGAGCGCACTGTCACGTGGCTGGAAGGCAACTCGCTGCAGCGCTATATGGCATTTTTGCTGATGGCCGCGTTAGTCAGCGGCGTGGTCGGGCTTGCCCAGATTAACGAATTAACCGGCGAGCTCGGCAACCAGCCAATAGATGGCGCCGTGCTGTTTGGCGCAGCAATGCTGATCTTTGGCGGCATCGCGACCGCCGCGACCCACCGCTTCCGTTTGATTTCTTTGCTGATGCTGTCAATCGTTGGCTTGTTTGTGGCGCTGACCTTTGCCCGTTTTTCGGCCCCGGATCTCGCGTTAACCCAGCTCTCGGTTGAGGTCGTCACCATGATTCTGTTGATGCTGGCGCTGTTTTTCCTGCCTCAGCGCACACCCAGGGATTCCAGCCCCATGCGCAACGTGCGCGACATATTGCTGGCAAGCGCGCTGGGGCTGGTGATCGCCAGCCTTAACTACGCGGTGATGACCCGTGGTGTGGATTCGATTTCAGATTTCTTTGTCCACAACAGCGTACCGGGCGGCGGCGGGCACAACGCGGTCAACGTGATTCTGGTCGACTTCCGTGGGTTTGATACGCTTGGGGAAATTACCGTGCTGGCGCTTGCCGGCCTGGCCATTTTCAAGCTACTCAACCGCCTGCGCGTGTCGATGCCGCACAGCGACGTTGAAGGGCGCCTGTGGTCGCCCGATCGCTACCCGGCCATCTTGACCTCTATTTCCATGGCGCTATTGCCCCTGGCGCTTTTAGTATCAGCGTTCATCTTTTTGCGCGGCCACAACCAGCCGGGCGGCGGGTTTATTGCCGGGCTGATTACCGCCGTGGCGCTCATTTTGCTGTACGTGGCGCGGGGCGTGGAATGGGCCCAGCAGCGGCTTGATTTCCCCTTCCAGCCGGTTGCCGTGGCGGGCGTTGCCACGGCAACGCTGACTGGCCTTGGCAGCTGGCTGTTCGGGCAGCCTTTTTTAACCTCGGCCTTCGGCCATTTTTCGCTGCCGTTAATCGGCAAGTTCGAATTGGCAACGGTGCTCCTGTTTGATCTTGGGGTGTATCTGGCGGTCGTTGGCGCCACGCTGATGATCCTCGCCAACCTTGGCAAGGTCACCACGACCCACCGCCCGGTGACGGAGTCACAGGAACATCATACGGACAGCACGGCGCCTGCATCCGGCAAGGAGAACGGCTAATGGAAGCACTGTACGCAATAACCACCGGCATTCTGACCGCCTGCGGCCTTTACTTGACCCTTCGCGGGCGCACTTTTCCCGTCGTGGTGGGGCTGACGCTACTGTCCTATGCGGTCAACCTGTTCCTGTTTTCCATGGGCGGGCTGACCACCCACGGCGCCGTGATTATCAACGGGGCTAAAGACTACGCCGACCCGCTGCCTCAGGCGCTGGTGCTTACCGCCATCGTGATCGGCTTTGCGATGACCGCGTTTGTGGTGATTTTGGCCATGCGTGCGCGAAGCGAAATGGGTAACGATCACGTGGACGGTAAAAAGGATGATAACGAATGACACAGCATCTCATTGTCCTGCCGATTGTACTTCCCCTGGTGGCCGGAATTCTGCTGCTTTACAAGCGCCTCGGGCGGCTTAGCCAGATCAAGCGCCTGATCAGCGTTGTCGCCACCGTTCTGCTGTTGCTGGTGTCCATTGCGCTGGTGAAACAGGCGGCGAGCGGTGAGGTTACCTACTACGCGCTGGGCAGCTGGCAGCCGCCGTTTGGCATTGTGCTGGTACTTGACCGATTATCGGCGCTGATGGTGATGGTTACCTCGTTTCTGGCCGTTGGTGCGGTGGTTTATTCATGCGCCGGCGACGACGAAAAAGGCAGCAATTTTCACGGCCTGTTTCAATGGCAGCTGATGGGCATCAACGGCGCCTTTTTAACCGGTGACCTGTTCAACCTGTTCGTCTTTTTTGAAGTGCTGCTGCTGGCCTCGTATGCACTGCTGCTGCATGGCGGCGGCAAATTGCGCATTCAGGCAAGCGTGCACTATGTCGTGCTCAACATTGCCGGCTCGTCGCTTTTCCTGATTGCCGCAGGCGTGCTGTACGGCGCCACCGGTACGCTCAACATGGCCGATATGGCCAACCGTATTGCCAACCTGCCGGCCGAGCGCGAAGGGCTGGTAACCGCGGGGGCGCTGATGCTGCTGGTAGTGTTCGGCCTGAAAGCCGCCATGCTACCGCTGTATTTCTGGCTGCCGCGTACCTACGGCTACGCCCCGGCGCCGGTAGCGGCACTGTTCGCCATTATGACCAAGGTCGGCATCTACGCCATTCTGCGGGTATATATGCTCATGTTCAGCGATCAGGCCGGCTCGCTTGCCGCTCTGGAACAGCCCTGGGTATGGTGGCTGGCACTTGCCACCCTGGCCATTGCTGGCATGGGCGTACTGGCCGCGCGGGATCTGCGCCTGTTGGTGGCTTACCTGATCCTGATTTCGGTGGGCACGCTACTCGCGGGCATCGGCATGCGCACGCCCGCGGCCATCTCGGCGTTGCTTTACTATTTGATTCACACCACGCTTGTGACCGGCGGGCTGTTCCTGCTTGCCGCCATGATTGGCACCCAACGCGGCAAGGCCGGCACCCGGCTGGTGAAAGGCCGCCCCATGGCCGAAGGCGGCGGTTTGGCGCTGTTGTTTTTTGTCGGCGCCGTGGCCGTTGCCGGCCTGCCACCGCTGTCCGGGGCGCTGGGCAAAGCGCTGTTGCTGAACGCAGCCGAAGGGAATGCGCGCCTGTGGCTATGGCCCCTGTTGCTGCTGGCCGGGTTGGCCTCACTGGTAGCGCTTTCGCGCGCGGGCTCAACGATATTCTGGGCCAGCCACCGCGGCTCGCACTGCGGCGAAGCCCTGCCGCGCGCGCAGTGGTTCGGCGTAACCTGGCTGGTGGTGGCCGCCCCGGTATTGCTGGTGGTGTTTGCCGGCCCGGTCAGCGAATACACCCAGGCCACCGCCGAGCAGCTGGCTAATCCTGAAGCAATCATCCAAACACTGCTGCCGGCCACAGGAGATGCTCCATGATCAAGCCGCGCCGTTGGCTGCCCACGCCCGTTTTGTCCCTGCTGCTGCTGATCGTCTGGCTACTCCTCGCGCACAGTATCGCCCCGGGGCAAATCCTGCTGGGCGGCGTGCTTGCAGTGATAATACCGCTGTTTACCCATCGCTTCTGGGATGCCCAGTTGCATATCAAAAAACCCTGGCTATTGCTGCGCTTTTTTCTGCGGGTGATCGGCGACATCATTATCGCCAACTTTGAAGTCGCCTACCTGATCATCAATCCGTGCCGCAAAATGCGCCCGCATTTTATTGAATACCCGCTGATGCTTGAAGAGCGCTTCACCATTACGCTGCTCGCCAGCACCATTACGCTAACGCCCGGCACCGTATCGGCCAACCTGCGCCTGGACGGTAAATCGCTGTTGATTCATGCGCTGGACGTTGACGATCCCGAGGTACTGGTAGCGCAGATTCGCGAGCGCTACGAGCAACCGCTCAAGGAGATCTACGAATGCTGAGTATCGCGCTACCTATCGCGCTTACGCTGGTGATCATGGCGCTGTTGATGAACCTTTATCGTCTGGCCGTCGGCCCACGTCTCCCGGACCGCGTGATGGCGCTGGATACCATGTACGTCAACTCCATTGCGCTGATCGTGCTGCTGGGTTTCTGGCTGGGTAACAAGATCTACTTTGAAGCTGCCTTGTTAATCGCCATGCTCGGCTTTATCAGCACCGTGGCGATCTGCAAGTATATTCTGCGGGGGGACATCATCGAATGATTATTATCGACGCCGTGGTGGCAATTTTGCTGATTTCCGGGGGCACTTTTGCCTTTATTGGTTCGCTGGGCATGGTGGTGCTGAAAGACTTTTATATGCGCCTGCACGGCCCCACCAAGGTCACCACCTTGGGTATCGGCTGTATGCTGATCGCCTCGATGCTGTATTTCTGGCGCCTTGAAGGCATCATCAGTATCCAGGAAATGCTGATTACGCTGTTTTTATTTATTACCGCGCCGGTCAGCGCTCACCTGCTGGCCAAAACCGGCCTGCATATGCAGCTCAAGCGCGCAGACAAAACCCAGGGTGAACCGTTGGAGCTGCGTCAGGAAGAAGTGGGCGACAAGCCCGTCCCGCATCCGGACCACAGCCACGGCTAGGCCTGAGCTAGCGGGGCGAATTCGCGCGCCCCGCCTTGCCGTACCCTGCCCGTCTTTGCCAAAATCGGATAACTCTCTGCTCAAAAAACGCTTATTGTGCAGGCGTAGCGTTTGCGCATACGGCAGGCGGCTGAAACCCTCAGGGTAGCGAGAGACAGCACATGATTAGCTCACAAGCACATGATTAACCAAAAAGAGTTGCCGGCGTTATTCACCGGCATGATGGCGACGCTGGCCGGCATTGGCGTTGCCCGTTTTGCCTATACGCCGCTATTGCCGGCGATTATTCAGGCCGAGTGGTTCAGCCCCAGCCAGGCCGCTTATCTGGGCGCGGCCAACCTGCTGGGCTATTTGATCGGGGCATTAGCCGGCCACCCGCTTTCCGAGCGCTTTTCAACCCGGGGCTTGTTTGGCCTGTGCTTTGCCGGCATCGCCCTGAGCTTTCTGCTGTGCGCAGGCCCCAATAGCTTCGGCTGGTTTTTTATCTGGCGGCTGGTGGCGGGCATTGCGGGGGCCATTCTTGTGGTCGTGGGGCCGTCGCTTGCCCTCACGGCGACGCCGCCTGCACGGCGCACCGGCGTGGGCACGCTGGTGTTCACCGGCATTGGGCTCGGCACGCTGGTATCGGCGCTGGTGGTGCCGGCGCTGCTGGCCGTCAGCCTGACGGCCACCTGGATCGCACTGGGCGTGCTGATCATCATCGCGGGGATATTTTGCGACCATAATCTCGTGCAGCTGACTCTTTCACCACCTCATGCCGCGCCGGACTCACCCCCAAGCGATGCCCATCAAGAGCATCCTCAAAAAGCACAGGGCCATCCAGAACAGGCTCATAAAAAACCCGCCGGACTCGCACTGGTTATAGCGCTGGTGATGATGGCCTATGCGCTGGACGCGATCGGCTTTGTCCCGCATACCGTTTTCTGGGTGGACTACCTCGCCCGGGAAAAAGCGCTGGGCGCCCACGCCGCCTCGTTGCAGTGGGTCATCTTTGGCGTTGGCGCAGTATCGGGGCCGTTTATCGTCAGTTGGATGACAAGGCGGCTGGGCTGGCACAGGGGCCTGGTACTCGCCTTTCTGACCAAGGCGGCGGCCGTGGCGCTGCCGCTGCTGTCCATCGCGTTTATCAGCCGGTCAGCGTCGTCCTTTTTGGTCGGCGCGATGATTCCCGGCATCGTCGCCCTTACCTCAGGGCGGCTGGCCGAGCTCGCCGGCCCTACGCAGCACAAACGCCTGTGGGGACAGGCCACCGCCACCTTTGCCGCCGCGCAGGCGTTTTCCGGCTACGGCATGTCCGCCCTGTATGACGTGTGGCATACCTATACGCCGCTGTATGCGATCGGCAGCGCGGTGCTGGCAAGCGGCCTGCTGCTGGCGCTACTCAGCCAGCTGGTGTATCGCAGAACCCATGCCGCCTGAACGTGAGTCTGAATTTGAGCCGGCAGGCGTCACTTAACCCGCCACTCCTTGCGACTATGGCCCAACAAGTAAAGCACCGCGTCGAGCCCCAGCGTCGAGATAGACTGGCGCGCCTGCTCGCGCACCAGCGGCTTGGCACGAAAGGCAATGCCCAGCCCCGCTCTGGCGAGCATTTTTAGATCGTTGGCGCCGTCGCCCACGGCGACGGTCTGGCTCAAGCTGAGCCCCTGGCACTCGGCCATTTGCGCCAGCAGCTCCGCTTTGCGCTGGGCATCAACAATGGGCTCGCGCACTTCGCCGGTGACCTTGCCGCTTTCAATCACCAGCTCGTTGGCGTGAATCTCATCGAAGCCAAAGCGTTCCTGCAGGTGGCGGGCAAAGTAGGTAAAGCCTCCGGAAATAATCGCCGTGCGGTAGCCCTGCTGCTTTAACGTCGCCATCAGTGTTTCAAGGCCGTCCATCAGCGGAAGATGGGCGGCGATATCAGCCAGCACCGCTTCATCCAACCCTTCCAGTTTGGCCATGCGCGCACGAAAGCTCTGCTTGAAATCCAGCTCGCCGCGCATGGCCTGTTCGGTCACCGCCGCCACTTCATCGCCCACGCCGTGCCGGCGCGCCAGCTCGTCGATGACTTCGGTCTTGATCAGCGTTGAGTCCATGTCGAAGCACACCAGCCGGCGGTGGCCTTGCCATTCGCCGCTTGGCTGAATAGCGACGTCAACACCCTGGGCGTTGCCCAGCGCCAGCGCCTCTTTGCGCAGCGCTTCGACGTCAGCGCTCTCGCCGGTCAGCCAATAGGCTACGCAGGCGCCGCTGTTTTCGTCCGACAGCCATTCACGGCGCTCGACCGTCAACCCGTGGCGGGCCACCAGCGCTTCCGCCTCGGTCAAAAACGCCGCCGGCAGCGTGTCGCCCAGCAGCGTTAACATCAGCGCGTTTTCGCTCATTCATTTTTTCCTTTTTGTCCTTCGCTTTGCTGTCTCTCGAGGCGATCCACTTTCTGAAACCCGCGGGGCAGTTTGCTCCCGCGCCGCCCGCGTTCGCCGCGGTAGTAGCTCAAGTCGCCGGGTTTTATGGTCAGTTTGCGCTTGCCAGCGTGGATCACCAGCGCGTCGCTATCGGCCAGCACGGTGATATCGCGAACGAACTCTTCGCGGCGTGCCGCCCGTGCGCCGGGGATATCGAGCATTTTGATGCCCTTGCCCTTGGCCATCTCGGGCAGCTGCTCCAGCGGGAACAGCAGCAGCCGCCCTTCGTTGGATATCGTCGCCGCCCACAGCGCTTCATCGCTTTCGGGAATGGCCACCGGGGGTAACACGCTGCAGCCTTTGGGCAGCGTCAATGTGGCTTTGCCGGCCTTGTTCTTGCCGGTTAACGCCTCGAGCTGCGCGACAAAGCCGTAGCCGCCGTCAGAGGCGAGCACAAAGCGCTGGGCGGGAGGCGCCAACAGCACGCCGGCCATTTGCGCGCCGGCGGCCACGTTGACGCGTCCGGTCACCGGCTCGCCCTGCCCGCGAGCGCTGGGCAGGTTGTGCGCGGCCAGCGTATAGGCGCGGCCGGTATCGTCAAGCAGCACCAGCGGCTGGTTGGTCTTGCCCTGCGCGGCCAGATGGAAGCAATCGCCGGCCTTGTACGACAGCCCCGTCGGGTCGATATCGTGACCTTTGGCGGCGCGAATCCAGCCTTTCTCGGACAGCACCACGGTGATCGGATCAGCGCCCAGCAGTTCTACCTCAGACAGCGCTTTGGCGTCTTCGCGCTCTACCAGCGGCGAACGGCGCGCATCGCCGTGCTCTTTCCCCGCCGTGCGGATTTCTTTCTCGATCAGCGTGGTCAGCCGGGCTTCGCTGCCCAACAGCCCCTGCAGGTGCTTGCGTTCTTTTTCCAGTGCGTCCTGCTCGCCGCGGAGCTTCATTTCCTCCAGCTTGGCCAGCTGGCGCAGCCGCAGCTCCAGCACAGCTTCGGCCTGGCGTTCGGACAGCCCAAACGCGGCAATCAGCGCGGCCTTGGGTTTGTCCTCTTCGCGGATGATGCGAATCACTTCGTCAAGATTAAGGTAGGCGGCCAGCAGCCCTTCCAGCAGATGCAGGCGGTCTTCGACCTTGCCCAGCCGGTGCTCCAGGCGGCGGCGCACCGTGATCCGGCGAAAGCTCAGCCACTGGCCCAAAAGCTCGGGCAGCGACATCACCTGGGGGCGGCCATCGAGCCCGATCACGTTGAAGTTGACGCGAATGTTCTTTTCCAGATCGGTGGTGGCAAACAGGTGCGCCATCAGCGATTCCACTTCGACCCGGCTGGAGCGCGGTTCGATCACCAGCCGCGTGGGCTCTTCGTGGGTCGATTCATCGCGCAGATCAGCGACCATGGGCAGCTTTTTGGCCTGCATTTGCGCAGCAATCTGTTCGAGCACCTTGGCCCCGCTGACCTGATACGGCAGCGCGGTAATCACGATATTAGCGCCTTCGCGCTCGAAGCGAGCGCGCATCTTGATCGACCCGCGCCCGGCCTCGTAGAGCTTTTTCAGATCAGCACGGGGGGTGATGATCTCGGCCGCCGTGGGAAAGTCCGGCGCCGGCAGGTACTCCATCAAATCGGTCGTGGTGGCCTCGGGATGGCGCAGCAGGTGGCAGGTGGCGTCGACCACCTCGCTGACGTTGTGCGGCACGATATCGGTGGCCATGCCCACGGCAATGCCGGTGCCGCCGTTGAGCAGAATATGCGGCAGCTGCGCGGGCAGCACCGTGGGTTCCTGCATGGTGCCGTCGAAGTTGGGCGTCCAGTTCACCGTGCCCTGACCCAGCTCGGCGAGCAGCACTTCGGCAAACTTCGAGAGCTTGGCCTCGGTGTAGCGCATGGCAGCGAACGATTTGGGATCGTCGGGACTACCCCAGTTGCCCTGGCCGTCTACCAGCGGATAGCGGTAGCTGAACGGCTGCGCCATCAGCACCATGGCTTCGTAGCAGGCGCTGTCGCCGTGCGGATGAAACTTGCCCAGCACGTCGCCCACCGTGCGCGCCGACTTCTTGTACTTGGCGTTGGCAGAAAGCGCCAGCTCGCGCATGGCATAAATAATGCGCCGCTGAACGGGCTTGAGCCCGTCGCCGATGTTGGGCAGCGCGCGGTCGAGAATGACGTACATCGAGTAGTCGAGGTAGGCTTTTTCGGTGTAGTCGCGCAGAGAAAGGCGCTCAACGTCGCCTTCCGCCACGGCAATATCCATGGTCATGGAGTGACCTCTTCAAACGGGTAAAGGTGATCCGGCATGCTATACGTCGATATCGGCGAGGTTGCCGTAGTCTTCCAGCCATTTCTTGCGGTCGGGCGCGCGCTTTTTCGCCAGCAGCATATCCAGCATTTGCTCGCTGCCGTCGCCGTCAGTGCGGGTTAGCTGCACCAGCCGGCGGGTATCCACGGCCATGGTGGTTTCACGCAGCTGCAGCGGGCTCATTTCGCCAAGCCCCTTGAAGCGCTGGACGTTGGGCGTGCCGCGCTTTTTCGCCAAGCGTTTGAGAATCGAGGCTTTTTCGCTTTCATCCAGCGCGTAGTGCACTTCCTTGCCCAGATCGATGCGGTACAGCGGCGGCATCGCCACGTACACGTGGCCGGCATCCACCAGGCTGGGGAAGTGGCGCACGAACAGCGCGCACAGCAGCGTGGCGATGTGCAGGCCGTCGGAATCGGCGTCGGCCAGAATACACACCTTGTGGTAGCGCAGCTTGGCCAGGTCGGCGCTGCCGGGGTCCGCGCCGATGGCCACGGCAATATCGTGGACTTCCTGCGAACCGTAAATATCGTGGGTTTCCACTTCCCAGGTGTTCAGGATCTTGCCGCGCAGGGGCATGATGGCCTGGGTTTCACGGTTGCGCGCCTGCTTGGCGCTGCCGCCGGCGCTGTCGCCTTCAACCAGAAACAGCTCGCTTTGCGCCGGGTCCTGCCCCGAGCAGTCGGCCAGCTTGCCGGGCAGCGCGGGGCCCGAGGTGACCTTTTTACGCGCGACCTTTTTGGCCTTTTTCTGCCGCCGCTGAGCGGCGTTGATCACCAGTTCGGCCAGCGCCTCGCCCTCGGCCACGTGGCGGTTGAGCCACAGCGAAAAGGCGTCCTTGACCACGCCCGAGACAAACCCCGAGATCACCCGCGACGACAATCGCTCTTTGGTTTGTCCAGCGAACTGCGGGTCGAGCATTTTCACCGAAAGCACAAACGCCGCCCGCTCCCAGAGATCCTCGGCGGTGAGCTTGATACCCCGCGGCAGCAGGCTGCGAAATTCGCAAAACTCGCGTAGTGCCTCCAGAAGGCCCGAGCGAAAGCCGTTGATATGCGTGCCGCCCAGCGGCGTGGGGATCAGGTTGACGTAGGATTCCACCAGCGTATCGCCGCCTTCGGGCAGCCACTGGATGGCCCAGTCCACGCCGTTCTCGTCGTCGCTGAAGTGGCCCAGAAACGGCTCAGCGGGCAGCACCTCATAGCCATCAATGGCCTCGACCAGATAGTCGCGCAGCCCGTCGGCGTACTGCCATTCGCTTGTGGTGCCGTCGGGCTCGACCAGAATCACCGTCAGCCCCGGGCACAGCACCGCCTTGGCGCGCAGCAGGTGTTTCAGGCGCCCCACCGCCAGCTTGGGGCTGTCAAAGTAGCTTTCGTCCGGCCAGAAACGCAGCAGCGTGCCGGTGGCGCGCTTGGGCGCCTTGCCGATATAGGTCAGCTCTTCGACTTTATCGCCGTGGGCAAAAGCCATGGAATGGCGCGCGCCATCGCGGGTGACCTCCACCTCCAGCCGGCGCGACAGCGCGTTGACCACCGACACCCCGACCCCGTGCAACCCGCCGGAAAAACGGTAGCTGGAAGCGGAAAACTTGCCCCCCGAGTGCAGCTTGGTAAGGATCAGCTCGACGCCGGAAACGCCGTGCTCGGGGTGCGTATCAATGGGCATCCCGCGGCCGTCGTCGGCGACCTCGATGGCACCGTCGGGCATCAGCACCACCTTGACCCGGTTCGCATAACCGGCCAGCGCCTCATCGACGCTATTGTCGATTACCTCCTGGGCAAGGTGGTTGGGCCGTGAGGTATCGGTATACATGCCGGGGCGCTTGCGCACCGGCTCGAGCCCTGACAGGACTTCAATCGAGCTGGCACCGTACTGGGAGGCATCAAACTGGGACATGTTGCACTGATTTCCTGAAAGGGGCCAAAAGCCGCAAGGATACCGCAAAACCCCTGAAGCTGTATATCTGACCAGACATTGGCTATTGCGCCTCGGCAGCTGAAGCGGATCGTTTCGGCAGGCCTTGCGGCCTGCATCGCCCGGTAAACCGGCCTCATACGAAACCCCTTGGGTATCAGCCTTTTTGCCCCACCGTCCAAAACGCTTCCATCAGCCCGCGGGTGGAGGCGTCCATGCCTTCGGGAGTGGCGTCGCCTTCGAGGATCTGCTGGGTTTGTCCGGCGATTTGCTTGCCCAGCTCCACGCCCCACTGGTCAAACGGGTTAATGTCCCAGATCACCGCCTGAACAAATACCTTGTGCTCGTAAAGCGCGATCAACGAACCCAGCGTCTCGGGCGTCAGCCGGTCGAGCAGCACCGTGGTGGAGGGCTGGTTGCCGCGGTAGCGCTTGTGCGCAGGGCGCGGGGCATCGTCGTCGATGGCGTCGTCGCCCAGCATCAAGAGCCGCGACTGAGCAAAACAGTTGGCCAGCGTCAGGCGGTGTTGCGACTGCAGCAGCCGGCGGGTGTCGGCGTCGTCAACGTCGTCGTAGCGCGTCAGCGGGGCGATAAAATCGCACACCACCGACTGGGTGCCCTGGTGCAGCAGCTGATAAAACGCGTGCTGGGCGTTGGGGCCCAGCTGACCCCAGAGCACCGGGCAGGTGGAGTAGCCGGCCGGCTCGCCGTCGCGGGTGACGGACTTGCCGTTGGACTCCATTTCCAGCTGTTCCAGATAGGCGGAAAAATATTCCAGCCGGCCGTCGTAGGGCAAAATGGAATGCGCGCGGATATCCAGAAAGTTCACGTTCCAGATGCCCGCCAGCGCCAGCATCACCGGCGCGTTGTCGGCCAGTGGGGCGCTGGAAAAATGCTCGTCCATGGCGTGGGCGCCAGCCAGCAGGCGGCGAAAGTTGGCCATGCCGATCACCAGTGCAATCGGCAGCCCGATGGTGCCCCACAGCGAATAGCGCCCGCCAACCCATTCCCAGAAACGCAGCTGATGATCCGGCGTAATGCCCCACTGAGTCATTTTTTCAGGGCAGGCAGACACCCCGATAAAGTGCTGGCGGACGACCAGCTCAGGGCTGATCGGCGTGGCTCCCTGGCGCGTCAGGCGCGACAGCAACCAGTCCCGGGCGGTGTTGGCGTTGGACAGCGTATCCACCGTGGTGAACGATTTGGACGACAGCACAAACAGCGTGGTTTCAGGGTCCAGCCGGCTTAAGTAGTCGACCAGCTGCGAGCCGTCCATGGTCGAGGCGAAATGCACCTTCAGCCGGTGAATATCGTCCGGGCGGAAATCTGCCAGCGCGTGGGTCACCATTTGCGGGCCCAGGTCGGAGCCACCCACGCCCAGGTTCACTACCCGCTGGATGGGCTTGCCCGTTGCCCCCCGCCATTGGCCGGCGTGCAGCCGTTCCACCAGTTTTTCCATCTGCGCCAGACTTTCATGCACTGCCGCTGCCACGTCTTCGCCGTCAACGTTGAGTTCGGCGCCCTCCGGCAGGCGCAGCGCGGTGTGTAGTGCCGGACGATCTTCACTTTTATTCACCCGTCGACCGCTCAAAAGCCCCTCGATGGCCTCGGGCACGCCGGCTTCCCGGGCCAAACTCAGCAGCTGCTCAAGGGTCTCGCCGCTCCAGCGCTGCTTGGAAAGATCCAGCGTCAGCCCGGCCACGCGGCGAGAAAAAGTGGCAAAGCGCTCGCCGTCTACGTCGCGTTCGAACAGCGTCTTGAGCGGCGTTTGTTTTTGCGTCTCGGCGTGGCGCAACAGCGCCTGCCAGGCCGGCAGTGTATCGGGCGTTGAGGGTGCGGCGTTGGCCATAGGGCCTTCTCCTGTGGCGGCGGGTCTGTTCGCGTCATGGCGGGGCGGGTAAACTGTGACCCATCTTTTTTACCAATCGGCCTGCCCCATGAGTGATGCATCTTACCGTGACGCCATCTTTTCGACACCCCTTGACCGGGTGGCACGGTTTTCGTTTGACGAGAAAGTCGTGGCGTGTTTTCCCGATATGATTCGCCGCTCGGTGCCCGGCTACGGCCAGGTGCTGGGCATGCTTGGGCTGATTGCCCAGCGCCACCTGCGCCACGGCGCCCGCGTGTATGATCTGGGCTGCTCGCTCGGCGCCGGCGGGCTGGCGCTGGCCGGGGCGCTGCCGCCCGAGGCCTTTGCCTATACGGGCATTGACGTTTCTCCGGCGATGGCCGAACGGGCGCGCCAGACCTTTGCCGACGAGTGCCCCGAGCACGCCATGCAGGTCGATATTGCCGATATCCGCCAGTTCGAGTACGCGCCAGCAGGCATGATTGTGCTCAATTTCACCCTGCAATTTTTACCCCCCGACGACCGCGATGCCCTGCTGGCAAGGCTGTATCAGGCGCTGGAGCCCGGCGGCGTGTTGATTCTCTCGGAAAAAACCGTGGACGCCGACGAGTACGATAACGCCTGGCGGGTCGAGCGCTACCACGACTTCAAGCGCGCCAACGGCTACAGCGACATGGAAATCAGCCAGAAACGCAACGCGCTGGAAAACGTGCTGGTGCCGGATACCCTGGAAGCGCACCACGACCGCCTGAAACGCTCGGGCTTTGCGCGTTCGATGACCTGGTTTCAGTACCTCAACTTTGCTTCCATGATCGCCTTCAAGGAGGGCTGAATGGCGCGATCCAATACCACACTACCCGACGACCATCGTGCGCTGTATCAGGCGTTTCTGGACCAGGGCCTGACCGAATGGCTGGCGCGCCTGCCGGAGCAGCTCGAAAAGGGGCTGGACCGCCGCCGCCACGGCGACTTGCCGATGTGGGAAAAGGCCGTGGCCAAACTTCCCGCGCTGCCCGAGGAGCGCCGGGTCACGCTGGATGACGATAGTGTGCGCGTTGACGTAGCACTTGACCACAGCCGCCTTCGCCAGTGCGACAACCTGCTGCGCAAGCTCACGCCCTGGCGCAAGGGGCCGTTTTCGCTGGGCGGCATCGAGATCGATACCGAATGGCGCTCGGACTGGAAGTGGCAACGCGTAGCGCCGCATTTGGCGCCGCTTGCCGGCCGAAAAGTGCTCGACGTTGGCGGCGGCAGCGGCTATCACGCTTGGCGCATGGCCGGCGCGGGCGCCAGCTTTGCGCTGGTGATTGACCCCTCGCCGCGCTTTTACTGGCAGTTTCAGGCGGTGCGCCACTTTGTCGGCGACGCTGACGGCGGGTGCACGCACTTCTTGCCCGTGGGTATCGAGGACGTGCCCGAGAATCTTGGCTTTTTCAACACCGTGTTTTCCATGGGCGTGCTCTACCACCGCCCCTCACCGCTGGAGCATTTGCAGCAGCTAAAAGAGACGTTGGCCCCCGGCGGCGAGCTGGTGCTGGAAACGCTGGTGGTCGAAGGTGACGCGCAAACCGTGTTGCTGCCCGGCGAGCGCTACGCGGCCATGCCCAACGTATATTTCCTGCCGTCTTCCCAGGCCCTTTGCCACTGGCTTGAACGCACAGGCTTCAACAACGTGCGGGTGGTAGACGAGGCGGTCACGTCGCTTGCCGAACAGCGCTCCACCGAATGGATGACGTATCAATCGCTTGCCGACTTTCTCGACCCTGCCGATGCCACGCGCACCGTGGAAGGCTACCCCGCACCGCGCCGCGCGGTAATTGTAGCCAACAAGCCGGCAACGCTTTAACCCTCAGGGTTCTGTGCGTGCTGCTCCACATCCTGCTTGACCGAGTCCCAGCCGTGGGTGGAAATAAAGCCGTTATCATAGGCGTGCCGGGCAATATGCAAACTATCGCGCGCCAGCACCAGCGCACAGCCCTGCGCGGCAAGCTCGGCGTGCAGCCGCTGGATGGTCTTCTCACGCTCGGGGTCGTTGTCGACCCGGCGGATATACACGGCCATGACGCGCCCCGGGTGCGTTTTGACGATCTGCGCATACACTTCGGGGTCGTGCTGGCCGCTGTCGCCGATCAGCACGCAGGGCAGATCGTCAAACAGCTTGAGCATCCGCTCGATCAGGTCGCGCTTGTGGTCTTCCGCACGGCGCGGCCACGGATGGCGCAAGGAAAGCCCCCATTCGCGTAAAAACAGAATCGGTCCGACGGGAATACGGTTCAGCTGGAAAAACGCCTCCAGCATTTCATAAATCGCCCAGGGACCCCGTGAAACGTACAGAATCGGGCGTTCCTGCTTGTCGTTTTTGCCCCGGTGTAGCGCCTGATACAGCGCCGCCACGCCGGGAAACGCCGTGCGCCGTTCAGCTTTTTTGATAAACAGGCGGTAGAGCATTTTGAGCTTTTCAGCCACGCCGGTGAACATTACCGTATCGTCGATATCGCTAATCACCAGCAGGTCGGTTTCCTGCGGTGGCACATAGACTTCAGACTGGCTCTGCACCAGCGGGTGGCCGTCAGCGCGGACTTCGATATCCGCACGATGCCAGGACACGTCAATGGGCAGCGGTGACTCAAGCGCCAAGCGCACGTTGAAATAGCCGTCGCGGTCGGTCACTACCTGACGATGATTCTTGCCCAGCCGCACATCCACTTTGGCCCGCACCACGCCGCGACGCAGCACGCGCCGGGCCACGTCGGCGGTATCGCGCAGCGCGCCACGGCGCGGAATCATCCGCCCCAATGCCACCTGCTGATACACCCGCCCCATGACCAACGCCTCACGCTGCGAGCCATAGCCACGGTACGGATGCACCACCACGCCGCCGCGCCCATGATCCCGGCGCATGGGTGAGGCGGCCACGTGCAATAGCCGTTTGGTAAAGTGCGATACGCGCCGCAGTCCGTTTTTCATGCTGAGGCTCCTTGCTCAGAGACGCCTGATCGAAAGTCAGCGTGCTTATCGCACAACGCTTACATGGGGTGACAGCCAGACAGGCTACGCTTTGGCGCCATGCACGGCAAACGACCACAAAAAAGCGACGCCCCGCACGTGGCGAGGCGTCGCTGAACAAGGCCTTGAGACACAGGCCCGGTGATACGTGCTAACGGCTACAGCAGCGAGGTGATGTCTTTGGCATCCCAGTGGGGAAAGTGCTTGCGCACCAGGGCATTAAGATCCTGCTCGAACGCGGCCCAGTCGGTTTTCTGCTCCGGCGCGTTGGCGTCGCCTGCCTCCAGCACGCCGCGGATCATGCCCGCACCGACGGTGACGTTGGTCAGCCGGTCAATGACGATAAAGCTGCCCGTGCCGGGACTCTGACGATAGTCATCCACCGGGATGTCGGCGGTCAGCTCGATCTCGCAGCGGGCAATGGCGTTTAGCTCGAGCGCATCCGTCGCGTGGTGCTCCAGCGTATTCACGTCGACCTGATAGTCGATACGGCTTACCTGGCCCGACAGATCACGCGTGGCGAGCTTGAAATCGTACAGCCGGCCGGGCGTCAGCGCGTCTTCGTGCATCCATACCACGTCGGCACTGAAGGCGTTGGACAACGGCACCTCTTCATTGGCCGCGACCAGCCAGTCGCCCCGGGAAATGTCGATTTCGTCGTCCAGCGTCAGCGTAATCGCCTGGCCGGGATACGCCGCTTCCAGATCGCCATCGTAGGTCACCACGCGCTCGACGGTGGCCACTTTTTGCGACGGCAGCGCCTTGACCTGCTGACCGGGGCGTACGATGCCCGCCGCCAGCGTGCCGCAGTAGCCGCGGAAATCCAGATTCGGGCGGTTGACGTACTGCACCGGCAGGCGCAGCTGGGTCAGGTTCTGGTCGCGACTGAGCTCGACGCTTTCCAGAATCGACAGCAACGTATCGCCGGCATGACCGCGCGCGGGATCAAAGTACCAGGGCGTGTGCTCGCTTTGGTTGACGACGTTGTCGCCCTCAAGCGCCGAGAGCGGCACAAAGCGGATGTCGGACGCGTTCAGGTTCTGCGCAAAGGACTGATATTCTGCGACGATTTCATTGAAACGCGCCTCGGAATAGCCCGCCAGATCCATCTTGTTGACCGCAATCACCAGATGCTCGATACCCAGCAAATCCGCAATGAAGCTGTGGCGGCGGGTTTGCGTCTGCACGCCGTAGCGCGCGTCGATCAGTATGATTGCCAAACTCGCCGTCGAGGCGCCAGTGGCCATGTTGCGGGTGTACTGCTCGTGGCCCGGGGTATCGGCGATGATGAACTTGCGCTTCTCGGTCGAGAAAAACCGGTACGCCACGTCAATGGTAATGCCCTGCTCGCGTTCGGACTGCAGGCCATCGACCAGCAGCGCCAGGTCAACGCTGTCGCCGGTGGTGCCGCTGGTTTTGGAGGCTTGGGTGATCGCCGCGAGCTGGTCTTCAAAGATCATCTTGGAATCGTGCAGCAGCCGCCCGATCAGCGTCGACTTGCCGTCATCCACGCTGCCGCAGGTAATAAAGCGCAGCAGATCCTTGTTTTCGTGCTCGTGCAGATATTGCTCGATGTTGTCTTCAATCAGTGCTGACTGGTGTGCCATTGAATCGCCCCCGTTAAAAGTAGCCTTCGCGCTTCTTCTTCTCCATCGAACCGGCCTGATCACGGTCGATGGCCCGTCCGCTGCGCTCTGACGTCTTGGTCAGCAGCATTTCCTGAATGATCTCGGGCAGCGTGGCGGCATGGGATTCCACCGCGCCGGTCAGCGGGTAGCAGCCCAGGGTCCTGAAGCGCACCCACTTTTCCTGCGGCGTTTCATCCGGCGCCAACGGCAGGCGATCGTCATCGACCATAACCTGCATGCCGTCGCGCTCGACCACCGGACGCGGCGCGGCGTAGTAAAGCGGCACGAGGGGGATCTGTTCCAGATAGATGTACTGCCAGATATCCAGCTCGGTCCAGTTCGAGAGCGGAAACACGCGGATCGACTCGCCCTGATTGATCTTGGCGTTGTAGGTGTTCCACAGCTCGGGGCGCTGATTTTTCGGGTCCCAGCGGTGGAACTTGTCGCGGAAGGAGTACACGCGCTCCTTGGCGCGGGTGGCTTCCTCATCGCGGCGCGCACCGCCAAAGGCGGCGTCAAAGCCGTGCTTCGACAGCGCCTGCTTGAGCGCCTGGGTCTTCATGACATCGGTATATTTGGCGCTGCCGTGGTCGAACGGGTTGATGTTTGCCGCCCGCCCTTCTTCGTTGGTATGGACAATCAGCTCCATGCCCGACTCCGCCGCCATGCGGTCGCGGAACTCGATCATCTCGCGGAATTTCCACGTGGTATCCACGTGCAACAGCGGAAACGGCGGCGTGCCCGGATAAAAGGCCTTACGCGCCAGATGCAGCATGACCGACGAATCCTTGCCGATGGAGTACATCATCACCGGGTTGGCAAACTCGGCCGCGACTTCGCGGATGATATGAATCGACTCGGCTTCCAGCTGCTTCAGGTGCGTCAGCCGGGCGGCATCAACGGTGCTTTCGGCCGTCGACTCCGTGGCCTCGGAAAGAGCGGATATCTGGGTCATGTCCCACTTCCTCACAAAACAAAAACGACGCGCTCACAAAACAAAAACGACGCGCAGGGCGTGTCATGGCAAGCGTGTTAGTGGGGAGCAGGTTAACGCTGAACCAATAATAACCCAAAAGAATTAATAACTATTCTTTTATAACCTTTATTCAATAACTTTCTTTCCGTTCGACTAGGGCGTGTTGACGTTTCATGGCAGGGGTATTGGCAGGATAGGGGCAAGCTCGCAGAATAAAGGTTCCTACGCCAACAAACTGCAAGCCTGCCATGCCCCGACAAATGCTCACGGATGAACACTGGTCGAAGCTGAAACCTATCCTGCTTCAACAAGGTATTTATGACAAGGCTGACTTGCGTACCACGGTGGAAGGCATCCTGTATCGGATGCGCACCGGCTGCCCGTGGCGGGATCTACCGGAGACGTTTGGCCCCTGGAATACGGTCTACAAGCGTTTTAACGCCTGGTCAGCGAGTGGAAAGCTGATGAGGATTTTCAACACGCTGGTGGAAGATCCTGATGTCGAGTGGTTGTTCATTGATGGCTCCTACGTCAAGGCTCATCAGGACAGCACAGGGGCTGCCACGGAAGACGCAGAAGCCATCGGCAAAAGTCGTGCAGGCAATACCAGCAAGATCCACTTGACCGTGGATGCTTATGGGTTACCGATTGCCTTCAGGATAACCGGGGGTGAGGTGCACGACAGCACGGAAGCCCAGGCATTGATTGACGACTTGCCAGCAGGTGATGCGCTGGTGGCTGACAAGGGCTATGACAGTGAACGTATCCGTGAGCAGATCGAGGCCAAAGGCATGGCGGCGGTGATTCCACGCAGGCGTAACTCGAAAAAAGGAAATGCCAATCTGGACAGGGGGTTATATCGCTACCGGCATCTGGTTGAGAATGCCTTTGCTCGACTGAAACCGTATCGCGCCATTGCGACGCGCTACGATAAGCTCAAGCGAAACTACGAAAGCATGGTGGCCTTGGCGTGCTGTTTGTTGTGGCTCCCAATGTGAAACGTCAACAGGCCCTAAAACACCCGCTTGCGTTAGATCGCCACCTTGACGCGCTCCACGCGCGTACTGGCACCCTGGGCGTCGAGCGTCAGCACGCGATAGCCGGGGCTGGCTTCGGCGTCTACCGCGAAGTGTTCAGCATCGGGCAGAAACTGATCCGCCGCTGCCGGGCAGCCGTAAACGTCTACCTCTCGGCCGGCGCATGCCACGGTGCCGGAAAATACTTGATGGGCGTGGCCAAACAGCACGGCCTTGACCTGTGGATACGCGCTCAGCGCCTGCCAGAACGCGGCGCTGTCCTTGAGGCCAATGGCGTCCATCCAGTCAGCGCCCACCGCCACCGGCGGATGGTGCAGGGCAATCAGCGTGGGGCGGTCGTCGTCTTCAAGCTGCGCGGCCAAGGCGGCGAGTTTGTGCTCGCCGAGTTCGCCGTGGGGGGCGCCTGGCACCTGGGTGTCCAGCAGCAGCATGCGCCAGTCGCCCAGCGCTACGGCGTCAACCAGTTCGTGCTCGGCGGCCATCAGCTCGCGCTGATCGTGGTTACCGGGCAGCCAATGCCAGGGGCACGGCAGCGTATCAAACAGCCGCGCCGCTGCCGCGTAGGACGCCGCGGATTCGTCCTGGCTGATATCGCCGGTGACCACCACGGCATCGGGGCGTTCGTCGATCACTGCGGCCACCACCGCCTGCAGTTGGGCAAAGGGAATGCCGGTGCGCGAGCGCGCGGCGGGGTCGGCGTGCAGGTGGGGATCAGTGATTTGGACTAAACGCATTTATGGCGCTTCCGCGACAAAGGCGCTGTGCCCATGGGCCAAACCGTGGGCCAGCCACTCGCCCAGAAAGCGGTTGAGCTGGAGCTTTTCATCGGGCTGGTGCATGCGCGCATTGGGGTAGTGGTAGCGCCCGTGAAAGTGGCGTTCGCGCTGAAAGTCGATCACCTCGGCCATGCGCACGTCGTGATACAGGTGCACGCGCATTCGGGGGCTTTCAATTACCCGGTCCAGCGGCCCGGTCTGGGTCACTTCCACCAGCGTGGTGTAAGGCGCGTTGTGCCGGATATGCAGGCGCAGCGCGGAGGCATTACTAGCCCCGGCGTCATCAGCCACGTCGCCCAGACCGATTTCACGACGCTGCCCCTGCTCCATGTCGCCTACCAGGCGCAGCAGTCGCAGGTAGTTGGCGCTGCATTCGCCCTGCAGCGTTTTCAAATCGGTCACGTAGGCGGTTCGAGCCATACTTGCTCCTGCTTGCGTTCGTCTTGCTGAGGCTTTTGACGGCTTATTCCTGTATCGCCGCGCTAAAGCGGCGGGCGTGTTCGGGCAGCGCACGCAGCGAGGCGCGCTTGCCGGCCAGCCAGTGCATGCCGATCAGCGTCATGGCGTTATCGAGTCGTCCGGCTTCCATGAGTTCCCAGGCATCGGCAAAACGTACCACGTGGACGCGGATATCTTCGTGCTCATCCGCCACGCCGTGTACGCCGCCCAGATCACCGGCATCAACCAGCGCGCAAAACAGCGTCACCTGTTCGTTGCAGGCACCGGGGCTGGGATAATAGGTATGCAGCTTGACCAGCTCGCGCACCGTGCAACCGGCTTCTTCCTGGGCTTCGCGGCGGGCGACGTTTTCCAGGGTTTCGTCCTTGTCGATCAGCCCCGCCACCAGCTCAAGCTTCCACGGCGAGTCGGGATCATCCACCGCGCCGGCGCGAAACTGCTCGACAAAGACCAGCGAATCCAGCGCCACGTCGTAAAGCAGCACGCCCACGGCACCGTGACGACAGTGCAGTTCGCGGCGCATGGGCTCGCTCCAGCCGCCTTCAAACAGGCGGTGGCGAAGGGTCAACGCTTCGACGTGAAAAAAGCCCTGCTGTAATACCTCGCGCGAGGCAATGTCGACGTCGGCGCGGGTAAACGGCGGCGTTAACAGCGATGCAGACGATACGAACGCCATGAGGCACTCCCGGTCAGCCCAGTGGAAATTGGCCTTATTATCGGTGCACATCGCCGAGAATGCCAACCGGACTGCCCTGGCCATCATTCAACGTTACTTGAGAGTTGCGTCACTCAGGACCTGAGGGCTGCCTCAAGGTCAAGGTATCTTGACGCAAGTGATCACATCAGGAAGGGAGCGGCAATAACGAGATAACGTGCCGTCTTGGCAAGCGCCACGATCGGCAAGAAACTCCACAACGGCTCGCGCATGATCCCGGCTATTACGGTGAGCGGGTCACCGATAATCGGCACCCAGCTCAGCAATAATGACCAACGCCCGTAGCGGTGATAGGCCCGTCGGGCTTTCGCCAACCGGGCTTCGCTAGCAGGAAACCAGCGCTTATGCTGGAAGCGCTCGACATACAGCCCCATCAGCCAGTTTATCGTTGAGCCCAGCGTATTGCCGATGGCAGCCGCCAGCACCAGAACCCAGACCAAATACTGATCATTCAACAGCAACCCAACCAGCATCACTTCCGACTGAAGGGGAAGCAGCGTAGCGGCACCCAATGCTGCCAAAAAAAGCCCTGCATAACCGGTTAATTCACCCATCAGATCATGCAGAACCACATGAAAGCGGCATGGCCCGAATCTCGCAAGCCTGGCACTCCTCGCGCAAGGAAAGTTCGACGGCGGCGCGAGTAAACGGCGGCGTTAACAGCGATGCAGACGATACGAACGCCATGCGGCACTCCCGGTCAGGCCAGTGGAAAGGCCTTATTATCAGTGCTTAACGCCGGGAATGCCAACCGCCCGCTAACGTTGCAAGGCGTCGGAGTGGCTTAGAGGGTCTCGAGCAGAGATCGGGCGTCATCGCGCAGCGTTTCGTCAGAATCACGGCGCGCCTCGCGTGCAGTACCGTTCACCGCTTGCTGGGCATGCTGGCGGGCTGCCTGCGTTCTGTCTTCGTCAGCCAAAAAGGTGGCGTAATAATAGTTGACGTCAATGCCGTCGGGGCGAACAGCCAGCGCGCGCTGGAACATCTGATCCGCCTTGTCACTGTCGCCAAAGCTGACCAGCCCGCCGGGCACGCGAGCGTAAAGAATCCCCAGCGTCACGTAGGCCGAGCCGTTGTTGCCGTCCGGATCCAGCTGGATGGCGCGCTCAAGGGCCTGGCGCGCCGCCTTGGCATCGCCCAGCGCCCCGAGACCACCACGTTCGCCGGCGTAAGCCGCCAGCACCAGCCCTTGCCAGACCAGCACTTCGGCGTTATCCGGGTGTTTTTCTGCCAGCGCATTCACGTCCTCCACCAGCGCTTTGAGCGTCGCCTCACGCTGCCCTTCCGGCACTTCGGCCAGGGTATATTCCACGCGATTTTTTAACTCGAAAAAGCCGCTCGGATCATCGCCGAAAGCGGCACTGGACAAGGTCAGTGACGATAGCGCAACAACGCCTGCAAGAGCGGTGGCCATCGCGGTTTTCTGGATAAATAGCGGGCGCATACGAGATTCCTCATTGTTATTACTGACTGTTGTTGGTGCTGACTGTCGTTGTAACTGCTTTATGTCGCCGTCTTCAATGTAACGAACGTTTGAATGATTCGCCAGTTATGCCCCGAGACAATCCCGGTCAACGTTAAGGGTTTTTTAAGCCAACTGCGGGATGCTGCGTCTACCATCAACCCGCAGGAGTAGACGCATGACATTTCTGACCGTTATTCGGCGTAATGATCGTATGCGGCGTTTGGGCAAGGCGCTGGAAAAGAAGGCCAAGGCAGGACTTTATTCCCTGGCGGCCAGAAATCGCCTGGCGCCGCGCCCGGTGAGCGCCGCAACGCTTGACGGCGTTGAGCGCATCCTGCTGGTACGGCCCAATTTTCGTCTGGGCAATGCGCTAATCAGTGCCCGTCTGATCGAAGCCTTTGCCCACGGCCGGCCTGACATCACCGTCGACTATCTGGGCACTGACACCACGCAATCGCTGTTCAAGGGCATGCCGCTTGGCCACTACCATGCGCTAAGCCGCTCGATGCTGCTGCGCCCCTGGCGGTTGGTGGCGCTGTGGTTGGCCCTGCGCCGGCGCCACTACGACCTGGTGATCCAGGTCGCCGACAGCTCTTTTACCGGCTGGCTATGCACGCAGCTTTCCGGAGCACGCCAGTCGGTGGGCAAACGCGGCAAGCTGGCCTCAAGCTACCACTGGGTGATGAATGAGCCGTGTCGCCATGCGTATGACTTGCCGGCAAGCATCGCCACGCCGCTGCAACTCCCCTGCAAAGCGGCTCCCTGGCTGCAAATAGACGCCGAGGAGCGCTTTCGGGCCGCCCGCCTGCTGCATGGCATTGCCGAACACGGCGCCGCGCCTGTTGGCGTGTTTATTGGCGGCCATCTGGATAAGCGGCTGCCGCTGGCGTTCTGGCAAGCCCTGTTCACGGCACTCAATGCGCGCCGTCTTCCCTTTCTGGTGCTTGCCGGCCCCGAAGAACAGGACGCTTGCCTGGCACTTGCCCCGCATTTGGGCGACTGGGGTACGGCGGCTCCGCTCATGCCGCTACGCGACTTTGCCGCCTGCATCTCGCTGCTGCCCCGCCTTATCACCCCCGATACCGGCCCCATGCACATGGCCGCGGCGCTGGGTATACCGGTCATCGCCTTGCTGAATGTAGAAACGTCACAGCGATTTGCTCCCCGTGGCGCGCAAGACAGGGTGCTGCTTTACCCCACCGCAGCTGAGGTTGCCGAGTGCGCGATGCGGGAGACTCAACGCTCGCCCGCGCCTGGGCTTGCCCAAAGCGCGTAAGGGTTTCTTAACAAAACAGCTGTAACACGGACTCATGCCCGTCTGAGTCGCATGCCGCATCGACACCTTGAGGAGTCCCTTATGAATATTACCCACCTGACGAATGCGCGCACCGATATGGCCTTGACGTTCAGCCGCTATATGCCGCTCGTGCTGGCCGGCGCTGTCTGGCTCAGCGTGGCGCTGCTCAGCACTGCCTCTTCCACGCTGGATGCATGGCTTGGCGGCATCGCGCTACTGGCCGCGTTGGGTCACCTTATGCTGCCGGTTAGCGAGAACCACGGCGTTGACCAACACGCCACTAAGTTCAATCCGGCAAACATCGCGTCCAGCATCAGCATCGCCGCCAGCCTGACCATAGTGGTACTGTTCCTGCTGCAATAGGCCATGCTGCAAATCGGCCGTTCAACCATCTACCGCGAGTCCTGCCATGCGCGCACTGCTGATCGAAGATGACCCGCTGCTGGGCGACGGCATCAAAACGGCGCTGGAACGGGAGAAATACACCGTCGACTGGTTTACCCGGGGCAGCGAGGCGATAAGTGCGGTACATAACGAAACCTTCAGCGTCATGATTCTTGATCTGGGGCTTCCCGACATGGACGGTATGCAGGTGTTACAGCAGCTGCGGCACGAGACAACGTTACCCATTTTGATTTTAACCGCGCGCGATGCGGTCGAGGAGCGCATCCGCGGGCTGGATGCCGGCGCCGACGACTATGTGCTCAAACCCTTTGATTTACAGGAACTGCTGGCGCGCCTGCGCGTGGTTACCCGGCGTGCCACGGGGAGAGCCTCGCAGGTACTCACCCTCGGCGCTCTGAGCATCGACGAGGCCGAGCACAGCGTTATCTGGCACAATCAGGCCATCAAACTGGGGCGGCGCGAGTTTGCCTTGCTGCTGGAACTCGCACGCCATGCCGGCAACGTGCTGTCCCGGCCTCGCCTTGAGAGCCTGTTGTACGGCTGGGACGAAGCAGTCGAATCCAACACCCTGGAAGTCCACGTGCACCATTTACGTAAAAAGCTCGATAAACACCTGATTGTCACAGTTCGCGGGATTGGCTACCGGCTTGATCGCCAGGCGACATGATTTCCATACGCCGCTATTTCACCCGCACCCTGACGCTGATGCTGGTGGCAGGCGGCGGCATCGCGTTTGCCGCTGCGTATTTGATCACCGATCACGAAATGGAAGAAATACTCGACGCCCAGCTGAGTTTGCATGGCCGCGTGCTTACCGGTCAGCTGAGCCGCGAGACAACGCCTGCGCAGTATCAGCGTATTGCCCAAAGCCTGAGTATTCCCCGCTACCCGTCAGTCGTTTATCAGCACGGTGAGGCGCTGCCACCACCGGCCACGGCCACGCCGCCTGCGCTTTACCACGAAGAAGAACGAAACCTCGGGGTCGGGCTCTGGAACCGCGATAAAACCCCCCGACTGTTGACCGGCAAATGGAATAACCACGGCCTGTTTCCCGCCCCACAGGAAGAAGGCTATCGCTGGGTCACGTATAACGGCAGCCGTTGGCGGGTTTTCAGCCTGTGGGATAACGCCAGCGCCACGTGGTTGAGTCTGGGCCTGCACGGCAGCTTTCACGATGAGGTTGTGGAACGTATTGCGTGGAACAACCTGATTCCCATGCTGGTACTGCTACCGCTACTGCTATGGCTGATGAACCGCATCATACGGCGCGGGCTGTCTCCCGTGCGGCAGCTGTCGCGTCAGGTTGAAGGGCGTAGCGCCCGGGATTTAAGCCCCATCACCACCCCCGTACCGGACGAAATTGAAGGGCTGCGCCGCTCGTTGAACGCGTTTATTACCCGGCTGGAAGAAACGCTGAAGCGAGAGCGGCGCTTTACCGCCGATGCCGCCCACGAGCTGCGCACCCCGCTGGCGGCCCTCCGCATTCATCTGGATAACGCCCAGGCCGGCGAACAGCAGTCACTGCGCAAGGCGTATACCGGCGTGGAGCGCTTACAGCGAGTTGTCGAGCAGCTTCTGGTGCTGGCGCGGCTTGACCGCACGACAAAACAAAGTGCCGGCGTGATCGATATCTACCCGACCGTGTCCGACATCATGGCCGATTTATGGCCACAGGCGAACGCGCGCCAGCAACACCTTGAGCTAACCGGGAAAACGCGCCTGCCCGTGGCCGCAGACGACGTACAGGTCGGCATACTGGTACGCAACCTGATCGATAATGCCCTGCGCTACACGCCCGATAACGGCACTGTCACGGTTGAACTCGGGACCCAGGATGATCAGCCCTATCTCGCGGTGTGCGATACCGGCCCGGGTATTCCCCAGGAGCTCTTGCAAGCGGTGACGGAACGTTTTCGCCGCGCCGCGGACCAGCTGACCACGGGCAGCGGGTTGGGGTTATCCATTGTGCTTGAACTCGCCGAGCGCCAGCAGGCAGGCTTGACGTTACACAACCGCCAGCCGCACGGACTGGAAGCCCGAATTACGTGGTCTGCCCTGCCCGCTGAGCCCCGCAACCCGTAAACACGACGTGACGAGAACACAATGAAAGGCAGAAACATGACGCGCTGGCGCGATCCGGCGAAAGATCCGCGCCAGGAACCCAAAAGCAACGTGATTACCGCCGAAGGTGCGGCGCGCATGCGCGGTATTCTGGAGCATTTGTCGCGGGTGAAGCGCCCGGCGCTTTCCACCAAGGTGGGCGAGGCTGCCGCCCAGGGCGACCGCTCGGAGAACGCGGATTACACCTATAACAAAAAGGAGCTTAACCGCGTCATCGCGCGGATCCGCTACCTGACCAAGCGCCTCGACGAGCTGCAGGTGATCGACCGCCTGCCTGCCGATACCGGCAAGGTCTTTTTCGGCGCCTTTGTCGAGCTTGAGGACGAGCACGGCGAGACGCTGTCGCTACGCATCGTCGGCCACGATGAAACGGATACCCGAAAGCGCTGGATCAGCGTTGATGCACCGCTGGCCAAAGCACTGTTAGGCAAGCAAATTGACGACGATGTCACGGTATCAGCACCCGGCGGCGACAGCCTGTATAGCGTCAATACAATTCGCTACGCGCCCCGCCATGACGGGCATTCAGGACGCTGAAACCTTGTTTTCCCAGCACAACATTGATCCACATCAACCTTGGGTGCGACACAGGTGTGGCAAAAAGTCGCTTCACAGCGTCCTTTCACATCCTTGATAATACCCCTCCTCGCGGTTAAAGCCGCTGCGTTTGGCCTCCCGGTTTTCTCTCTCCCTTTCCGGGCAGACGCTCTGGCTT
Source organism: Vreelandella subglaciescola (assembly GCF_900142895.1). Classification (NCBI taxonomy): domain Bacteria; kingdom Pseudomonadati; phylum Pseudomonadota; class Gammaproteobacteria; order Oceanospirillales; family Halomonadaceae; genus Vreelandella; species Vreelandella subglaciescola. The sequence goes on from NZ_LT670847.1 coordinate 835,940, forward strand.
TACCTGCGGGCGTACGCCGAGCGAAGCGCCCCACCGCCCGTCACCACCACAGCAATGGCGGCAAGCTCCATGCCACCAATTAGCTTGCTAATAGTTAGCCTGCCTAGCACTAGCGGAGTGATGTTGGTTTGCTTGTCCCTGACAGGCCTGGGGCGTTTTGCCTCTCCACTCTCACGAGGTCGCAAGATGAGAAGAAAGAGCTTTACGCGCGCCATCGGTACCTTGTTGCTGATCACGCTGCCGCTGTTGCTAGGGCCTGTTGACGTTTCACATTGGGAGCCACAACAAACAGCACGCCAAGGCCACCATGCTTTCGTAGTTTCGCTTGAGCTTATCGTAGCGCGTCGCAATGGCGCGATACGGTTTCAGTCGAGCAAAGGCATTCTCAACCAGATGCCGGTAGCGATATAACCCCCTGTCCAGATTGGCATTTCCTTTTTTCGAGTTACGCCTGCGTGGAATCACCGCCGCCATGCCTTTGGCCTCGATCTGCTCACGGATACGTTCACTGTCATAGCCCTTGTCAGCCACCAGCGCATCACCTGCTGGCAAGTCGTCAATCAATGCCTGGGCTTCCGTGCTGTCGTGCACCTCACCCCCGGTTATCCTGAAGGCAATCGGTAACCCATAAGCATCCACGGTCAAGTGGATCTTGCTGGTATTGCCTGCACGACTTTTGCCGATGGCTTCTGCGTCTTCCGTGGCAGCCCCTGTGCTGTCCTGATGAGCCTTGACGTAGGAGCCATCAATGAACAGCCACTCGACATCAGGATCTTCCACCAGCGTGTTGAAAATCCTCATCAGCTTTCCACTCGCTGACCAGGCGTTAAAACGCTTGTAGACCGTATTCCAGGGGCCAAACGTCTCCGGTAGATCCCGCCACGGGCAGCCGGTGCGCATCCGATACAGGATGCCTTCCACCGTGGTACGCAAGTCAGCCTTGTCATAAATACCTTGTTGAAGCAGGATAGGTTTCAGCTTCGACCAGTGTTCATCCGTGAGCATTTGTCGGGGCATGGCAGGCTTGCAGTTTGTTGGCGTAGGAACCTTTATTCTGCGAGCTTGCCCCTATCCTGCCAATACCCCTGCCATGAAACGTCAACACGCCCTAGCAGGCTGCGGGTCTGCCCTGCTGGATTCCAAGGGCCAGATCGGCCAGGAGCAGACGCGGCTGATCTTGACCGTTTTTGGCCTGATGATGATCGTGGTCATTCCGGTTATCGGCATGACCTTCTGGTTTGCCGTACGCTATCGGCGCAGCAACAAAAACGCGGTTTACCACCCCGACTGGTCGCACTCCAACGCCATTGAAGTGGCGATATGGCTGATTCCCTGCATCATTATCGCGATCCTCGCGACAATGACATGGAAAACCTCCCATAGCCTTGACCCCCACAAGCCTATTGAAAGCGACGTTGCCCCGATGGAAATCCAGGTCGTTTCGCTGGATTGGAAATGGCTGTTCATCTATCCCGAACAGGGCATCGCCACGGTCAACGAGGTCGCCTTTCCCAAAGACGTACCGGTACGCTTCCGGGTGACGTCGGGCTCGGTGATGAATGCGTTTTTCATTCCCCATCTGGGCAGCCAGATCTACGCCATGGCGGGCATGGACAACGACGTTCACCTGATCGCCAATGAAAAAGGCGTTTATCCGGGACGTTCCACCAACTACAGCGGCTCGGGTTTTGCCGGCATGACGTTTGACGCTCACGCGACCTCACCAGAGGCGTTTGACGACTGGGTTGAAAACGTCCGCGAGTCCGCCGATAGCCTCACTTTCCCCGAGGAATACGAGGCGCTGGCCTTACCCACCCGGGATGTTCCGGTGAAATATTTCTCCGAGATATCGCCCCGGCTGTATGAAGACATTGTTCAGAGTTTTCATACCGGCCGCGACGGCGATGCATCCCCAAATAGCCACGGCGATGCGCCGATGAGCGCGGAGGCAGCGGAATAACATTATGTTCGGAAAACTAAGCTGGGAGTCGATCCCCTTCCATGAGCCCATCGTCATGGGCACCGTCGCGGTCATCGCGGTGGTAGCAGCGCTGCTGCTCGGGGCAATCACCTACTTCAAAAAATGGCAGTATCTGTGGTCAGAGTGGATTACCTCTGTTGACCATAAAAAACTCGGCATCATGTACTTTATCGTCGCGCTGGTGATGCTGGTTCGCGGTTTCTCGGATGCCATCATGATGCGCAGCCAGCAGGCATTGGCCGCCGGCGACGCCTCGGGCTATCTGCCACCCGAGCACTTTGATCAGATCTTCACCGCCCACGGCGTGATCATGATCTTCTTTGTGGCAATGCCCATGGTCATCGGCCTGATGAACCTGGTGGTGCCGCTGCAGATCGGCGCGCGCGACGTGGCCTTCCCGTTTCTCAATAACCTGAGTTTCTGGCTGTTTGTCGCCGGCGTGGTGCTGGTCAACCTGTCGCTGTTTATCGGCGAGTTTGCCAAAACCGGCTGGCTGGCCTACGCGCCGCTGTCGGGGATTCAGTACAGCCCTGATGTCGGGGTGGACTACTGGATATGGGCGTTGCAAATATCGGGGATCGGCACGACGCTGACCGGTATCAACTTCTTCGTCACCATTTTGAAGATGCGCACCAAGGGCATGACCATGTTCCGCATGCCGATCTTCACCTGGACGTCGCTTTGCGCCAACGTGCTGATCATCGCGTCATTCCCGATCCTCACCGCGACCATCGCGATGCTGACGCTGGATCGCTACTTCGGCATGCACTTCTTCACCAATGATTTTGGCGGCAACATGATGCTGTACGTCAACCTCATCTGGGCCTGGGGTCACCCCGAAGTGTATATCCTGATTTTGCCGGCATTTGGCGTGTTCTCCGAGGTCGCCTCGACGTTCTCGCGCAAGCGGCTGTTTGGCTATACCACCATGGTGTGGGCCACGGTATGTATTACCGTGCTCTCGTTCATGGTCTGGCTGCACCACTTCTTCACCATGGGTGCGGGCGCCAACGTCAACGCCTTCTTCGGCATCATGACGATGATCATCGCCATTCCCACCGGGGTGAAGATCTTCAACTGGCTGTTCACCATGTTCCGCGGGAGTATTCAGTTCACCTCGCCGGTCCTCTGGACGCTGGGCTTTATCGTCACCTTTACGCTGGGTGGCATGACCGGCGTAATGCTGGCCATTCCGGGCGCCGACTTTGTACTGCATAACAGCCTGTTTGTTATTGCCCACTTCCATAACGTCATCATCGGCGGCGTGGTCTTTGGCATGATGGCCGGCCTGACTTACTGGTTCCCCAAGGCGTTCGGTTTCACGCTCAACGAGAAATGGGGCAAGCGTTCGTTCTGGTGCTGGATCATCGGCTTTTACATGGCCTTCATGCCGCTCTACGCGCTGAGCTTCTTCGGTGCCGTACGCCGCATGCAGACCTACGCCGACACCAGCTGGCAGCCGCTGATGATTGCCGCCTGGGTTGGCGCCGTGATCATTCTGATGGGCATTGCCTGCACGGTGATTCAGCTTTACGTCAGCATTCGCGACCGCAAGCAGAATCTCGACGTCACCGGCGACCCCTGGGATGCGCGTACCTTTGAGTGGGCCACTTCATCTCCGGCACCGTTCTATAACTTTGCGCACCTGCCCGAAGTCACCGGCATCGACGGTTTCTGGGAAGACAAGCAGAAAAACGGCGCCGAAGCCCTGCTGAGCAATGGGCCTTACGAAGACATCCACATGCCCAAAAACACCGTGGCAGGCCCTGTCATCGGCATTCTCAGCATCGGTCTGGGCTTTGCGCTGATCTGGCACATCTGGTGGCTGGCGGCCCTTAGCGGCGCGGGCATGTTCGTTGCCTTCCTGATGCGCGTGTTCAACGATGACATCGACTACTACGTACCGGCTGCCGAGGTTGAGCGCATCGAGCGCGAGCACCGCGAGCGCTGGGCGCGTCGCGACGAACTCGAGCACACCAACCGAGTAGAGGTGCGGGCATAACATGGCAACGCAAACAATGAGTAATCAACACGCCCAGACGGCTGCGGCCGAGCATGAGCACGATCACCACGCCGATCATCATGATGCCGGCGGCACCAAGGTCTTCGGCTTCTGGGTCTATCTAATGAGCGATCTGGTGATCTTCGGGTCACTGTTCGCCACTTACGCCGTGCTCGCTGGGGGTACGGCGGGTGGCCCCTCGGGTCAGGATATTTTCGAGCTACCCTTTGTGCTGGTCGAAACCTTCCTGCTGCTGTTCTCGAGCTTTACCTACGGCATGGCCGTGCTTTCGATGAACACCGACAAGGTCGGCCAGCTGAAAGCCTGGCTGGGCATTACCTTTTTGCTCGGCGCGGCTTTTGTGGGCATGGAGCTTTACGAGTTCCACCACCTGATCGAGGAAGGCTTTGGCCCGGATCGCAGCGCGTTTCTCACCGCGTTCTTCACCCTGGTGGGCACCCACGGGCTGCACGTCACCTTTGGCCTGATCTGGATTGCGGTGATGTTCGTGCAGGTCTCGACCAAAGGGCTGAATCACATGACCCGCCCGCGGATCATGTGCCTGAGCCTGTTCTGGCACTTTCTGGACATTGTCTGGATCTGCGTCTTCTCCTTCGTCTACCTGATGGGAGTGCTGTGATATGAGCGATTCACATACGGCGCCGGGCGGCGCCAGCCACGGCAGCGTCAAAACCTACGTCGTCGGGCTGATTCTTTCCCTCGTGCTGACGGTGATCCCGTTTACCGCGGTAATGAGCGGCGCGTTCAATACCGGCATGACCGTGATCATCGTTGTCGCCATGGCGGTCGCCCAGATTCTGGTGCAGCTGATCATGTTCATGCACATGAACACTAAGTCTGACGACGGCTGGAATCTGACATCTTTCGTTTTCACCATAACCATCCTGGCTCTGGTCGTGGGAGGTTCGCTATGGATCATGCACCACTTGCAACTCAATATGATGATCGGCTAGTGGCAACGCCGAGCCGATTCCAGGACTTTATCACCCTGACCAAGCCGGGCATCATTGGCGGTAACGTGATCTCGGTGATGGGCGGTTTCTTTCTCGCCGCCCAGGGCACGTTTGACGGCTGGCTGTTTGTCGCCGCCCTGCTGGGGCTGGCGCTGGTGATTGCCTCGGGTTGCGCGTTCAACAACGTGATTGACCGCGACATCGACGCGCTCATGTCGCGCACCCGCAACCGCCCGCTGGTACAGGGGCGCATCACCCCGGCGGCGACGCTGGTCTTTGCCACGCTTCTGGGCGCCGGCGGGTTTGGCCTGCTGGCACTGGGTACCAACGCGCTGACGGTCGGCCTTGCCGCGTTCGGCTTTGCGATTTATGTGGGGGCGTATAGCCTTTATATGAAGCGCAACTCGGAATTCGGCACGCTGGTCGGTAGCCTTTCCGGCGCGATGCCGCCGGTGGTGGGCTATTGCGCGGTGACCGGGCAGTTTGATACCGGCGCGCTGACGCTGCTGGTGATTTTCTGCCTGTGGCAGATGCCGCACTCCTACGCGATTGCGATCTTTCGTCGGGAAGATTACCGCGCGGCGTCGATTCCAGTACTGCCGGTAGTGCGCGGCATTGAAACCGCCAAGCACTATATCCTCGGCTATATTCTGGCCTTTGTGGTCGCTACGCTGACGCTGAGCCTGGCCGGCTACGCAGGCGCTGGCTACTTTGCCGTCGCACTGGTGATGGGGGTTTACTGGCTGTATCTGGGGCTTGAAGGCTACCGCGCCCGCGACGATGTCAAATGGGCCAAGCAGGTGTTCGGCTTCTCCATTCTCACCATCACCGCTCTGAGCGTGATGATGTCGGTAGATTCAAGCCTGGCGCCCAACGTAGCGCTCTGGACGTCACTCTAAAGCCTGCCTGACAGCAAGCCAGTAACCAAAACCGCGCGACCCTTTCGGGCCGCGCGGTTTTTTTGTGGGTGCCTGAAAGCACTCGGTCACACACAACCCGGACGCCTACGGCGCCTTTCGCGCGGCATAGCCGCCCTCCTACAAAGCAAGAGGCAGTGAACAGGTTGCGTAGGAGGCCCTGAGTTTAGAATAAAGCGTACCGGGCGATGCAGGCCAAAGGCCTGCCGGGGTGCGGTGGCACAACTGTCGCGCAGCAGAGCTGCCCTCCTACAACCCCGAATGATAGCAATCATCAGGTTTTCGTAGGAGGCCCTGAGTTTAGAATAAAGCGTACCGGGCGATGCAGGCCCGATACACCTTGAACCGGCGGTTATCGGCCAGCACATCAAACGTCCCAAACGCACGCTCCAGCGGCACGGCATACGGCAGGAATGCGTTGGCTACCAGCACCAGCTTTCCACCTTTAGTCAGGTGACCGGACGCTTCGGCAATCAGGCGTCCCGCCGCGCCGTAGTCGATCTCGCGCTCCTGATGAAACGGCGGATTGCTGATGATCAGGTCAAAACGCTCATCGCCCAGCGCCGAATACACGTCGCTGGCCAGCACGCAGCCGTCTGCGCCATTTTCAGCCAGCGTCCTGCGACAGGCCTCAACGGCAAAGTGATTGACGTCTACCGCGCTGACGTTATGCCCCTGGCGCGCTAGCCAGGCGCTGATAATCCCGTCCCCGCAGCCAACGTCGAGCACCTTGAGCGGCGTATCGCCAAGCGCGCCCTCCAGCGTATCCAGCAGCAGCGTGGTGCCTTCATCGACCTTACCGTGGCCAAACACCCCCGGATGGCTGACCATCTGCATATCGCGCGCGGTAAAGCGTTCCCACGCCTGTGAGGCAAGGCGCTCGGCCGGCAGCGCGTCGGGTGCGCGGGTCTGGGTGACAAACACCGAGCAGCGCCGCGCGCCGTCGCGCTTGTCGCACTCAAGCCCGCGCTCGGCGAGCCATTTGGGCACGCGCCTAATGCCGCCCTGATGCTCGCCCACTACCGCCACCGGCGTACCGTCGGGCAGTGTCTGGTTCAGCCAGTCAAGCCACCACCCGCCCAGCCGCAGCGCTTTCGGCCAGAACAGCACCACGGCGTGAATCGTACCGCCGCGCAGCTTGGCCTCCGTTGCCTCATCAAGCGGCGATACCACGGGCGTACTCTGCGCCGCAAAGCGCTCATGCAGCGCTTGATCGGCGCTGACAACGCCCGCGGCAGCACTCAAAAGCCAAGGGTCATCCGGCGGCGCGATCGCCCAGAAAGAGGCAAAGTCGGGATCTTTGCTAAACGCATCGCGTTCCAGCAGTTGGCAGCTCGGCGTCTGAGCACTCATCGGGCTCTCCTATTGATTCACACAGGGTGGCTTACGCAGGGTATAAAGCAGGTAGCGCCCAAGGCGCCAGTGCGGGTCGGTACGGCAGTATTGGCGCTCAAGGGCGAAAAGCGTCGCCTGATCATCCGCATCTGCCACCGGTTCGCGCAGGTAATCCTGAAAAATACGGATGCCCGCTACGCCGTCAAGGGTCAAGCCGGCGGCGGCGGCAAAGTGCTCGATCTGAGCGTGGGTCAGCGGCGATACGGGCGTCAGGCGCTTGCGCTTGCCCAGCCCTTCCAACCGATCGTCCAGCGCCTTTTGCCGGTTGCCCTTGATCACGTTGGCAAACCGCAGCGCGTCGCGGTTGAACACCATCAGGCTTAGCTGACCGCCGGGCGCCACCAGCCGGCCAAGCGCTTCGAGTGCGGCACGCGGGTCGCCCATCCACTCAAGTACCGCGTGGCATATCACCAGCGGCCAGGGGCCGGGGGCTGCCGTATCCAGCGCCTGCAGCGGCGCCTGCAGATAATCGATGCGCTCGGCGAACGTCTCATCAGCGAGGGTGGCGCGCGCCAGCGCGAGCATATCACCAGACGGCTCGGCAAGTGTAACGTGATGGCCGCGGCGGGCCAGCCACGCTGCCTGCTGACCAAGGCCGCCGCCCACGTCCAGCGCCAGCTGGCCGCTAAGCGTTAGCATCTCGGGCAATAGCGCATCCAGCAACGCCAAACGTAGCTCGCCGCGCGGGGCGTTATACAGCGAGCGGGCAAACTTCTCCGCCATGCCGTCGAAATAACGGTCGCCTGCCGCCGTCAGTTCGGGCGCTTGTGGAGAGGCTTTCACTGGCGAGACTTTCACTGACGATCGCTCCGCGCATTGGGTGGGATGGCTTGCCTACCAATCGTGTCGCTTACCAAGCGTGCGGAGAGCGGCGATGGCGCGCTAGATTATTCACTCACACGAAAATAATCAATATGTTAAACGCTAGACCAACCGCTATCACGCTGCACTATCTCTCCTTGCCTGAAAAGTCCGAGTTTTTTCGCGAATTACTGATAAAATAACGCTTAGCCTGACCGAATTATCAACTGGCAAGGGAGGAATGCGTGAGCTACCAGATTGAGTTAAAGCGTATTTATGCACCGGTCAGCCAGGACGACGGCGCCCGCGTGCTGGTCGACCGGCTATGGCCCCGGGGGAAAACCCACGACACGCTACACCTGACCGCGTGGCATCCCGAAGCCGCCCCCTCTATCGGGCTACATCGCCAATATGACCAGGGGCGCCTCAGTCACACGTCGCTTCTGACGCGCTATCGCCTCGATCTTCGCGACAGCGGCGAGGCGCTACTCCCGCTGATGGTATATGCCCGCAAGGGCACTTTAACGCTGCTGACCAGCGAGCGGCGACTAGAACACTCTTACCTGATCGAGCTACGTGCCATCCTACTTGAAGCCCTCGAAGCAGAGGACATAGCCGACCGCGAGCCGTCATCGCCACCCTGCTATGCTCACGAAATGCGCAATTGGCTGTGAGCAACCCTGCCTGGTTGTCGACGGAGCAACCGGGCTTTACGGCAGGCGGCCTTCACGCTCAAGCCGCCGGCACACCCAGCGCTGGTAGAGCTTTGTCAACACGCCGTTGACGCCGGGAAGCGCCATGAAAAAAGCCGCCGGACGTAGCCTCGGCACGCGCTTCATCAGCAACACGTAGGCCTCGATTCCTTCATACAGCTGCCCGCTGGCGTCTTCAACGTGCAGCGACATCATCGCCGCGTCCGGGTCAACGTCAATCGAGTGCAGGTGCTCGGTGTACTGGTTAAAATCGCACCAGATCACCGACTTTCCCGTTTCTCCCGCCCAGCGTTCATAGCGGGCACGGTCGCGCCGGCATATCGGGCAGGCGCCGTCGTAATAGACATAAAGTAATGTGGTTTCTGCTGTCATAATGCCTCCGCCGGTTTCGCACCATCATCGCCTCAATCGCTGTCAGCGATGCCAGCTGATCGATGGAGTAGCGCACGCTTCTCACATCCAAAAACGTAACGCTCTGATACGGACGAACTAGCTCGCGAATCATTCATGGATGATGAGATGATTTGTCGAGGGTTGATGACGCCTCGAGAGTTCCCGGGGTCAGGCTTTCCTCATCCGCTTGGAAAAGCTCCTGTAACTCCCGGTTGGCCTGCTCGTGACTCTGCGCCAGCTGTTGCGTCTCGCGGGTTGTCTCCATCTGCTGTGCCAGGGTGCGCTCATCGTGTTGGTAAAAGGTCTCGATGGTGTGCTCGGCAACCTCGTCCTTGACGCCTAGCTCCATCAATACCCGCCGCGACATTTCAAGACTCGACAGCAGCAGCTCGCGAATCACGATAGACACGCCAAGGCGCATCAGCTGCTGGGCATGATAGCGATCCCGCGCCCGAGCAAGCAGTTTGGCCCGGGGGAAACGTCGCCGAATCAGCCGCGCCACCCGCATGGAGACGTCCACATCGCTCACGGCCAGCACCAGCAGGTACGCGCGCTCTGCCCCGGCGGCCTCCAACAGATCCAGCCGCGAGGCATCGCCGAAATAGACCTGATGGCCGTAACGTCGCACGAAATCGACCCGTTCCGGGTCGCTGTCCAGCACCGTAAAAGGAATCTGCAAATTCTGCAGCACCCGCCCGACGACCTGGCCGAAACGACTGAAACCGATGATCAACACCTGATTTTCGACGCGCTGGGGCTGGTCGTATTCACGCGACGGCTTCTTCTTTGGCGCTAACAGGCCGGAACGCAGCGCCAACGCGTTGATCAGCGGCGCGAGTGCGATGGAAAGCGACACAATCAGGATCAGCGTATTGACCAGCGGCGCCTCAAGCAAGCCAGCGGCCAGCGCGGCGGAGAACAGCACGAAGCCGAACTCACCGCCGTGCCCCATCAGCACCCCGAGCCGCAAGGCGACGGGCCAAGGCCGACGAAACAGCCGCGTGGCCAGCAGCAGCATCAGGAATTTGACGACGAACAACCCCAGCACGAGAAGCAGAATGCGCAGTGGCTCTTCCAGCAACAGGCCGATCTGGGCGGTCATCCCCACCGCCATGAAGAAAAGCCCCAACAGCAGCCCCTTGAACGGCTGAATATCCGCCTCGATGGCCGGGCGATATTCCGAATCCGCCAGCAGCACGCCGGCAACAAAAGCGCCCAGCGCCATGGATAATCCCGCTTTCTCCATCAACAGGGCCGCTCCCAGCACCACCATCAAGGCAACCGCAAGGAACATCTCCCGGCTTTGTACCCGGGCGATCTGATGAAACAGCGGGCGCAGCAGATAACGTCCGCAGAGAATCAATATGACGAAGGCACCGACGCCCAGCACGATATCCTTGATCATTGCCGAAGAATCGCCATCAAGGTTCGCCCCGGCGCCAAGGAAAGGAATCAGCGCGAGTACCGGAATGGTGGCCATGTCCTGAAACAGCAGAATGGAAAAAGCGTAACGGCCCTGGCGACTCTGCAACTCACCGCCCTCGCCGAGCAGCTGCAGGACCAGGGGCGTCGAGCTCAGCCCCAGGCCAAACCCCACGATCAGCGCCGCCGTAGGAGACAGCCCCAACAGCCAGGCAATCAGGGCGATGGCCAAGCCAGCGGTGAGAAGCTGCAGGCCGCCGAAAACGAACACCGCCTGGCGCATCAGCTTTAGCCGCGAAAGCTTGAGTTCCAGACCGATGATAAACAATAGGAAAACGATGCCGATCTGGGAAAACCCCAGCACCTGTTCGGGATCGCTCACCAAGCCAAGAGCGGCCGGGCCAATGGCTACGCCTGCCAACAGATACCCCAGCACTTCGCCAAGACCTAACTTTTTACACAGCGGCACTACCGCCACCGCCGCGACGAGAAATACCAGGGCGGAATACATCAGTCCGGTTTCCAAGGGCACATACTCCAGAGCGAAAATTATAGGGGATGGCCAGCTTCCTAGCGGCACAAACTGAACCCACCCACGGCCAAATGAAAATGATTGGCATGAGCGGCATTATATTCCGGCCCCAGTACCGTGGCGAAACGTCGACACGCGCCACGCTGAATCTCGTGCAGGAACTGGCCGGTCTTGCCTTCCTCCTGCCAATCGTCAAGCACGCTTATTCTCCGCCCGTCTGCCAGTGTGAAAGCGGCCACATCCAGCGCTTCTGCCGACGCATGGGCACTGCGCCGAGCATTTTCACGACCATAGATATTGCGGCAGGCGAAGCTGCCATAATGCTCGACGCGACTGACCGGGCTGCCCAGAAGATTTCTGGCCGCCGGCTGCAGCGTGTGATACTCAAACATCAGCCAGCCCAGCGCCAGCGGGCAGGTCGCCACAAAGCTGCGGTTGAACTGCACGCCGCTGGCGTTCAGACGTACCACATTGGTGAGCGGGCAGCTGGGGGTCGGCACATAATCCACCAACGCCTGATATTCGAGCGCGCTATCCGGCAGCGTATCCAGCACCGCCAGACACCCCTGACGATCACGCTTGAGCCACGTAAGCTTCCAGCCGGTGACCGGGGTAACCGGGTCCTGAATACGCAGTGGCTCAAAGGGGCTCCATTGTCGCGGAATCGCCCAGACGCCCTTGTCGAGAGCGACACCGATGGCGATCAGCACCAGCAAGCAGAGTAGGCGCTTCACCGGGGCGGCCGCTCGTCACGGCTGCGTTGCACCCGCTCGATGGCTTCACTGCCCTGACGGGAAAGAGTATCCAGACGGCTGACCTGCTCTGCCAGCCGCGGCAGCGCCTCGCGACGATAGCGCGAGACGTCGTCGATGGCGGCCATAACGTCGCCAAACGACTGTTCAAGCTTGTGCATGTCGAGCATCGCCGAGCCGGCGCGGGTCTGAATCTCCGTGCCCTGGCGGCGCAGGGCCTGAGCGGTGCCGGCGATCATATCCGCGGTGGTGGCATTGAGCGCCTCAACCTTGTCCAGCACCAGCCGCTGATTGGCCAGCCCCAGCGCTACGGTCACGGCCACGCTCAGTGCAGAAACGGTGACGTTGATGGCTCTATCCACGCCACGGATCAATTCCCGATTGTTGCGAATGAGCACTTCCAGCGCCAGCACGCCCTGCTGACTGACGGCCAGCTGCTGCTGGAGATCGACAATGCGCTGGCGCAGCGGAAACAGCAGCTCCTCCTCGATAAAACGGCGCTCGGCATCGTCTTGCGGCAGTGCTTCGGCTTTAAGCACCAAACGTTGATCAATCAGCTGGCCCAGCTCGATCTGCTCCTGCAGCTTTTCCGCCGCCTCTTCCAGCGCCTGCTGATCATCCGCCAGGGTCAGGTTATCGCGCCCCAGCCGATCCTTGCCCGCTTCAAGCTCATGAATGATCGCATCCAGCGCCTGCTGGGCACTTTCATACTTCTGAAAATAGCGCTCCAGACCGGTGCTCATGCCGGGAATGAGCGTCAGGATTCGATCGATACCCCGCCGAGCCAGATGGTGGCGCTGCGGATCGAGTTCATGCATGCGCTGGCGCAGCCCGGTTAGCGCCTGAGCCACCGGCCCGCCTTCGTCTCCCTGCTCGGCCAGCGTACGCATCGGGGTCTTGAGCAGTTCGCTCTGGTAGGCGGCCTGACGCTGGATCTCACGGCCCAGTTCGTCCACGTGGCGGCGCTGGGTCTGGCGCTCATTGCCCTGTGTCAACAACGCCGCCACGAAACGCTCGGCCTGATCCGGCAGGCTCGCCGTTCCCTCTGAGGAGGAAGACTTACGCTCCAGATCGGCGGCAACTTCCTCCGTCGACGGCAGGTATAGCGCTGGGTTGTGGGGATCTTGCGGGGTTGGCATAAGTCGAAGCGTCCTTCTGGAAGGGGATAAAAGCTCAAGGGCCGTTCTCAAGGCTCGTTCTTAAAGGCTACGGCTATAACGTTCCGCCCGGGCCACGAAGCGCTGCAGATCCCCCAGCGCTTGATCAGCGCTGACGGACGCCTGAGGACGGCGAGTATCCACTCGGGCCATTGCCACCGCCGCGTTATCCAGCGCGGTCAATGCAGTTTCGTTGCGGCCACTGAGTTCACGCAAATGTCGGTGGGTGTCCTCCACCAGCGCCAGGCGGCGTTCCAGAGCCAGGCGCTCCGCGGGGGATAATCGATCGCCTTCACGCGCCAGTCGCTGGCGCACAAGATTCCCGTCCACTCCCGCCACGCCGCTCGCCTGAGAGGCCATCGTGGTCAGATTATCCACCGCCACAAAACACACCTCCGCCACCAGCGAGCGGGCGCGCTCAAAGGCAAGCTCGCCCACCTCGAAACGCTCCAGCAATACCGCAATCGCCTTGCGATAGCGACTATAAAGGCGATCTGCCTGTTGGGCGAGAGCCGGCTGCTTGACCGCTAACAGACGCTTTTTGGCATCACACAGCGCTAGAATCACAGCGTCCGCATTGGCCGGAGGATGATCCGGATCGAGGATTTCCTCCCCGGCTTCGCGGGCGTCATGCGCCTGCTTCGCCTGACGCTGAGCCACGTCACGCTCGTGCTGAGCGTCGAGGCGTCGCTGCTGGCGGTTTCCCCACCAGCCGCGCAAGCGGCGTTCCAGAGGAAGCGCCACGGCAACCGCCACGAGACCCGCCAGCCAACCGCCCAGGGACGGCCCGAAGCCGCCCCACAGTGAGGTCAGCCACAACAGCCCCGCCAGAAAAGGCACGGCAAACCAGTAACGGATAACGACCTGCCAACGCGAAGGCCGCAGCGTGCCCAACGCACGGCGCGGGCTAACCAGACCGACCAAAAACCAGGGCAGGCAGGAAAGAAACAGCCCGTAGGAGAAACCTTGAAGAAATTCCAGCATGCGGCGTTACGTCCGATAGACAGACAAATATTGAGTGTAAAGCAAGGACGTCAGGCAAGGAAAAAAGACGGTGGCACTCTCTGCATGACACAGCGTCTTCAAAGGGTCAAACCAAGGACGACACAGCGGCCGGTGAGGCCATCTCCCCCAGCATGGCGGCAGCTTCTTCCAGCAGCGCCAACGCCCGCGTTACCGGCACACGCCCCGCCGGACCTGACACGGACAGCCAACGCACAGGCTGGCTGCCTAGCAGGACGACCGCCAACATTTCACCGCCGGGAATTACCGGACGCGGATCATCTGCGTTGGCGCATGCCCAGCGCATTCCCGGATGTAGGTCATGCCGCAGTGCCTGAGACGGCAACGCCACCAAGCGGCATTCAACGCCTTCCGACGTACGCTCGAGCAACGCAGCGGTTTCCTCAAGCTGCGCGGCGACCCGCTGCAAGCGAGGCTCTATCCGTACCAGAACGTCCTGGTCATCAGGTCGGCGACGTGCCAGCCGGCCGGGCGTGTCACCCAGCTGCCAGGTGCCGTCCCCCGTGCGGCGTACGTAGCCAAAGCGAGCCAGTGAGCCCAGCAAGCGTAACAGCGTGCTTTTGTAAAAGCCGGTACGCCGCGCAAGCGTTGCCAAACTAAATTTTTCCTCAGCGTCGTCAAATACCTCCAGCACCGTCAGAGCGCGCTCGACGGCTGCCACCCTATCGTTGGCCATGGAACTCACCTCCTCAACCAAAAACAGCTACCCTAAACTTTGGTCGCAATCCCACCGAACAGCATTGACCGAGCATATCAAGCTACCTAGCTTTCTACTCTGAAGAACGCAAATTCTACTTTACAGAACTTTAAGATAAGCCGCCCTCCGTCACAACCACGTTGAAACGCCAACAGCACGCTGAAAAAACCAACAACACCATGAATCATCGTGAGGACATCGCCATGTTCAACAAAACAACAGCCAGCAAAACACCGTTAACCCTTATCGCGACTGCCATGCTGGCGCTGGGCAGCAGCAGCCTGTTTGCCTTTGAGCCTGAAGGCAAAGTGGAGTGCATTGCTCCCGCCGACCCGGGTGGCGGCTGGGACTTTACCTGCCGTAGCGTTGGCAACGTCATGGAAACGCTTGACCTGGTACCGCGCAGCGTACAAACCATCAATATGGCCGGCGCAGGCGGCGGGGTTGCCTACGCACATACCGTCAGCAAGCGCGAAGGCGATGAGCAAGTGCTGGTTGCCGCCTCAACGGCCACCACGACGCGGCTGGCTCAGGGGCAGTTTCCAGGCCTGGATGCCGGCATGGTTAACTGGATTGGCGCGCTGGGTGCCGATTACGGCGTGATTGCGGTGGCCTCAGGTTCCGAGTACGACGACTTGCCCGAGCTAATGGCAGCTTTAAAGGAAAACCCGCGCAACGTGAAGTTTGCCGGTGGCAGCGCCAAAGGCGGCTGGGATCACCTCAAGGTGTTGATTGCCGCCAAAGCGGCTGACGTAGAAAACCTGCCGCGTATTCCCTACCTCTCCTATAACAACGGCGGCGAGGCCATGACTCAGGTTGTCGGCGGCCACGTTGACGCCTTTACCGGCGATATTTCTGAAGCCCAGGGCTTTATGGAATCCGGTGACTTACGCGTACTTGCGGTACTTTCGGAAGAGCGCCTGCCCGGCGAGTTCAGCGACATTCCCACCGCACGTGAGCAGGGCATTGATGCGATTGGCCCCAACTGGCGCGGTTTTTATATGCCGGCCGACATCTCTGACGATGCCAAGGCTTATTGGGTCGACGCCATGGATACGATCTACGCAAGCGAAGAATGGCAACAGGTAATGACCCGCAACGGCCTGATGCCGTTTCACATGAGTGCCGGCGAATTTGAAACCTTCGTCCTCAATCAAATCGATGAGATCGAGCAGCTGTCCAAAGATATCGGACTGATCCAGTAATGCGTTTGAATGACCGCATCCTCGGTATTTTGCTGATTGTCCTGGCCGTGGCTTACGGCTGGGGCGCCACGCAGCTCCCCGCTCCCTTTGGCGGTTCAGGCGCGGTAGGTCCCGAAACGTTCCCGCTGCTGTTGGCGGGGCTTCTGGGGTTATCCAGCCTTTATCTGGTGGTGCGCCCCGACCCGGATAACGCTTGGCCACTGAACCGTACCGGCGTTGAACTAATTATTGCCGTCGTCGTGTTAGTGCTTTATGCCATGCTACTGGCACCGCTCGGATTCATCATCAGTACAACGCTTGCCGTCGGCACGCTTTGCTGGCGCATGGGGTCAACGCCCGTACGCGCCTATCTGACCGGCCTTATTTCCGGCGTCGTAGTATTTCTGCTGTTCAACTTTGCGCTGGATCTGGCATTACCGCTGGGTCTGTTGGGCTTCTGGGAGATGGGCTAATGGAGACCCTCGGCTTTCTAATCGACGGCTTTGGCGTGGCACTCGCGCCACACAACCTGATGTTTGCCCTGCTGGGTGCCATTTTGGGCACGCTGATCGGCGCCCTGCCCGGGCTGGGGCCAGCCAACGGCGTGGCCATTTTGATTCCACTGGCTTTTTCGCTGGGGCTGCAGCCCGAAACAGCGCTTATCATGCTGACGTCGGTCTATGCCGGCGCCATGTACGGGGGCGCATTTCGTCCATTCTGCTGAACATTCCCGGTGACGAGCCGGCGATGATGACATGCCTCGACGGTTACCCCATGGCACAAAAGGGTAAGGCCGCCGAAGCACTGGCGATTTCAGCAGTAGCCTCGTTCATCGGCAGCCTGGTCGCGACCATTGGCCTGATTTTGCTGGCCCCCTTGCTCGCCAGGTTTGCCCTGACCTTTGGCCCCGCCGAATATTTTGCGCTGTTTTTGCTGGCGTTTGCCACGCTTGGCGGCATTACCGGCAAAAACCCCGTCAAAACTATCGTGGCTGCGTGTATTGGTCTGATGATTGCAACGGTCGGCATTGATAACACCGGCGTACAGCGCTTCACTTTCGGTGTGCTTGAACTTTACGAAGGCGTCGACTTCATTATTGCCATTGTCGGCCTGTTTGCCATTTCGGAGTTGCTGTTCTTTATCGAGGCACGCGCCAATGGCGGCACCCCCAAGATGGTCATCAACAAACTCTCGCTGTCCTTTGCTGATATCAAAGCGATCATTCCCTCCAGTCTCCGCGGCGGCGTACTCGGATTTATTGCCGGCGTGCTCCCCGGTGCCGGCGCGTCGCTTGGCAGCTTTATTGGCTACACACTGGAAAAAAAGATAGTGGGTAAAAAGGGCTATTTCGGCGAAGGCGACCCACGCGGCGTGGCCGCTCCCGAAGCCGGAAATAACGGTGCCTCAAGCGGTGCGCTGGTACCCATGCTCACGCTGGGCGTCCCCGGAAGCGGCACCACGGCCGTACTGCTAGCGCTGCTGATTTCATTAAACATTACGCCCGGCCCACTGATGTTCACGCAACACGCCGATGTTGTCTGGGGCGTTATCGCTGCGCTTTTGATCGGCAATTTTTTGCTTTTGCTGCTGAATATTCCGCTGGTAGGGATTTTCGTCAAACTGCTTTCGGTGCCACCGATGTACTTGCTGCCGGTCGTCACGATGGTCGCATTCGTGGGCATCTATTCCATCAGCAACACCACCTTTGATCTTTACTTCATGGTCGCCTTTGGCGCTGCCGGCTATGTATTACGCAAACTCGAAATACCGCTGGTACCGGTCATCCTCGGCCTGCTTTTAGGGCCGGAGATGGAAAAGAACCTGCGTCACGCGCTGGATATTGCCGACGGTGACTGGACGGTTCTATGGAGCAGCGGTCTTGCCATCAGCCTCTGGGCGCTTGCCGGTATTGGGCTTCTATTGCCGTACATGGTCGGCCCCATACTACGCCGCCGCATGCGTTCTACCGCGCCTTGACCTCATCCTTGTCCAATTCGGACGGGGATTTCCACGCCGGGACGGCAACGCCATGAGACTGAGGCTATGCCGGGAAAAGGTAACGGGCGCCAACTGGGTCAGCGCCCGCACATACTTCAACCTGACAACAGGCTTACATCTCCTGGGCCGTAGGGCGCAGGATAATCTCATTGATATCCACGTCTTGCGGCTGCTCAATCGCGTAGACAATCGCGCGAGCAACCGCATCGGCGTCGATTGCCACCTTGTAAAGCTCTTCCGCTGCTTCGGCGGCAGTGGGATCGGTGATGGTGCTGGTTAGCTCGGTGGCTATCGCTCCCGGCGAGATATTGGTGCTGCGAATTTCGTCACCGGCCTCCATACGTAGCCCCTCTGACAGAGCTTTGACGGCGTACTTGGTAGCGCAATAGACCGCACCGCCCGGAAACACTTTGTGCCCGGCGACTGAGGACAAATTGATCACGTGCCCGCTGTGCTGCTCGCGCATGGTCGGCAGTACTGCCGCAATGCCGTACAAAACGCCCTTGATGTTGACGTCTATCATCTGTTCCCACTCGTCTACCTTCAGGGCATCCAGCGGTGCCAGTGGCATAAGGCCAGCGTTGTTGATCAACACATCGATACGGCCGAAGGTTTTCTTGGCCAATGCCGCCAGGCTTTCTACCTGTTGGCTATCGGTAACATCGGTCACCTGCCACGTGACTTCCGCACCTTTTGCCGTCAGCTCTTCGGTCAGAGACTTCAGGCGGTCTTCCCTGCGTGCTGCCAGCACCAGTTTGGCGCCACGCTCTGCCAAGCGCCGGGCGGTGGCTTCGCCCAGACCGCTGCTGGCACCGGTGATGATGACAATCTTGCTGTTAATCGGATCGTTGACGTTGCTCATGGTCTTTCTCCTGCATGGATTAAAAAATGCTGATCAAGCGTTGGTTTCAAGCGCTTCGAGTGTGGGGTAATCGGTATAGCCGTGCTCATCGCCCCCGTAAAAGGTGCTGTCATCCCACTCGTTAAGCGGCGCATTCTGGCAAAAGCGCTCGGGCAGATCAGGGTTGGCGATAAACGGCCGACCGAATGTCACCAGGTCGCAGAGGCCCTCGCTGATGCGTGTGCGAGCTTCCTCGGCGGTGTAGGCACCGTTGGCGATGTAAGTGCCTTTATACACAGCGCGGATCGCATCGATAATGTCTTCCGGCCGACCGCTGGCGTGATTACCCTGGAAGGAATCCTCAACCACCTCGAGATAAGCGATGCCCAGGTCGTTCAGGTGTTTGGCAAAGGCGGTGAAGGTTTCGGTCGGGTTGTCGTCGTACATGCCGTTGAAGCTTCCGGTTGGGCCAACACGCACGCCCACCTTGTCCTTGCCCCACACATCAATGACGGCCTGGATCACCATCAGCGGCAGGCGCAGGCGATTCTCCAGCGAGCCACCAAACTCGTCGGTGCGGTGGTTGCTGCCGCTCTTGATGAACTGGTCCAGCAGATAGCCATTGGCGGCGTGAACCTCAACGCCATCAAACCCGGCTTCCTGCGCGTTCAGTGCGCCCTGGCGATACTGCTCAACAATACCGGCCATTTCGGCGGATTCCAGTGCCCGGGGCTCAGGGACATCTACCATGCCGGAATCGGCACTGATGAAGGTCTTGGCACCTTCCGGCTTGATCGCGGAGGGGGCGACTGGCAGGTTGCCGTTCGGCTGCAGTTCCGGATGGGAAATGCGCCCCACATGCCATAGCTGCATGTGGATGCGGCCACCCGCCGTGTGGACAGCGCCGGTCACTTTCTTCCAGCCGTTAACCTGCTCCTGAGAGTGGATGCCCGGTGTAAAGGCATAGCCTTTGCCTTGGGGGGAAATCTGCGTTGCTTCACTGAGGATCAGTCCGGCACTGGCCCGCTGCTGATAGTAGTGCACGTTCATGTCGTTCGGGATATCGCCCGGTTGGCTTGAGCGCGAACGGGTCAGAGGAGACATCAGGACCCGGTTAGGCAGCGTAAGGTCGCCCATCGTGAAGGGCTGAAATAACGGATCATTATGCTGTTGGTTGCTCATAAAACATGACTCTTCGCGGATGAGTTAATAGCTAAATAGACCAGTCTACTAGTATCTTGGCGAAAAAATGTTAGCCGGTGCCAAGGCACTGCTTGAAAAATACGCGAACAAACCGCTCCATCGGTTCTGTTGATTTCACCACTTTGGCTCTCAGGATGGCGCCTTCCCAGCCGGAGAGCAGGAAACTGGCAGCATCTGAAGGATCAATGCTCGCCTCGATGTCGCCGGCCGTTTGTGCCTCGGCAATGCAGCGCTCGAAGCGTTTTTCCCAGGCACAGAACACATTATCCAGCCGAATACGGAATATCTCGTTTTGCCCCGCCAACTCTTGACCCAAGTTGCCAATCAGACAACCACGAGCGCAGTTGCAGTTGGCCATGTTATCAAAGCCGATATCGAAGTAGGCGCGCAGGCGCTCAACGCAGGAAAGATTACTGTCATTGAGAATCTGGTCCAGCTTCGCCTCGTACTCCTCGGCAAAGGTGTCAATGATCGCAAGGCCGAAGTCATTCTTGCTGCTGAAGTAATGATAAAACGACCCTTTGGGTACGCCGGCAGCAGTGAGAATGCCATTGATACCGGTGGCACCAAAGCCCTTCATGCCGATGAGGTCAGCGCCTGCCTGAATGATGAGATTGCGTGTGTCGTTCGTCTTCATGCCAATCATAATAGACCAGTCGTCTAGACTCCGTCAAATCAACCACTCTATAGGCTCGCCGAGGCTTGATGACTGGCGCCCGGCTCCACCTCAGCGGCGTGAGACGCTTCAAGATGACAGACGCGATTACGTCCGTTTTGCTTGGCCGTATAAAGCGCCACATCCGCTCGGGTAAGCGCACCGTCAGGCCGCGCGTCTGTCGCCAGTAGCTGCGCAACGCCCACGCTGGTGGTAACACTCAGCGCATGCGTGCCTTGCCAGTTCACGCGCATATCTTCTATTGCTTTGCGCACTTTCTCGCCTACGCCAATGGCATCGTCCAGGCAGGTATCTGCCAGCACAACGGCAAATTCTTCTCCGCCCAGACGGCCGGACACATCAGTTTCACGCAGCTGCCCGGCCATGGTCTTGCCCAGCTCGGCTAGTACCAAATCCCCGGCGGCATGCCCGTAGCCGTCGTTGACCCGCTTGAAGTGATCAATATCCAGCATAAGCACGCAGGCCGGGTAATCTTTCTGGCGCTTGATGCGTCCATATTCCCGATCCATGGTGCTCATGAAGCTGCGTCGATTGGGCAGACCCGTCAGCTCATCGTGAAAGGCCAGCCGCGCCAGACATTCCTCCATGGACTTGCGTTCGCTGATGTCCTGCTGCATGCCCACCATACGCAACGGGCGGCCGTTGGCATCGCGGCTGATGACGTGGCCGGATTCAAACAGCCATACCCAGTGGCCGTCCCGGTGCCTGGCACGAAACTCGCACTGATAGCGGGGGCTTGCCCCGTCAAGATGCTGTTTGACCGCCTGCTGTAGCCGGCCGATGTCTTCAGGGTGCGTTCGCATCAGCCATTGCTCAGCCGTCCGAGGCAGATAGATATCGTCGGGGCTAAAGCCCAGATGCCCCAGATGGCGCGCGCTACCGGTGAAAGTGTCGTCTGACAGCAGCCAGTCCCAGACGCCGAGTCGGCCACCTTCCAGCGCGGCTGCCATACGCCCGCCTTATTCATCAGGACGCCGAACGAGCGTTTTACGTCCCGTGGTGACCGGGACCGACCGGCTTTTATGTCATACGGTCGCTGAGTAGCCGATTAGCACATAGCTTTATCGTATCAATGCCGTGATATTTATAACTGAAGTTCATTGGTTTCGAGTGACGGCGCAGCCGTGGTCGTCGGCCTCCATAGTGGCCGTTTTGTCTGCTGGAAAAGGCTGAGTAATGCGACGTGTCAGGTCAATGCCGTCAGCCGCGGCAACCCCTTCAGTAAGGATGGCCACCATTTGTCGGCGGCATCGCCGAGGTGCACGGTGATACGCCGGGCGTGCACTGTCAGCGTGGCGGCCACCTTGAGCACCTGCTCGCGCATCCGCTTCAGGCTCCAGCCCTGCCGGGTCTGTCGTTCCAACAGGCAACGCAGCCCGTGTAGCACCTGATAAGCGCAGAGAGTCAGCAGCAGGTTTACCTCGTTGCGGGCCATGACGTCCTGGACGGTGGAGACACCGCGATCAGTCGAGGAGAGATGCATATCGAGCGACGACTTCACCTCGCCCATGTGGGCTTCGGCGCTGCCGCGCTTGCGATAAAGCGCCAGGACCTTTTCCGGCGGCCAGTCGAACTTGCCGAGATTGGTGACCAAAAAGAAGGCATGCAGCAGCAGATCATCGGGCCGCTCTTGTACCACCAGCACCACGCGCCGCGGCGCCGGCCAGGTACCGGCTTGGTACGCCAGGTCATGGCACCATTCCCGAGGTTGCTCGGGGGGCCGGCCGCGTGGCCGCTTCAGATGTGGCGCTGCCAGTGTCTGCAGGCCCGTATGACTGCGCAACCGGCCCAGATACTCGATGTCGCGATCTTCCAGCGCCTCAAGCGTGTCGTTGTCGGTGAAGCCGGCGTCGATGCGCACCTTGACCTTGGCCCCGGTGCTCTCGTTGAGTCGCCGCACCAGATGTGGGATCCAGGTATCGGCATTCTCGGCTGGGCCGGCGTTACCTTCACGCAGCAGGCCGCCCACCATGTCGCCGGTCTCTGCCAGCGAGGCCACCAAAGGCGAGTATATTCTGGCCCCGTAAAGTCCATGAAACGCCGAACCGCCCTGGTGGCCGTGAACGTCGATCGGCAAGCCGTCGATGTCCAGCGTCAGATGCTCGGGGCGTTCGCCGCCGTTCAGCGAGGTCAGTCGCCAGACCGCCAGCCGCAGCAGGCCCTCATGCACGGTATCGATATTGTCGTCGCGGCCCAGGCACGTCAGCAGCCGCGACAGCGTCGCTTGAGATGGCCGGTCCTGAGCCAACGGCGTTGTCCCGCGGGCATCACTGCAGGCTAGCTGCCAGAGCGGGTCACGGCGAAGCGTATCGGTATCGCTGAGGTCGATCCAGCCCATCGAACGCTGCAGCACCAGGGTACGCAGCTGGCTGGCTAACGAGTGGCGGACGCGATCCGGGTCGCGGTGATCGACCAGATGGTCGTCCAGCGCATCGATCATGCCGCTGTTGTCGAGGGCTTCACGCAACAGCAAAGCACCGCTGTCGCTGGTGGTGCGATGGCCGCTGAGCTCGACGCGGATGGACCCGTTGCATGACGGGGTCCAGGGGGATAAGCTTTCACCCATGGCGAGTGGTCCTCTTGAATTGTGTTCGTTCAGGAACATCTTGATTCTACAAGAGAAACTGCTCGCCATCTTCTTTTCTGTCTCAGCCCGGTGAATTAGGCGGGATACGCGCTTCCGATATAACTCGCTGTTGCTCAAGCCGACACCGGATGATGGCATGGTGTACCACGCGCGATAGCGTACGCTCATCCAGCTCATCCTTGACCAGACACTCCTGTGCGCCGGCGGCCAGCGCCCGGGTAGCCAGATTGATATCGTCGTGGTCAGCCAACGCCACAATGGGAACATTCGGATTGAGTTCGCGGCACTGGATAACGGCGTCCACGCCGTTGGCACCGGGCAAACTCAGATCCAGCAGCGCCACATCGGGCGGCGCGTTGCCTTCCAGCACCACGGCAAATGCCGCAAGACTTGCTACATGGGTAAATGAAAAAGCGTTCTTGTCACTCTGCAGCAAACGCTGAACCACATCAGCATCGCTTGGGCTATCTTCGATCAAAACACATGAAACATGCTGCATATGGCCTCCTGCTGAGCATCGCGCCTCGCCTTTTATGGCGTTGTATACAATATCGCAAAATATTGTAGATTCCCTGGCGCTTTCTAACGCACAGGCCAGCATAAGCAAGGCAACACTAATTGCTAGTTTGACTTCGAGGTTTTCACGTTTTTTCAGCTTTTTCTCAACATTTCATGTTGCTTGGCTGACCGGCCCTTGCTGCAGCACGTTGACGCAGGTCATGCGTTAGACGCACGTTTCTCGTATGCTGAGATAATCCCTAGTAAAACCGTCAGGAATAGCCCCATGAAGGATACCTCTCTGCAGCACCGCCTGCCGCTCATGCGCCTGGCCTTCCGCCCTTTCTTCTTGCTTGGCGCTGTGTTCAGCGTGCTGGCCATGCTGGTTTGGTTAGCTTTTTGGCACGGCAATTTGTGGCTTGCCCCCTACGGCGGCATGCTGTGGTGGCACCCCCATGAAATGCTGTTTGGCTTTGGCAGCGCCATTATCGTCGGCTTTTTGCTGACCGCCGTACAAAACTGGACAGGCCGGCCCGGGCTTAGCGGATGGCCATTGTTCGCGCTGGCCGCGCTATGGCTCGCGGCACGCTTACTGCTGGCCTATGGCGGATCATTACCGCCGACGCTGCTATTAATCGTCGACGTGGCGTTTCTTCCCGCCGCCGCGTTTGCCATGGCCAGGCGCGTTGTTGCCGTACGCATGTGGCGCAACCTGGGTTTTGTGCCGATTTTACTGCTGCTGGCCTGTGCCAATGCGGGCATGCATGCCGGTGCCATAAGCGGTGACGGCGTTTTAATGCGCGAGGCAAGCCATGCGGCCATGCTCTTGATTGCTCTGTTGATGGCGCTTCTTGGCGGCCGCGTAATTCCTTTTTTCACGTCCATGAAACTCGGCTTTGCCCAGCCCGAGCGCCTGCGTTTTCTGGAAATCTCGAGTCTTGGCGCACTGGCGGTCGCCGTGATACTGCAGGCAGCGGCGGCGCTGGGCATGAGTGTTGCTCACGTGTTAATGGTGCCGTTTTTGCTGCTGGCAAGCGTGGCCAATGCCTGGCGGCTGGCGCGCTGGAAAGGCGCAAAGGGCCTGCAAGAACCACTGCTGTGGGGGCTTCACCTGAGCTATGCGTTTATTCCGCTGGGGCTTTTCATGTGGGCCGTGGAGCTTGGAACCGGACAACGGGTCGAAACCGCGCTGCACGCGCTGGCCATTGGCGGCATGGGCACCATGATGCTGGCGATGATGTCACGCGTATCGCTTGGACATACCGGGCGCACGATTCGCACGCTTCCGGGTATTGGCGTAGCGCTTGCCCTTATGGCCTTCGCCGCGCTGATGCGCTCCGTGTGGCTGTGGCTGTTCCCGCAAACCAGCCACTGGGTGTATACCCTGGTTATTATCGCGTGGTGTATCAGTTACGTTATCTTTATCCTGTACTATGCCGTTCCCCTGTTGAGCGCGCGGCCGGACGGCAAAACCGGATAACGCCTGACGATCAGGATGAGACAGCATGACACCGCCGGCGCAGAGGCCGGCGGGAAAACGCGCCTCTTCACTTTCATTTCTGCTTTAATCGAGACACGTTGATCCATGGAAAGCTACACTGCCGTTAAGCACCTCCACGTTACCGCTGCCTACCTGAGCATTATTTTCTTTGTGCTGCGGGCCTTCTGGTCGGTCAGCGAAAACAGCGTACTGAACGCACGCTGGGTAAAGATCGCGCCGCATATTATTGATACCGCGCTGCTGGCCTTCGGGGTGGCGCTTGCCGTGATGCTCAACTTCTGGCCGTTGCCGGGCTGGCTGGCCGCCAAGATCGTAGCGCTGGTGATTTATATCGTGCTCGGCACCATTGCCATCAAACGCGGGGCAACGCCCGCCATTCGCGCCTTTTTCGCTGCGGTGGCGATCATCGTATTTGCCTACATTCTGGGCGCTGCCAACCAGCACAGCGCGCTTTCGTGGCTTGCCGCCATGTAACGCAGTAGCGGTATGACGAAGGGAGATAACCATGCGCTTCTCATCCATTGCCTGGTGCGCACTGGCTTACCTTTGTATTGGTCTTGGCGCCGCAGGTATTGTGCTGCCGCTGCTACCCACCACGCCGTTCTTGCTGCTTGCTCTCTGGGCGGCAACAAAAGGCTCGCCCCGGCTGGCCAACTGGCTGCTTGGCCACCCGCGTTTTGGCCCTTACCTCCATGCCTGGCGCGAGCAGCGCGCCATTCCGCCCCGCGCCAAGCTGACGGCTTACGTGCTGCTGGGCGCGAGCTTTACCACGCTATGGTTAAGCGGAGCCAACCCTTGGCTACTGGCCGCAATGGCGCTTTTCTTCAGCGTCATTGCGGCCTTTATTGCGACCCGCCCCAACGCTGCGGTACCGGCGCCACGCTTGCCCCAGCCGCCGCGCCAATAAGAGCACGTGGCAGTTTGCTATACGGCTACCGGCCCGCCGTCTTGCTTCTCTATCACCACCGTTGCCGCACGCGGGCGCACCGCGCCCTGAGCCATCCGAGTGGCATCCTGGGTGAGCGCATCACCATTGGCCGGCCAGTTGCCGGGATGCTGGATATTGATGAACAGCGCCGTTTTGTCCGGCGTGGCGAAAATCCCCGTCACTTCACAGCCGTTGGGGCCAACGGCAAAGCGTTTCAGCTGGTGCTGATTCGCGGCATTGATGATGGCGTCCGGGCTGTCTGAATCAAGCGCTGCGGGAATCACGGCCAACAGCTGATCGTTGGTGTAGCCGGACACGTTTTCATAGCCGTTATCGGTTTGAATCCACAGAATGCCCTGCCCGCCTTCACGTTCGTCAAAACATAGCCCGTCGGGGCTGGCAAATTGGGTCATTTCCGTCAGGCCGGACAGGTTGTCATCATCGTTCGCGCCCGCACCAAACACAAACACCTCCCAGGCAAACCGGACCTGATCAGAGGCTTCCCGCCAGCGAATAATATGCCCGGCAGCGTTATCCGGCCGCGGGTTAGCCGTGTTGGTGGGCGCGGTGGCATAGCCAACCCCTGACTGTGTCACACCACTGCCGTCGTTGGTGTAGGTGGGGTCGGTTTGCTGCGCTGTGCGCTGGCTATTATTGGTCAGCGTCAGGTATACCTCGCCAGAGGTGGGGTCAACCGTTGCCCACTCGGGACGATCCATGGGCGTGGCCCCCATCAAATCCGCGGCATCGCAGGTGCTAACCAGCAGGCCGGCCATGTCGTCGTCGCTTAACCCCAGGGCACCGGCGAGCGAGTGCCCTTTCGGCGTCAACGCCTGCGGGGTTAATGCCAGCCATTCGCCGCTGCCGTCAGCGTTGAAACGTGCGACATAAAGCGTGCCCTGATCCAGATATTTAGCACCAACCGCCATACGGTCATAGGATTCTCCTGGGCGGTTGGCATCGTCAGGGTTCCACATGGCTCGGGACACGAATTTGTACACGTATTCGTTGCGGGCATCGTGCCCCGAATAGAACACCACCGGCTTGCCGGCGTCCAGCTTGCCCAGCCAGCAGCCTTCGTGGCGAAAACGCCCCATGGCCGTGCGCTTTGCCGCCCGCGCGCCGCTGTACGGGTCAATTTCAACGTGATAGCCAAAGGTGCGCGCTTCGTTGCGATAGTCCTGAGCGGCGCTGTCGCCCCGCGGGGTAATATCAAAGCGGGCAAATTCGTCCTCGACTTCGCTTGCGTCTCCCGCCGAGGTTTCCCACCCGTAGCGGCTGCGCTCGGTCGGAATACCCAGCCGGGCATCGTCACTGAAACGCTCGCCGCCGTGGGTAAAAACGTTGGGCCAGTTTTCTTCACAGGCAAGATACGTACCCCAGGGCGTCACGCCGTTGGCGCAGTTATTATTGGTGCCTCGGGTCTGATGGCCGTCGGGAGAAAAGCGCGTTTTAACGTAGTCACTGCCGGCAACGGGGCCGGCAAGCGCGATTACGGTGGCGCTGGTCAGCCGGCGGTTGTAGGGGGAGCCGACAACGTGGGACCAGCCACCGCTCGCCTCTTTTTGCACTTCTACCAGCGTCACGCCGTGCGCGTTGATCTCGGTGCGCGACTCCTCCGCCGGGCGCTGCCCGTCCTCGGCATTGGTCGGCCCGCCCTGCGGCGCCCAGAGTGCGTCCTGGTCGATGTATTCGTTATTCAACGCCAGCACAAAACGCCGCGAGGCGCTGCTCTCATTCAGCGCAAAGCCGGCCATGCCGTCATGGTGCATGCCTACGCTGACGGACTGACGTTCGGCATCCATCGGCTGGGAGGCCTTCCATTGCTGATCGTCAAACAGCGGCGTCCCCCAGGGCACCAATACCTGAGCACGATAGCCTTCAGGCACGACTACCGCATCCGTGCGGGAGCCGCGTACGGCCTCGAAAGCCAACGTCAGCGGCTTTTTCGACGCCGTCGCGGCCAGTGCCGACACGGGCGCGCCCATGCCCAGCATCGAAGCTGCTGCCAGTCCGGCGCTACCGCGCATCACGCCACGCCGAGAGACGCGCCGGGCCAGCACGTCGGCAAACGGCAGATTATGACTGCTGTTCAGTACGCGATGATCTTCAATCTCTTTGCTCATGCCTGCTCACCTGATCGTGGATGTATCCACCGGCAAGGTAACGGCCTCAGATGACAGACAGGTGAAGCACGGCATGGCACCGCGCTTCGGATAAAGTGGCGCTTATTCCACGGCGCCTGCGGTCTCGGCACACTGAAAACGGCGCATATTGCCGTCTTGTTCCATGGCGATATGCCAGGAGAGCGCCTGTTCCAGGCAGTGCGGCGTGTGCCCGCCGCGCTTGCAGGCATCAGCAAAGTAGCGCCGCAGCGCCGGGCGATAACGCGGGTCAACGCAGCGCTCGATGACCTGAACGGCGCGTTCGCGCGGGGCCAGACCGCGCAGATCGGCCAGCCCGTGTTCGGTGACGAAGATATCCACATCGTGCTCGGTATGATCAACGTGGCTGACAAACGGCACGATGCTGGAAATATCGCCGCCCTTGGCCAGCGACTTGGTAACAAAGATCGACAGCTGGGCGTTGCGGGCAAAATCGCCGGAGCCGCCGATGCCGTTCATCATCTGCGTGCCGCCCACGTGGGTGGAATTGACGTTGCCGTAAATGTCCATTTCCAGCGCGGTGTTGATCGAAATCACCCCCAGCCGGCGCACGATGCCGGGGTGATTGGAAAGTTCCTGGGGGCGCAGCACCAGCCGGTCGCGATAGCGCTCAAGGTTATTCCAGACGCGTTCGCCGCAGGGCTCGGACAGCGTGATCGAGCAGCCCGAGGCAAAATCCAGCTTTCCGCTGTCCAACAGGTCAAAGGTAGAGTCCTGCAGCACTTCGGAATACATGGTGAGATGCTCGAAGGGGCCTTCGGCCAGCCCGCTCATGACCGCATTGGCCATGTTGCCAATACCCGCCTGCAGGGGCAGAAGCGCCGGCGTCAGGCGGCCGATCTTGACCTCGTCGGCAAAAAAACCGATCAGATAGTCGGCAATGCTCTTGGTGTCGGCATCGGGCGGCTGCACCGTTGAGGGGCTGTCTTTGCCGTGGGTGATGACAATCGCCGCTATCTTGCTCGAATCGATGGGAATGTACGGTGTGCCAATGCGCGTATCCGGCGCGACAACGGGAATGGGCGGCCGCGTGGGGCGCATCTGCGGGATATAAATGTCGTGCAGCCCTTCCAGACCTTCAGGCGCGTCCAGATTGAGCTCGATGACCACTTTTTTGGCCAGTTGGGCATAGCTTGCCGAGTTGCCCACCGAGGTGGTCGGTACGATATGGCCATCCTCGGTGATCGCGCAGGCCTCGATAACGGCCACGTCCATATCCGCCAGCTGGCGATTGCGCAGCAGCTCCACCGTTTCCGAGAGGTGCTGGTCGATGAACATCACGCGGCCGTCATTGATCGCGCGGCGCAGCGTGGGGTCGACCTGAAACGGCATGCGCCGGGCCAGCACGTTGGCCTCGGTCAGTAACCGATCCAAGTCATTGCCCAGCGAGGCGCCGGTCATCAGGGTGATGGAAAACGGCTCCTGCAGAGCACGCTCGGCCAGTGCGCGGGGCACTTCCTTGGCCTCGCCGGCCCGGGTAAAGCCGCTCATACCCACCGTCATGCCATCCTGAATCAGCGCAGCGGCTTCCTGCGCGGTACGCAGCTTAGCGCGCCAGTGGGGCCAGCGGCAGCGCTTGCTCACCAGAGCCTCGTCGAACATTACTCTCTCCTTCACCCTACAAAACGCGGCACCCGACGCCGCCAACAGCGGCGCATGATGACACGCCGTACCGGCCAACGGCGCTTGTCACGACCAAAGTTGCAGGAACGGTGGTCAGCATGATGGCATAGCTAGCGCGCCAGATAACGCGACACAATATCGCTCCACTGCTCCGATTCGGTCACGTCGAGTATCTCAAGCGACAGCGGCGCGCGCAGGGCACTACCTTCGGGAATGGCAAAGGCGTAAAGCTGCTTGGCAAACACGTCCGGCAGAATGCTCAGATGTTTGTCGCCCAGCTGTTGATTGCGGTACTGCATCAGCGCCCGGTCGTAGACCACCGCGCCGGTTTCACCCTCGGCCACTGAGGTCATGGCCGTGGTCAGGTCGGGATAGGCGCGATAGCGAATATGCTGTTCCTGCAGATAGCGCTGGCTAGCGGTATCGTCGATCGTTGCGACCACGGTGCCGTAGAGGTCATTTTCACTCTGGATTCGCGAGGTCAGATTGCTCACCGTCAGCGACGTGGTAATTGCCGCGGTAAAGCTGGCCACTACAATCAAGCCGGCAAACATCCAGACCAACCCGACCAGGCGCCCCAGCGGCGTGGTTGGCGCTTTATCGCCATAACCCACGGTGGTCATGGTGACAGCGGCCCACCACATGCCGGCGCCCAGCCCCTGCAGCGTTGTGCCGCCAAACTGCTCGGGATTGCGTTTGTGTTCGGCAAACCATACCACTACGCCCACGGCCAGCAGCAGCGCGGCAAGACCCAGCACCACGCTTAAAAATTGCCAGCTGATCAACGCACGCAGTGCGGTAAACAGGTTCTGATCGGGCTGGGGCAGCACGCCGATGGAAAGCCCGGTCTGATAAAACGGATGGCTGAAGTCAAAGCGCTCCTCGCGATCGGCAGTCATGGTGAGTGCACCCACGGCCACATCGATATCGCCGCTTTCCACCGCGCTTAACAGCTCGCTGAAGGACAGCGGCTGCCAGCTAAAGTCCCAGCCTTTGCGCTCGGCAATGTCCCGCCACAGGTCAACGCTGATGCCCTCCAGCTCACCGCCAGTAGCCTCCATGACAAAAGGCGGCACCGTCGCCACGCCCACTTTAAGCGTCTGTTCCTGTGTTTGCCCCTGCGTCTGGGCAATGGCACTGGCACAGAACAAAACCCAGGGAAGCAGTAAAAACAACGCTGCCACGTGCTGCCAACGCAGGCATCGCCGAAAAGAAAAATAAGCCATCGATTACGTCCTTGAAGAAAAAGTGCTGTCCGCGCGGCCGGTTACGCACGGCATCAACGCAGCATGGCGGGTAATTATACGAGTATGGCAGAAGCAAATGGCAGGGAAAAATGGCAGAAAAATGCGACACACACAAAAATGACCCCGGAAAACCGGGGCCATGCGATGTAATGTCGGCGTAGTGTCAGAAAAATGCAGCAACAGGATTTCGCGTCAGCTATTAGCCACTGCGCGTCGCTGCATGAAGACGCTTATTTCACGTCAACGGGCACCACCACGGGTTTGCCGTCGGCCATCATGGGCGGATCCACGTCGGTTGAGCCTTCACCGAATTCGTACTTGCCTTCTTCACCGGTATCTTTGTGCAGCATGACAAATACCTTGTCACCGGATTCAAGCATGCGGTCAACTTCAACGGTGACTTCGTCCTGACCGTCAATGGCGGCGTGGCCGATAGACGCAGGTGCGATGGGCTTGCCTTCGTCGTTGCTATCGTGAATGACCACAAAGCCTTTCTGGTCGGCCATGACGTTCACGGTAACTTCTTCACCCGGCGACTGTGAGTCAGCCTTGATGCTCGGACCTTTATCGTCCATGGCCATTGCAGTGCCTGCGGTACCGGCAAGACCCAGCGCCAGCAGAATTGAAAGGGAAACGTTGCGATATGTCATACGTTATCTCCTGAAAAACGCCTCAAAGGCGGTATAGCTACGCGGCCTGCATGATTGCCGCTGCGCACCATTCAAGCTAGACAACAAAGCGGCGGCTGTACACAGCTTGTGGCAGTCTTCATATTGCGTCCTTTTTTACCGTCCTCTTGTATCCCCCCACACGAAAAGGCCCCCGCAGAGCGGAACTCTGCGGGGGCCCGAAGCCGGAAATCCGGCCATTAACCCAGCAGGTGCTCTACCGCCGTGCGTTCTTCACGCAGTTCTTTCTCGGTGGCCTGCATTCTTTCCTTGCTGAACGCATCCAGCTCGAAACCCTGAACGATTTCATAGCTGCCGCCCTTGCAGCGCACCGGGTAGGAATAAATGATGCCTTCCTCGATGCCGTAACTGCCATCGGATGGAATCGACATGCTGACGATGCCATCACAGCCCAGCGCCCAGTCGCGCATATGGTCGATGGCCGCCGAGGCTGCCGAGGCCGCCGAAGACGCACCACGCGCCTTGATGATGGCCGCGCCGCGCTGCTGTACGGTGGGGATGAAGTCGTTTTCGTACCAGTCGCGCTCAACCAGATCCAGGGCCGGCTTGCCGTCCACCTGGCACTGAGAAATATCCGGGTACTGGGTCGCGCTGTGGTTGCCCCAGACAATCATGCTGTCAACGTCGGTCACGTGCTTGCCGGTCTTTTGTGCCAGCTGGGTCAGCGCGCGGTTGTGGTCCAGGCGAGTCATCGCGGTGAACTGGCCGGCATCAAGGTCCGGCGCGTTGCACGAGGCGATCAGCGCGTTGGTGTTGGCCGGGTTACCCACGACCAGCACACGCACGTCGTTGCTGGCACTGTCGTTCAGCGCCTTGCCCTGCACGGAGAAAATGGCCGCGTTGGCTTCCAGCAGGTCTTTACGCTCCATGCCCGGGCCACGCGGGCGAGAGCCCACCAGCAGCGCATAGTCGGCATCCTTGAACGCGACGTTGGCATCATCGGTGGCAACGATATCGCGCACCAGCGGGTAGGCGCAGTCGTTGACTTCCATGACCACACCGTTCATGGCCTCCATGGCCTGGGGGATTTCCAGCAGCTGGAGAATGACGGGCTGATCCGGCCCCAGCATATCGCCTGCGGCAATGCGGAAAATAAGAGAATAGCTAATCTGGCCGGCACCGCCGGTAATCGCAATACGGACTGGATCTTTCATCATGGCTCCTTGGTTATTTCGCCTTGGGGTTCGGCCACGCCGAACGCTGCGACGCCTTGATATTATGCGTCGGGCGGTAAAAACTCAATCAGACCTGTGGCTTAGGCTCTCGTAGACAAATCGTGGGAGAACAGTTGCCCCGACGCCTTGCTATCGGTCAGGCTAAGCGCTTTCGAGCTCAGCGCTGTATAGGTTTGTCTGGCGTGGCTGTGTCTCCCTCCCACATACGGATACGTTCATGCGGCAACAGCGATTTTCCCGGCTGCCTTTTTCCTACGTACTGGCAAGCCTGCTTTTACTCGCCCTGGTACTCTGGCTCGCACTGGGTGATTTCAATGCCTTCAAGGATGAGGCGCCCGAGGACACTACCACGCCGCCCGCCCCCACGCGCGTTGAAACACGCCGGCTCGAAAGCGTAGATTACACCCCCACCCGGGTGGTACAGGGCGCGCTTGAAGCCAACCGCGACGTCGCGCTGCGCGCCAGTGTCGAAGGCCTGGTGAAAGACAAGCCCGTCAAGCAGGGCGCCAGCGTCAGCGC
This sequence comes from Vreelandella subglaciescola, assembly GCF_900142895.1. NCBI lineage: Bacteria > Pseudomonadati > Pseudomonadota > Gammaproteobacteria > Oceanospirillales > Halomonadaceae > Vreelandella > Vreelandella subglaciescola. The sequence goes on from NZ_LT670847.1 coordinate 869,533, forward strand.
CGGCGAGACGCTGCTCGTACTGGACAACGACGCTCTTCCCGAGCGCTTGGCGGAAGCCCGCGATAACGTTGAGCTGGCTCGCGCCGAGCTGGCCGGAGCGCAACAATTGCGCCAGCGCGAGCTGATCTCGAAGCCCGAGCTTTTGCGCCTGCGCGCCGCCCTCAGCCAACGTGTGGCCGAAACGGCACGGCTGAAAAAACAGCAGGCCGACACCCGCCCGCAAGCCCCCTTTGACGGCACGCTTGATCGCGTCAGCGTCACACTGGGCGAGCTGTTACAGCCCGGCGAAGAATGGGGGCGGCTGATCGACGACGCTACGCTCAAAGGTATCGGCTGGGTGTCGCAGCAAGACGTGGCTCCGCTCGCAGCAGGCCAGCCCGTCACCACCCGCCTGTTAAGCGGCGACACCCTGCAGGGCACGCTGACCCACGTGGCCAGCCGCGCCGCTGAAGATACCCGCAGCTTTTACCTTGAAGTGACGCTTAACAACCCCGAGCACCGGCGCTTGGCCGGCGGCAGCGCCGAACTGACCATTGCCCTGCCCTCGCGCCAGGTGCACACGCTTTCGCCGGCGCTGTTACAACTGACGACCAACGGCGAGCTGGCCGTCAAACACGTTGACGACGACGGCCTCGTTGAACAAACCGCCGTCGAGCTGATCAGCGCTGACACCCGGCAAGCCTACGTCGCCGGGCTGCCCGACAGCGTGCGCCTGATCACCCTGGGCGCGGGGCTGGTGGAGCCCGGCGAGCGCGTGGAAAGCGTTCCTGAAGACGCCTCTCAAGAACGACAGGGAGCCGCCCATGCGCCAGCTGATTGATGCGGCCATCACCTATTCGCGCACGACGCTAATGCTGCTGGTGGGGCTGTTGCTGGCCGGCATTGCCGCGTGGCAGGTCATTCCCAAGGAAGCCAACCCCGACGTCACAATCCCGATTATTTACGTGTCGATGACCCTTGAAGGCGTCAGCCCCGAGGACGGCGAGCGCCTGCTGATTCGCCCCATGGAACAGGAGCTGCGCGGCATCGAGGGGCTGCACAAGTTCACCGCTCAGGCGAGCGAGGGTCACGCCTCGATTACGCTTGAGTTTGACGCCGGCTTTGATGCCGACACCGCCCTGTCCGACGTCCGCGAGAAAGTCGATATCGCCCGCAGCAGCCTGCCCTCCGAGGCCGAGGAGCCGCGTGTCACCGAGGTCAACGTCTCCGAGTTTCCGGTATTGACGCTGGGGCTTTCCGGCCAGCTTGACCTGCGCGAACGGGTCGCCGTCGCACGACGCTTGAAAGAAGAGATCGAAGGCATTGCCGACGTTCTCGAGGTCGAGATTGCCGGCGAACGCGACGACCTGCTGGAAATCATCGTCGACCCGCTGGTGCTGTCCAGCTACCAGCTGAACTTTGACACACTGCTCAACAACGTACGCAACAATAACCGGCTGGTTGCCGCGGGCAGTCTGGACACCGGCGCCGGGCGCACCGCGCTCAAGGTGCCCGGTATCATTGAAAACCTCGACGACGTAATGAGCATACCGATCAAGGTCGAAGACGACCGCGTGGTCACCTTTGGCGACGTCGCCTGGATCAACCCCACGTTCAAGGACCCCGAAGGCTTTGCCCGCATTGCCGGCAAGCCCGCCGTGGTGCTGGAAATTTCCAAACGCGCCGGCGCCAACATCATCGCCACCATTCGCGCCGTTGACGAATTGATGGACACCGCCAGCACAGAATTTCCCGAGGCGCTCAGCCTCACCACCATTCTGGACCAATCGACCACGGTCGAAGACATGCTCGGCGAGCTGTTGAACAACGTCATGACCGCCGTGCTGCTGGTGCTCATCGTGGTCGTCGCGGCCATGGGCTGGCGTACTTCGCTACTCGTGGGGCTGACCATTCCCGGCGCGTTTCTGACCGGCATCATGCTGATCTGGGCGTTGGGTTTTACGCTTAACATCGTGGTGCTGTTCGCGCTGATTCTGGTGGCCGGTATGCTGGTTGACGGCGCGATTGTGGTCAGCGAGCTGGCCGACCGCCACCTGCGCGAAGGCATGGCCCCGCGGGAGGCCTGGCTGGCCGCCGCCACGCGCATGAGCTGGCCGGTGATTGCCTCAACGGCCACCACGCTGGTGGTTTTCATGCCGCTGCTGTTCTGGCCGGGCGTGGTCGGACAGTTCATGAAATACCTGCCCGCCACGGTGATCCTCTGCCTGCTGGCATCGCTTGCCATGGCGCTGGTGTTCCTGCCCACGCTGGGCAGCCTATTCACCCGCCAAAACGTCTCTCACCGTTCGCCCGACGGCCACCGCACTGCCGGTAATACGACTTTCGGACGTGGCTACCGCCGCGTGCTGACCCGATTACTCAGCCACCCCGGCTGGGTTGTGCTCATCGCCGTGTTGCTGATGGGCGTATCCTACAGCGGCTATGCGCGTTTTAATCACGGGGTCGAGTTTTTCCCCAGCGTCGAACCCGACAGCGCCCAGCTACTGGTGCGTGCCCGGGGCGATTTTTCCGCGCAGGAAACCGATGCCATCGTGCAACGCGTAGAGCAACGCCTGGGCGGCATGAACGAGGTTGAAGCGCTTTACGCCCGCTCCTTTGCCACGCCCAACGAGCAAATGGGCAACGACGTGATTGGCGTACTGCAATTTCAGTTCACCGATTGGTACAAGCGCCGCCCGGCGCAGGCGATACTCGACGACATGGCGCGTCGCACCGCATCACTGCCCGGCATCGTCATAGAGTCCCAGGAGCAGGAAAAGGGCCCGAGCAGCGGCAAGCCCATCGTGCTGGAAATCAGCGCCACCGACCCGCAGCAAGCCAGCGCAGCGGTAGACCAGTTAAAAGCGACCATGCGCGAGCTCGGCGGCTTTATCGACGTGGAAGATGATCGTAGCCTGCCGGGCGTGGAATGGCGCATCAAGGTAGACCGCGAAGCCGCCGCTCGGCTGGGGGCCGACGTCACCACCGTGGGCAGCGCCGTACAGCTTTTGACCAACGGGCTGAAAGTGGCCGAGTATCGCCCGCCCACCGCCAATGATGAGGTGGATATCCGCGTGCGGCTGCCAAAAGGCTGGCGCTCGCTCAATCAGCTTGAGCGGCTGACCATCAACACTCCGCGCGGGCAGGTGCCCATTACCCACTTCGTCGAGATTGCGCCCGCGCCCAAGGTGAGCACGCTGAGCCGTATCAACGGGCGCCGGGCGATTACCCTCAAGGCCGATATGGCGCCCGATGCCCAGGCCACAGAACGCCTGGCAGCACTCTTTGACGCGACGCAAGACACGCTGCCAGACGGCGTGCAGGTCAACGTGGCCGGCGAGCAGCAGGATCAGCAGGAGGCGTCGCAGTTTCTTTTTAGCGCCTTTGGTGTGGCGATTGCGCTGATGGCGCTGATTCTGGTCACCCAGTTCAACAGCTTTTATCAGGCCGCATTGGTGCTCTCGGCCATCGTATTCTCTACCGCTGGCGTGCTGATCGGGCTATGGGTAACCGGCCAGGCGTTTGGCGTGGTGATGGTCGGCATGGGGATTATTGCGCTGGCGGGGATCGTGGTGAACAACAACATTGTGCTGATCGACACCTACAACGAGCTGCGTGGCGAAGGCATGACGCCGGCCACCGCCGCGCTTGAAGCGGGCTGTTTGCGCCTGCGTCCGGTACTCCTGACGGCGATTACCACGGTGCTGGGGCTGATGCCGATGGTGCTCGGCATCAACGTCAATCTGCTGGCGCCGGCGCTGGGGTTCAACGCGCCCTCGACGCAGTGGTGGGGGCAAATGTCCAGCGCGATTGCCGGCGGGCTGACCTTCGCCACCGGGCTTACGCTGTTACTCACCCCCTGCATGCTGGTACTTGGCGAACGCCGCAAGCGTCAGACGCTACCCGCCGCTGAACAAGCACCCGGTTAAGCGGTGCCCGGCGCGGCCTGCTGCGGGCTATTGACCGCGTGCAGCCGCGCCACCAGCTGGTCTTCCAGAGCAAAACGCTCGGTCAACCCTTTGGCCAGGCGGTCAAGCCAGGCCGGCAAACGAGCCATGTTATGCTCGCAGCGCACCGGCGTGGCGTAGTCGTCATCAAAGGCCAGCGTCAGCTCAGTGGACATGTCGAGCCGCTCCAGCAGCTTTCCGGCAAGCCCTACAGCCGGCGCGTCGTTGAAGGCTTTGGCTTCCTGGGCCAGCTGCGGGTAGACCTTGAAGTGGCCAGAGCTGATGTAGTCCATCAGGTGTTCGCTAAAGCGGTCGATGCGTGCCTTGCTGACTTCGGTCAGGTCATCGTCGCAGGCGTCTTGCAGCTCAATAAAAGCCACCAGCAGCGCCCGGCGCTGTTCCAGCAAATGATCGATAACGGTGTGAACGCCGCCCCAGCGCTCCAACGCATTTTTATAATTTTTAAACATGGCGTATCTCCTTGGCAACAATCTCTTTACACACAGACACCTTACCTACAGTCGAGACTCACCTTTCCCCATGCGGCTGTCAATTGCCACACGCAGGGCGTTTCAACGCTCGCCACAGCATCGCCAGCGGAAACGCCGCTAACACGACAAATCCGGCAAGCGTCCACGCCGGCAGTGACAGTCCCAGAAACGCCGCGTCGATGCTGGCGCACTCGCCGGAGCCGGAGAGTACCGTGGCCACCACTTCCTGCATCGGCAGCACATCCACCATGTAATCAAGCCCCGGGCCGCAGCTGGGCACCTGATCCGGCGGCAGCGACTGCAGCCACACATGGCGTCCGGCGACAAAAGCGCCGCCAGCCACCGCTACAAACGCCAGCAAGGCGTAAATCGCACGCCCCACACGCCCGGCCGGGTTATGCATTGCCGCCACGGCCAGTACCAGCCCCGTGGCTATTACGCCGACGCGCTGAAAAATGCATAGCGGGCAGGGTTCAAGCCCGCCAATGTGCTCCAGGCCCAGCGCTACGGCCATCATCAGCACGCACAGCGCCAGGCCGCCAAGGGCCAGGCGGCGGAAAGACAACGTCATGAGGCTTCTCCGGCACTCAGCGGCGTTATCGCACGCGACTCGCGGGCGCGGGCAAAATAGTCGGCCATAAAGTCGTCAAAGCGCGGCTCGTCGACTGCTTCCATGTCGCGCTGCTGCTGATGCGACGTCACCGCCTGCTGCGCAAGCAGCGCGTCGTCAAGCGTGGTCGAGGTCTGGCGGCGCAGCCTGTCGGCCTGCTCCTTGGCCAGTGACAACACCACATCGTTGAACGACGCCCCCTCACCACGCATCCGCTCAAGCAGCTGGGCCGAGGGCGTCAGCGCGGCGTCCTGCAGGCGCGGCGCCAGCGCGGCCAGCGCGTCAAGGTGCGGCGTGCCGTCTTCTGCGGCGTCCAGCAGCTCAGCGACCGACTGCATATCGCCAACGATCTGCTCGCCCCACTCGCGCACGCCAATGGCTTCGCCGTTGTTGCTCAGGCGCAGCGCCGGATCGCGGCCGCGTTCGACCACCAGCCGACGGTTATCGTCCAGATGATCGCACTCTTCGTCGGAAATCCACGGGCTGTCGCTCAACAGGCACCACATCAGGAAGGTATCCAGAAAGCGCATCTGGGTTTCTGTCACGCCCAGCGGATCAAACGGGTTCAGATCGAGGCAGCGCACTTCGATGTACTCCACGCCCCGGGCTTCCAGCGCCTGGCTGGGCGTTTCGCCCTGGCTGGCCACGCGCTTGGGGCGAATATCGCTGTAATACTCGTTCTCGATCTGCAGAATATTGGCGTTGAGCTGGCGCCAGTCGCCGCCTTCGTTGACCCCCAGCGCCTGATAGTCGGGCCACGGCGTCGAGATGGCGTTGCGCAACGTATTGACGTAGTTGGACAGCGAATTGAAGCAGATTTTAAGCTGCTCCTGCACCTTGTTCTGGTAGCCCAGATCCGACATCCGCAGCGTGGTGGCAAAAGGTGCCACGTAGGTATCGTCGCCCAGCGGTTCCAGCTTGTCGGGCACGCGGCGGCCGTCAAGAAAGCTTTTGTCGATGGCCGGTGAGGCGCCAAACAAGTACAGCAGCAGCCAGCTGTGGCGGCGGAAATTGCGGATCAGGCCGAAATAGCGCGTCGAGCGGTAATCGTTGAACGGTGTCTCGGTCTGGCCTTCCACGTCGCGCAGCGCCTGCCACATCTCGTCGGGCAGCGAGACGTTGTAATGCACCCCGGCAATGGCCTGCATGATGCGCCCGTAGCGCACGTCGAGGCCCTTGCGGTACACGTGCTTCATCACCCCGGAGTTGGAACTGCCGAAATCGGCGATGGGTACGCTGTCGTTGCCTGAAAGCTTTGACGGCATGCTCGCCGGCCAGATCCACTCGCTATCCATGTGCCGATAGCTGTAAGCGTGCAGATCCGCGAGAAACGCCAGCGCCGCCCGAGGCTGGCAGAATACCGGTGTGATGTATTCCAGCAGCGACTCGGAATAATCGGTAGTAATGCTTGGGTGCGTCAGTTTTGAGCCCAGCGCCTCGGGGTGCGGGGTCTGCACAATGTGGCCACTCGCCTCCACGCGCAGCCCTTCTTTCTCGATGCCTCGCCGCAGGTGGCCCAGGCGCCCGGCGCGCGCCGCGGGCAACAGCTGTTCAATACGGTGCGCAAGCGTGGACGGCACGGTGAGTGGTTCAGACAAGGGAGACACTCCTTGTTAAGCGGCTCGCCGTCGCGAGCCTGAATGAAAGCGGCAAACTCTACCGCACAAGCTAAAACACAGGCCGAGCGCACGCTTTAGCCTACGTTGGCCGCACGGTCTTTGACGCACAATATGGTGTCGCCCGAGGCGACATTCAAGCGCGCTTATTTATCGCCACGCGCTTTTAACAGCGCCGCGCCTAGCGCGCCCATGGATTCAGGGGCGTTTTGTGCGCCTTTTGATGAGCTCTTATTCGAACCTTGCTGACTGCGGCGCGACCTGACCGCCGGTTTGTCGCTAGCAGCGTCGGCGCCCGTATCCGTGTCGGGCTGATCGTCCAGGCGCATGGAAAGCCCGATGCGCTTGCGCGGGATATCCACGCTCATGACCTTGACGCTGGTGATATCGCCGGCCTTGACCACGCTGCGCGGGTCTTCCACAAAGCGGTTCGCCAGTGCCGAAATATGCACCAGGCCATCCTGATGCACGCCGACGTCAACAAAGGCGCCAAAGTGGGTGACGTTGGTCACAGTGCCTTCGAGCACCATGCCCAACTCAAGATCCTTGAGCGTTTCCACGCCCTCGCGGAACTCGGCCGCCTTGAACTCGGGGCGCGGATCGCGGCCGGGCTTATCCAGCTCGGCGAGAATATCCGTCACCGTGGGCACGCCGAAGCGGTCATCGGCGAAGTCAGCAGGGGCAAGCGCCTTGAGCGCGGCACTATCGCCGATCAGGCCTTTGACATCGCGCTTGCTCTGGGTGGCAATACGCTCGACCAGCGGGTAGGCCTCGGGGTGGACGGCGCTGGCGTCCAGCGGGTTGGCGCCGTTGGTGACGCGCAAAAAGCCGGCACACTGCTCGAAGGTTTTGGGCCCGAGGCGGCTCACATCCAGCAGCGCCTTGCGGCTTTTAAACGCGCCGCGCTGGTTGCGCTCGGCAACGATGTTATCGGCCAGCGTTGACGACAGCCCCGCCACTCGTGACAGCAACGCGCTGGAGGCGGTATTGAGATCGACGCCCACGGCGTTGACGCAGTCTTCGATCACCGCTTCCAGGCTTTTGGACAGCTGCAGCTGCGAGACATCGTGCTGGTACTGGCCCACGCCGATGGACTTGGGCTCGATCTTGACCAGCTCGGCCAGCGGGTCCTGCAGGCGCCGGCCAATAGACACCGCGCCGCGCACGGTGACGTCAAGGTCGGGCATTTCGCGGGAGGCATACTCCGAGGCCGAATACACCGAAGCGCCGGCCTCCGACACCATCACCTTGCTGACCCGCTGCCCGGGCGCCAGCGCCTTGACCAGCTCGCCGGCGAGCTTATCGCTCTCGCGGCTGGCGGTACCGTTGCCCACGGCAATCAGCTCGACGCCGTGCTGCTGCGCAAGGCGTACAAGCTCGGCCAGAGACTCGCGCCAGCGGTTTTGCGGCGCGTGGGGGTAAATCGTGGTGTTGGCCAGAAACTGCCCGGTGGCATCCACCACCGCTACCTTGCAGCCGGTACGCAGGCCGGGATCCAGCGCCAGCGTGACCCTGGGGCCCGCCGGCGCGGCCAGCAGCAGGTCTTTGAGGTTGGCGGCAAACACCTCGATGGCGGTAAGCTCGGCCTGCTCGCGCAGGCGGCCCAACAGCTCGGTTTCAAGCGCGGTATACAGCTTGACTCGCCACGTCCAGCGCACCACTTCGGTGAGCCACCGTTTTCCAGGGCTGTCCTCAGGACGATCTCCCGCGCGGCGCGTGGCGCTTGGCGCAGCCAGCGTAATGCCAATCTGTTTGGCGATCGCCACCTGGGCAGGATGAATCGGCGCGTCGTCTTCACCGGGCAGACGGATGGCTAGGCTCAAAACACCTTCATTGCGCCCGCGGAACATGGCCAGCGCTCTGTGCGATGGCGCCTTGGCGAGTTTTTCGTCGTGCTCGAAGTAGTCGGCAAACTTGGCGCCTTCTTCTGCCTTGCCGTCGAGTACGCGAGACGACAGCTCGCCTTCCTGCCACAGCCGCTCGCGCAGCTGGCCAATCAACTCGGGGTCTTCGGCAAAGCGCTCCATCAAGATCTGCTTGGCGCCGTCAAGGGCGGCCTTGGCGTCGTCAATCGCGGGGGTATCGCCGTCGGCGGCGCGCAGGTAGCTTTGCGCTTCACTCTCGGGATCAAGGTCGGGGTTGCCCAGCAGCGCATCGGCCAGCGGCTCGAGGCCGGCTTCGCGGGCAATTTGTGCCTTGGTGCGGCGCTTTTTCTTGAACGGGCGGTACAGATCCTCAAGGCGCTGTTTGGTGTCCGCCGCGCTGAGGCTGGCGCTCAGCTCGGGGCTCAGCTTGCCCTGTTCGTCAATCGCGGCAATCACCGCCACGCGGCGTTCTTCGAGTTCGCGCAGGTAGCGCAGGCGTTCGTCCAACAGGCGCAGCTGCACATCGTCCAGCGCGCCAGTGACTTCTTTACGGTAGCGAGCAATAAAGGGCACGGTGGCGCCCTCGTCGAGTAACGCCACCGTTGCCGCTACCTGGGCGGTGCGAACGCTTAGCTCGTCCGCCAGGCGGTTCATAATACGCTGATTGACATCCATATATCGCAACTAACTCATGCAGCAATGAAGAGAGGCCACAAGGTATCACACTCGCTGATTCATCGCTTTACGCGGGCACAAAACGCAGCGCCGCGCCGTTGTTGCACCAGCGAAGGCCGGTAGGCTTGGGGCCATCGTCAAAAATATGCCCCTGGTGGCCGCCGCAGCGCGCGCAGTGGTACTCGGTACGCGGCCATATCATGCTGAAGTCGAGCTCGCTGAGCAGATGCCCTTCCACGTGCTTGAAAAAGCTCGGCCAGCCGGTGCCGGAGTCGTATTTCATGGCGCTTTGAAACAGCACCAGATCGCACCCCGCGCAGCGAAACTCACCGTCGCGGGTTTCCTTATCCAGCGGGCTGGAAAACGCGGCTTCCGTGCCGCTTTCGCGCAGCACGTTATAGGCTTTGTCTGACAAGCGCTCACGCCATTCGGCGTCGGAAAGCGATAGCGGCTCGATGCTTTCTGCGGCGCTCAAGTCAACGCTTGGATAACCAAACGACACGCTGGGCAGCGCGCCTACAACGCCGGTTAAACCGGCAAGTCCCAGAAAGTGGCGGCGGTTCATGGCAAATCTCCTGTACGCTCGATAAATCCATCTAACGTTATACAGCCTATAGACGTATAAAAAACGGCGTATAACCATCACTCTTTTTATGACTACGCCCGCCGCTCAGGGTTCGCTTTTTTTGCACGTTTTTGCGCGCAAGTGCCGGCACCTTGCGGACAAAGCCTAATGCACCGTGGGTGACGGCGCATCGGGATTACCGTCAAGCAGCGCCTCTACGTCTGCTGCGGTATAGCGGTAGCGCGAATGGCAGAAATGGCACTGGGTATCGATCTCACCCTGCTCCTGGACAATCTCGCGCAACTCGCTGGCGCCGAGGGTCAAGAGTCCGTTGGCCATGCGCTCCCGCGAGCAGGTGCAGCCGAAATACAGCGCCTTGGGATCAAACACGCGCACGGTTTCTTCATGATAAAGCCGGTACAGTACCTCGCGCTGCTCAAGCCCTAACAGCTCTTCGGGCTTGATGGTGTCGGCGAGCTGCACGCTGCGCTCCCAGGCGTCGACGTCCTGATTTTTCGCTTCGCTGGGCAAACGTTGCAGCAGTAGCCCGCCGGCACGTTTCTCATCAGCTTCCAGCCACAGCCGGGTAGGCAGCTGCTCGGACTGGGTAAAGTAATCTTCCAGGCAGCCGGCCAGGGTGGGATGGTCGAGTGCGACCACGCCCTGGTAGCGATTGCCGTCGCGCGGGTCGAGGGTGATCACGATCTGGCCGTTACCCACCAGCTCGCGAAACGCCGCGGCGGACTCCGGCAGCGCGGCGTCTTCGGCCAACCGGGCAATGGCGCGTAGCTCGCCGCCGGGGTTGGACTCGGCCATCAGCAATGAGAGCGCACCCTCGCCGCGCACCTCGATGCTCAACATGCCGTCGAGCTTGACGGTGTCGGTCAACAGCGCCACCGCCGACAATAGCTCGCCCAGCAGCACGTTCACCGCGTGGGGGTAGGCATGGCGGCTGAGCACGTCGTCGTAGGCTTTTTCCAGCGTGACGATTTCGCCGCGCACGTTGGTGTTATCAAACAGGAAGCGTTGTATCTGGTCAGACATGAAACTCGTTATCCAATTGGTAAAAGCGCGTTAACAAAAATCCACAGGGCGCGACGGATTATTCGCCCTGGTTACGCTGGAAGTTCTTGATCTCGCGGCGCTGTTTTTTATCCGGCCGCTTGAGTGGGTGCTGCATGACCTGCTGGCTCAGCCGGCGCGCCTCGACCTCGCGTTCGCGGCGCTCGATGCTTTCCGGCGTTTCCGCGTAGAGTTTGCGCGCCTCGGGGGCGCCGCGGCGTTGGCCGGAGATTCCAGTCACGCGGACCTCAAACACGTCAAAGCCCTGGGGTACACGAATCAGCGCGTCCATCTCCACCAGCTTGCTGGTTTTGGCGCGTGCGCCGTCGTAGTGCACCTTGCCGCCTTCCACGGCTTTTTTGGCCAGCTGGCGGGTCTTGAAAAACCGCGCGGCCCAGAGCCATTTATCCAAGCGTACGCTATCACTCATCAGCGGCCCTCCTTCTGTTATTCACTACTGACTTCTCTTACTGGCTTCTCTGGCGGTTCAATACCGGCGCGTCGCCGGGGAATATCTCGGCAAAACGGTCAAGCGCGATAAACTCCTGAAGCTCTCGTTCGGGGCGCTGGCTATCCGGGCGCTTGATGCCCAGCAGGTGACGAATGCCGTAGGTTTGGGCGCTTTTCAGCACGCGCGGATTATCGTCGATGAACAGCGTGCGTGCCGGATCAAACGGCTCCTGCTCTTGCAGCGCATGCCAGAACGCCTGATCCTCCTTGGCCGCACCCACATCCTGAGATGAGACGATGGCATCAAGGTAGGGCTCAAGCCCGGTCAGCGGCAGCTTGAGCGCCAGGCTGGCACGATCGGCGTTGGTGGCCAGTATTACCCTCGGGTGAGCCTGTTTGAGCCACTGGAGAAAGTCCAGCGCGTCGCCGCGCAGGCCGATCAGGTGCTGCACTTCGCGCTTGAGCGCGACCACATCCACGTCAAGCTCGCGGCTCCAATAGGCCAGGCTGTACCAGTCAAGCGTGCCCTGCTCACCGACGATGCGCGCCTGCAGCTCGCGCTGGGAGGCCTCGTCAAGCTGGTGCAGCTCGACGTAGCGACGCGGCAAATGCTCCAGCCAGAAATGGCTGTCAAAGTGCAAATCCAACAGCGTACCGTCCATATCCAGCAATACGGTATCGATTGTCTGCCAATCCATCATCGCCGCTCCTGTGTGCATCGATCTGTGTGCATGGGCTGTCTACGCCGGTCAGGTCAGGCGTGCTATTGTAGCCTAACGGACGTTTCTCAACGACCGCCGATCAACCTCGGATGCCAGCCACGGAGATATCATGTCAGCGCACGATTCATCCGCTATCAAGCCCCCGCAAAAGCCGCAGATCCTGTCCTGTCAGCGCGTTGCCCAAAGCCGCCTGTTTAACGTCGAGGCGATCGACCTGCGTTTCTCCAACGGCGAAGAACGCCAGTTCGAACGCCTGGCCGGCAGTGGCAGCGGCGCGGTGATGATCGTCGCCATGCCCGACCCGGACAATGTGCTGCTGATCCACGAATACGCCGCGGGCTTTGAAGACTATGTACTGACGCTGCCCAAGGGGCTGATTGACCCCGGTGAAGACGCCGCCACCGCCGCCAACCGCGAGCTGATGGAAGAATGCGGCGTGGGTGCTCGGCGCATTGAGCCGCTGTGCGAGCTGTCGCTGGCGCCGAACTACATGCGCCACCGCATGAACGTGCTGCTGGCCACCGACCTCTACGAAAAGCGCCTGCCCGGCGACGAGCCCGAACCGCTGGTGGTCGAATCCCACTCGCTCGAGGACATCGACGCCCTGCTGGCCCGGGAAGACTTCCACGAAGCCCGCGCCATTGCCGCGCTGTATATAGCCCGCGACCGGCTGCGTGCCGAGCGCGATGCGGAAGAAACGCTATACCGGCAGGATTTTTGAGGCATCCTGTGCCACCAGCCGGCCGTCCTCTAGCTGATAGCAGCTATCCGCCAGTGCGCGGATGTCTTCCGGGTCGTGGCTGACCAGCAGCACCGCGACGCCGGCGTTCTGCTGGCGTTTCACCAGTGCCCAGAGCGCTTCGCGATTGGTGCGATCAAGGCCGCTGAACGGCTCGTCGAGCAATAGCAGGCGCGGTTGCCTCAACAGCGCACGCAGCAGGGCCACGCGCTGGCGCTGGCCGCCGGAAAGCTCGGCCGGCAGGCGGTTGTAAAGCCCGCCCAGCCCCACGTCTTCAAGCCCGTCATGAATCTGCTGGCGCTGGCCTGCCGTCAGTTTCAGGTTGGCCGCCAGCCCCGCACCGATGTTGGCCCATACGGGCAGGTGCTCAAACAGGTTGTGTTCCTGAAACACCGTGGTCATCCCTCGCTGCCAGGGCGGCTGGCTCAGCAGGTCGGCATCGTTCCAGCACAGTGCCCCGCCGCCAGGCTCAAGAAACCCCGCCAACAGATTCAACAGCGTGCTTTTGCCCGAGCCCGACGGCCCCTGAACCGCCAGACAGTGGGAAGGCGCCAGGGTAAAACTGAAGCTGAAATCCGGGGTTTCGCCCGGCGCTTTTTGCGCGTAATGAAAGCTCAGACTACGGCACGACAGCATGGCGCGACTCCGGTGAAGGTTGGCGGTGCCAGGGGTAGCGCGGCGCGCGCCGCGTGAGCGCCGACACCACGGTAAAGGTGGCGACCACCCAGAACAGCAGCACCACGGCGGTGGCCGCGGCACTTTGCCAGCGGTAGCCGCCGAGTTCCTGATACAGCAGCATAGGCAACGTGGGCGCGGTGGGACTGCCAAACAGCGCGATGACGCTGAAGTCGCCCAGCGACAGCGTCATCGCATACGCCAGCGCCAGCCCCAGCGGGCGACGCAGCCGCGGCCAGACCAGCCAGCGAAACCGCGCCCAGCCGTGAATGCCCAGCTGTTCGGCGACCCGCCATTGCGCCAACGGCAGCGCAAGCAGTGCCCCGCGCAGTACCTGCATGGCAAACGGCAGCGCCATCAGCGCATTCACCAGCACCACCAGCGCGTAGCCGTCAAGGCCGCCGCCCAGGCTCGGGCGCAGGAGTAGAAACAGCCCCGTTCCCATCACCAGCGCCGGCAGCACTAAAATCAGCTGGCCGCTGCCTTCCATCACGCCGGCGACACCGTGCCGGCCGCGTGCCCGTAGCCAGCCGCTGCCGCCCAGTAACGCAAGCGCAAGCAGCACGGCGCCCAGGCCGGCACACAGCGCCATAACGAGGCTTCTCAGGCTGGCCGGCCAGAGCCGCTGCTGGGTCATGATATCCGGCAATCCCGCCACGCCCGCAGCCACAACAGCGACCAGCGGCGGCAACAGCAGCAGCGCCAGCCCGCCGATGCTCAGGCTGTCGGTCAGGCGCGACAGGCCGTACATATCACGGCGGCGCCATTTGGCGGTCAGCGGCGCGGGGGCATCACCGGCTACCAGCGACGGTGTCCCGCCCTGCGCCAGCGCCACGCCCCAAAGCCCAAGGCACACGACCAGCTGAGCCAGCGCGAGCAACGCCGCGAGGGCGACGTCATTATCGAACTTCAGCGCCTGATACAGCGCCACTTCCAGGGTACTGCTGCCCGGCCCGCCGCCCAGAGTCATCACAATAGCAAAACTGGTAAAGCACAGCGTGAAGACCAGCGCGGCCAGCTGCGGCAGCACACGGCGAATGGCCGGCCATTCCAGCGTGCGCCAGATAGCCCCGCGGGAAAGTCCCAGCTGGGCGGTTAGCCGCCAATGGGCGTCCGGGCTGCGCTCAAGCGCTTGCAGCATCAGTCGTGCCGCCAGTGGCAGGTTGTAAAATACGTGCGCCAGCACAATGCCCGAAAGCCCGTATAAATAGCCCGATGGCGAGCCAGTCAGCCATTTCCAAAGCGGCGCGGCCACGCCTTGCCGCCCATGCACGGCGACGAGGCCAAACAGCGCAATCAACGTGGGAATGACCAGTGAAAGCTCCATCACCCGCAGCAAAAAGCCACGCCCCCAAAAGCGCGGGCGGCGCGCCAGCGCGATGGCCACCGGCACTCCCAGCCCGACTGAAAACAGCGTCGAAAGGCCGGCCTGCCACAGCGTAAAACGCAGCACGCCGGCCAGATACGGCTCTTGCCACAGCTGCGCAACGTCCAGGCCGGGCGCCTGCCAGAGCAGCGCACCCAAGCTGCCAAGCCCCAGCCCCATGACCAGCACAAACGCGACCAGCCCGCCCAGCAGCGGCACGCGTCCGAGCGGGCGCGCGCTTAACTGCTGGCGTTGAGCCATTCACGGATCCATTCGCGGCGGTGTTCCTGCACCTCATCGGGGCTGAAGGTAAAGCCGTCAGGGTCGATCAGGCGGTCAAACGCCGGCGGCAGTTCGTCGTCAAGTTCAATGGCGGGATACATCACGTTGCCCAGCGGAATATGGCGCTGAAAATCGGGCGTCAGCATGAATTGCATAAATGCCCGGGCAAGTTCGGGGTTCTCCGCATTGCGGGTGATCGCGGCGGTTTCCACTTGCAGGTAGTGGCCTTCCGCAAATTCGGCGGCCTGATAGCGGTCGGTGTCTTCTACCGCCATGTGATACGCCGGCGAGGTGCTGTACGCGCGTGCACAACCATCAACATAATGGCGCCGGCAGCCAGCACGCCAAAGAGTTCTTTCGGGGTTGTGGTGTCCTGATGATACATAGTGTCTGTTCCGGCGAGTGTATTGTCAGCCGGGCAGTTTAAGCGAGCGCCGCCAGAATGTCAGTGTAACCTTGGCAGAACTGCCCCCGGACCGGATCAGGAACGGGCGTTTTCGCGATTGGCTTTTGCCCATTCATAAATGCGCTCGAAAGCGTCAGCCATTTCCTCCGGATGATGGGGTGACTGGATCAGCGCCGCCAACTCGCCATCCGGATTCAATAAGGCAAAGTGTCCGCTATGGTCGACCAGCAGTTCACCGTCCACCTCGCGTTGCGTGAAGACCGCACTCAGGCTTTTAGCCAGTTCCCGCAGTGTTTCCAGATCCCCGGTCAGGCCGTGAAAGTTCTCACCAAAGAAGGCGGTATAGTCCTTGAGCTGGTCCGGCGTGTCATGTTCTGGGTCAGCGCTGATCAGCAGATAGTCTGGCTGCGGCAGTTCATTCGACAGTAGCTTATTGGTACGCTGAAGATTGGCCATGGCAGTCGGACACACATCCGGACAGTTGGTGTAGCCCACAAACGCAAAGGTCCATCGGCCCCGGAGGCTTTCCCGGGTAACGGTTTCCCCGTTTTCGTCGGTCAGCGTGAACTCTGCCAGGGGTCGTGGCTGGTCATAGACATAGGTGTTCATTTCGGCAAGATCCGGAGCAGATTGCGGCTCCCCGCCATCCACCAAAAAAACCTGCCGGCCCACCACCAGGCCAAAGATCAGAATTACGAGAAGTAGAAGAGCAACCAACGTTACCTGTACTGAACGATTCATCCTAGCTCCACTCAGCAGACTCCAAAGTATCCCGGCACCCAGTCAGAAAAACACATAGTGATCGAAAAGAAGTATCACAAACAGGGCCATCAGGTAAGTGATGGAGTATTTGAAGGTGTTTAGTGCTACTCGGCGATCGTCGCCTTTTAGTAACCGTATGGCGTAGTTGAGGAAGCGTAGACCGAGAACAAGGGCGCCAGCCAAGTATATCCAGCCCGACATGCCTGTAACGAAGGGTAGCATGCTAACCGCCAGCAGCATCAGGGTGTACAGCAGTATGTGCAGTTCCGTGTATTTATTGCCGTGGGTGACCGGCAGCATGGGAATGCCTGCCTTCGCGTACTCTTCTTTGCGGTGAATGGCCAGTGCCCAAAAATGCGGTGGGGTCCAGGCGAAAATAATCAGAACCAGCAATAATGCATGGCCTTCTACTTGCCCTGTTACCGCCGTCCAGCCGAGCAGGGGCGGCATAGCGCCCGCGAGACCGCCGATGGTGATGTTCTGAGGCGTGGCCCGTTTGAGGAACAGCGTGTAAACACCGGCATAACCCACCAGAGAGGCCAGAGTGAGCCAGGCGGTGAGATGGTTTACCTGCCACATCAGTACCGCCATTCCCACACAGGCCAACGCAGTGGCGAACACGATCGCCTCCACCGGGGAGATCTTACCGGTAGCCACCGGGCGCTTGCGGGTGCGGGCCATCACCGTGTCAATCTTCTGGTCGACCACGTGGTTGACTACGGCTGCCGCTCCGGCAAGGAAGGCAATGCCCATGTTGCCCCAGATCAGCACACCCAGGCCGGGCAATCTGGAGGTGGCCAGCAGCATGCCGATGACCGACGTCAGGATCATCAGGGCCACGACTCTGGGCTTGGTCAGCTCCAGGTAATCCCGCCACGAAATAGCGCGCGTGGATTGGCTGGAAACTCGCTGGGCCGGCAGTACGTCCACTTGCTCACTCATGCCGTAACCTCCTGATGCATTATTGTGGTATGTGTTGCTGTTGAGAGTTGCGCCTGCGGCAGCAGATGGTGCCGCCAGATCAGGTATATCACTGACAGCAGTAGCCCGGCGCCCATGGCGTTGTGGGCAACTGCAACAGGGAGGGGAATATGAAACAGTACATTGCCAAGCCCTAAAGCAATCTGGGTTGCCAGTGCCGTGGCAACCAGTCGCACCGGGCCATGCAGTTCCCGACTGTTATTCCGGCGCCAGATCCATGCCAGTAAAATGCCGAAATAGGCCAGCACCAGCAGGGCACCTGCCCGGTGGGTTACCTGGATCGCCACCCGGCCACCCGCCGTGAGCTGCCCGCCCAGGTAGTTGGGACCGACGTGCTGGGTGATATCAAAACCATGCCGGAAATCCATACCTTCCGGCCACCACTGGCCCTGGCAGGTGGGCAGATCTGTGCAGGCCACAGCCGCATAATTCGCAGCCGTCCAGGCGCCCAGGGCAATCTGCAGAATAATGAGAAGCAGACCGCCGTAAAGCCAGGGGCGAAGGCGGGCCAAGCTGGAAGCTGACGCGGCGGGTCCCGAAGGGGCTTCGGGCGTTACCCGGGCAGAGGTGGACTGAGCTGCCGGGAACGCCCGTAGCCGGAATACCAACACGGCAAGCAAACTCAGTGTGGTGAAGCCGCCAAGCAGGTGCAGGGCAACCACCTGCGGCCATAGCTTCAATGTAACCGTCCACATACCAAAGGCACCCTGAAGCAGGATGAAGCCGGCAATGAAAAGCGGCAGTTTGAAGGGCACGCCGCTGCGGCGATGACGCAGTGCGCAGGCGGCCAGGCCAAACACCACCAACCCCAATGTTCCGGCTGCGTAGCGGTGGATCATTTCCGTCCAGCCTTTCACCACATCCACCGGTGTTTCCGGGAAACGGGTGTTGGCAATGGCAATGTGCGTTTCGCTCTGGGGCACGGTCATGAATCCGTAACATCCGGGCCAGTCGGGGCACCCCAGCCCCGCATCCACCAAGCGGGTCCAAGCACCCAACATGATCACCACAACCGCCAGAACCACCGCGAAGGTGGCCCAGTTCACCATGGCGTGTGCCTTTGGCTGGCGACGGCGGGTCGGATGATTCAAGGTGGCGCCTCCTGGCTGGCTCTCAGTCGACCTTTGACAGTTTGAGCAGATGTTTCAGGTCCTTGAGCATGTCCTTGCCGGAATGTTCAGGGCCATAGTGCATCATTACGTTGCCAAAGGGATCCACCAGCACAATGCGCGGTTCCTGTTCGGGGTTTACCGCTGCAGGCCACGCCGGGGTTGCGCCACGCGCCGGCACCAGGCGCTCCATTAATCGGTAATCGGTCGCCAGGCGGGCATCCAGATCATCGTTAACGCTGCCCAGTACCGCTGCTCTGGACACACGATTTGCGTTTTTACCCAGCGCAACGTTCGCTTGTCGAGCCAGATACAACAGCTCTTTGAAGTGGTTATAGTTTCCCGGACACACAAACGCAGGTAATCTCACCTGCCCATCGAGGTGTGTGTCATGAGCCAGAAAAAAGCCAATTCCTATACCGCTGAATTTAAAGAGGCCGCCGTCAAATTGGCGACGGAATCAAATCAACCGGTGACCCAATCTGCCAGGGAGCTGGGCGTTAACGTCAATACGCTGCATACCTGGGTCGACAAGTACTCTGGTAAACGAGAGGTCGGCAGTTCCGGCCAGGTGAATGACCCGCACCTGTATGAAGAGCTGAAACAGCTGCGGCGCGAGAATGCTCGCCTCAAGGAGGAACGCGAACTGCTAAAAAAGGCGGCGGCCTTCTTCGCCAAGGAATCTCGCTGAGGTACGCCTTCATCGAAGCACACCAGAGAGCGTTCGATACTGCCCTGATGTGCCGAGTGTTTGAGGTGTCTCGCAGTGGTTACTATGAGTGGCGCTCTCGGCCACCCTGCCAGCGAGATCAGCAAGATGAGGCGTTGAAGGCGAGGATCCGAGACCACCATACGCAGAGCCGGGCAACCTACGGCACGCGGCGTATCCAGCAGACACTGGCCAGTGAGGGCGAGGCGATCAGCCGTCGTCGGCTTGCCAGGCTAATGAGAGAGGAAGGCTTGGTGTGTAAGACACGGCGGAAATTTAAGGCGACCACGAATTCAAAGCACGGCAAGCCGGTTGCTTCGAATCTTCTGAATCGCACCTTCTCGGCCGCGCAGCCGGATCAAGCCTATGTCGGTGACATCACCTACATTCCGACACGGGAAGGCTGGCTCTACCTGGCCGTCTTCATCGACCTCTACTCGCGAGCGGTGGTGGGCTGGTCGATGGATAGCCGCATGCCCGCCTCACTGGTACATGATGCGCTGACCATGGCCGTCCGGAAGCGGCAGCCAGAAAATGGGTTGCTGGTACATAGTGACCGAGGTAGCCAGTATGCCTCCGATAGTTTTCAGTGGTTGCTAAAGCAGCATGACTTCCGGTGCAGCATGAGCCGAAAGGGGAATTGCTGGGATAACGCACCCTCCGAGAGCTTCTTTCACACCCTGAAGACTGAGCTGGTGTACCACGAAGATTTCAGAACGCGAGAAAAGGCGAAACAAGCCATTTTCGAGTATATCGAAGTGTTTTATAACCGAGTTCGGCTGCACTCCAGCAACGGCTACATGAGTCCGATGGACTATGAGTCAGAGCGACGAACGGCCGCTTGAAAATGTGTCCGGAAAACTGTTGCCAGATCACTTCACAGCGGTTGTCACACTCGCCGGCTGCGACCACAAGCAGCCACTGGGGATCCGTCTGGCCCCTGCTGAAACGCTCGGCCAGCGGTTTTCCCGACAGTGTCTCAAGATGGAGGTCCGCCACCGGCACCGTGGGCTGGATCAGCGCACCCAGGTTGGTGTGTTCCGTCGGGTTCAGCCAGCCGGTATAGAACATAACGGTGGCCAGAATCATCGGTCCGAACCCCAGGGCAAACAGAAGAAATGCCGTACGCCGGCCTCTGCGGGCCTGCGTGGGAGTGGGTTGGCGTTTTTGTTGATCTTGCGATATCTGGCTAGCCACTGTCATTGCCACTACGAGCTCCTGTTTTTCTATAACTCGCTACTACACTCAATATAGTCAGCACTATGGCAAGCGCAAACCACTGAGTGGCATATCCGTAGTGAGTTTGTGGCCCCATCCGGTCCGGCTGCCAATCGGCGCGGTACGCTCCTGGCTGTTCGTTGTCCTGGAGCCGGATGATGGCACTGGGAAGTTCTGCAACCTCGGCTCTCGCAACCGCCCCGGGAAGCGATTGCACCCGTCGTGGCCAGCCACTGTCCTTTGCTGATGAATCGGACAGCACCGGTGGTTCCGGGTACTCACTGACCCGTCCGGTCAGGGTAGAAACGCCCTCAGGCGGAGTTACATCGGGGAGCTCATTGCGTGTTCTGGGCGCCGCTATCCATCCTCTGTTGACCAGTACCGGTGGGCCTTCAAGGGGAAAAAAAACGGTCAGCACTTCGTAACCGACTATGCCATCGCGGGTTCGGTTGTCCAGCAGCCAGCTGCGCTCACCGAAAAGCCCGGTCACCGTCAGCGGCCTGCCCTTCTCCAGCCCGCTGGCGACCAGCTCCGGCCAGTCCATGTCACGCGCCTCCTGTTGCCACTGATCGAGCATCACCTGCTTTTCTTCCGCCCGGTTCAGTTGCCAGATACCCAGACTCACCAATAACGGTAAAAAAATCGCCGCAAAAACCATCAATCGCCAGTCTGGCTGCCATCGCCGAGCGTGGTGTTTTGCGTCAGTCATGGTCTGCTACAGTGAATCTGAGCAACACCATACGGCGACATATCAAACAAATACGCATCTGCCGACATCACAGGCGATCTTATGCTCAAAACGCTCATCATTATTCTCATGCTCGCCGTCATTGTGAGCCTGTTCAGCGGTCTGTTTTTTCTCATCAAAGATGGCGGAAAAACCAACCGCGTGGTGAATTCTCTGGCTATCCGGGTCACGCTGAGCGTCCTTCTCCTGTCGGTTATTCTTTTGACCCTGTGGCATGGGGACCTGTCGCTGCACTCAACCCCCTGAGAATGCTCCCGGCGCCGTCATAGCACATACACGAACACAAATAGCCCCAGCCAGATCACGTCCACGAAGTGCCAGTACCAGGAGGCAGCCTCAAACCCAAAGTGATTGTCTGAGGTAAAATGCCCTTTGTTAATGCGAATGAACATAATGCTCAGCATCAGGGTGCCCAGCATGACGTGAACGCCGTGGAAACCGGTGAGCATGAAAAATGTGGTGCCGTAAATGCCGGACTGAAGAGTCAGACCGAGCTCCTCATAGGCATGCATATACTCTTCTGCCTGCAGGAACAGAAAACCCAGCGCTAACATGATTGTAGCCGCGAGCCAGATCTTCAGTTTTTTCCGGTGATTCGCCTTAAGCGCGTGATGGGCAACCGTTACGGTCAAAGAGGAAGTGACCAGAAGGATGGTGTTTACCAGCGGCAAACCCCAGGCCCCGATCACGGATTCAGCCGCGGGATAGGCTTCCGGATCCGGGTTATTAATTAAAGGCCAGGTGGCCTGAAAGCCCTCCCAGAGCATATTGGAACTCCCCCGATCGCCTTCCCCCCCAAGCCAGGGCACGGCAAACATACGGGTATAGAATAACGCACCAAAAAAAGCCCCAAAGAACATGACTTCGGAGAAAATAAACCAGCTCATGCCCCAGCGGAACGAGCGGTCCATTTGTGGGCTATAAAGGCCAGACCGGCTTTCTTTGATCACGCTGCCGAACCAGCCAAACAGCATGTAAATCATGATCAGCACGCCGGCTGTAGTGGCATAGTCAATTTGGCCAGCTGGTTTTGAGTGTATGATCACTCCGAGAGAAAATCAGGTGGACATAATGACCAAGAGAAGAAATTTCAGCCCGGCATTTCGTCTGGAAGCGGCGCAACTTGTCGTTGATCAAGGCTATACGCTGAAGGCAGCTTGCGAGGCCATGGGGATAGGCAAAACCACCATGGAATCCTGGGTTCGCAAGCTACGCGTAGAGCGGGCAGGCAATGCGCCGCAAAAAGGTGAAGCGCTGACACCTGAGCAGCGTGAAATTCAGGATTTAAAGCGGCGGCTACGGCGATCTGAGGAAGAAAAGACCATCCTAAAAAAGGCTACCGCTCTCTTGATGTCCGACTCCCTGAGCAATTCTCGTTAATCGAGCGACTTGAAGAGAGCTATGCGGTGCAGCGCTTGTGTAGCGTATTTGGGGTGCACCGCAGCAGTTACCGCGCATGGCGTAACAGAAATACGGTACCAAGCCAGGAAGAGCGAGCCCTGCTGCAGCGAATCGTCGATACCCATGCAGCCAGCAAGGGCTCTGCAGGGGCGCGGAGCATTGCCAAGATGGTGACCCAAGCAGGAGTGCCGCTGAGCCGCTACCGTGCCGGAAAACGGATGAAACGGCTTGGGTTGGCGAGCACACAGCCGCCGCGCCATGCCTACAAAAAGGCGGTGCAGCCGCACCTGGCTATTCCGAATCGGCTCGACCGGCAGTTCGATGTAAAGACGCCCAACAAGGCTTGGACTGGTGACATCACCTATATTTGGACTGGATCACGCTGGGCGTATTTGGCGGTGGTTATTGACCTTTTTTCACGCAAGCCGGTGGGCTGGGCGATGTCGCCGTCACCGGACACAGAGCTCGTTAACAAGGCGTTGATGATGGCGTATGAATCTCGCCATGAACCCAAGAGCGTTCTTTTTCATTCGGACCAAGGTTGCCAATACACCAGCCTGGGTTTCCGGCAATGCCTCTGGCGCTATCAGATGACACAGAGCCTGAGTCGCCGAGGGAATTGCTGGGATAATGCGCCAACGGAACGCTTTTTCAGAAGCCTGAAAACAGAGTGGGTACCAGCAACGGGCTATCTCGATATGGCGGCGGCGAAGCAATCCATCACTGAATATATAATCAGCTACTACAGCTGCCTCAGGCCGCACACACATAACGATGGGCTGCCACCGAATGCGGCAGAAACGACATACTGGAATGCTCAAAAGGCCGTGGCCAAAAACACTTGACCACTACAGGCCGCAAATACAATCCAGGCGCTGCCGGTACTTTCTCCCTGGTTGCTGTTGACCATAATCGAGGCCGTCCCGTACAGAGTCACCCCCAAGCCAACCGTCGCAACAATAGGCCACTTGCTCTGTTCGGGAACATAGTATGTCTGATAATCCGCCATAGCAGTCTCCGATGGCTTATCCATTATCGATTGCTGTTGTGTATTCCCGGGCATTGATCATTGCTATATTTAAGATGGTTTCCAGAGGCGTACGTCTAACGGCCGTTGGCTCACCCTGGTCATAAAGCGTATAGGACAACGTCAGTTTGGTGATGTAATCAGGAAGATCAGGGTCGACGATAAAGACCAGAGGCATTTCCGCGCTCTGCCCAGCCGCCAACGGCTGCTGATTAAAGCAGAAACATTCGGTTTTATGAAAATACAGCGTGCCCTCGGATGGCGACAGACTGGGTATCGCCTGCGCCACCATATCCTGGTCGGTTGGATTCTCGGCGTAAAAATTCATGGTGGTCGGCTCACCGGGGTGCACTTCAACGCTGTGGGCTACTGGCCGAAAAATCCAGGGCATATCCGGGCCGTTCTGCGCCAGAAACTGAACCTTGACGGTGCGCTTCATGTCAGCAGCGGCGGTTTCGGTGGACTCATAGCGGCCACTGGTTTTGCCATTGATGCCAGTGATATCACAGAACACGTCATACAGAGGCACCAGTGCAAAACCGAAAGCAAACATCCCGACAACGCCAACCATACACCAGCCAATAACCCGCGAGTTGCTCCGTGGCTTGGTGGGTTTATTTTGCAGTTGATCTGCCATGCTGCCTGCCTCCTATTTCACATCCGGTGGAGTGGAAAAGGTGTGATAAGGCGCCGGAGAAGGTATCTCCCACTCGAGCCCTTCTGCGCCTTCCCAGGGCTTAGCGGGGGCCTTTTTACCGCCTCTGGCACACTTCACAACAATCAGCAGGAACAACAACTGAGCCCGCCTTATTCACCGGGCTGAGACAGAAAAGAAGATGGCGAGCAGTTTCTCTTGTAGAATCAATATGTTCCTAACCGAACTTGACTCAAGAGGACCACTCGCCATGGGTGAAAGCCTATCCCCCTGGACCCCGTCATGCAACGGGTCCATCCGCGTCGAGCTCAGCGGCCATCGCACCACCAGCGACAGCGGTGCTTTGCTGTTGCGTGAAGCCCTCGACAACAGCGGCATGATCGATGCGCTGGACGACCATCTGGTCGATCATCGCGACCCGGATCGCGTCCGCCACTCGTTAGCCAGCCAGCTGCGTACCCTGGTGCTGCAGCGTTCGATGGGCTGGATCGACCTCAGCGATACCGATACGCTTCGCCGTGACCCGCTCTGGCAGCTAGCCTGCAGTGATGCCCGCGGGACAACGCCGTTGGCTCAGGACCGGCCATCTCAAGCGACGCTGTCGCGGCTGCTGACGTGCCTGGGCCGCGACGACAATATCGATACCGTGCATGAGGGCCTGCTGCGGCTGGCGGTCTGGCGACTGACCTCGCTGAACGGCGGCGAACGCCCCGAGCATCTGACGCTGGACATCGACGGCTTGCCGATCGACGTTCACGGCCACCAGGGCGGTTCGGCGTTTCATGGACTTTACGGGGCCAGAATCTACTCGCCTTTGGTGGCCTCGCTGGCAGAGACCGGCGACATGGTGGGCGGCCTGCTGCGTGAAGGTAACGCCGGCCCAGCCGAGAATGCCGATACCTGGATCCCACATCTGGTGCGGCGACTCAACGAGAGCACCGGGGCCAAGGTCAAGGTGCGCATCGACGCCGGCTTCACCGACAACGACACGCTTGAGGCGCTGGAAGATCGCGACATCGAGTATCTGGGCCGGTTGCGCAGTCATACGGGCCTGCAGACACTGGCAGCGCCACATCTGAAGCGGCCACGCGGCCGGCCCCCCGAGCAACCTCGGGAATGGTGCCATGACCTGGCGTACCAAGCCGGTACCTGGCCGGCGCCGCGGCGCGTGGTGCTGGTGGTACAAGAGCGGCCCGATGATCTGCTGCTGCATGCCTTCTTTTTGGTCACCAATCTCGGCAAGTTCGACTGGCCGCCGGAAAAGGTCCTGGCGCTTTATCGCAAGCGCGGCAGCGCCGAAGCCCACATGGGCGAGGTGAAGTCGTCGCTCGATATGCATCTCTCCTCGACTGATCGCGGTGTCTCCACCGTCCAGGACGTCATGGCCCGCAACGAGGTAAACCTGCTGCTGACTCTCTGCGCTTATCAGGTGCTACACGGGCTGCGTTGCCTGTTGGAACGACAGACCCGGCAGGGCTGGAGCCTGAAGCGGATGCGCGAGCAGGTGCTCAAGGTGGCCGCCACGCTGACAGTGCACGCCCGGCGTATCACCGTGCACCTCGGCGATGCCGCCGACAAATGGTGGCCATCCTTACTGAAGGGGTTGCCGCGGCTGACGGCATTGACCTGACACGTCGCATTACTCAGCCTTTTCCAGCAGACAAAACGGCCACTATGGAGGCCGACGACCACGGCTGCGCCGTCACTCGAAACCAATGAACTTCAGTTATAAATATCACGGCATTGATACGATAAAGCTATGTGCTAATCGGCTACTCAGCGACCGTATGACATAAAAGCCGGTCGGTCCCGGTCACCACGGGACGTAAAACGCTCGTTCGGCGTCCTGATGAATAAGGCGGGGTACATGTCTACCAGGGTGGCGGTGGCGGGAATCGCCATGATGACCAGAATGACAAGGGGTATGAGCGTCCAGAGAACCTCAACCAGGGGGTGTTCATGGAAGTTTGCCGGCTTTGCGCCCTTGGATTTGCGATGAGCGAAAATAGACCAGAACATGACCCCGAATACCACGACGCCGATAGCGACGCAGATCCAGAAAATAGTCATGTGAAGGTTGAAGATATCGTTACTGGTAAGTGCTTATCCATATATTTTCAGGCATAATACTGGCAAATTCTCCCCTTTAGGATGGCAACATGGCAAGGCGCTTCATCCCTTCCCTGGCAGAAGCCGACCGGCAGGCGTTGGCACATGTCCATCAGTACGGTCAGAAGCGTGCCTCGCGCCGCCGCGCTCATGCGATCCTCTTGAGCGACCAAGGCTATACCATCACCCAAATCAGCGATATTTTGGAGGTCGGAAGAAACACCCTGACGATCTGGTTTCAG
This sequence comes from Vreelandella subglaciescola, assembly GCF_900142895.1. Classification (NCBI taxonomy): domain Bacteria; kingdom Pseudomonadati; phylum Pseudomonadota; class Gammaproteobacteria; order Oceanospirillales; family Halomonadaceae; genus Vreelandella; species Vreelandella subglaciescola. The sequence continues at coordinate 895,944 of NZ_LT670847.1, forward strand.
AAGTGGGAGACCTCGGGTCTCGAAGAACTCGTCGATAAACCTCGGAGCGGTCGCACCCCGATCCTTGATGACAGCGATAGAGAGCGGCTTCAGGCCTTGATAGAAGAGCACCCTCATCAGCTGCGCACTCTGCAGGCCCGACTGCAGGAAGAAACAGGAAAAACCTTTAGCACGGGCACCTTGCGCCGAGCGTTGAAAAAAAAATCTCAATAGCTTCAAGCGCATTCGGCATTCACTGAAGGGCCGTCGTGATGAGACAGATTTTCGCCATACGCAGGGCCTTCTGACAGTGCTCCAGGAGAGCGAAGATCAAGGCGAACACGAGCTTTACTATTTCGATGAATCCGGCTTTTCCCAGACGTCATCAGTACCCTATGCATGGAGCCCTGTCGGTAAGCCATGGGAAGTGACGGCGTACTCGCATAGCCATAGGCTGAACGTGCTGGGGTTCCTTAGCCGAACAGGGAAGCTGGTTTACCACACCACCACCGAGTCGGTTACGACGGAGACCGTCATCGAGGCATTTGATCAATTTGTGGCTCAGAAAGATCCCGATGCCTTCGCCATCGTCGTGTTGGACAATGCCAGCATGCATCGCTCCAAAGCGTTTAAGCGCAAGATTCTGGAATGGATGTCGCATCGCGTGCATCTGGTTTACCTATCCGCTTACTCGCCAGAGCTGAACTTGATCGAGATCCTGTGGCGGCAGGTCAAATACCACTGGCTGCCCATCGATGCTTATCTCTCGTTTGACCGGCTCTGCGATGCAGTCCATCGACAGCTCAGGAGCTACGGCACGGAGCGCACGATTAATTATGCGTAGACACTTACCGGTCACCCCCGGGGTCATGTTTACCGTCCAGTCCGCCATGGACAAAGCGGGAAACAGCAAACCACCTGACAGGGCACCTACCCGCTGAGCGTACACACGCATACTGTGTCTCCACAGAGTGTCATTCTTGTCGGATTTTGCCTAATCCCTCTATTTTTTTCGACCGACGCTCGCATTCGCCGGGCGATTCAGGGTGAAAGCCTGCTTATAGATACTCAAACCGAGTATAGACACAGATCCGAAAAACACTAAAAAAACAAGATAAATATATAAAGACTAATATACGAAATTTTGAGACGAAGACCGAATATGAAATTCAGGTGGTCGCTAACAGACCGACGCCTGTGGGCTCTGGCATGGCCACTGCTGACCGCTACCTTCCATCACGCCTGCGGCGGCAAGCGTCCCAGCGGTCGCGCGCTTAACTGCTGGCGTTGAGCCATTCACGGATCCATTCGCGGCGGTGTTCCTGCACCTCATCGGGGCTGAAGGTAAAGCCGTCGGGGTCGATCAGGCGGTCAAACGCCGGCGGCAGTTCGTCGTCAAGTTCAATGGCGGGATACATCACATTGCCCAGCGGAATGTGGCGCTGAAAAGCGGGCGTCAGCATGAACTGCATGAACGCGCGGGCAAGCTCAGGGTTTTCTGCATTGCGGGTGATCGCGGCGGTTTCCACTTGCAGGTAGTGGCCTTCCGCAAATTCGGCGGCCTGATAGCGGTCAGTGTCTTCTACCGCCATGTGATACGCCGGCGAGGTACTGTACGACAGCACCATGGGTGCCTCGCCGTTCATGAACAGCGAGAAATACGCCTGGCTCCAGCCACTGGCCACGGTCAGCACATGCTGGTTGAGCTGCTGCCACGCTTCGCCGGCGTCTTCCCCGTAAACGTGCTTGATCCACAACAGCAGCCCGAGGCCGGGCACGCTGGTACGCGGGTCGGAAATGATCACTTTCAGATCATCGGGCGCGTCGAGCAGCGCCTGAAAGCTTGCGGGCGGGTTGGGCAGCGCTTCGGTGTCGTAAACAAAGGCGAACTGCCCCCAGTCATAGGGCAAAAAGGTCTCGTCGTCCCAGTCAATGGGCAACGTAAGCGCCGCGGTGTCCGCGCCGTGGGGAACCAACAGTTCCAGGTCCCGGGCTTCCTCCATCAGGTTCATATCCAGGCCCAGCACCACGTCGGCCGCGGTACTTTCACCCTCAAGGCGCAGGCGCTGCAGAATATCCACGCCGCCATCAAGCGCCACAAAGGTGACCGTGCAGTCATCGCACTGTGCTTCAAAGGCTTTTTTCACCTGAGGGCCAGGCCCCCAGTCCGCGACAAACGAGATGTAGGTATAAACCGTAAGCGTACGCGGCGCGGCAAATGCGCCCGGCGCAGCGGCTATCCCAAGCGCAAGGCAAAGCCCCAGTGCTGGAACAAAACGACAATGACGATGCATGGCAAAATCCGGTGAAGTATCGAGCCCGGGCGTTACGCCCGGTTAATGCGAATGCCAGTGTAGCAAATCCCCTGCCGTCACCCATGCCGCTGCCTTTAAAAACGCCACGCCGTGGAGCGTGCGTACCATTACGTCACCGGATGGCGTTAAAACACCACGTTGGCGACGTCCTGGTAACGGTCAGCGAAGTGTACCGTCATGCCTTCACGGAGGAAGTCAGGCAACTCGTCATAGTCGCGGCGGTTGGCAGCGGGCAGTATCACCTCGAAGATGCTGCTTCTGCGGGCGGCAATGACTTTTTCGCGGATGCCGCCCACCGGCAGTACCTGCCCGGTCAGCGTGAGCTCGCCGGTCATCGCCAGTGGCCGGTTGATCGACTGGTGCCGGGCCAGCGAAAGTAACGCCGTGGTCATCGATACGCCGGCAGACGGGCCATCCTTGGGCGTGGCGCCTTCGGGTACGTGCAGGTGAATAAAGGCCGAATCGAAGAAATCCTGCTGTGCACCGTGTTCCTTTAAATGGCCCAGGGTGTAGCTGTAGGCAATATTGGCGGACTCTTTCATCACGTCGCCCAGCTGGCCGGTGAGCTTGAAGCCGCGGTCCAGCGAGTGCACCTTGCTGGCTTCTATCGGCAGCGTCGTCCCGCCCATCGCCGTCCAGGCAAGGCCGGTTACCACGCCTTCGCCCTTGAGCACTTTCTCCTTGCGGAAAATCGGCGCGCCGAGGAAGTCTTCAAGGTTTTTCACCGATACCTTGACGGTTTCATCCTCGCTTTCCAGCAGCTGTACCGTGGCCTTGCGCACAATGCGGTGGAGCTGTTTTTCCAACTGCCGCACGCCGGCTTCCCGGGCGTAGCCTTCAATCACCTGCTTGAGCGCTGCATCGGTCAGATTGATGCGTTTTTTGCTCAGGTTATTGCGCTTGAGCAGCTTCGGCCACAGGTGGTTTTTGGCAATCGCCACTTTTTCCTCGGCAATATAGCCGGAGAGGCGAATCTGCTCCATGCGGTCCAGCAGCGCCCGCGGAATGGAATCCACGGCGTTCGCGGTGCACACAAACAGCACCTTGGAAAGGTCCATGCGCACGTCAAGGTAGTGGTCGAGAAAGTCCACGTTCTGCTCGGGGTCGAGTACTTCCAACAGCGCCGAGGCCGGATCGCCCTGAAACGACTGGCCGAGCTTGTCGATCTCGTCGAGCATGATCACCGGATTTTCGACCTCGACTTCCTTGAACGCCTGCACAAACTTGCCCGGAATGGCGCCAACGTAGGTGCGGCGGTGGCCTTTTATTTCAGCCTCGTCGCGCATCCCGCCGACCGAGAAGCGGTAGAACTTGCGCCCCAGCGCATCGGCAATGGAGCGCCCGACCGAGGTTTTACCCACCCCGGGCGGACCGACCAGCAGCACAATCGAGCCGCCTACGTCGCCCTTGAACGTGCCTTCGGCGAGAAACTCGACGATGCGCTCTTTTACCTCGTCCAGCCCGTTGTGATCGCGGTTGAGCACCTCACGGGCATGATTCAAGTCCAGCTTGTCGTCGCTGGTCAGCCCCCAGGGCAGGCAGGTGAGCCAGTCCAGATAATTGCGCGTGGTGCCGTATTCCGGCGAGCCGGTTTCCAGCACGCTGAGCTTGCCCAGTTCCTCGTCGATGCGCTCCTGCACGCGCTCGGGCACGGTAAGGCCCGTCAGCCGCGCGCGGAAGGTATCCACATCGTTTTCGCGGTCGTCTTTGGAGATACCCAGCTCGCGCTGAATTACCTTGAGCTGCTCGCGCAGGAAGAACTCGCGCTGACGATCCTGCATCTGCGCGTTGACCTGCTCGCTGATCTCGCTCTGCAGCTGGGCGACGTCAATTTCCTTGCGCAACAGCGGCAGCACTTTTTGCATCCGCTCAATCACCGGAAGCGTCGCCAGCACGCTCTGCAGCTCGTGCCCCTTGGCCGAGGTAATCGCCGCGGCAAAGTCGGTCAGCGGGCCCGGCTGGTTGGGACTGAAGCGGTTGAGGTAGTGCTTGAGCTCTTCGCCGTAAAGCGGGTTAAGCGGCAACAACTCCTTGATGCCGTTGATGATCGCCATGGCGTAAGCGCGGGTTTCTTCATTTTCCGCGTCGACCGGCTCCTTGGGGTAGGTAACTTCCACCAGATACGGCGGCTTTTTGGACAGCCAGCGCGTAATTTTAAAGCGCTGAACCCCTTGGGCGATGAACTGGATCTGCTGGTCTTCGGCCTTGAGCTTGTGCACCTTGACGGCGGTGCCAAATTCGGGGAAATCATTCTCGCCGGGCGCGCCATCTTTGCCATCGCCCACAAACGCCACGCCAATGGTGTGATGCGGCGTGTTGTTCACCCGACGCATGGTCTCTTCCCAGCGCTCGCGATTGATTAACAGCGGCTGTACCTGCGCGGGGAAAAACGGGCGATTATTGATGGGCAGCAGATAAATACGCTCGGGCAGCATTTCGCTTGCCGGCACCATAGGGTTGACGCGCTCGCCGTCAGAACGATGCTCGTGCGCGGAATCATCTTCGCCCTGCTTCTCGGTCTCGTCGTAGGCCGAGGTTTCGTCTTGCGCTACCCACTGGGGAGCCTGGTCGTCGCGGTCAAAATCCTGGTCGCTCATGCGCCCTCCGTAAACAAAGGCTGGCGGTCTAGCCGCCAGGCAGTGCTAGTGGAATGCGGGCACAGGGAGGAAACTTCAAGTGGAGGCGCAGGTGAAGGCGTGGGCCGCGCGTGCTAATTACCCTTACCAATCCGGCAGCGCGCGGCCGTTAACTCGCCAGGTGCCCTTCACCAGATCAAAGGTCAGCTCCCGGGCATTCAGCGGCAGGCCAAGCCACAGTGCGGCCACCGTGGGCGCCTCGTGCCAGGTGATATCACCGTCCAGCCGGTCGAGAAAACGCGCCTGCATCGCCGGCTGGTCAAGCGCGGTAATGCTGAGCTCGTCAAGCGCACGGGCATCGAAAAACAACGCGCCGTTGGCCTCCACGGGAATCCCCAGCAGCGGACTTTTCAGAGCAATCTGGCGGATATCCAGGCGCGGCGAGTCGGCCAGCACGTCCAATAACGCCGGCTCCAGGCGCTGTAATACCCCTTCGGCCACGGGCATGTCGCTATCGCCCCAGGCGGTTTCCTGACGCAGCTGGGCAAACACCCGGCGCACGGCGTCGGCGTTCAGGCGTGAAAGCGTCACCTCCACGCGGCCGTTGAGCGCCGACGTATCCGGCGCTTCCTCGGTCAGCAGTACGTCGTCCAGCGTCAGTTCGCCGTCAATGCGCAGTTCGCGTTCATCCAGCGCCATATCGGTATGTACGACCAGCGGGGCAAAGGCCAGATCGAGTTTGGGGTGGCTAAGCGTCAGCTGTTCGATGCGCAGCTTATCGTGCTGGTTGAAGTGATAAGCGCCGTCAATGTAGGTATAACGACTTTCAAGCGTGACCGGGCCAAGGGCCAAGCGGGCGTCATGATCGGTCAGCGTTAGCTGATCCAGACCGGCATTCAAACGCCAGTCACCGTAGACGCCGCGCAGCTGAAGCCGGGCGCCTTTTACGGCAAGTTCACGGCCGTGCTGAGTGATGACCAGAGGCGCCAGCGCCACGTGCATTTCGGAGCGCCCGGTATAGGTGTGGTAGCGCCCTTCCCAGCGCGGCACGGAAGGCGCTGAAACGTTGCCCACCGCCTGCTGCAGCGCGCCGTCCAGACGCGGGCGCAGCGTGCCGGTGATGTCACTGGCAAGTACGCCATGACGGGCATCGTAGTTCAGTTCCAGCCGCCAGGGGCGACCCAGCAGCGGCGAGAGCAGAATGCTTCCCTGAGAGCTGAGCCAGCCGGGATCGCTGCTGATACGCTTGACGCGCCATTCACCCCGCGCTTCCAAATCGGCAAGCGCCTGGCTCAGGCTGCGTTCAAACAGTACGCTGGAGACCAGCTGCGCCACCAGCCAGACAACCGTCAGCGCCGCCAGCACGGGAACAATGAGCCGTTCCTTACGCATCAAGCCTCCCTCGTGCTAGTGGCGCCAGTCTTCCTTCTGCCCGGGCGAATGCGGCCAACGCTAGTGCAGCCAGAACCACAGGTGCATGGTACTCCAGGCATAAAGCCCGGCCATGACGTCGTCGATCATGATGCCAAAACCGCCCGCCACGCGGCGGTCTGCCCAGCGAATTGGCCAGGGTTTGAAGACGTCGAAAATACGGAATATGACAAAGCCCCAGAGCGCCGCCTCCCAGGAAAACGGCACCGCGGCCATGGTAATCCAGTAGCCGACAAACTCGTCCCAGACAATGCCGGAATGATCGTGTACGCCTAAATCAATGGAGGTTTTGTCGCACAGCCAGACGCCGACGACAAAGGCCACAAACACGATACCGAGATACCAGCTGAGCGTCAGGTCGGCCATCAGCCAGTAAAACGGAATGGCCGCCAGCGTGCCGAACGTGCCTGGCGCCCAAGGCGCCGCGCCGCTGCCCAGGCCAAAGGCAAAAAAGTGCGTGGGGCGTCGCCAGACGCTGCCCGGTGCGCGATTCATCGGCTATCTCCCGGCACGGTGGCAGAAGCGGGGGCAAAATGCTGCCAGCCATGATAATCGCCCGCCGCGGCATCAACGCTGCCGTCACCCGAGCTGACCGCCCCCGGCGCCACGCAGCGGCCAACGGCGCTGAGTGCGAGCCCCTGCGCGTCCAGTGCCGCCTGCGCCCGGGCAAAATTCTCCGGCGCAATGGTGATCAGCAATTCATAGTCGTCACCGCCGGAAAGCGCGGCGCGGCGGGCCGCGTCTGCGCCCAGCGCCGCCGTTAGTCCTTCTGCCAGCGGCACGGCGTCGGCGTCAAGCTGCACGTCGACGTTCGAGGCGCGGCGAATATGCCCCAGATCCGCCAGCAGGCCATCGGAAATATCCATGGCGCTGGTGGCCAGCCCGCGCAGCGCCATGCCGGCCTCAAGCCGGGGCTCGGGCAGCAGGTAGCGGCGCAGCAGCGGGTGCGACAAATCACGCTCGCCGCGCTGCCAGAGTTCCAGTCCGCCCGCGCCGCCGCCCAACGCGCCGGTCACCGCGACGACATCGCCGACCACCGCCCCGCTGCGCTTGAGCGCCTGGCCGGTGGGTACGTCGCCCATCACCGTCACGCTGATGGCCAGCGTGCCCGAGGTCACGTCGCCGCCCACCAGGGTGGAATCGTACGCCGCGCAGCCGCCCAGAAAGCCCTGTGCGTAACCGCTGAGCCAGGCGTCCGCAGCGTCTTCATCAGCAAAGCGCCGCGCATCCAACGTCAGCGCCATCCAGCACCAGCGCGCACGCGCGCCCATGGCTGCGAGATCGCTCACGGCAACGGCAAGCGCACGGTGGCCCACGGCGCTGGCCGGCGCATCATCGGGAAAATGCACGTTCGTGACCGAGGTATCCACGCTCACGGCAAGTTCATGCCCGGCGCGCGGTACCAGCAGTGTGGCATCGTCACCAATCCCCAGCGCCACGCGGCTGTCTGCCGCGCCGGGTGCGGTGAAGTAATGTCGAATCAGGTCGAATTCGGCAAGCACGACGTCCCCTTAAGCATGGTGGCCCCTTAAACGCGTTGGCAGGCGTCAACGCTTAGCGACGCCGTGCGCTAACTTCAGCGCTACGCAGGCGGTTCGCCAGCTTGTCCAGAATGCCGTTGACGTATTTATGCCCGTCGGTGGCCCCAAACGATTTGGCCAGTTCCACGCCTTCGTTGATGACCACGCGATACGGCACTTCCATGCGCCGCGACAGCTCGTAGGCGCCAAGGCGCAGGATAGCGAGCTCTACCGCGTCCAGATCCTCAAGCCGACGGTCAAGCAGCGGCGAAATCTCACGGTCAAGCTCGCCCTTGAAGCGGGCGGTGTTATGCAGCAGCTCATGAAACAGCGCCTGATCAGCAATGCCCATGACGGTCACCCAGTTTTCGTGGGGCTCAAGATCGTCATCGGGTTTCTGGCTTCTGAACTCGGCTTCGATGGTGGTCATCGACTTGTGCGTCATCTGCCACTGATAAAGCCCCTGCACGGCAAGCTCACGCGCGGCATGGCGGCTCTGCTGAGCAGATGACGACTTGCGTTTCTGGCTCATTGAGCCTCCCCCATCGTGCGCAACAGCGAGACCATTTCCATCGCCGCCATGGCAGCGTCGGTGCCCTTGTTGCCCGCCTTGGTGCCGGCGCGCTCAATGGCCTGTTCGATGGATTCCACCGTGAGTACGCCATTGGCCACGGGCGTATCAAACTCCAGCTGCAGAGTATTCATCGCCGTGTTGCAGCCGCCCGCCACGTATTCAAAGTGCGGGGTGCCGCCACGGATCACGGCGCCGAGCGCAATGACCGCGTCGGGCTTGACCACATTGAGCACGCGCTTGATGGCCAGCGGCAATTCCCAGGCGCCCGGGGTATGAATCAGTTGAATGTTCTCGGGGTCGACGCCGTGGCGCACCAGGCTATCGACGGCGCCTTCCACCAGGCTATCAACCACGTGGTGGTTAAAGCGCCCCACCACGATGGCGTAGCGGCCGTTGACGTCAAAAAAGTTGCCTTCTACTTGAGCGAGCGGTTCCATCATGTCTTCCTGCTGATACGGGGCGGTTAAGCCTTGTCGTTCGGTCCGAGGCGCTCAACGACTTCAAGATCGAAGCCGGAAAGCGCGGAGAATTTCCACGGCGAGCTGAGCAGGCGCATTTTGCCCACACCCAAATGCCGCAGAATCTGCGAGCCGGTGCCAATAGTTAGATAGTTGCCTGCGCCGTCGGAGTCGCTGGTGCGCGGCCGGCGCACGCGGTCGAGAAAGACGTCGAGCTGGTCTTTCAGATCCTGCGACGGGCCGTTTTCGTCGATCAGGACAAACACGCCGGGTTCGTTGCCGGCAATTTCCGCCAGCGCCCGACCGGCATTCCAACGATTCTTGTCGTCCTGTTGCAAGCCCAGCACGTCGCGCAGGGTGTCGGCCAGATGCACGCGCACCGTGGTGGGCGCATCGGGCGTGGGCTGGCCGTTGACCAGCGCCAGATGGTGCGCGCCCTGAATACGGTCGCGGAACACGTGCAGCGTCATGTCGCCGTGGGCGGTGCGCTGGGGGCGCGACTCCAGCAGATCCACCGTTTGCTCGTTGACGATACGGTAGTGGATCAAATCGGCGATGGTGCCCATCTTGATGCCGTGCGCTTCGGCAAAGGCTTCAAGCTCGGGGCGGCGCGCCATGCTGCCGTCGTCGTTCATCACCTCGCAAATTACGCCGCTGGGGTCGCAGCCGGCGAGCGACGCCAGGTCGCACGCGGCCTCGGTATGGCCGGCGCGGCGCAGTACGCCGCCGGGCTCGGCCATCAGCGGGAAAATATGCCCGGGCTGAACAATATCGGTCGCTTTGGCGTGTGTGGCCACTGCGGCCTGCACCGTACGTGCGCGGTCGGCGGCCGAGATTCCCGTGGTCACCCCTTCGGTGGCCTCGATGGACAGCGTGAACTTGGTCCCGAAACCCGAGTTGTTATCGCGCACCATCAGCGGCAGGCTCAGCTGCTCGCAGCGCTCGCGGGTCATGGGCAAACAGATCAGCCCACGGGCAAAACGCGCCATGAAGTTGATATGTTCGGCCTCAACCTTCTCGGCGGCCATGATGATATCGCCTTCGTTTTCGCGATCCTCGTCGTCCATGAGGATCACCATTTTTCCCTGGCGAATGTCTTCTACCAGATCGGCGATGGGGGCCAGCCCCCCAGCGGAGGATTGCGCCATGGAATCTCCCAGAGTTTTTCGCAATGCCGAAACGCCACACTGCGTGTATGACTGTCGTGTGTGGCTATCGTGTGTGATTACCGTATATGACCACGTAATCGGTAATGGGTAATGGGCAAATAGCGACGTGAATAGACGCGCGTCAGGGTACCTTGGTATCGCTCGGTGCGCTAGTCGGCAGCGGCGAGGCAATTATCCGAAAGTCTTGCCCTACGGCGCGGATATCGTGAATGTGCAGCCGGCGCTGGTCGGCCATACGCTCAAGCCCCGGCAGCGCAAACAGTCCGCGGGCACCCGTGCCCAACAGCGTCGGCGCCATGAACAGCCACAGTTCGTCAATCAGGCCGGCGTCGAGCATTGCCCCGGCCAGAGTGGCGCCGGTTTCCAGCAACAGTTCGTTGACCTCTTCAGCGGTGGCCAGGTGCGCCATCAGCGCGGCCAGATCCACCCGCCCGTCGGCGTTTGCCCCAAGCGTGACCACCTCGGCGCCGGCAGCTTCCAGGGCAGCGCATTTTTCCGCCGCGTGGCCGTTATCTTCGACGTCGCCGGGCACCGTGACCACCAAAGTGCGCCCCGGCTCGCGCAGGCACGCCGCCGCCAGCGGCAGGCGCAGGTGCGTATCGAGGATCACCCTGAGCGGCTGACGGCTCGCTACGTCTTCGGCGTTATCCAGCCCCAGCTGGGCGGCGCGCAGAGTCAGGCGCGAGTCGTCCATGATGACCGAGTCCACGCCGCTCAACACCGCGCTGGAACGCGCCCGCAGGCGCTGCACCTGACGGCGGGCGTCGGGGCCGGTAATCCACTGGGATTCGCCCGACCCCATCGCCGTGCGCCCGTCCAGGCTCATGGCCATTTTCAGCCGCACAAAGGGGCGGCCTGTTTCCATTCGCGCGATAAAACCGGGGTTCAGCTGCCGCGCCTCGTCATGCAGCAGCCCTGTATCGACCTGAATACCCGCGTCTTCGAGTATCGCCACGCCACGCCCGCTCACCTGCGGATTGGGGTCCTGCATGGCCACTACTACCCGCGCCACGCCGGCACGTACCAGCGCCAGCGCACAGGGGCCGGTGCGCCCGGTGTGCGAGCAGGGCTCAAGGGTGACGTAGGCGGTCGCGCCACGCGCACGTTCGCCGGCAGCGGCCAGCGCATTGACTTCAGCATGGGCCTCGCCCGCGCGGCGATGAAAGCCCTCGCCTACCACTTCACCGTCATGCGTCAGTACGCAGCCCACTCGCGGGTTCGGGTCGCTGGTATAAAGCCCCTGCTCCGCCAGGCGCAGCGCCCGGGCCATGTGGCGGTGATCATCCTCAGAAAACGCGACCATACGCTAGCGCCCCTCGTCGGGCGTCGTTTGTGTCGTATCTGGATCGGTCGTTTGCGACAGGCGGTCGATTTCAGCACGAAACTCGTTTAAATCCTGAAATTTGCGGTAGACCGAGGCAAACCGGATGTAGGCCACCTGATCCAGCGTGTTAAGCGCCTGCATGACCAGTTCGCCAATGTCGCGCGCGTTAATTTCACGATCTCCACGCGCCCGCAGCGTCTGACGAATGCGCTCCACCGCGGCCTCGATGGCCTCGGCGCTGACCGGGCGCTTTTCCAGCGCGCGCAGCATGCCCGCACGCAGCTTGTGTTCGTCAAAGCTTGCCCGGGAATCGTCGGACTTCACCACCCGGGGCATCACCAGCTCGGCGGTCTCGTAGGTGGTAAAGCGCTCATGGCAGCGGGCGCACTGGCGGCGGCGGCGCACCTGATCGCCATCGGCCACCAGACGCGAGTCGGTCACGCGGGTGTCGTTGTCACCGCAAAAAGGGCAATGCATGGAATTAACCTGTCAGGAATACGTCTTACCTGTTAAATATCAGTGGCGTTAGCCGGCCATTGTAACGATTTGGCACACAATCTGCAGTATTTATCGAATTTTGCCGACCGTTGGCATAATTCGGGGCTAATCCTGACCTGCCAGAATAGCGACGATTTCCCCTACATTTAAAGGTATCAACCATGACTTCACGGCTACTGCATCTCACCAACCGCCGCACACTATCGGCAGGCCTGATGGTCGGACTAAGTGCTGGCGGGCTGAGCTCGGCCGCATTTGCCGACGACGAACTCCCCGCCGCCGTTCAGGCGCTCACCGATCAGGGAATCGAAATTCACCAGCGCTTTGACGCACCCGGCGGCCTGACCGGCTTCGGCGCCAGTGCGCAGGGTCAGGAAATGGCCGTGTACCTCACCCCCGACGGCAAGCACACCCTTGTCGGCACGTTGATGGACGAAAACGGCAACAACCTCACCGAGCCGCAGCTGGACAAGCACGTCCGTGCGCCGCTTGAGGCTAAAACCTGGGCACTGCTGGAAGATAGCCACTGGATCCAGGACGGCGACACAAGCGCGCCGCGCATTATTTATACCTTTACCGACCCCAACTGCCCCTACTGCCAGCAGCTGTGGGAAGCCGCCCGCCCCTGGGTAGAGGCCGGCCAGGTTCAGCTGCGCCATATCATGGTCGGCATTCTTGCCGCCGACAGCCCGGCCAAAGCTGCGACCATCCTCGCTGCCGACAACCCGTCAACCGCCCTGCGCGACCAGAAACAGGGCGAGGAAATCACCCCCAGCGCGCAGCCACGCGAATATGAAGAACAGGTGTATGCCAACAACCAGCTGTTTGAAAGCCTCGGCCTCTACGCCACCCCCACCAGCGCCTATCAGCGCAACACCAATGATGGCAGCGTACGCATCGAACGCGTGCAAGGCATGCCCGGCAAAGCTGACCTGATCAAGATGATGGGCAGCGAAGCGCCGTAGAGGCCTGCCGGAGTTCGATGGGGATGCGGTCGCGCGGCGGAGCCGCCCTCCTACAACCACACTGCATCCCAATATGGGTATTGGCCTATATTGTCGACCAAACCTGCTCGGATTGGATTAGCCACAATATAACGCGCCACCTTGCGAATATCTTCTTCGGCACGGAGGGCATGATCATGAAAGCCGTCGTCCCAAACTGACTGTCCAATGGCGATAGATACCTTGGCTTTATAAAGCCTGACAGCCTGGGACAGGTCCCCGTCAAGTTTTAGCAGCCAATGCACATGATCAGGCATAACAACAAAAGATTGAGTGGCGCCATGTCGACAAACGGCTTCTTCTCTAAATGCACGGCACGCTGCTCTGGCATAGCGGTAATCAAGAAATATAGCCGCTCGATGTCTTGTCACCATGGTGACATGATAATAATGTCCAGCCAGTGAATGACGTCCTTTGCGCAGTGAGACCTGCCCCGGAGCTGTCATGGCATACCTCTTCCCTTGAGTGATGCCTTTCACTGTAGTTCGTAGTGCGCCGTCTTGCTGACCAGCGATAAAGGCCCGGTCGCGCGGCACTTGTGCCCGGGGTATGGGTAGAGCCGCCCTCCTACGGCAGTATTGCAACGAGCCAGGGTTTCGTAGGAGGCCGGTTCACCGGGCGACGCAGGCCAGAGGCCTGCCGGGGTTCGGTGGGGATGCCATCGCGCGGCGGAGCCGCCCTCCTACGGCAATATTGCAACGAGTCAGGTTTTCGTAGGAGGCCGGCTTTGCCGGGCGATGCAGCCCCAAGCGCGTTTTAGCCGTCGATGGGCTTGGGATGCTCGCCAAAGTCGGTGTGGTCGCCCAAGCGTTTGCCGTCAACTTTCTGGCCGTATACGCCATTGTGCTGGTGGAAGAGTTCCTCGACTTCATCGGTGGAATCCACCGTGCGGCGGCGCGGGTCCTGCGGGCGTTCGTGGCTGTTCACAAACGCCGCGACGTCCCACGCGTCCTGATCGCTCAGCGAGTACGGCTTGCTCAGCGGCATGTTGGCCTTGATGAAGTTGGCCGCGGTGTTGATACGGTGCATGCCCGCGCCCCAGTTGTAGGCGCCGTCGCCCCACAACGGCGGGAACACCGTACGCTCACCGACGAACTGGCCAGCGCCGTTGTCGCCATGGCAAACGGCACACTCGTTGGCGTAGACCTCGGCACCGCGCTCGCGGTCGGGCTCTTGAGCCGCGTCTTCCAGGCTCGGGTAGCTGCGCCCCGGCAGCGAGGTGTTATTGGGCGCCTTGGTGGCCATCCAGTGCATGTAGGTTTGAATGGCAACCAGCGGCTCACTGCCTTTTTCGGGCGCCTTGCCGTTCATCGAGTAGGTAAAGCAGCCCTGAATACGATCGGACAGCGTGTTGACCTTGTCGTTTTTACCCCGATACGCCGGATACACGCCGTAGGCCGCCCACATGGGCGCGGAGTGTGCCAGCCGGCCCGCATCAAGGTGGCAGTTGGAACAGTTCTGCTTGTTGAATACGTTTTCGCCGCGTAGCGCCTGCGTATTAACGAACAGATCACGTCCCAAACGCACCATCTCGTCGTACTGGCTGTCGGACAGCTCGGATTCTTCCGGCGGCGTGAAGGTGACTTCGCCATCGGGCGGCTCGGGCAGCTGAACTTGATAGTCACGCTCAACGCCGCCGTCCTGGGCCATGGCGGAAAGCGACAGACCCAGCGCCGAAACGCCGAGCGCAGAAACTACCGTGCCGGCCATTAGCAGGCGGGATTTGTACAGGCTCATTGACCGTCCTCCTCTTGCTGGGCACCACGCGCCTCAAGGCGCTCGGGAAGCGTTGCGTAGTATTCCGCGATCATGTCGATCTGGTCGTCATTCAGGCGGTTGGCCACTCCCGCCATCAGCTCATTGGGATCGTTGTGGCGCTTTCCGTTGCGCCAGTGCTCAAGCTGCGCCTTCAGATAGGCTTCGTGCTGGCCGGCCAACGGCGGAAAGCTTGCGCCCACGCCCTGGCCGTTGGGGCCGTGGCACTGGCTGCAGGCGGGAATGAACTTGTCGTCTTCCCAGTCGCCGCGATCAGCCAGCCACTCGGCGGCATCGTCCGGGTCGGCGGCGTGGTAGGCGGTCGGCAGCTCGGGCCAGTCTTCAAGCCCTGCGTAATATGCCGACACGTCGGCAATTTTCTGCTCGTCGAGCATGCTGGCAAACGCGGCCATGCTGGCGTTGTTACGCTCGCCACTTTTGAAGTCGTGCAGCTGCTTGGCGATGTACGCTTCCGGCAGCCCGGCCAAGCGCGGCCAGGATTCCGCCTTCGCGTTATTCTTGCCCATGCCGTCGGCCTGGTGGCAAGCCACACAGGTGGCAGATACCTGCTTGCCCGCCTCGGGGTCGCCCTCAAGCGCCGAGGCGGTGCCGGCGTAAACTCCGGCACTCAGTAGCAGGCTAAGCCCGCTGAGCATTTTTTTATTCATCACGGTCTCCCTTGCGTTATCGTCTCCCCGCGGCCATCACGCTGCCCGGGGGTGGGTGTGCCGTTTTATCCTTCGTCAGGGATTACGGCCGGCACAATAAATTCTACAGCAAGCCCCTCGCCTGCCGGGCTGTGAAAGGCCAGGCGCCCGCCAAAGCGCTCGGCAATAGCGGCCACAATGGCAAGCCCCAGCCCGCTGCCTTCGGCGTTGCTGGCACGCCAGAAGCGGCGCGTCAGCTGTTCAAGCCCATGGGGCGAAAGCCCTTTGCCGGCATCGCGCACGCAGAACGCCAGCTCGTTTGACGACGCCAGCAAACGCGCCTCAAGCCATACCGGGGTATCCGGCGGGCCGTGGCGCAGGGCGTTATCCAGCACGTTGCGCAGCGTCGTGACGGCAAGCGCGTGGGGCACTAACAGCCGCGCATCCGGCCACTGAAAAGGCAGCTCAATGCGTTCGGAATGCCCGGTGTCTTCCACCGCGCAGGCCGCAATAGTGGCGACGTCGCTGGTGTCACCCACGTCCGGGTGGCGGCCTTCCACCCGTGCCAGCAACAACAGCTGATCAAGCGTATTGTTCAGCCGCACAATGCCCTGCTCTGCATAGTGTAATGCATCAAGCGCGGCCTGCCCTTTTACACGTTTGGCTACCTGCACGTGGGTCTTGATCGCCGTCAGCGGGGTGCGCAGCTCGTGAGCGGCATCGCTGGTAAAGCGCTGCTCACGGGTAAAGGCTTGCTCCACACGCGCAAGCAGGCCATTGAGGGTATCGATCAGCGGGCGTATTTCCGCCGGCAGGCCGCGCACCTCCACCGGAGAAAGTGCCTCCGGGTCGCGGTGCGCAAGCGACTCGCGCAGGCGTGAAAGCGGCGCCAGCCCGCGCCAGACCGACAGCCACAGCGCCACCAGGCTACCCAGCAGCGCGACAATAAACGGCACCACCGCTACGCGCAGCACGCCGTTCATCAGGGTGTCGCGTTCGTCCAGACGGTCGGCAGTGGTAATGGTCAGCCCGCCGCGTTCATAGGTGAACACGCGCCAGGTAATGCCGTCTTCGCGACGGTAGGCGTGGCCCGGTTTTCCCGGCGCCAGCACGTCTTGCATATCGCGGTGGGTACGCGCCATGACGTTGCCGCGCGGCGAGTGTACCTGGCAGGCCAGCCCTTCGATGGAGGGGATTGAAAGCGAGCGGCGGTCGGCATCTTGCCAAACCTCCGGCGGCAGCTGCAGCATCAGCCCCGCGACCATCCTTGCGGACTGCGCGAGACGCTGATCAAGGGTTTCCACCAGCTTGTCTTCCAGATCGCGCATCAGCCACGCCGCGGCGCTGGCCCATAGCAGGGCAAGGGTTAGCCCCAGCGTCAGCAGCAGGCGCGCGCGCAGGCTCACGGCAAGGTCACGGCGTCGGCGCGACCGAGGCGATAGCCCAGCCCGCGCACGGTTTCGATCAGGCCATTGCCCAGCTTGCGGCGCAGGTGGTGAATGTGAACGTTGAGCGCGTTGCTTTCCACATCATCGTTGAGCCCGTAGAGGCTGTC
This sequence comes from Vreelandella subglaciescola, assembly GCF_900142895.1. NCBI lineage: Bacteria > Pseudomonadati > Pseudomonadota > Gammaproteobacteria > Oceanospirillales > Halomonadaceae > Vreelandella > Vreelandella subglaciescola. The sequence goes on from NZ_LT670847.1 coordinate 912,749, forward strand.
TTTCAGCTGGCTGGCGGAAAGCACGCTGCGCGGGGCGTACAAAAAAGCTTCCAGCAGCACCAGCTCGCGGCGCGAAAGCGCCACCGGCTCGCCGTTAACGCTGATCTGGCGGGCGGCGGGGTCCAGCGTCAGCGCACCGTGGCGGATCAGCCCGCTGGCACGCCCGGCGGCGCGGCGCAGCAGCGCGTAAAGCCTGGCCACCAGCTCGTCCAGATCAAAGGGTTTGATCAGGTAGTCATCCGCGCCGCTGTGCAGGCCATCGACCCGGTCGCGCACGGCGTCTCGGGCGGTGAGAATCAGCACCGGCGTTTGCACGCCGGCGGCGCGCCACTCTTCCAGCAGCTGCATGCCGTCGCCGTCGGGCAGGCCGCGGTCCAGAATCACCACGTCGCTTTGCACGGACTGCATGGCCCGACGCGCTTCTTTGATGGTTGGCACGCTGTCCACGACAAAATCAACGGTCGCCAGACCCGCACGGATCCCCGAGGCCACCAAGGCATCATCTTCTACCAGCAATACATGCATAGCGGCTCCTTCCCTGTTGGCGTGCAGCATGCCAAAGCAGGATTAAGCGTAGATTAAACGGTACTAACATCGCCCGGCAAAGCCGGCCTCCTACGAAAACCTGGCCAGTGTCTCCCGCCTTTGTAGGAGGGCAGCTTGCTGCGCGACCGCATCCCCACCGAACCCGGCAGGCCTTTGGCCTGCATCGCCCGGCAAAGCCGGCCTCCTACGAAAACCTGGCCAGTGTCTCCCGCCTTTGTAGGAGGGCAGCTTGCTGCACGACCGCATCCCCACCGAACCCGGCAGGCCTTTGGCCTGCATCGCCCGGCAAAGCCGGCCTCCTACGAAAACCTAGCCAGTGTCTCCCGCCTTTGTAGGAGGGCAGCTTGCTGCGCGACCGCATCCCCACCGAACCCGGCAGGCCTTTGGCCTGCATCGCCCGGATGCTTTAAATAAAATCGGGGCCTCCTACGAAAACCTAGCCAGTGTCTCCCGCCTTTAATAGGAGGGCAGCTTGCTGCACGACCGCATCCTCACCGAACCCGGCAGGCCTTTGGCCTGCATCGCCCGGCAAAGCCGGCCTCCTACGAAAACCTAGCCAGTGTCTCCCGCCTTTGTAGGAGGGCAGCTTGCTGCGCGACCGATGGAGACACATCACCCAGAACGGGCCACGGGCCTGCATCGCCCGGCACTTGTGCCCGAGATGTGGGTAAAGCCGGCCTCCTACGAAAACCTGGCCAGTGTCTCCCGCCTTTGTAGGAGGGCAGCTTGCTGCGCGACCGATGGAGACACATCACCCAGAACGGGCCACGGGCCTGCCTAGCCCTGATGCTTTAAATGAAATCGGGGCCTCCTACGAAAACCTGTGTGGTGCCGGCTTTCGCACTACTCCACGTGGATAACGACTTCGACCCGGCGGTTGCGCGCGCGGCCTTCCAGGGTGTCGTTGTCGGCCAGCGGACGCGTGGCGGCCAGCCCCACGGCGCGCAGACGGCCGGTCGTGACGCCGGCATCTTCCAGCACCTGCACAATGGCGATGGCGCGCGCGCTGGAAAGCGCCCAGTTGGAGGGATATTCCTCGGTATCGATCGAGCGGCTGTCCGAGTGCCCCTCTACCGAGACATCGCCGTCGTAGCGCTCGATGGTCTCCACCAGGCTTGCCACCAACGCCTCGCCGGCGTCGCTCAGCCCCGCCTCGGCGCTTTCAAACAGCAGCTGATTCTGTACGCGCAGGTTGATGCCTTCGCTCACGCGGGAGGCTTCCACCCCGTCCAGATCGGGCAGATACGGCGCGGACTCCTGACGCTCGGGCAGCGTTTCAGCCAGCGTGGGGCCGCCCTGCAGCGCTTCCGGCTCCACCGTTTGCACGTTAACCGGCGGTCTGTCGGTCAGCACGATCATATAGTCTGCAAGCATATAGTCTGCCAGCGGCGCAGTCAGATCAGCACTATCAGCCAGCAACAGCTTGGGTAGCGCCATGGCAGGCAGCTCGGCATCGGGCTCTTGCACCGAGGCTTTGGCACGCGCCAGCAGCGGCGGCGGTACGGGTGCGCGATCGGGCAGGCCGGCTACGCCAAGCGCTGCGCTGATGGCCCAGGCGGCGAGCTCTCCCGGCTCAGTGGCACCAGCCACATATACCGGCCCGGCCTGCTCAGCAAAGGCATCGGGCAGCGGTACGCCAAGCGTTGCCGAGGCATCTTCCACCAGTACGGGCGGCGCCTCAGACATCGCTTCGTGGGTCAGCCAGCCGGGGTTGGCCGCCTCTGCCGCGACGATAATGATCACAAAAAGCGCCACCAACAGCGTCATGATGTCGATGTAGCTCACCAGCCAGGCGCTATCGCTATCGTCTTCCGAACGTACCTGTAACAGCGAGTCGTGTTTCGGGCCGGCGTGGTGGTCTTCAAGCATTAAGGTTATCGCTCATTCAAGTTTTCGTCTGCGTGGCCGATGGGGTGAAGGCATGGCAAAATAGTTTACCCAATGCCCCAATTCAGTTTTTATCGCGAGAAGGAACCCGCCAGTGCCGATCACACTGCCTCCGTCATGTTTTTCCGTGCGCCGCGCTTCAGGCGGTCGGCCACCGCGCTGGCTCGCCCCGCTGGCGCTTGCTGCCCTTGCACTGCCGCTTGGCGGCTGCTTTTATGCCAACACCTCTCAGGCACCGATCGCCACCACCTATCCTTACAGCGAGCAGCAGCGCATGCAGGCCGCTCACCACTGGGACGTGCTTGCCGGCCACGAAGCCAGCGGCCTTCTGGCCCAAAGTCGGCTGCGTCTGCGTGACATTTACATCCGCGGCGATGTCAATATGCCCGAGGGCATGCACGTGGGCGGCGAGTTCAACCGCGGCTTTGAAGACCTGCTAACCAGCCGGCTGGTTTCCCGCGGGGCAAGCGTTACCACCGCCCCGACGGCCAACAGCGTGACGCTGGAGTTTCGCGTGGAAGTGGTCAACCACCGCGACCGCGGCTTTATTCGCCCGCCACAAGGTGCCTTCACGGCGCTGACCAGCGGCATTGCCGTGGCCACCATCCCCTTCAACCAGTGGAGCGAACCGGCGCTGGGCCTGATACCCGCCGCCATTGGCGCAGATATTACCAGCGGCACCTGGACGTATGAAGGCAATGAAGAAACCATCATTACCGTACAGGCCGTGGAAGGCGAGCGCATCCTCTACTCATCGTCCAATATTTACTACACCAACCGCGGCGACCGCCGCCACTACGCGCCCTATCGCGTGCCCCAAGCGCCCGCCACGCCCACCGTTTCTGTTTCTGATACCTGGTAACGCCATGCCCACGCTTTTTTCGCTACGCTTATGTTTACCCTGCCGCCGCCTGCTGCGCGGCGTGCTGATAACCTGCTCGGCGCTGCTGTTTAGCGGCTGCAGCACCTTTGGCCAGTCGTCCCTGCAACCCGAGCCGGTGCCCGACCTTTCCGAGCTGGCGCACGACGCCGCCGCACAAATGGTCGCCAGCAACCCCGATATGACTCGCTATAGCCCGATGATTGCCGCCACCTTTGTGGATATCGACAACCTCACTCAGTCTTCCACCTTCGGACGCATCAGCTCGGAACTGATGGCCTCGGCACTTTCCCGCCAGGGCATCAAGGTGCGCGAAGTCAAAATGCGCGACAGCCTTTTCATCGAGGAACAGGTCGGTGAGCTGATTTTATCGCGTCAGGTGCAACGGCTCAGCAAACGCTACGACGCGCGCTCGATTTTGATGGGCACCTACGCCCAGGGGCAGGACTATGTGTACGTCAGCGCCCGGGTGGTACGCTCCACCGATGCGCTGGTGCTGGGTACCGCAGACTTTCGCCTGCCGCTGAACAACAACACCCGCACTTTGCTGGGCACGGGTGGTTGGTAAAATAGCCGGCGGGTAACAACGCCGCGCCGGCTAGCGGCGCGGCGTTGGCCAGTGAAATTCCTGCGCTAACCGCGCCGGGTCATGAGCACCGGGCGCGGTTTCCGGCACACACCGGCCAAGCGCCTCACGCAGGCGCTCAAGAGCAGCCGCTCCGGTAGCATCGCCAACCTCGCGCTCCCACCACTCTCGGTGTACCGCACGTACCTGCACCGGCACCGTTTCAAGCCCCAGATACTGCGCCATGGCCAACCGGTGCAGCCCACGGTTGATTTTCAGCAGCAGGCCACCCCGGCTGACGGCCACTCCCAGCGCCAGGCACGACGTACCGGATACCGGCCAACGCCGCTGCCTATCATATAAGCCCGCCTTATTCATCAGGACGCCGAACGAGCGTTTTACGTCCCGTGGTGACCGGGACCGACCGGCTTTTATGTCATACGGTCGCTGAGTAGCCGATTAGCACATAGCTTTATCGTATCAATGCCGTGATATTTATAACTGAAGTTCATTGGTTTCGAGTGACGGCGCAGCCGTGGTCGTCGGCCTCCATAGTGGCCGTTTTGTCTGCTGGAAAAGGCTGAGTAATGCGACGTGTCAGGTCAATGCCGTCAGCCGCGGCAACCCCTTCAGTAAGGATGGCCACCATTTGTCGGCGGCATCGCCGAGGTGCACGGTGATACGCCGGGCGTGCACTGTCAGCGTGGCGGCCACCTTGAGCACCTGCTCGCGCATCCGCTTCAGGCTCCAGCCCTGCCGGGTCTGTCGTTCCAACAGGCAACGCAGCCCGTGTAGCACCTGATAAGCGCAGAGAGTCAGCAGCAGGTTTACCTCGTTGCGGGCCATGACGTCCTGGACGGTGGAGACACCGCGATCAGTCGAGGAGAGATGCATATCGAGCGACGACTTCACCTCGCCCATGTGGGCTTCGGCGCTGCCGCGCTTGCGATAAAGCGCCAGGACCTTTTCCGGCGGCCAGTCGAACTTGCCGAGATTGGTGACCAAAAAGAAGGCATGCAGCAGCAGATCATCGGGCCGCTCTTGTACCACCAGCACCACGCGCCGCGGCGCCGGCCAGGTACCGGCTTGGTACGCCAGGTCATGGCACCATTCCCGAGGTTGCTCGGGGGGCCGGCCGCGTGGCCGCTTCAGATGTGGCGCTGCCAGTGTCTGCAGGCCCGTATGACTGCGCAACCGGCCCAGATACTCGATGTCGCGATCTTCCAGCGCCTCAAGCGTGTCGTTGTCGGTGAAACCCGCGTCGATGCGTACCTTGACCTTGGCCCCGGTGCTCTCGTTGAGTCGCCGCACCAGATGTGGGATCCAGGTATCGGCATTCTCGGCTGGGCCGGCGTTACCTTCACGCAGCAGACCGCCCACCATGTCGCCGGTCTCTGCCAGCGAGGCCACCAAAGGCGAGTAGATTCTGGCCCCGTAAAGTCCATGAAACGCCGAACCGCCCTGGTGGCCGTGGACGTCGATCGGCAAGCCGTCGATGTCCAGCGTCAGATGCTCGGGGCGTTCGCCGCCGTCCAGCGAGGTCAGTCGCCAGACCGCCAGCCGCAGCAGGCCCTCATGCACGGTATCGATATTGTCGTCGCGGCCCAGGCACGTCAGCAGCCGCGACAGCGTCGCTTGAGATGGCCGGTCCTGAGCCAACGGCGTTGTCCCGCGGGCATCACTGCAGGCTAGCTGCCAGAGCGGGTCACGGCGGAGCGTGTCGGTATCGCTGAGGTCGATCCAGCCCATCGAACGCTGCAGCACCAGGGTACGCAGCTGGCTGGCTAACGAGTGGCGGACGCGATCCGGGTCGCGATGATCGACCAGATGGTCGTCCAGCGCATCGATCATGCCGCTGTTGTCGAGGGCTTCACGCAACAGCAAAGCACCGCTGTCGCTGGTGGTGCGATGGCCGCTGAGCTCGACGCGGATGGACCCGTTGCATGACGGGGTCCAGGGGGATAAGCTTTCACCCATGGCGAGTGGTCCTCTTGAATTGTGTTCGTTCAGGAACATCTTGATTCTACAAGAGAAACTGCTCGCCATCTTCTTTTCTGTCTCAGCCCGGTGAATTAGGCGGGATACCGCCTGCTTCTTTCTGGCATGTTAATCTGTCATTATGCAATTTCAATCCGCCTTCACTTTTCTTTGGGTATCTGTAAATGCTGAATAAAAAGACGCTTTCTGCTTTGGGTTTCTCCGGCCTTCTAGCCAGCGGTGCTGCTAGTGCAGCTTCATTTGGTCTAGCAGTCTGTCGGACTTGATGTTGATAAAGGCATTGAGACGTAGGTCTTTCAACCATCCCTTATGTTGGTGATGGTATATGACCCTTAACCTGCCCCTCGGCTTCTACTCTGCGAGGTGATTATCCGTCGTTACCGGCTGAGCGCTACGCGCCTCAGCCCGCTGCCAACCGGTGCATCCGTTTAATGTTCCATGCCATGGTGACCAGCCGCCACTCACCGCTGACATTCTCCAGCCCTCGCAGCGAGACCTGCCGGAACCCCATCACGTGTTTAATGATCCCGAAGACCGGTTCCACGGTATGTTTACGCAACGCGTAAAGCGCTCGCCCCGCCTGTGTCTTCAAGTGGTGTGCCATTTGCTCAACAGGCTCCTTGCTCGCTGGAGTAGGCGGGTCAGCGGCAAAGCGCTCAAGGACCGGGGGATGGTGGACATCGCGCTTCATTGCTATCAGAGGCTTGATACGGTGGTCGTGGCAGGCTTGAACATTGGCAGCACTGAAGTAGCCGGTATCGGCCAGTAAGTGGTCTGGTTTTGCTAACGGTGCGGGGAGTCTCGCCAACGCCGTCAGTAGCGGCATGACCTGCTGTTTGTCGTTGGTCGCTTGGGTGACATGGGTATGAGTCACCAGCATGCTGTCAGTATCGACTGCGGCCTGGGCGTTATAGCATTGATCGAAGCCCTTGCCGGTGACCGGCATGATGCGTGACTGCGGATCAGTAAGGTTAACCTGATCTTTGTCACGCGGGCCACCTGTTGGCGGTTCAGGGTCACGTCCGCGAGGTTTCTTTCCCGTCTTCCGCTGCGCATCACGCCGTGCCACCTTTTCCTGGTAGGCCGCTTTTTCAGCGGCCTCACGCTCCTTGGCCCGAGCCTCGATCTTGGTCTTCGCTACGGCGATCGCTTCCAAGCGTGCTTCACGCCGGGCTATCTCGGCAGGAATATCCATGCCGTCGGCCGCGTCATCCTTGTCCGCCGATGCAGCCCGCTGGGTCAGCGCCTTCACCTCAGCCTTGAACTGCGCCTCCAGTTTCTTGGCATGACCATATGACAATGCCTTGTGCTTGCTGGCATTGGCGTTGAGTTTGGTGCCGTCCAAGGCGATGGTGCCGAGCGTGAGTAGCTTCATTTCTCGGGCCAGCAGCAGAACTTGAACGAACAGCTGCTCCAGTTCCGGCAGAAAACGCCGACGAAAGGTAGCCAGGGTGTCGTGATCGGGGTGGGTGTTGGCGGCCAAATAGCGAAACGCCACCGAGTCATAGGTGGCACGCTCAATCTTGCGACTGGAGACCACGCCGGTAGCGTAGCCGTAGACCAACAGGTTCAGCAGTACCGCGGGATGATGGGCCTTGGAGCCCCGGCCCGCGTAACGCCGAGTCAGGGCTGAGAGGTCCAGTTGCTCGACGACATCGACGACGAACCGCGCCAAGTGGCCATCCGGCAACCACTCGTCTACCGAAGGCGGCAGTAAGTAATCGGTCTGACGGTCCACAGGGATAAAGCGGCTCATGGCGATGTTCTCAGTTCGGGGTGACAGCGGTTAGTATCTCACGGTGCGGCGGAAAGTCCGACAGACTGCTAGATGAGTTGATTCAGGTAGGCGCTACGCTGCCTGATATCAGCAGCCAGGTGAATGGCGCTGACTTGAGCCAGTCAAGCGGCACCATCACCCCAAGCGATAGCGCAGGCGAACCCTTGACAATCAGTACGCTCGATGGCGGATCCTTGGGTGACGCTCTGAAACGCCAAAACACGTTATTAAACATCAACGGCAACCAAGTACGTGTCAGCACTAGCGCCAGTAGCCTGGAAAACGCTTACGATGATGCCGGACAAAATCATACCTTCAACATTACTGCCGTAGTCGAGTCCCGCCCGATCTCCATCCAATGGGAAGGCCCCCTCAATGACATTGAAACCCAGAACACCTTCGACGTGACGCTGAACAATCAACCTGTCACTTTTAAGCTGGCGCCGGGCACTACGCTGGAAGATTTTGACGGCAATACGCCGTTTGAGCTATTCGATAAAAACGGCGATCTGCTTTTACAGGGAAAGCTGAACAATATTTCTGCTGGCCAAATTGAAAAAATCGCCGCTGACCTGGGCATTCTCAATGCTGACCTTGCCCTGCGTGCCGCACAAAAGCAGTTTATGGCACAGAGCTTTGGTATTATCAGCACACAAATTGACAATGCCATGCAGCCTACACTTGGCGGCGCCACAGGAAACGGGAAACTATACGAACGTAGGGAAGGCATCAATGCCTGGGTTTCCACAGAAGTCAGGGATCTTTCAGGCAAAACCGCCAATACCAGTTATGATGGCGACTCCAAGACCGCCATGGTGGGCGTTGAGCAAAAAGCAGGAAGCCTGCTTACCGGTGTTGCAGCAGGGCATAATAGCGTCGACATTACCAACAACAGCTTTGGCGAATCTGAAGCCAGGCTGAGCGGCAGCTTTCTTGCTCCCTACGGTGCGGTATCCTTGCTGAATGACAAGCTTGTGCTGGATGGCATTCTGCTATACCAAGACCTTGAAGGTGATTTCAGCAACAGCTTCAACCCGCCTTATTCATCAGGACGCCGAACGAGCGTTTTACGTCCCGTGGTGACCGGGACCGACCGGCTTTTATGTCATACGGTCGCTGAGTAGCCGATTAGCACATAGCTTTATCGTATCAATGCCGTGATATTTATAACTGAAGTTCATTGGTTTCGAGTGACGGCGCAGCCGTGGTCGTCGGCCTCCATAGTGGCCGTTTTGTCTGCTGGAAAAGGCTGAGTAATGCGACGTGTCAGGTCAATGCCGTCAGCCGCGGCAACCCCTTCAGTAAGGATGGCCACCATTTGTCGGCGGCATCGCCGAGGTGCACGGTGATACGCCGGGCGTGCACTGTCAGCGTGGCGGCCACCTTGAGCACCTGCTCGCGCATCCGCTTCAGGCTCCAGCCCTGCCGGGTCTGTCGTTCCAACAGGCAACGCAGCCCGTGTAGCACCTGATAAGCGCAGAGAGTCAGCAGCAGGTTTACCTCGTTGCGGGCCATGACGTCCTGGACGGTGGAGACACCGCGATCAGTCGAGGAGAGATGCATATCGAGCGACGACTTCACCTCGCCCATGTGGGCTTCGGCGCTGCCGCGCTTGCGATAAAGCGCCAGGACCTTTTCCGGCGGCCAGTCGAACTTGCCGAGATTGGTGACCAAAAAGAAGGCATGCAGCAGCAGATCATCGGGCCGCTCTTGTACCACCAGCACCACGCGCCGCGGCGCCGGCCAGGTACCGGCTTGGTACGCCAGGTCATGGCACCATTCCCGAGGTTGCTCGGGGGGCCGGCCGCGTGGCCGCTTCAGATGTGGCGCTGCCAGTGTCTGCAGGCCCGTATGACTGCGCAACCGGCCCAGATACTCGATGTCGCGATCTTCCAGCGCCTCAAGCGTGTCGTTGTCGGTGAAGCCGGCGTCGATGCGCACCTTGACCTTGGCCCCGGTGCTCTCGTTGAGTCGCCGCACCAGATGTGGGATCCAGGTATCGGCATTCTCGGCTGGGCCGGCGTTACCTTCACGCAGCAGGCCGCCCACCATGTCGCCGGTCTCTGCCAGCGAGGCCACCAAAGGCGAGTAGATTCTGGCCCCGTAAAGTCCATGAAACGCCGAACCGCCCTGGTGGCCGTGAACGTCGATCGGCAAGCCGTCGATGTCCAGCGTCAGATGCTCGGGGCGTTCGCCGCCGTTCAGCGAGGTCAGTCGCCAGACCGCCAGCCGCAGCAGGCCCTCATGCACGGTATCGATATTGTCGTCGCGGCCCAGGCACGTCAGCAGCCGCGACAGCGTCGCTTGAGATGGCCGGTCCTGAGCCAACGGCGTTGTCCCGCGGGCATCACTGCAGGCTAGCTGCCAGAGCGGGTCACGGCGAAGCGTATCGGTATCGCTGAGGTCGATCCAGCCCATCGAACGCTGCAGCACCAGGGTACGCAGCTGGCTGGCTAACGAGTGGCGGACGCGATCCGGGTCGCGGTGATCGACCAGATGGTCGTCCAGCGCATCGATCATGCCGCTGTTGTCGAGGGCTTCACGCAACAGCAAAGCACCGCTGTCGCTGGTGGTGCGATGGCCGCTGAGCTCGACGCGGATGGACCCGTTGCATGACGGGGTCCAGGGGGATAAGCTTTCACCCATGGCGAGTGGTCCTCTTGAATTGTGTTCGTTCAGGAACATCTTGATTCTACAAGAGAAACTGCTCGCCATCTTCTTTTCTGTCTCAGCCCGGTGAATTAGGCGGGTTCAACTCTGTGGATCTTGACGGCCACCGCTTCGGGGCACGCGCAGCTGCTACCTATTACTTTCCTCGCTTCAGTAACGAGACCATACTGGCCGGCATTACCGCAGGCGGCGCATACATGAAAGATAGCATGGACGGCAAAGCGCTAGGCACCGAGGAAGATTATGGTATCGAGTTAGGCGAAGCCTTTGGCGGGATTAAACTTATTAAAGAATTTTCTACTGGCCGCATCTATAGTAGCGCCAAATACTATGAAGACGTAACCAGTAATGTCGACAACTCGGCTAAACTGCTTGAGAACGATGATGACAGCCGTACCGAACTATTGATTGGTGCTACACACCGCCTCGGCGACAATATGGATTTTAACATTGCCGCGAGAACTACCGTCGCCTCAACCCGCCTTATTCACCGGGCTGAGACAGAAAAGAAGATGGCGAGCAGTTTCTCTTGTAGAATCAATATGTTCCTAACCGAACTTGACTCAAGAGGACCACTCGCCATGGGTGAAAGCCTATCCCCCTGGACCCCGTCATGCAACGGGTCCATCCGCGTCGAGCTCAGCGGCCATCGCACCACCAGCGACAGCGGTGCTTTGCTGTTGCGTGAAGCCCTCGACAACAGCGGCATGATCGATGCGCTGGACGACCATCTGGTCGATCATCGCGACCCGGATCGCGTCCGCCACTCGTTAGCCAGCCAGCTGCGTACCCTGGTGCTGCAGCGTTCGATGGGCTGGATCGACCTCAGCGATACCGATACGCTTCGCCGTGACCCGCTCTGGCAGCTAGCCTGCAGTGATGCCCGCGGGACAACGCCGTTGGCTCAGGACCGGCCATCTCAAGCGACGCTGTCGCGGCTGCTGACGTGCCTGGGCCGCGACGACAATATCGATACCGTGCATGAGGGCCTGCTGCGGCTGGCGGTCTGGCGACTGACCTCGCTGAACGGCGGCGAACGCCCCGAGCATCTGACGCTGGACATCGACGGCTTGCCGATCGACGTTCACGGCCACCAGGGCGGTTCGGCGTTTCATGGACTTTACGGGGCCAGAATCTACTCGCCTTTGGTGGCCTCGCTGGCAGAGACCGGCGACATGGTGGGCGGCCTGCTGCGTGAAGGTAACGCCGGCCCAGCCGAGAATGCCGATACCTGGATCCCACATCTGGTGCGGCGACTCAACGAGAGCACCGGGGCCAAGGTCAAGGTGCGCATCGACGCCGGCTTCACCGACAACGACACGCTTGAGGCGCTGGAAGATCGCGACATCGAGTATCTGGGCCGGTTGCGCAGTCATACGGGCCTGCAGACACTGGCAGCGCCACATCTGAAGCGGCCACGCGGCCGGCCCCCCGAGCAACCTCGGGAATGGTGCCATGACCTGGCGTACCAAGCCGGTACCTGGCCGGCGCCGCGGCGCGTGGTGCTGGTGGTACAAGAGCGGCCCGATGATCTGCTGCTGCATGCCTTCTTTTTGGTCACCAATCTCGGCAAGTTCGACTGGCCGCCGGAAAAGGTCCTGGCGCTTTATCGCAAGCGCGGCAGCGCCGAAGCCCACATGGGCGAGGTGAAGTCGTCGCTCGATATGCATCTCTCCTCGACTGATCGCGGTGTCTCCACCGTCCAGGACGTCATGGCCCGCAACGAGGTAAACCTGCTGCTGACTCTCTGCGCTTATCAGGTGCTACACGGGCTGCGTTGCCTGTTGGAACGACAGACCCGGCAGGGCTGGAGCCTGAAGCGGATGCGCGAGCAGGTGCTCAAGGTGGCCGCCACGCTGACAGTGCACGCCCGGCGTATCACCGTGCACCTCGGCGATGCCGCCGACAAATGGTGGCCATCCTTACTGAAGGGGTTGCCGCGGCTGACGGCATTGACCTGACACGTCGCATTACTCAGCCTTTTCCAGCAGACAAAACGGCCACTATGGAGGCCGACGACCACGGCTGCGCCGTCACTCGAAACCAATGAACTTCAGTTATAAATATCACGGCATTGATACGATAAAGCTATGTGCTAATCGGCTACTCAGCGACCGTATGACATAAAAGCCGGTCGGTCCCGGTCACCACGGGACGTAAAACGCTCGTTCGGCGTCCTGATGAATAAGGCGGGCTCAAGCGATACGGAATATCAGGCCGTACAGGCAACAATGTCGTACAGCTTCTAGCGCCATGGATATTGGCTGACTGCGGTTAGCTGGCGAACTACCAGCCATGTCATTTAATAATATACTGAGGCTGCCTTGCTGGCAGCCTCAGTGTTTCAGGTTCATTTTTCATCAGCGCTCTCACGGGCAATCCCACTGATAATATTATGCAAAACCCGTGCTAAAAGTAACGTGCTTAAGGCACCTGGAATCCAACATTCATGGTATTACTAACCGCAGGCTACACCTCGCCGGGCATTGGCAAAATCACCGCGCTAAGCGCATTTTTGCCCGAATTTTCCGCGTTCACACGCCTGCGCTTACTGGCGAAAAAGCCTGATGCCATTATCGGCTGGGGACTTAAGCCCACCAGTCGTAAAGCCCGGCAGTATGCGCTGAAGCACGACATCCCCTATGTGGCGCTGGAGGACGGCTTTTTACGCTCATTGGGGCCGGGAAGCAGCGGCTACCAACCCAACAGCCTCATTGTCGACTCACGGAGCATCTACTACGACGCTTCGCGCCCTTCCGACCTGGAAGTATCCCTGAACGAAGTAACGTTCACAGCCGAGGAACTTAACGAGGCCAAGCATAGCATCGCACTGCTGCAACATTATCGACTGTCCAAATACAATCACGCACCGGATGAACTGCCCGCCAACCTGCCTGACACTAACGTGCTGGTCGTTGACCAAACCGCCGGAGATGCCTCCATAACCTGCGGGCAAGCCAATGCCGCGACTTTTGATGAAATGCTGACCGCTGCCCTGACACAGCACCCGGACAGCACTCTTTGGGTCAAGACTCATCCCGATGTCATCAGCGGGAAAAAGCAAGGTCACCTATCCCGAGCGGTCGAGCACCCACGCTGCCACCTGATTGGCGACGACGTGAACCCCTGGGCCCTGTTTGACCAGGTCGATGAGGTTTACACGGTGACCAGCCAGCTGGGCTTTGAAGCGCTAATGGCCGGCAAACAGGTACACTGTTTCGGTCTGCCGTTTTACGCCGGCTGGGGACTCACGCACGATGCCCAGCCTTGCCCGCGCAGGCGGCGGTCTCGCACGCTTACCGAGGTGTTCGCTGCGGCGTACTTGCGCTATTGTCGCTACGCCAACCCTTACACGGGCCAGCCTTCGACGCTACGCGATACCATCGCGCTAATTGCCGACCAACGTCGTCAGCGCGAACGTTGTCGCGGCCACTGGCTGGCCTGCGGCTTTTCCGGCTGGAAGCGCCGCTTTGTCGGCGACTTTACCGGCGACGCCAACTCGCTGATACATTACGCCAGACCGGCGCTAATGCCCGCTTCTCAGGCGCCGTTGCTGGCTTGGTCATCTAACATTGAGGCGGATCTTATCGCGCACACGCGCCACCAAAAAGCTCCTTTGTGGCGCATGGAAGACGGATTTATCCGCTCTGCCGGGCTCGGCGTTGACCTGACGCGCCCTCTATCGCTGGTACTCGACCGACAAGGGATTTACTACGACCCGCGCCAACCCAGCGATCTGGAAACGCTGCTTAATACCACTACCTTCAGTCAGGATTTACTGATCCGCGCCCATGCGCTACGCCAGCGGCTGGTTGCCTTACGATTATCCAAATATAACCTCTCTGGACGAAAAACACGGCATAACAGCTTCCCGCCAAACCGCACATGTATACTTGTGCCAGGACAGGTTGAAAGCGACGCCTCGATAGCCGCCGGCTCACCAGAAATAAGCACCAACAGCGCCCTGCTTAAAGCAGTTCGCCACGCACAACCCCACGCGTACATTTTATATAAAGCGCATCCTGATGTACTCTCCGGCGCTCGGATAGGCGAGCTGGATGACAGTGCCAGGCATTTTTACGACCTTGATGTGAGCCACGAAGAGATCACCGGTCTGCTTGAGTGCGTTGACAGCGTGCATACCATGAGCTCGTTAACCGGATTTGAAGCACTGCTGCGTGGCTGCACCGTGCACACCTACGGCCTGCCCTTTTACGCCGGCTGGGGGTTAACGCACGACGCCATGCACTGCGCCAGGCGCACCCGTCCGCTAAGTCTGGAGGCGCTGATTGCAGGTACCCTGATCCTGTACCCGCACTACGTGGACCCAGCCAGCGGCCAATTGTGTAACGCCGAAACAGTCATCACGCTGCTGGAAAACGCCACCTGCAGGCCCAACCGCCTGACGTGGCGCCAGCAACTCTATCGCCTCTACCGGAACCGGTTCATAGGAAGACATTAACTTGGCACTCGAAAAGCGTACTTTCTTGTTTTTACAGGGCGTTTGCTCGCCTTTTAACACGCGTCTGGCTTCACGTCTGGAAGACGACGGACATCGAGTGATCAAGCTGAACTTCAACGCTGGCGATATTGCCTATTGGGGGCGCCAGGGCCATCATCGACACCTGTTTCGGGGTCGCCCCGAGGCGCTTGGCGACTACGTTAAAACACTCTGGCAGCGCTACGGCGTTACCGACCAGATTGCCTTTGGCGACCGCCGTCCTATTCACCGATCGGCGGTCGAAAACGCCCCGCAGTCCGGCATACGCACCCACGTTTTTGAAGAAGGCTACTTTCGCCCATTCTGGATCACTCTGGAGCGCGAGGGTGTCAACGGCCACTCGCTACTGCCCCGAGACCCACAGTGGTTCTGGGACGTGGGTCGCTCGCTCCCCGAGCCGCCGCCGCCCACGCGTTTCAAGTCACGCTTTAAAGTACGTGCTCTACACGACGTGTGCTACCACGTTGCCGGCCTGACCAACCCGCTGGTCGCCCCGCACTACCGTAACCACTCGTCGATTATCGCCCCGCAGGAATATGCCGGCTATATACGACGCTTTGCGTGGCTACGTTACTGGAAAGCACGAGATCATGCCCGCATCCGCTCGCTGCTGTTGAGCCGACGGCCGTTTTTCATCCTGCCGCTGCAGCTAAATACCGACGCCCAGATTCGCGACCACTCGGTCTACGCCAACATGCAGGAGGTGATTGCCGCCACACTTGCCTCCTTTGCTGCCCATGCGCCGGAAAAGGCTGTGCTGTGTATTAAAAACCACCCGCTTGACCAGGGGCTTAATCACTATGCGCAGCTCGTCCTTCGGCTCGCCAGGGAATACGACATCGAGCAGCGCGTGGTTTACCTGGAATCGGGCGACCTCAACCGGATCACACGCCATGCGGCGGGGACTGTCACCGTCAACAGTACGACGGGGCTGGTGTCGATTGGCCAGAACTGTCCCACGATTGCGCTTGGCGACCCAATTTACCAGCTCGCGGGATTGACCTTTCAAGGCTCACTGAAAGATTTCTGGCAGCATCCGGAGCCCCCTTCCCCCGAGCTGTTTACATACTTTCATCGTACCGTCATGCATACTACGCAGATAAACGGCGGCTTCTATAATCAACCGGGTCTCGACTTGGCCGCCGACGGTGCTGCCCAGCGTTTATCCGCCTCTACATCTCCACTCGAACAGCTGCTCTAGCCATGCCACAGCCTACAGCCACCCCTGCAACGACGATCCTGATTACCGGTGCCACCGGTGCGATTGGCGGCGCGCTTGCCGAGCGCTATGCCGTGCCCGGCGCGCACCTGATACTGCACGGACGCCGGCAGGATACCCTCGATGCTTTGGCACAGCGCTGCCGTGAACACGGCGCCTCAGTAGAGGTCTCACACGCGGATCTCACACAGGCCACCGCGCTGAGCGCATGGCTGGATGCCGTTTGCGCGGCTCAAGTGCCGGATATCGTTATTGCCTGTGCAGGGAAGAACACACACCCGACGGCAGCGTGTGAGCTCGAGCCCCTCGCAGACGTTCAGGCGCTGCTCGAGATTAACCTGCAGACACCTATTGCCATGGCGCAGCACCTCGTGCCCCGCATGCGTGCCCGCGGCCGTGGGCAGTTGGTATTTATCAGTTCGCTGGCGGCCTGGCACGGGCTACCCACCTCTCCCACATACAGCGCCAGCAAAGCCGGCATCAAAGCCTACGCCGAGGGGCTTCGCAGCTGGCTAAAACCCTGCGGCATTGGCGTCACGGTGGTCATGCCAGGCTACGTTACCTCGCCGATGTGTCAGGCCATGCCCGGCCCCAAGCCCTGGAAGTGGGCACCCGAGCGTGCGGCGCGCGTCATTCAGCGCGGTATCAGCGCTAACCGCGCGCGCATCGCTTTTCCTGTCTGGCTCAGTCTGGGCACCCACTGGCTGGCCATTTTGCCCGCCGGCATCTCGCAGTGGCTGCTCAGGCGACTGGGGTTTGACCGCCTGGAAGAAACGCCCGATGACTAGCCCGTTTTACCTCCTGCTGACTGCGGGCCTGGCCGGCACGCTGCTGATTGAGGCACTGCTTGCCCCACGCCCGTGCCCTTTCTGGCAGCGCGGCGGTGCCGCAGCAAGCGTCCATCTGGGCAGCTGGCTGCTCACCTTTGGCGCCTTTTTTGCTGTGCTCCAGCGCCCCGGGCTGGCCGTCGTGACGCTGCTCGCGCTACAGCTGGTCGTGGTCCAATCCAGCAATACCAAGTCGCAAACGCTCAACGAACCTTTTATTTGCCACGATTTCGAGTATTTCTGGGATGCGATACGCCATCCGCGTCTGTACGTGCCGTTTTTCGGCGTTAGGCTGGCCATCGCGGCCAGCACTGCCGGCGTTGTGGCCATTGCCGCCTTCTTTTACTGGGAAGCCTCCGCCGTCAGCCAGTGGGGGGGCTGGGCTTTTTTAGCAACGTGTGGGGGGCTGTGTGTCTCGGGTGCGGTGCTGATCGCGCTGGGACTCAGGCGGCTGGACGCGATTACGCTCCATCCTGCCCACGACCTTGAAACACTAGGCCTGTTTGCCTCGCTCTGGGCCTACGGCGTCGCGCTGCTGCGCTCGTCAGCCCCACCGCCCGACGCATCGCCCTTTTACCACGACACCGTCGCACCGCCGGCCGCGCCAACCACTGTGCTACCGCATACCGTGCTGGTACAAAGCGAATCCTTCAGCGACCCACGTAGCTGGTGCCCCGACGTGGCCGATGATCTGCTGCCACACTGGGACCTTAGCGGTCGTCAGGCGCAGCAGCGGGGCACGCTCAGTGTCCCCGCCTGGGGTGCAAATACCGTGCGCACCGAATGCGCAGTGCTGACCGGCCTGACGCCAGAACAGTGGGGCATTCGCCAGTTCAATCCTTACCGCACCCTGGCCCGCCGGCATTTTCCCAGCCTTGCTGCAACCTTCAAAAAAGCGGGGTACCGCACCGTTTGCGTTCATCCCTACCCCGCCAGCTTTTACTTTCGCCACCGGGTCATGCCACAGCTGGGATTCGATACCTTTATCGACGTCGAGGACTTTTCCCCCGACGACCGCAACGGACAGTATATCGGCGACGCCGCGGTGGCCCGGAAAGTCGCTGCGCTACTCGACGACAGCGCCGATGCGCCGCTGTTTATTTTTGTCATTACCATGGAAAACCACGGCCCGCTCGATCTGGAGCGGCCCCGGCACGACGCACTCGCTGATACCTTGCCACGCGCGCCTTGGCCTTTGCCCGCACACCAGCGTAACCTTGCCGTCTATCTGCACCACCTCCGCCAGGCTGATGCCATGCTGGAAACGCTAACCCGTGCGCTGGGTCAGGGCTCGCGCCCGGGCGTTCTAGGCTGGTACGGCGATCATGTGCCCATTCTGCCCCAAGCCTACGCCTACTATTCAGCGCCTACGGGTGAAACCCCCTATATGCTATGGTCATCACAAAAAAATCAACGTGATAGACACCCCACTACGCCACAACGACTCGCCGCGAACGAGCTGGGCAGCGTGCTGTTGCAACACGTCTGGCAGGCGGCCTCTGGCCGACAAGGACCAAGAAAAGATTCGGAGTACCAATGACTAAACGCGTGGCCATCATTGGCGCCGCCTACCGCTTTCCCGGCACAACGCCCGAGACGTTCTGGCACGACCTGAAAAAAGAAAAGGACTTTGTCACCCAGGTGGCGTCCGACCGCTGGAGCCAAGAGGTTTTTCAGCATCCTGATCGACGGCACCCGGGCACCAGCGTGACCTTTGCCGCTGGAAGCCTTGGCGACATCAGCGGCTTTGATGCCGAGTTTTTTGGTATCTCACCCCGTGAAGCGGCCCATATGGACCCCCAGCAGCGCATCCTGCTGGAGCTTGCCTGGGAAAGCCTGGAAGACGCCGGCATGGTACCGGCCAAACTGCGCGGCACCCAGTGCGGCGTGTATTTGGGCATCGCCAGCCAGGACTACTCCTACCGGTTTGCCGATGACATGTCGGCCATTGACTCATCGTCGGCCACCGGCAACACCGCAAGCGTAGCGGCCAACCGCCTGTCGTACCTGTTTGACCTGCACGGCCCCAGCCTCTCGCTGGACACGGCCTGCTCGTCGTCGCTGGTGGCGTTTCACCAGGCGTGCCAGGCGATTCGCAGCGGCGATATTTCCATGGCGATTACCGGGGGCATCAGCCTGCACCTGCATCCTTACGGTTTCCTGATCTTTTCCAAGGCCGGGATGCTTTCCTCCTCGGGGCGCTGCCGGGTCTTCGACGCTGACGGTGATGGCTACGTGCGCTCGGAGGGCGGCGGGCTTTTCATACTCAAGGAGTATGAGCAGGCGCTCGCTGATAACGACCGCATACTCGCCGTCGTCGCCGGTTCGGCAATGAATACCGACGGCCGTAAAGCCGGACTGACGGTGCCCGACCCGGCGGCGCAAGCGACGCTGATGCGCGATACCTACCGTCAGGCCGGCATTGCCCCGGAAGCGATCGACTACCTTGAAGCACACGGTACCGGCACCGCCGTGGGCGATCCGGTTGAAACTCGCGCGATTGGCGAAGCACTCGGCCAGCAGCGCAAAACACCATTGCCCATTGGCTCGGTCAAGAGCAACGCCGGACACCTGGAGACGGCGTCAGGCGTCATCGGTCTGGCCAAAGCGCTACACAGCCTGCACCACCGCGAAGTGCCTGCGACCATCGGCATTCGTCAGGTCAACCCCGCGATCAAGACCGACGAGTGGAATCTGGACATCGTGACCCGCGCGCGGCCGCTCGCCGCCACAGGCGAGCTGGTCATCGGGGTGAATTCCTTCGGTTTTGGCGGCGCCAACGCCCACGTGATTCTCTCTAGTGCGCCGCCGCGCACCGCCGCACCCGTTGCTGACGCCCCAACCGATACGGCAAAGGCCCCAGCCCAGTCGCTGCCGATACGCATCACGGCACGCAGCGCGGACGCCCTGACCGACAATGCCCGCGCACTGGCAACGCAGCTTCGCCACCGCGAGGCGGCTCTTTACGACACCGCGCACACGCTATTTTATCATCGCACGCACCTCGATCACGGCGCGCTGTGCTTTGCCGACACGGCTGAACAGGCGGCTGCCGCGCTGGAGCGCTTTGCCGATGGCGCCGCCGACGACACGCCCGGCAGCATGATTCGCAGCGAGCGGCTCGCGGCCGCCCAAGGGCCGGTATTTGTCTACTCGGGCAACGGCTGCCAGTGGGCACAAATGGGCCGCGACCTGCTACAAACCGACGCCGGTTTCGGCGACAGCATCGATCGCGTCGATGCCATCTTTCAACGCTACGCCGATTTTTCGCTACGCGCCGAGCTCGACGGCAGCCGCCACGTAGAACAGACCACCGCCGAGCGCCTTGAACGCACCGAAATCGCCCAGCCCACGCTCTTTGCCCTGCAGGTTGCACTAACCCAATGGCTACGGGCGCGCGGCGTTGAGCCGGCCGCCGTGCTGGGTCACAGCGTTGGAGAAGTCGCCGCGGCGTGGGCCGCCGGCGCACTCTCGCTGGAAGACGCCGTCAAGGTCATCTATTGCCGCAGCGACTACCAGGGTAGGACCCGCGGCCTTGGCGCCATGAGCGCAGTTGCCTTGAGCGCCGATGACATCGCCGTCTGGCTTGAGCAACCCGAATTCGGCACGGTCTGCCTGGCCGGCATCAACAGCCCCAACGGCATCACTCTGGCCGGCCCCGACGAGCCGCTCGCGGCACTCGAAAAACGCCTTCATCAGCAAGGCATTATCGCCAAGCGCCTGCCGCTGGACTATGCCTTTCACAGCGCCGCGATGGACGCCACCCGCGACGGACTGATCGACGCGCTGGGCGACATCGCACCCCGCGCCGCAACAGTGCCTTTTATCTCAACCGTCACCGGCAACGTCAGCGACGGCACCGACCTGGATGCCGACTACTGGTGGCGCAACATTCGCCAGCCAGTGCTATTCCATCCTGCCACCGCTGCGCTGGTGGCACAGGGCCATAACGTCTTTGTCGAGGTGGGCGCCCACCCGGTGCTGCGCCGCTACCTGACTGAAACACTACGCGAGCAGTCGCTCGTCGGGCAGGTCATCGGCACGCTCAAGCGCCATCAAGACGGCGTCCATGCCCTTTGCGACACGCTAGGCAAGCTGCTATTGAGCGGCCTGCCGTTGGATTCCCGGGTGTTTTTCCCCGTGCCCGGCGAGCGCGTCAACCTGCCCCGCTATGCCTGGCAGCGCACCCGCTACTGGGTACCATATACGGTAGACGGCCAGGGATTGCTCTCGCGTTACTACCAGCATCCGCTATTAGGCTATCCGCTGGCGCAGCAAGCCAATACCTGGGAAAGCCAGCTGGATGTACAACGCCTACCCTGGCTTGCCGGCCACGTCGTGGGCGACGGCGCGGTATTCCCTGGCGCCGGCTTCGTCGAGCTGGCGCTGGCCGCTGCCCACCAGCAGCGCGATCCCGCGATCATCGACATCGAGGCGCTCGAAATCCACGCGCCGCTGCTGCTCGACGGCGACAATGGCCGCAGCGTACGCGTGCACCTGGATCCCACCAACGGCAGCCTGCACATTGACTCGCGCGAACCGGTCACGGGCAGCGAGTGGCAGCGCCATGCCAGCGCTCGCTGCATGCAGGAAAGTCGCGGCTTTATGCTTCGGCGCCGGGCGCCAGCAATTCCCAAGCGCGCGCCGGACTACACGCAAGCCCAGCACCAAGCGCTTGCCGAGCGCATTGGCCTGCACTACCACGGCGCTTTTCAGGCCGTGCGTCACGGCTGGATAGAAGGCGACAGCGTCATTGGAGACATCGCGCTAGACGCCGACACCACCTCACAGCTGGCCGACTTGCACCTACACCCGGGCCTGCTGGATAGCGCCTTCCAGCTGTTTATTCCGCTGCTCGCCGCTCAGTCCCCCACAGCCGACCCGCTCGCCTTTGTGCCGGTGCGCGTCGGGCGCGTGCAAATGAATCCTAATGCCGGCACGCCAGTACTCGCGCACGCCGTTATGCAAAACCGGGCGCCGCACTCCTTTACCGCCGATTTTGCGCTATACGACGCCGCAGGCAACGCGGTTGCCGTGCTGGGTGAGACACGCTTCAAGGCCGTCCGCCTGACTCGCAGCCACCGCCAGGCACTTGATTATCTGGACGTAACGCTCGTGCCGGGACCGCTTGCGGCCGCGCCTCTGGCGTTTGGCGAAAAAGCGCTGGAGCATATGGCCATGCTCGGCCAGACCTACGCTGAACATACCGGTCAGCGTTACGCCCAAGAGGTCGCCCCGCTGCTGGATAGCCTGAGCGAGGCGTTCATTCAGGGCGGTCTGCCCCTCGACGATGGCGCACAGCCGTTAGCGCCTCAGCGCATTTGGCAGCTGCTGGTACAGGACTACCCCGATTATTTTGCGCCGATCCACCTCGTCGGCCGGCTGGGCATACACCGCGAAGCGTTAGCCAGCGGCAGGCTCAGCGTGGAGACGCTGGGCATCAATCAGCAGCAGCTCAGTGCCCTCAACGCCGCGCTGCCCGGCACCCGTGGCTGGCAAGCGCTAGCCGCCACGACCGCTGAGCTGATCGAAGACGCGCTTCACCACCTGCCCGACGGCCAGCGCTTAACGCTGCTCGAAGCCGGCCCCTGCGCGCCCGCGCTAGGCCAGCGGCTACTCGAACGCTTTGCCCGCACTCACGGCGATCACGCGTATCGCTACCGTCTCGTAACGACCCACGATACCGCTCGCCATCAGGCGCTACAGCTTCAGGAACGCTTCCCGCTGATCGACGTCTACACGCTGGACGAAGCCGGCACCCCACCGGCAACCGCCGACCAGGCGCAATTGGCGCTGATCAGCATAGACATCACCCAGCCGGCCGCCACCCGGCAGCTGATCGAACAGTTGCCCGCACAGCTGGCGCCCGGCGCCCAACTCCTCGTGATCGGCACCCACCCCAGCCTGTGGCTGGATACCGTGCTGGCCACGTCGGGCATCGAGCAAACCGCGGTCGAAGCGGCCACGGTCAGCCAGTGGCTGACGCAAATCGGGCTGACGACATCCCCTCCCGTGGCGCTGGAAGACGGCGACGCGGGCACCTACCTGCTGCACGCACAAGCGCCGGATAAAACCGCAGCCAACGCAGCACAGGAACACGTCCTGATAGCCGCCGACGAGCCAGGTTCAGCCCTTGCCACCCGCTTGGCCGACGCCGTTAACGCCCACGGCGCAAGCGCACAGGTCGTCACCGGTAGCGATTCGCCCGACGTTCTGCTCAAGCGAGCGCTTGATGAAGTGCCCGCCACCGGGGCACCGCTTCACGTGGTTGATATCGCGGGGCACGGCCAGCCCGACGGCGGCACCGTCGCGCAAACGCGTCGCTGTACGCGCGCTCAGCAATGGTCGCTTGCCCTGGAAACACTCCCACAGGCAGACGACGCGACACCGCCCACGCTGTGGATCACCACCCGGGGCGTCGCAGCCCTCTGGCAGCCTGCCAGTCTCGACCCCGTGGAAACGCCCGACGACGCAGCGCTGTGGGGCTTTGGCCGTTCACTGGCCAATGAGGCAACCTCCCAGCGCGTGGTACTGCTCGACCTGCCCGGCGCCGTTACCGATGAGGTGCTGACAGCCTGGGCTGCCAGCCTGGTCCATCGTGATAGCGAAAACGAGCTGGCTATATCAACCCGCGGCCAGCGCTTTGCGACCCGGCTGCGCTCATTGCCATCGCCCCGCGCTGCAATCAGTGAGGCCGGCCCCCAACCACGCCAGGCGATGTCGCTTGGTGTGGCGATCCCCGGCCAACTGCGCCATCTTGAGTGGCAGCCGCGCACGTTGCCCGAGCCGCGGCCCGACGAGGTGGAGGTTCGTGTCAAAGCCACCGGCCTTAACTTCCGCGACGTTATGTATACCTTGGGGCTTTTGTCTGATGAGGCCATCGAAAACGGCTTTGCCGGTGCCACACTGGGACTGGAGTTTTCTGGTGAAGTGGTCAGCGTTGGCGATAACGTGACCGACCTGGCGCCCGGCCAGGGGGTGGTGGGCTTCGGCCCGGCGAGCTTTAGCGATACGCTGATTGCCCAGCGCAGCAGTGTCGCGCCGCTGCCCGAAAATACCGGCTATGCCGCTGCGGCCACGATTCCCACGACGTTTTTCACCGTTTACTACGCGCTTAAGCACCTGGCGCGCCTGGAGCCCGGCGAAAAAGTGCTGATCCACGGCGCAGCGGGCGGTGTGGGCATTGCCGCGCTGCAAATCGCGCGCTGGCTGGGCGCAGAAATTTACGCCACTGTCGGCTCGGAAGAGAAACGCGACTTCCTGCGCCTGATGGAAGTTGACCGGTTATACGACTCACGCTCACTGACCTTCGCCGAAGAAATTCTCGAAGATACCCAAGGCGACGGCGTCGACGTCGTGCTCAACTCGCTGGCCGGCGAGGCCATCCACCAGAACCTGCGTGTACTGCGCCCGTTTGGCCGCTTCCTTGAGCTTGGCAAGCGCGACTTCTACGCCAATACGCCCATCGGCCTGCGGCCTTTCCGCAACAACCTCAGCTACTTCGGCATCGACTCCGACCAGCTGATGAAAGTCCAGCCCGAGCTGACCCAGCGGCTCTTTAACGAGATGATGGCGCTATTCAATGACGGCACCTTGCATCCGCTGCCGTTCACGCTATTTCAGCACGGCCAGATCGTCGATGCTTTCCGTTATATGCAGCAGGCCCGGCAGATCGGAAAGGTCGTGGTTACCTACGAGCAACCGATCACGCCGCCGGCTCCGCCAACGCCGGAAACGGAAAAGCTAGCGCTCGCGCCGCACGCGACCTACCTGGTGACCGGTGGACTTTCCGGCTTCGGCTTGAAAACCGCACAGTGGCTGGTGGAAAAAGGCGCACGCAACCTGGTACTGCTGAGCCGTCGCGGCGCGCAAAGCGAAGAGGCTAAAACGGCCCTTGTTGACTTTGCCGCGCAGGGCATCAACGTCATGGCCGAAGCATGCGATGTGACCCAGCGCGACGCGCTTGACAGCGTGATTGACCGCGCCGAAGCCGAGCTGGGCCCGCTTGCGGGCGTCGTGCACGCCGCCACCGTGATCGATGACGGGTTGATTCGCCATCTCGACGAGGCACGTATCCAGGCCGTGCTGGCACCCAAGATTGACGGCGCCCGCCATCTTGATGAGCTCACTCGCCGCTGCGCGCTCGACTTCTTCATCGTTTACTCATCGGCGACGACGCTGTTCGGCAACCCCGGCCAGGCAAGCTACGTGGCCGCTAACCACTGGCTGGAAGGCCTTGCAGCGGCCCGCCGCCAGCAGGGATTGCCGGCCACCTGCGTGCGCTGGGGTGCGATTGAAGACGTGGGCTTTCTGGCGCGCAATACGCGTACGCGCGAAGCGCTACAGGAACGCCTGGGCGGCTCGGCGCTGCAGTCCGACGATGCGCTGCAGGTACTCGAGCAAATGCTGATAGCCGATACGCCAGCTATCGGCGTGCTAGAGCTTGACTGGAATGCACTCGCCCGCTTTTTGCCGACGGCGCAGGCCGCCCGTTTTGACGAGCTGGCCCGCACCGGCGACGACGGCGCCACGCATGACGACGACGGCGATCTTGGCGCGAAGCTGCTCACGCTGGCGCCGGAAGAACAGCTGGCGGCCATTACCAGCGTGCTGCGCGCCGAACTGGCGGGAATCCTGCTCATGGAAGAGGACAACATCGACGCCGACCGCTCGATTTATGACATGGGCTTCGACTCCCTTATGGGCGTAGAACTGATGACCGCGCTGGAAAGCCGGCTCGGCATTCAAGTGCCGGTCATGGCGCTAAGCGAGGCATCAACGGTGACTCGACTGGCACAGGTCATTCGTCAAAAGGTGCAGCATAAAAATGGGGAAACATCTGGCACAACCGATGAAAGCTCTAACAATATGCCAGAGCATGCACTAAAATCGCTTGCCCATCGCCACGGGGCAGAACCCTTCGACGATGCCACCTGATTTTGTCATTCCCTTTAACAACGGGTCATTGCAGTGAGTCAGCAACGCTCCATATTGAAACAGCAGCTTCTCGCCCAAGCGCGGCGCCGGCCGGCGTCGCGCACTGCGGCCGTGGCGCCTTCGGACACGCCGCGCACGCCCGAACGCAGAACGGACTTTACCGCCCACCCGGGCTACCAGCACCTGGCGTTGATGCGCGAAGCGGCTGACAAGCTCGGGCTGCACGACCCGTTTTTCAAGGTACACGAAGGCACCGCCGGCGCGACCAGCCTGATGCAGGGCCGCGAGTGCATTAATTTTGCCAGCTATAATTATCTCGACTACTCCGGTGACCCGCGCGTTAACCAAGCGGCCGTTGAGGCCGTTGAGCGTTACGGCACCTCGGTATCAGCCAGTCGTGCCGTTTCCGGCGAGCGGCCGATTCATCAGACGCTTGAGCAGGCGCTGGCCGACGCTTACGGCGTCGACGATGCCGTGGTCTTTGTCAGCGGCCACGCGACCAATGTCTCTACGCTTGGCTACCTGCTGGGACCCGGCGACCTGGTACTGCACGACGAGTACATCCATAACAGCTCGCTAGTGGGCGCCCAGCTGTCGGGGGCCAAGCGTATGTCGTTTCGCCACAACGATACGGCCTCGCTCGAGGCGCTGTTGAGCCGCCACCGCAACCAGTTCGAGCGTGTGCTGATCGTTATCGAAGGACTTTACAGCATGGACGGCGACACGCCGGATCTGGCGCAATTCATCGCGTTGAAATATCGCTATGACGCCTGGCTGATGGTTGATGAGGCGCACTCCTTTGGCGTACTGGGGGAGCACGGCCATGGATTGCATGAGCATCTGGGTATTGCCCCACAGGAAGTCGACATCTGGATGGGCACTCTGAGCAAAACGCTCTCAGGCTGCGGCGGCTATATCGCCGGCAGCAAAGCGCTGGTGGAAATGCTGCGCTACTTTTCGCCGGGCTTTTTATATAGCGTCGGCATGCCGGCGCAGGTGGCCGCGCCCGCGCTAAAAGTGCTTCAGCTCATGCCACAGGAAAAGCACCGCGTCGCCAGGCTGCACGCCATTTCAAGCTATTTTCTCGACGGCGCCAAAGCGCGGGGAATGAATACCGGAGAAAGCATCGGCGTTGCCGTGGTGCCGGTGATTGTAGGCAGTTCACCGCTTGCCACCCGGCTATGCCAGATGCTGTTCGAGCAGGGAATCAACGTACAGCCCATCGTTCACCCTGCGGTTCCCGAGAACAGCGCGCGGCTGCGTTTTTTCCTGTCCTGCGAGCACACCCACGCCCAGGTCGATCAAACGCTGGATCTTTTACAGCAACATCTCGCGGCGGCGGCTGTACGATAATGATGGAAGCAGATATACCCGACGACACCGCTCATCCCCCGACGGATACGGCCGCTTGGTACGTGGTTCAGTGTAAAGCCGGCGAGTCGTTTCGCGCGGCGGAGCACCTCGACTACCAGGGCTACCAGGTTTTTCATCCCGTGCTGAACGTCCAGCGCCGCCGGCGTGGCCGGTTAACCAGTGTGTGCGAGCCGCTGTTTCCGTTTTACCTGTTTATCTGTCTGGATCAAGTCAACAGCAACTGGCGCCCCATCCGCTCCACCCGCGGCGTGCTGCGCATTATCTGCTTTGGCAACACGCCAGCACCGGTGCCCGATGCGCTCATTGAGCAGCTACGCCATCAGCCCCACGAAGCCGAGGGCGCCCATACCCATTTTTCCGCGGGCGACAAGGTCACCGTCGCCGACGGTCCTTTCAAGGGCCTCGACGGCGTTTTTCAACGCGCCAAGGGCGAGGAACGGGCCATTATTCTGCTCAACATGCTGCAGCAGCCACGGGCAGTCGAAATGTCCCGGCATGACCTATCTCCTGACTAGCGCCGCCACTTCCGAAGCCTGTCGGGTGTCTAGAATACTGGGGTCGATTCAGTCCTTTGCGCATCTGGCTGTCTATTCTGTTTTTTCTGTCTTTCTTGTTGGGCGGTGACCCGGTGGAATATAGCCTAAAATTCTTGACAAGCGGAAATGTGGTAGAATGCGGTCATTAATGACAGGAGCGCGCATGGCCAGCAATCACCACGATATTGCCTACAAGGAGCTGTTCAGCCACCCGGAGTTTGTGCAGCAGCTCATCGAGGGCTTTGCGCCGGACGATATCGCTGCGCTCATGGATTTCTCGACGCTCAAGCAGCACAACGGCAACTACGTCACTCCGCTGTCTAAAGAAAAAATCGAGGACGTAGTGTGGTCGGTGGACGCCACTTGGTACGGCGTTACCCAGCGGATTTATGTGTATATTCTGCTGGAGTTTCAGTCACGCGTGGATCAGCGCATGCCGCTGAGAATGATGCACTACGTCGCCGGCTTCCATGACCACCTGATAAAAAACGGGGTCACCAAGCCCAATGAAGGCTTACCGCCGGTATTCCCCGTGGTGCTGTACAACGGCGCCAAGCGCTGGTCAGCGGAGCAAGACATTTACGACATGATAAAGCCGCAGCCGCCGGGCTTTTTGGGACCCTATCAACCGCACCTGCGCTACTATTTGATTGATGAAGGGCGGTACAGCGACGAGGAGTTAGCGATACGCAACACTCCGCTGAGCGGCGTGTTTGGCATCGAGAACGCCAATAAGGGTCGCGAAGACTTGCAGGTGGCGGTTGATCGGATCGTGGCGATTATCACAGCAGATCCAAATAAGGAGCGTATCGACCGTATCGTGACGCGCTGGCTCAAGCGCCATTTGGAACGATTAGGGGCGAAGGTCGATCTGAGCGAGCTGAATAGCTTGATGGAGGATAGGAATATGTTGGCTGACAATCTGGAAGTTTGGGCGAAGCGCGAGCGACGGGAAGGCGAGGCCAAAGGCGAGATCAAAGGCGAGGCTAAGCTGCTAAAGAGACTGATTATTTCCAAATATGGGCAGTGTCCTGAATGGGCTCAAGACAAGCTCAATGCTGCTGATTCTGAGCGTCTTGGCGCTTGGGCTGAACACATATTTGATGCTGAAACATTAGAAAAGCTGTTGTCGGAGTGACTGCTCCCCGCCCTATCGGGCGAGGGTTTACGCGGAGTTTGCTAACGGCGTCATCGCCGGATTAACGCCCCCAGACCACAAAGTGCGGGTTGAGCGTGTGTTCGGGCGTGGCATAGTTAAGCGGCGTGCCGTCGAGCTGAGCGACGCTTCCACCGGCCTGCTCGACGACCGCCTGGGCGGCGCCGGTGTCCCACAGGCAGGTGGGCCCCAGCCGCGGGTACACATCAGCCTTGCCTTCTGCCACCAGGCATAACTTGAGCGAGCTGCCCATTGGGTGCATTTCATGCTGGCCCAACTTTCCCAGCCAGGCTTCGAGCGCCTGGCTTGGGTGCGAACGACTGCCCACTACGCGCCAGGCCGTGCCCGGTGCCGGTTTCTTAGCGGCATGGATGCTGTGCCGCGTGCCGTCAAGCTCCACCTTGTGCGCGCCCAGGCCCTGCGCCGCCACGTAGGCGGTATGCAGCGCCGGCGCCACGACCACGCCCAGCACCGCGCGCCCCTGAGAAATCAGCGCGATATTGACGGTAAACTCACCGTTGCGCTTGATAAATTCCTTGGTGCCATCCAACGGATCAACCAGCCAGTAGCGCTTGTGCGCGTCCGGCCCGGTAAAGCTTTCGGCGTCTTCTTCGGAGAGCACCGGAATGCCCTCCGGAAGCTTGGCAAGCTCTGCCAGGATAATCTCGTTGGCTGCCTTGTCGGCTTCGGTCAGCGGGCTCTTGTCGTCTTTTTCTTCAACGCTGAAGTCGCGCGCGTATATGTCCATAATCGCGTCGCCGGCGCGGCGGGCGATCTGCTCTACCGCGTTAAGCAACGCCTGATTTACCAGTGTCATGAGCATCTTCCTGCAATAAAATAAAACAAGCCGCCGGAATCAGGCCCGGCGGCTTGGGTGCCTAAATGGCTGCCATCGCGCAATCAGCCCGTGGCCAACCGGCCGCTTAGCTAATCAAGCCGCGCTCGCGCAGGGCAGCCATCACCACATCAGCCGCTTCCTCGGTGCTCATTTTGGCCGTTTGCAAGTGAATTTCCGGCCCCTCGGGCGTTTCATAGTCGGAGTCGATGCCGGTGAAGTTTTTCAATTCACCGCGGCGCGCTTTCTTGTAAAGCCCTTTGGGGTCACGGGCTTCCACCACGTCGAGCGGCGCATCGACGTGTATCTCGATAAATTCACCGTCGTCCAGCAGGTCCCGCGCCAGCTGACGCTCGCTGCGGAACGGTGAAATAAACGCCGAGAGCACAATCAGCCCGGCATCCACCATCAGCCTGGCGACTTCCGATACGCGGCGAATGTTTTCCACCCGGTCGGCATCGGTAAAGCCCAGGTCGCGATTCAACCCGTGGCGCACGTTATCGCCGTCCAGCAAATAGGTGTGCTGGCCCTGGGCGTAAAGCCGCTTCTCGACGAGGTTGGCAATACTCGACTTGCCCGCCCCCGAGAGTCCGGTAAACCACAGCACCGCCGGCTTCTGGTGCTTGGCACTGGCGCGCACCTGCTTGTCGATATCCACGTGTTGCATGTGGATGTTTTGGCTACGGCGCAGGGCAAAGTGCAGCATGCCGGCGCCCACGGTGTTGTAGGTCATCCGGTCGATGAGGATAAAGCCGCCGGTATCCTGGCTCTGGTCGAAAGCATCAAACGCCACGGCTTTATTCACGCTCAGCGTGCACACGCCAATACCGTTAAGCTCAAGCTGCTTGCTCGCCGTGTGCTCCAGCGTATTGACGTTAATCTGATACTTGATGTCGGTCACGGTCGCGGAAACCAGCTGCGTGCCCAGCTTCATCAGGTACGGTCGGCCCGGCAGCAGCGGCTCGTCGTGCATCCACACAATCGTGGTTTCGAACTGATCGGCGGTTTGTGCCGGCTGCTCAATGCCCGAAATCACGTCCCCGCGGGAAATATCAATCTCGTCTTCCAGCAGCAGCGTCACTGACTGCCCCGCCACCGCTTCGTCAAGGTCACCATCGAAGGTATAAATCCGCGACACCCGGCTGCTGGTGCCCGAAGGCTGCACGCGAATTTCATCGCCTGGTTTGACCACGCCGCTGGTGATCATGCCGCTAAAGCCGCGGAAATCCAGATTCGGGCGGTTGACCCACTGCACCGGCATGCGCAGCGGCGCGCGCTGCAGCGCCTCGTCGTCCACTTCGACCGTTTCCAGGTAGCCCATCAGCGTGGTGCCGTGGTACCAGGGCGTATTGGCGCTGTGCGCGGTAATATTGTCGCCCTTGAGCGCCGACAGCGGAATAAAGGTGATGCTCTCAAGCCCCAGCTGTTCGGCAAAGGCGCGGTACTCGTCGGCGATGGCGTTGAAGCGCTCCTCGGAGTAGTCCACCAGATCCATCTTGTTGACCGCAACCACCACGTGGCGCATGCCCATCAGCGCCATTAAAAAGCTGTGGCGCCGCGTCTGGGTCTGGATGCCATAGCGCGCATCGACCATCAGAATGGCCGCGTCGGCGTTCGAGGCACCGGTCACCATATTGCGGGTGTACTGCTCGTGCCCCGGGGTATCGGCGACGATGAACTTGCGCTTATCGGTGGAGAAAAACCGGTAGGCGACGTCGATGGTAATGCCCTGCTCGCGCTCGGCGGCCAGGCCGTCGACCAGCAGTGCCAGATCGAGCTCGTCGCCCTGGGTACCGAATTTTTTCGACTCGGCTTCGATCGAGGCCAGCTGGTCTTCAAACAACAGCTTTGACTCGAACAGCAACCGCCCGATCAGGGTGCTTTTGCCGTCATCCACGCTGCCACAGGTGATAAAACGCAGCAGCCCCTTGTGCTCGTGGGATTGCAAATACTGGTCAATATCATCGGCAATTAAATCGGAGGCGTGTGCCATTAGAAGTAGCCCTCTTGCTTTTTCTTCTCCATGGAGGCGGCGCTGTCGTTATCGATCACACGACCCTGGCGCTCCGAGGTATGGGTCAGCAACATTTCCTGAATGATGGCCGGCAGCGTATCGGCTTCGGACTCGACGGCGCCGGTCAGCGGGTAGCAGCCCAGGGTGCGAAAGCGCACCTTGCGCATCATCGGCACTTCACCGGGTTCCAGCGGCAGGCGTTCGTCGTCAACCATGATCAGCGCACCGTCGCGCTCGACCACCGGACGTTCGGCGGAGTAATACAGCGGCACAATGGGAATGCCCTGCAGCTGGATGTACTGCCAGATATCCAGCTCCGTCCAGTTGGACAGCGGGAACACGCGGATCGACTCGCCCTGATGCCGGCGCGTGTTATACAGCTTCCACAGTTCGGGGCGCTGGTTTTTCGGGTCCCAACGGTGCTGCGCGGTGCGGAATGAAAACACCCGCTCCTTGGCGCGCGACTTTTCTTCATCACGCCGGGCGCCGCCAAACGCCGCGTCAAATCCGTATTTATCCAGCGCCTGCTTCAGGCCTTCGGTCTTCATCACATCGGTATGAATCGCCGAGCCGTGGGTAAACGGATTGATATCCTTTTCAATGCCTTCCGGATTGGTGTGTACCAGCAGCTCCATGCCGCTTTCCTTGGCCATTATGTCGCGAAACTCGTACATCGCGCGAAACTTGAAGCGGGTATCCACGTGCAATAACGGAAACGGCGGCGGCGCCGGCGCAAACGCCTTGCGCGCCAGGTGCAGCATCACCGCGCTGTCCTTGCCAACGGAATAGAGCATCACCGGATTTTCCGTCTCGGCGACCACCTCCCGCATGATCTGGATGCTCTCCGCTTCCAGCCGTTGTAAATGGGTCAGAGTCATTGGTCTACTCGTTTTGTGTGTCAGTCATTTACTGTTGATAAAACACCGAATCGCCGTCAAACCGTGGCAAGGTTCGGCGGTACAGACAAAAGCCAGAACGCGGGCTGCCGGGCAAGCCACGCCTGAATCTCAGGGCTTGCCGCCATATCAGCGCCGTGAAAAACAAATCCTGCCGGGGCGCGTCCGGCCAACGCCTCAAAAGCCGCAATATAATCACTGGCAAGCGGAGGACGCGTAAAACAACGCATCCATAGCCGCCCCCGCGGGCCATGGAAGTACAGCTGATACACCTTCCGTTGCGAGGAAAAAACGCACCGCACGCCACCCTGCCAGCGCTGCGAAGCGCGCGGCAGTCGGCGCCATACAGGCTGGATGATCTGACGGTACCAACGCCCGCGCGGCGAGCGCTCCCCGGCCCATTCCTCGAGCGG
The DNA here is from genome assembly GCF_900142895.1 of Vreelandella subglaciescola. NCBI lineage: Bacteria > Pseudomonadati > Pseudomonadota > Gammaproteobacteria > Oceanospirillales > Halomonadaceae > Vreelandella > Vreelandella subglaciescola. The sequence goes on from NZ_LT670847.1 coordinate 945,780, forward strand.
CCAGGGCTGCGTTTTCAGCCCCTGTTCTTGCCACCAGTGCTCAACGCCACGCTGCGTCAGTGCAACGTCTTGCCCGTCACTGGCCTTTTCGGCAAGCACCGCGCTGGTCCAGCCCGGCGCGCCCTCAGTTGGTAGCTGATGAACCAGGTGCCACAGCGCCTGCTGTACCGGCAACGTCACGCTTGTTGCCTGCCCTTTATGGCGCCCCCGTTCGCGCACCGGCACCGCTGCCCAGCCGCCCTCGCGAAATGCCTTCCACGCAGCAGAAACGGTGGGCGCGGACAGCCCGGTTTTGCGGGCTGTCTCAGCGACGGTCACACCATCCAAACGCAGCCTGACGGCGTGAAAACGGCGCTCACTGATAGCTTCAGGCGAAAAATGTTTACTGCTCAATTATCACCCAACCATTTGTTTTTAATTGATAAAAATAAAAACATAAGACTATCTATAGCGATTATTAGACACCATCATAAAAGCTTGCGTAAAATTCGACAAGTCAGCTGTTTAACCTCAATGGATATGTCTATGCCTGCCTGGGCTGTTTTGATTTCACTGTGCGCCTTTCTTGCCCTGCTGGTCAGCGGTCGCACCAAGCCTGCCACCGCCTTTACCGGCCTTGCCGGCCTCTATCTGCTCGCCGGGCTGGTCGATACGCCCACGCTGCTGTTGCAGTACACCAACCCCGCACTTGCCACGCTGCTGTTGCTGCTTTTGGTTTCTATCGCGTTGGAACGCTCGCCGCTGCTCGATTGGCTTTCACATCGCTTGCTTCACGGTAGCCCACGCCTGGCCACTGCTAAACTGATGGGCACCAGCGCGGTACTCTCGGCGTTTCTCAACAATACGGCGGTGGTCTCGGCTTTTTTGGGCGCCATATCGCGGCAACGACGCATTGCTCCCTCACGTCTGCTAATTCCGCTGTCTTATGCCTCGGTGCTTGGCGGTGTTACCACGCTGGTCGGCACATCGACCAACCTGGTGGTCAATTCGTTTTATCTGAATGCCAGCGGTCAGGAATTCGGCATGTTCCAGTTTGCCCTGGTGGGTGCACCTGTCGCGCTGATTACGCTAGCGATGCTGCTCTGGCGGGCCAATGCGCTGCCCCATCATCAAGCCGAAGGCACCCGAGACCGGCTGGCCTATTTTCTTTCCGCGGAGTTGAGCCCCGGCTCGCCTCTGGTCGGCAAAAGCATTGAAGATAACGGCCTGCGCGGGCTGGATGGGCTTTATTTACTTGAAATTGAACGCGGTGGCCGGCTGCTTAGCCCCGTCTCGCCCGATGAACTACTGCAGGCTGGCGATACGCTGGTCTTTACCGGTGAGGTCAATAAAGTACAGGCGCTGCAGCGCTTTCCCGGGCTAACGCTCTTTGGCCTCAAGGCCGATAACGTGCTGGCCACCAACCTGGTCGAAGTGGTGATCTCACATCAGTCAGAATTGCCGGGACAAACGCTGCAAGGGGTAGATTTTCGTAGCATGTTCAGCGCCGGCGTAGTGGGCATTCGTCGTGGAGAAAAACGCCTTGAGGGGCAACTGGGTCAAATCCCGCTGCGCGTGGGCGACTGCCTGCTCCTTGCCGTGAGCGCCGACTTTCGCCAGCACCGTAACCTGGATCGCAACTTTCACCTGCTCAGCGGCAGCTTTACCCGCCCCCAGCTAAGTCAACGGCAAAGTTTTCTAACGCTAGGCGGTTTCATGAGCGTGATTGGGCTTGCCAGCATCGGCGTTATGCCACTTTTCCACGGGCTTGTTATCCTCATGGGAGGGCTGCTGCTGGGCAATATTGTCACCGTGGCCGAGCTGCGCCGGCGCTTTCCGTTTGAACTATGGCTGATTATCGGCTCCGCGCTGGCCATTGCTCAAGCGCTGGAAAACTCAGGCACGGCGGCACTGCTTGCACAGGGAATGCAGCACCTGTTCAGCGGCTACGGCGTATATGCCGCTTTCGTCGGCTGCTATTTTCTGACGCTACTGCTGACCGAAACCGTCACTAACAACGCTGCCGCCGCGTTGGCCTTCCCCATCGCCTGGAGCACGGCGCAGGCGTTTGGCGCCGACCCGCTGCCGTTCGTGATGGCCGTTGCCTACGGTGCCAGCGCCTGCTTTTTAATCCCGTTTGGCTACCAGACGCACCTGATGGTGTACTCACCCGGTCGCTACCGCATTACCGACTTTCTCAAAATCGGCCTACCCGTAAGCGCCACCTACTCCACCAGCGTACTGGTGCTCACACCGCTGGTGTTTCCGTTTTGAAGGGAGCGAATCGTCAGCAGGGTATCTTTTCCGGCTATTCACAAGCGCTTAGCGCGCTCACAACTCACCCCTGAATGTTTCCCGAGCGTGGGCCAGCTCGCCACCACTCACTATCGATGGTGCCAAAATGCGGCGTTTTATGCCGCTGGCTTATGCGGACGAGCCGTCAAGTCCATGCCTAACGCACGCATCACTGCAAGCAGGGTTTTCAGGGTGGGGTTACCTTGCTCACTGAATGAGCGGTATAGCTGCTCGCGGGAAAGCCCTGTGTCACGGGCAAGATCAGCCATGCCCTTGGCGCGTGCGACCACGCCCATCGCCTTGGCAATATAAGCGGAATCACCCGTTTCCAGCGCATCGGCAAGGAATACAGCCATCGCTTCGTCACTTTCTAGCGCCGCTGCCGGGTCGTAATCATAGATTTTGTCGCTCATAACTCCTCCCTCTCTGCCGCCAGACGGTACGCGGTGGCGATATCGCGTTGCTGCGAGTCTTTATCACCGCCGCACAGCAGAATGATTATCTCATTGCCATGCTGCTTGAAGTAAATACGATAGCCAGGGCCGTGGTGAATACGCATCTCGCTAACGCCCTGCCCCACGGACTTAACATCCCCCAGCAACCCATTGGCAAAGCGGAAGATACGCGCGGCAATCAGTGCCTTGGCGCGCTGATCACGAAGCTTACGCTCCCACTTTCGATAGGTATCCGTCTGTTTAATAGCAAGCATGACTTAACTGTAGTTTTTAGACGACAAAAATACAAGGCAACGGGCAGCGTTACGCTGCGCCCTATATGTGCAGGCTTTCGCTATGACCCAATAGGCAGTGCCGTAATAATTTCCTGAGCGCGGGTCGGGTCGCCAATATGGCTGGCATCGCTGGCGGCCTGCGCGGCCATGCGGCGCGCCTGGCCGGGGTGTTCCAACAGCCATTCAATACAGCGCTGCCACTCGCCGGGGTCATCATCCGCCAGCAGGCCATTAACGCCATGCTGGACCACCTCGGTATATGGGTACCGATTGGCATACACCCCCACGCCGCCCATCGCAGCGATATCCAGAAACTTGATAAACGATTTGCCGCGGTTAAACGGCGTCTCACGCAATGGCGCCAAGCCAATATGCAGCCGCTGGCGCGCCTGATACGCGCGAAATTTCTTCCACGCCAGCGGTGCCGGGCAACGCGTACGCGGCAGGTCGGAAAGCGTTGCCGGCGCATGCTCGCCCAACATCAGCTCAAGCTCGGTATCATTACGCCGGTGCTGCACGGCCTCAAGCGCCGGGGCGATTTTCTCAAGATCTGCCAGGTGCGCCCGGGTGCCATAAAACCCGATGCACCAAGGGCTTGCCGGTGAAGGCCCCCGATCAAAGTGTGTCAGCGCCGGCAACGGCGCAATCAGCGGCGGCGTCATAACGCTTACGTTGGCATGCCGCTTACGCAACGCTTCAGCCAGCTGCTCGCTACATGCCACGACTTCATCGGCAAGCGCCAGCAGGTGCGATTGCTGTGCCGCCGCCTTGGCCATACGCTCGCGATAGGCGGCCGGCAGTGTGACATCCTCGGCTGCCGCAGCCAGATCATCGTCGATTAGATACACGATATGCCCAAAAGTATCGCGCTCTCGTTCCAGCCAGCGAAGGGCCGGCATGGGCAGCGTACGGCACAACACAAGGTTGGCCCCCGGCTGACGCGCCAGCACTTGGCGCGCTAGCCGCCAGCGCCAGCCGCGTACGCCTAGCCGCCCTGCCAACTGCCCCCGAGAACGCAAAAGGGGCACGACCGACTCAAGAAAATAGATATCCTCAGTTGGCCGTGCCCCGTCGCTCAACAATAACCAGCGCTCATGACTCACGCTTCACCATTAGCTTCTCCACTTATACACATACCGCGCGGCATAGCCGCCCTCCTACGAATTAACGCGCTCGCTAGCGCAACGAAAAATCTTCATGCACCAACGTGAGGTTGGGATTGTAGGCCGGATCGCAATCCAACTGTTTGCTCCATGTGTCCCGCATATACCGCGCTTCAGCATTAGCTCGCGCTCGCTTAACAGCATTATCATCCGCGCCACGCGACACCGACTCATGATGATACAGCTCGGCGTAGGGGGTCCACAGGTTACGGTAGCCTGCCCCACGCACCTTCAGGCAGAGGTCCACATCGTTAAAGGCGATCGCCAGGTGTTCTTCGTTCAGGCCACCGACATCTTGAAACACCGCTTTACGCAATAACAAACAGGCACCGGTAACGGCCGACAAATTTTGCGCCAGGTTCAGCCGAGTGAAATAGCCCGGCGAGTTGCGATTAAAGTACTTGTGCGCGTGCCCAGCCACGCCGCCGATGCCCAGGATAACCCCGGCATGCTGAAGGGTATCGTTGGGATAATAAAGCTTGGCGCCTACGCAGCCGATTTCCGGCCGACACGCCTGGCGGACCAGCTCACACAGCCAGTCCGGGTTGATCGGTTCGATATCATTATTGACCAGCCCCAAGATATCGCCACGGGCATACAGTGCCCCAAAGTTATTAATCGCCGAATAGTTGAACGGCTCATTCCAGCGCAACACCCGCACCCGCGCATCGCGAGTCGACACGTCGCGCATGTAGTCCAGCGTAGCCGTACAGGTACTTTGATTATCGAGGATTAATAATTCCAGCTCAGGGTAATCAGTGCGCTCGAGAATGGCATCCACGCACGGCTTGAGAATATCCACACCGTCACGGGTTGGCACCAGCAAACTGACCAGCGGCAGGCGTTCCGGTAGCGGCCAGCGCACTCGGTAGGTATTAGGATAGTGCCCCGCTTCTACCTGTGCGGCGGGAACACGACGCGTTACCTGCTCACGCACTGCCATCAGGCCCGCCTCGGTCGTATAATTTTTCTCGCCACTCTCCAACGCGGTAGAACCTTCACCCGCCCGCCAGTGGTAAAGCACGTGAGGAATATGCACGATCTGATCGGGCGCTAGCCGGTCGCTTACGCGCAGCGCCAAATCGTGATCCTGGCTGCCTTCGAAGCCTTCACGGCAGCCGCCCACCTCGCGCACCAATCCAGTGCGGTATACGCCCAAGTGCGAGATATAGTTCTGCGCCAGCAGCAGATCCGGGTTCCACTGCGGCTTGAAGTGCGGGTCAAAGCGCTCGCCGCGCTCGCCCAGCTTGTCTTCATCGCTGTATAAAAGCCCGGCATCCGGATGACGGTGCAGCGCTTCAGCCACATGAAACAACGCATAGGGCGAAAGCCGGTCGTCATGGTCAAGCAGTGCAACAAAGTTCCCCTCCGCCAGTTCAAGGGCCGAGTTGCTGGCCGCGCAAATATGGCCATTTTGCTGGCGGTACACGACCTGGATGCGCGCATCGCGCTCGGCGTATTCGGCCAGCACCTGGCGCACCTCAGAATCACTGGAGGCATCGTCGGCAATGCACAGCTGCCAATGCGGGTAGTGCTGTTCCAGCACTGAGTCCAAGCATTCGCGCAGCCACTCCAGTCGCGGGTTATACACCGGCAGCACAATCGAAATCAGCGGCCGCTGACGCAGTTTGGCAATGACCCGCTGCACGTGTTGCGGCGAGAGGCGCCGCCGCTTACTCAGCCATTCGGTATAGCTGTAACGGGTAGAACGCCGCTCAAAGGTGGCGTCGTAATCCGCAAGCGCCAGCGTATGCCAGTCGCGTTGCTCCTCACGTGCGCGGCGCTTCAACGCCGGCAGCACTTCGCCTTTGGCCACATCACGGTATTCGTGATGCATATTGGCCAGCCGCTGGGCCAGGCGATCATGGGCAAACCACGGACTCAGCCAAGCCATACGCAGGTGATGCAGGGTAAAGTGCCCCTCTTGGCCCATGGGGTCAAAGCGCAGCGCCTTGAGCGGCCGGGGCACATAAAACAGCCGCTTGCTCACCCGGCCCGCCTTCATTGGCAGGTAAACGCTTTGCGCTTCGTTAAAGCCCCAGCCGGTATCCAGGTAGAGCTTAACGGCCGCGCTTGGTTGATCGTGGGTCATAGCCACTTCAAGCATGTGCCAGCCCGGCAACGGCAATTCACGAGTCAGCCTGAACTGCGGGTCATCACCTACCGCTTGCCATTCAAAGCCGGTACCCGCTGCATTTTCTTCACAGCGCAGATGGCGATGTGGCTTCAAGCGGCTTAGCGGCCGGCGCACCAGCGGTGTTTGGTTGAGTGCCCGCGCCAACCAGCGCAAGCCTTTATCAAGGCGTTTACGAGTACGTGCGTTCATGATTGACCTGCTTCAGGGCGCTTATCCTCACACGCTGCCTGGCTGGCTTGCTGTATTTGCTGCCTTTGTTCCATACGAGCCTTGATGCGTTGTATTCCCTTACCTTCAGGGCGCTTTTCCAAGGCACGTCCAATGGCAAATAGCGCATCCGCCAACAGCCCCTGGCGCTCCAGCAAAACTGCCATCTCACGCAGGCAATCAGCTTCGCGAGCGTGTGGCTTACTTAAGGTATTACGTTGATGTACGGTCAAACCGGGGGTTGGCTCTACACCGCCAGGCTCATTGAATTCGATACCAAGCACATCCAACAGCTTGCAGAAGGTGTAATCCTGCCGCCCCTGTTCACGCTGCTTCACCGCGCGCTGGCGTATGTCGGTTGTTACCTGTGGCGCATCGGCTGCCAATGCGGCCAGCGGAGCTGCCAGATTTAGCCAGTGGTTTGACTCCAGGCTCACCTCAACCGGCACTTCAGCAACCGCCTTGAGTTCAGGAAAATGCTTGACGACGGGGGCCATTTGCTTAAGCAAGTGCTCTTCAAGGCGCTCGCGTATCTCCATGGTAAGGTCAGCCATGGTGTAGCCTGACTCACCACGTGCTCGATCCGAATAGCCTTGCAGGCTCCAATCTACCTGGTGCGCATCATGGGCAGGTAGGTCACCTAGAACGGTATTCAGCAGCCGTTTCAGCTCAAGCGCCGACTTCACATAGCTGCGATTGGTTTGCCCGCCAAGCTGCTGCAACTGAGGAGACATCTGTGTTTCGATACCAAGCGCCTGCAAAAAACGTCCTTCTACTGGCGCGCCACCGGCGCTAGGTGACTGATACGCCATAAAATGACAACTGTCATCCCCGAATGCCTCGGCCCAGTGGATCAGAGGCAAGCCCACCAAGTGCCCTGTGGATTTGCCCAACAATTCAGGCAGTAGCTCACCAAGACGCCTCGTACTCATATGGCGTTTGATGCCCTGGTTATGATTAGCCAGCAAATACTCAATGGGGTGGCGCAGAAAACCGATGACTTTAACATTCAGCCCTTTGCAAAACTCGGACATGGCGGCATGTTGGCCATATAACGCCTCAGCGGAAATCAACAGACAGGCCTGCTGCTTCTTTGCCTCATTCAGCCAACGCTGAAATGTCACGCGTGCCTGTTCTCGTTTGTCGTTAATCAACGCCCCTGCCACTTGGGTATGGCCACCTGAAACGCCATTCACATCCAGCGAGTGCTCCGGATAAAAATACCCCAACTTCAGTAGTGCATCACGGTGGGTAACACAAAAACGTTGTATGGCAGAAGAGCCGCACTTGGGCGCGCCAATATGGAGCACAACCTCAGCGGGTTTATGGGAGCTTGCAGAAGAACGCAAACTCCGAATGACGTGTTTGATCATATAAAAACTCAAATTGATAGAATAGCTCCTGACGATTAGTCGGAGCCCTGCCCCACCATGATGCAGCTGTGCTACTGCTCGCTAGCGAAGCATCCTTCTCTCCCACGCCCAGGCGTGGCGAATGATGATATCCAACTCAGCGTACTGGGGTTGCCAGCCCAGCTCACGCCGCGCCAGAGTCGCATCGGCCACCAGCACTGCCGGGTCACCGGCACGGCGGTCGCCCTCTTTCACTTCAAGCGTGAAGTCATCTTCGGCCACCACCTGCTGCACTGCCTCGACCACCTGCTGTACCGAATAGCCCTGGCCATTGCCCAAGTTGTAGGCCAGCGCGCCCTGCTTCTCGCCGCTTACTAGTGCCTCCAGAGCCAAGGCATGAGCGCTACACAAATCCTCAATATGGATATAGTCACGCACACAGGTGCCATCCTCAGTGGCATAATCACGCCCGAACACGGTGATATTCTCTCGCCGCCCGGAGGCCGCCTGCAGAATCAGCGGAATCAGGTGGGTTTCCGGGTCGTGACACTCGCCCAACTCGCCTTCAGGATCTGCCCCGCAGGCATTGAAGTAGCGCAGGCATACCGAACTGAGGCCGTGGGCAGCATGGAAATCCTGCAACATGCGCTCCACCATCAGCTTGCTAGCCCCATAGGGGTTGATAGGCCGCTGAGGGTGCGCCTCGTCGATCGGCACGCTCTCCGGCTCGCCGAAGGTGGCCGCGGTGGAGGAAAAGATAAAGTGCTTCACCTCGTGGCGCACCATCACCTCAAGCAGGTTGAGGGTATCGGCCACATTGTTGCGGTAATACTTGCCCGGGTCCTGCATGGACTCGCCCACCAGGCTGGCCGCCGCGAAGTGCATCACCCCGTCAAAGCGGTGCTCGCGGAACAGCCGCTCCAACAGTGCAGTATCAGCCAGATCGCCCACTACCAGCTCACTATAACGAGCCAGTTCGCGAAAGCCGGTGGAGAGATTATCCAGCACTACCACGGAATGGTCGGCGCGGAAGAGTTGCTTGACCATATGGGAACCAATGTATCCAGCTCCACCTGCAACCAAAATTTTCAAATTATCCCTCGCCTATCGCTGTATTATAAGAAAACACTGTGCAGGAGTTAACAAAAGGCATCAACCGCTCTAACAACATCTATAACCTTCACATTTCCCTTGTTATTTTCAGCCAAATGCCTAATAAAATCAGGATATACAGACTTACAATAACAAACCAAATCTTCTGCGGAGTTCACGATCACCGTGTTTTTTTTCGCTACAAACTTCTCATCCATAGTGCACCCAACATGCTTCTTCAACCATTTTAAATCATGGCATCTTTCATGTTCCACAAACGAATAGTACTTCTCACCAAACAGCAACTTATTCTCACCGAACCCTTTAAGCAAGGCCACCAGCTTCTTACTCCTTTTATAGGCCTCCCTATCCATAACATTAGGCGCCGAAAACCTAAGATAAACAAAGAGCACTGCGGCGGCCTCTGCCGAAAGCCCCTCGTTAGCCCGCTTCACTTTGATATTATTTTTATCTTCATTTATCCTACTCGCAACATCTGCAACTACATCACCATCAATAAGCGATTCCTTAGAGAACTGAACAAAGGTACTGTGCTCTACCCCAAAAACTTTGACAAATTTCTCAACAAGATTACGGTAGCTTGAATACAACCTTTCAGGCTTTAATTCAGCAACACCTCCTTTTAGACGCTGCTGAAAAAGAGATTGCATAAATGCCACAGGCGACCTTAGATAGCAAATAATTTTTATAGACAAAAAATATTTCTGAAGAAAATCCCTCATCCCGCCTTATTCATCAGGACGCCGAACGAGCGTTTTACGTCCCGTGGTGACCGGGACCGACCGGCTTTTATGTCATACGGTCGCTGAGTAGCCGATTAGCACATAGCTTTATCGTATCAATGCCGTGATATTTATAACTGAAGTTCATTGGTTTCGAGTGACGGCGCAGCCGTGGTCGTCGGCCTCCATAGTGGCCGTTTTGTCTGCTGGAAAAGGCTGAGTAATGCGACGTGTCAGGTCAATGCCGTCAGCCGCGGCAACCCCTTCAGTAAGGATGGCCACCATTTGTCGGCGGCATCGCCGAGGTGCACGGTGATACGCCGGGCGTGCACTGTCAGCGTGGCGGCCACCTTGAGCACCTGCTCGCGCATCCGCTTCAGGCTCCAGCCCTGCCGGGTCTGTCGTTCCAACAGGCAACGCAGCCCGTGTAGCACCTGATAAGCGCAGAGAGTCAGCAGCAGGTTTACCTCGTTGCGGGCCATGACGTCCTGGACGGTGGAGACACCGCGATCAGTCGAGGAGAGATGCATATCGAGCGACGACTTCACCTCGCCCATGTGGGCTTCGGCGCTGCCGCGCTTGCGATAAAGCGCCAGGACCTTTTCCGGCGGCCAGTCGAACTTGCCGAGATTGGTGACCAAAAAGAAGGCATGCAGCAGCAGATCATCGGGCCGCTCTTGTACCACCAGCACCACGCGCCGCGGCGCCGGCCAGGTACCGGCTTGGTACGCCAGGTCATGGCACCATTCCCGAGGTTGCTCGGGGGGCCGGCCGCGTGGCCGCTTCAGATGTGGCGCTGCCAGTGTCTGCAGGCCCGTATGACTGCGCAACCGGCCCAGATACTCGATGTCGCGATCTTCCAGCGCCTCAAGCGTGTCGTTGTCGGTGAAGCCGGCGTCGATGCGCACCTTGACCTTGGCCCCGGTGCTCTCGTTGAGTCGCCGCACCAGATGTGGGATCCAGGTATCGGCATTCTCGGCTGGGCCGGCGTTACCTTCACGCAGCAGGCCGCCCACCATGTCGCCGGTCTCTGCCAGCGAGGCCACCAAAGGCGAGTATATTCTGGCCCCGTAAAGTCCATGAAACGCCGAACCGCCCTGGTGGCCGTGAACGTCGATCGGCAAGCCGTCGATGTCCAGCGTCAGATGCTCGGGGCGTTCGCCGCCGTTCAGCGAGGTCAGTCGCCAGACCGCCAGCCGCAGCAGGCCCTCATGCACGGTATCGATATTGTCGTCGCGGCCCAGGCACGTCAGCAGCCGCGACAGCGTCGCTTGAGATGGCCGGTCCTGAGCCAACGGCGTTGTCCCGCGGGCATCACTGCAGGCTAGCTGCCAGAGCGGGTCACGGCGAAGCGTATCGGTATCGCTGAGGTCGATCCAGCCCATCGAACGCTGCAGCACCAGGGTACGCAGCTGGCTGGCTAACGAGTGGCGGACGCGATCCGGGTCGCGGTGATCGACCAGATGGTCGTCCAGCGCATCGATCATGCCGCTGTTGTCGAGGGCTTCACGCAACAGCAAAGCACCGCTGTCGCTGGTGGTGCGATGGCCGCTGAGCTCGACGCGGATGGACCCGTTGCATGACGGGGTCCAGGGGGATAAGCTTTCACCCATGGCGAGTGGTCCTCTTGAATTGTGTTCGTTCAGGAACATCTTGATTCTACAAGAGAAACTGCTCGCCATCTTCTTTTCTGTCTCAGCCCGGTGAATTAGGCGGGCTCATTCTTACAAGCTCTGGCTCCGTAAAGGTACAAACATCTTCAGCGGAGATAAAAAAAACTTCTTTCTCGGAAGAAAAAATCTGCCTGTCAATAACGGAAAACCACTCACTTACATAAGCATCAACATATTTCTTAGTTTTTCCAAGCTTCCTATGAAAGTGATAATTATAAGGGTTATTTAAAAAAAGACTCGCCATTACATGTGAATGGTTAGGCTCTCCAAAATCAAAATACTCTACACCCCCCTCCCCCATAGACCCATAAAAACTCTCCTGAATAGAGCTACTTCCAGTTTTATGAGTCCCAATGTGTATAATCACCTCTTTTTTCATCTCACTCTCCCTCAAGAAAAACACTCAACCTTTTGAGCTCGGTCAGGGAGTTATTTTGGAAAAATTGTCGGAATTTTTCTGCCAGTTCAAGACGTTGAAAATCATATTTTTCTGCATCAAAATTATAATAGCTTTGCAAATTGTAAATATTAAGTCCGTGCTTACTCACTTCATCCATATGAACGTATGGAACACACATCGTCTCACACAGTTCGACAATTCTAGAGTCGTGAGCAATACACATGGCCGGCACACCAGCTTGTAATGCAAGCATAACACCATGAATACGATTACCAACCACGAAATCAAATTTTCTCAAATGCTCCATCCAAGATGGCACATGAGTAAACATTTCAACATGTTGTCGGCACCACTGCATAAATTCCGGGAGCACCATGTTAGGGCGTAGAAAATTCTTATATTTAAGCAAAACCTCTTTATCCATGTGAGAAAAATCGGCCCGTGCTAACTGAATCATTTCTAGCGTCATCTGAGTAATATAGCTACCACCTGTCTGAGTCACCATATCGGCGAGAGTACGCTCTAACATTCTATGCTTAGGAACCCATGGGCTCCCAGCCGCAACAGCTACTCGCTTAGGTGGAAAAACTTCACGATCCTTGATGCGTTTCCCTAAGTCGCGAAAGGGGCTGATTAGATTGGAAGGACAGCCAAGCACCACTGCCGACTTTTCTCGACCGATGCTTTTTAAGTATTGATAGGTATGCTCTCCTCTAAGCGCAATGTTTGGCTTATCGGATAAGGCCTTTGAAGCCATTGCATCGTACCAGTCTATGGTTCCCTGAGGCACTTCAGGCATTTCACTGACGCTTCCCGCCTGAGCGCCTAGCCCCAATGCGATGACTGGCATATCCATTTTTTCGATCTTTTTTGCCTGTTCACCCATATCACAATGAGCACCTAACTGATTAGCACATGACACCACTAGTAGCTCGTTGTCATTTTTTTGATGACTTCCCGACCAGTTAAATCCCGTGACATTTTCGCCCAATAGCCGGCGCGTAGCATAAGTAAAAGCGAGATTTCCCGTATTCCTCCCAGTGTCTGAAAAAATCTTATCTGTCTCTAAGAAGGGCGCCTCATCAACGGTATCATTCAAAGCATAAAAAACAGGAGTATACATTTATCAACCCTCAAAGATTTGTGCATATTTTTCTGCACTTTTCTGATAACTTAGCGGTGCTTTAATCCCTTCATGTAGCGTCGTCCAATCAGCATCCGTCATGGCAGCGGCACGCTTGAGCGTTTCTGCCAAGCTTAGTGGATTTCGTGCTTCAAAATGCAAGCCATCAACTTCATGCGTAATTTTCTCTTTCATGCCACCAATATCAGAAGCAATAACCGGACGGCCATTAACGAAAGCCTCCTGAATCACCATGGGCGAGTTCTCCCACCATATTGACGGAATAATTACCCAATCGACGTTGCGCATCCGCTCGCGCACCTGAAAGGGTTCATAAGGGCCGACCCAACGCAATGAACCTTCTTCCATTAGCGTATTGGCCATACTCATCACTGAATTTTTGAAATCATCCGCTTGATGCTCAAAATTTGCACCATGAACTTCTACCACAAACTTATCACGATCCTCCCTGGTCATGGAAAGCATGGCGTGCATCAAAACATCAATGCCTTTGAAGGGATTAATTTGGCCAAAGAAGGCCAAGCGGTTACGTGTTGGCTTGCGGAGCTTTCGGCGGACTTTTGAGGTGTCGCACTCTAGCGAACTTCCACTTCTCACATCGTCTTTCTCGTACCGTTCTCCTGTATCATCCTTTTCTTCCGACACGGCGGGAAGCGGACGCGGTGACAGTTTTGGCTCGGGTGACTGTCCATTCTCGATCACACTGATTTTCTCTTCAGCGATTCCCCACTCCACATAACGCTGCTTAAGAAAATGTGAGGGGGAAATAAAATGATCAACATAATCAAAATGATGTCCGATAAAGCTTCGCCGTAACCAAAACTGTTCCTTGGTGAACTCAGGAAAGCAGCGATGACAGTCTTCCAATGATGAACTAAAGCATAGCTTATTGGACCCGCGCTTAACCATCTGCCCCTGCTGATGACAAATTGCCATATACTCATGCAAAGTCAGCACGACGCGAATATCTGGATCTTCTTCCTTGATAACTCTTAACAACTCGATACCTAGATGAAAATAATGGTGCAAATTCACCACTGTTGGTTTCATCACTCGAATCAGCTGACGGAAGTCATTCCATATTGCATGGCTATTGGCTGCTTTTAACAAAAAAGAATTGCCCAGTGACTGTTGCCACAAATACTCATTTTCACGCCGCAACGTCAGCGCACCGGTAGGGCCATTACCGCTATCGTGGCGGGCGACAAACCAAGCTTGGTCTATAGTGTCATCATCACGCAGCGATTTAAATAAATTATATGCGGCCAGCTCACCACCACCCAAGGCAAAATCAGGATGCCCATGGGCCATCACCAACACGCGTGATATTTTTCTGTCTTTTAATGCCGAATCCATCTTTTTTCACCCTTTAACTGAATTTCTTCATCACCGACTGAATTTGTGTACCCCAACGCTGCGTATGACGCCAAGCATTGAAGCGCACAATCAGCGTGCGGAATGATGTATCCCCCAACGAAGAAAATGACTGCCGCTCTAAGTGCACCAACTCAACACCCGGTGCATAACCCACTTTGCTATTTTCGTGGATGACCTTCAGGCAAAGGTCTGAATCTTCGAAATCACCAATCAGATAACCTTCATCCAGCCCGCCAACCTGATCATACAGTTCCCGTGTCATAATGACGCAAGCTCCTGTAACAGCAGGCTTCTCGATCACTTTCATGCCTTCAGGCACCACATCAAACTGTGGGTCTAGGCCAGCCATCGGATGTTTATTAAGCCATACTTGCCAAGAGCTCGAATGAAAGAACACCATGCCTGCATGCTGCATTCCTCCTTCGGGATTCAATAAGCGCGCCCCTAGCATGCCGAATTCAGGATGAGTATCTAGAAGGTGGCTGAGTTGATTGGCCCAACCCGGGATCGTCGGGAAAGCATCACTATTCAACAGTAGTACCTGACGGCCACAACTCACGCTGACGCCAAGATTATTCGCACCGGAAAAACCGCGGTTACGGTGCCCCCAAACCAGTTTAAAGGGTACATTATAAAGCCGGTGAAGGTTTTCCACTTCGTTGGAGATCGCCGTAAGAATACGAGGATCATCCACGACGTAGATAATCTCGGTGCTCTCAAGCAGTGCCGGGTCGCGCGAGAAAGCCAGCAGCTGATGCTCGACAAAATCCCAGCGGCTGTATAATGGAATGATAATGCTAAGAGTGGGGACCTTGGGAGGCATTCCCAATACCTGCACGTCAGGCTCTGTGCTCTGAGCATCAAAGTAGGCTTGGCGTTCTGCCAGCAATTCTTCGATCAATGCACCTTCCCAACGGTTCAATCGCTCATTGAACTTCTCTGCCGGGGTGGGTACGGTAAACGCCCATCGGGCATAGCCTTCAGGATCGCTAGAGACTTCTTCCGGCGTACTGCGAAAAACTTCAAACGCCTGCATTGACTCAGTATGATAAGCGATTAAGCGCATGACCGCACCGGGCATCAAGGCATACGGCCAAGGCATGACAAACCCTGCATCTCCCGTATGCTGACCAAATTGCTCGCGAAACAACTCAACGACATCTTCGCGCTGATAGCGTAATGCGTTATCCAACGACTCAACATTACCTTCACTGTCACACAGCCAGAGCTCCCATCCTGGCTGAGCAACTACCCATCCGGCCAACAACCCACTACGCTGCGGCATGATGCCAAAACGGTCAAGATGTGCGTTAACTTTTAAAGTATCAAGTTGCTGCCAGTTTGCCTGACTCAAAAACTCTGAGTCCCAAGCTGTTGTTGACGGCTGAGTATCAGCATTATCCTGCACAGTAATATCCTCAGGCATATCGACTCCAACTGCTTGATCCATTGTCGGCACTTTAATATGAAAAAGCCGTGGGCTATCCTCTTCTGCAGTCTTCCAAGCCAATTGAATTGCTTGGTATGGCACCTTTATCAGATGCATTTTTATCTGGAAGCCGCGACATTTTAATGATGGGTTAACTCCACGCATGCTGGCTTCAACATCTGTGCGAGGCATATCCGAACATACAGATTTTTGTTGTATACCATCTACCCAGAAGTTCAACGCGGTATGAGCCGTACTAGCTTCCCACCCCTCAACAAGTAATTCATCTTGGGCCAAGCGTACGCTGTCGACCTTCAGTACTGAATCAGACTTGCCATCAGCCATAATCACATAAGGCAACGCTTCAATATCGTGAGCAGCGGTGTTTGGCAATACCTTACCAGCCGCACCTGCTTTATCTGTTTTGCACACGCTTATATCCTTTATGTTATATTTGCGCACCATTCACAAACAATCTTTAGTCAAATTTCGTCGCATCTACAAAGGAATTACCCTGCCCATCCTTCTCTGAGACTCTTGGCGCTTTACCATTAAGCAGCGGCCAATCGATAGCCAGCGTAGGGTCGTCCCAACGGATACAGTATTCATCACCGGGGTTGTAGTAGTCAGTACATTTGTACTGAAATTCCGCCTCGTCACTTACCACATAGAAGGCATGGGCAAAGCCTGGCGGCACCCACAGCATCTGCTTGTTGTCAGCGCTAAGGGTAGCCCCTACCCACTGGCCAAACGTCGGGCTATTTTTACGCACATCCACGGCCACATCAAACACTTCGCCACGCGTCACGCGCACCAGCTTGCCCTGGGGCTTTTCCAGCTGGTAGTGCAGGCCGCGCAGAATGCCGTGCGCTGACATGCTGTGGTTATCTTGTACAAAACGGTAATCGCCGCAGTGCTGTTCGAATTCCGATTGACGGAAGGTTTCCATGAAGAAACCACGCTCGTCGCCGAACACCTTGGGGGTAAGGAGAACGACGTCGGGAATGGCCAGTTTTTCGTAAATCATAAGAGTCTCTTTTTGGGCTACGGACACTCGCGAGACACACGCACAAAACCAAAAATCATTAACATTTGAAATTTTGTCCGTGGAAGTCCGTGTCGTCCGTGGACTGATATTGAAAGCGAGGCTACAGGATGCTGTCGAGGAGCTGTCTGGCTTCAGTCAAAACCTCGTTGAGGTGGGCATCTCCGTGGAAGCTTTCCGCGTAGAGTTTGTAAATCGCCTCGGTACCGCTGGGTCGAGCGGCAAACCAGCCGTTAGCGGTTGTCACCTTGATACCACCAATAGGCGCATCGTTGCCGGGGGCATGGGTCATCACCTGCGTTATCGGGTCGCCGGCCAGGGTTGAAGCCGTTACGCGCTGTGCATCCAGCTGTTTGAAAGCGGCCTTTTGCCCGGCGCTGCAGGGGGTATCAATACGCCGGTAATGCGGCTCACCGTAACGCTGCGTCAGCGCAGCATAGCGTTCGCCGGGAGATTGACCGGTGACGGCCATGATCTCAGCCGCCAGCAAGCACAACGCAATACCATCTTTATCGGTAGACCATGGCTGGCCGTTTTGGGTCAGCAGGCTGGCACCGGCGCTTTCTTCGCCACCAAACGCCAGCCAACCCTGATCCAGCCCGTCTACAAACCACTTAAAACCGACCGGCACCTCATACAGCGGGCGATTATGCCCCGCTACTACGCGGTCGATCATGGAGGAAGATACCAGCGTCTTGCCGATTTTACGCGTTGACGCCCAGCACGGCCGATGGCTCAACAGGTAATCAATGGCCACCGCCAGGTAGTGGTTGGGGTTCATCAGCCCGCCGGCATCAACAATGCCGTGGCGGTCGGCGTCCGGGTCGTTGCCAAAGGCCAGGTCAAAGCGCTGACGAATATTGAGCAAGTTAGCCATGGCGGCAGGGCTTGAGCAGTCCATGCGGATCTTACCGTCGTGGTCCGGCGGCATAAAGGCAAAGGTGGGATCTACCCGGGTGTTCACCACCTCCAGCGCCAGCCCATAGTGCTCGGCTACCCGCTGCCATATCGGCAATGCGGTACCGCCCATAGGGTCGACGCCAAGGCGCAGGCCGCTTGCCTGAATGGCAGCCATATCGACGGTCTCGCCCAGGGTTTCCACATAGTGACCAATCAGATCCTGCTCACGCGCCTGCCGACGCGCCTCGGGCAATGCTAACCTGGCAATACCGGATGTTTCCGCCTCAAGATACTCGTTCGCCTGACGTTCAAGCCAGCGTGTAATACCGGCTTCGGCCGGGCCGCCGTGGGGCGGATTGTACTTGATCCCGCCATCTTCCGGTGGGTTGTGAGATGGCGTGATGATCAGGCCATCAGCCGGCTGAGCCCCTGCACGCTGAAAATCTGCCCCATTGTGACGCAAAATGGCATGGCTGATCACCGGCGTGGCCAGCACTTCATCGTCGGTCGCGATGACGATATCAACGCCGTTGCCGGCCAGCACCTTCAGCGCCGTTTCCCAGGCGGGCAGTGAAAGCGCGTGGGTATCGCGCCCCAGAAACAGCGGGCCGGTAATAGCCGCGTCACGGCGGTAGTCCACCACGGACTGGACAATGGCGGCAATGTGCCAATCGCTGAAACTGCCTGCCAGTGAGCTGCCACGATGACCCGACGTACCGAAATTGACACGCTGCTCAGGATCACTGGCATCCGGGCGAACAAAATAGGCCGCTAACAAGTTTTTCATCGAGTTGTTATCGGTTACTGCCTTACACCTCATAACCGGCCTCACGCGCCAGTTGGGTATTGGCCTGCAGCCAGCCGGCAATATTCCCGCAGTCAAAGGTGCGGCCATGCATGCGAAACGCTTCGACTTGCTGCCCTTCTTGCAGCAAGCGGTCAATAGCATCAGTCAGCTGAACTTCATTGCCTGCCCCGGGGGGCTGAGTACTCAATAACTCCATGATGCGATAAGGTAACAAATAGCGGCCAATAACCGCCAGACGTGACGGTGCCTCAGCAGGGTCGGGTTTTTCCACAACGCCATGCATGGCAACACTCTGGCCGGCACCCGGTTGTCGGCCGCCGCAGTCAATAATACCGTAGCGCTGCACATGGGCTTCGGGTACCGCTTCTACCATGATTTGCGCCCTCTCATTTTGCTGCCAGCAAGCCATCATCCGGCGCAGATCGCCTTCTTGGTCGGCGCCTGCGGGCTGTGGTTTCACCAGCACATCCGGCAACATAACGGCAAAGGGTTCATTGCTGGCCAACAAGTGCGCGGCACACAACACCGCATGCCCTAGCCCGCGTGCTTCGGGCTGGCGCACGCTGGTAATTGTCAACTCTGGTGGGGCAATGTCGGCAAGCGTGTCCAATAAGGCTTGCTTGCCCTTTTCTGCCAGCGATTGCTCCAGCTCCACATGGGTATCAAAGTGATCTTCGATGGCTGCCTTGCCGGTGCGTGTCACCAGGATTATCTCGTTGATCCCAGCGGCTAACGCTTCTTCTACCACATGTTGAATCAGCGGCCGATCTACTACCGGCACCATTTCTTTGGGAATTGCCTTGCTGATCGGCAGCAAGCGCGTGCCAAAGCCCGCCACGGGAATTATCGCTTTGCGCAGGGTGTGCATTGTTACATCCTGTTTACAAGAGAGTTCAAGAGGTGCCGGCATTACGCCATTGAAGAATCTGTTCAAGCAGCTGCCCGGTGGCCGGGTCGCAAACCTGGGCGGTGTCATCCACGCCCTGTTCCTGCGGGCCGTCGACAAACTTTTGGTGAAGGCCGGTCGCCAGCTTTTTGCCCAGTTCTACCCCCGGCTGGTCAAAGGGGTTTAACCCCCACAGCACGGCTTGTACAAATACCTTGTGCTCGTACATGGCCATTAGTGCTCCCAGGCTCCAGGCATCCAGGGTTTCCAGCACAATCGTAGTGCTTGGATGGTTGCCCCGATAACCCGGTGGTATTTTCCCGCGCAGGCCTGCAGGAATAGCCGCATCGCCAAGCGCCATCAGCTGTGACTGTGCCAGGCAATTGGCCAGGGTAAGTGCCTGCTGCTCGCGCAGCGCATCAGTCACGCCCGCTGATGCTGTAACATCGTGGCGTGCGACGGCAATGAAATCCGCACTGACCGTATGACACCCCTGATGCAACAGCTGATAAAACGCATGTTGGGCGTTGGGGCCAAGGTCTCCCCATACAATCGGGCTGGTCGCATGCTGCACGCTTTGCCCGGCCGCGCTTACACTCTTGCCGTTGGACTCCATTTCGACTTGCTGCACATATGGCGTGAAGCTTTTCAGCCGGCCATCGTAAGGCAGCACGACATGACTGGAAATATCCAGAAACTGTGTATTCCAGGCACCTATGCTGCCCAGCAGCGCAGGCAGATTATCCGTAAACGGCGCATCCATAAAATGGCGGTCCATGGCATGGGCGCCGGCCTGTAACCGCTCAAAAACGGGCATTCCCAACGCCATGGCCACGCTGATGCCAATGGCAGACCATACCGAAAAACGTCCGCCTATCGTGTTCAAAAACGTCAGCTGGTGCGCCTCGGGAATACCGAACTCACGCATTTTGTCCGGCTTGGCCGAAATGCCGATCAGCTGGCTGCGGTAAAGGGCACTTTTCTCAACTTCCAGCGCCTCACTTAGCCAGGCCAGCGCCGTTTGTACGTTAAAGCGGGTATCTGCCGTGGTAAAAGACTTGGATGCCAACACTACCAGGGTGGCAGCCGGATTCAGCTCTTCCATCAGCGGTATAAGCTGCGCGCCATCCATGGTGGAGACGTAATGCACCCGTATGCGGCGATAAGCCGGCACGTCTCCCAGTGCCTCGTTAATCAACTTTGGGCCAAGGTCTGAACCGCCTACGCCAATATGCAATACATCTGCAATCGGCTGGCCGGTTGCCCCGCACCAGCGCCCTGCATGCAGTTTGTCGACCAAACCTGCCAACTTACGCTGCTGCGCCTGACACTCTGCCACCGCCGTTGCCATACCGGCAGGTGCCTGTGTTTCTAGCGGCCAGCGAGCCGCCATGTGCAATGCCGCCCGGCCCTCGGAGGCGTTCATCGGCTTACCGCTAAACAGTGCCTGGCGCTTTTCTTCCCAATGGCAGCTTGTTGCCCATTGGCTCAACAGTTCCAGCGTCCGTGGCGTCAGCCGTTGCTTGCTGGCATCCACATGCATGGAGCCAAACGTCCACTGCAGCGCACGGGCGCGCCCATGGCCATGCTCGCTACGCAACAAATCGCCCAGTGGCTGGCACTGCATGGCCTCGGCATGCTGCTGCAGCGCATTAACCGGGGTAAACGCGGGTGTAGGGCTAACGGCTGAAAATTGATTCATGGCATCATCTGGCCTCGTTTCCTTGAGCGTAAAACGCGTGGTACCCGCCAGCGCGGAAGCGCCCGATACCACGCTCCATCACAGCGCACGCACCACCGGCGCTCGAGAAATATGTATTAGCGTCCTGCGCTGCCGCTTGCCAGCATGCGCTGCAAATACTGGCCATATTGAGTCTTGGCCAGGGGCGTGGCCAGATTCGCCAGCGTCTCGTCGCTTATCCAGCCGTTGTGCCAGGCAATTTCTTCCAGGCAAGCGATTTTCAGCCCCTGGCGGTGTTCAATGGTTTGCACGTACTGGCTGGCTTCTAAAAGACTGTCGTGGGTGCCGGTATCCAGCCAGGCAAAGCCACGGCCCAGACGCTCAACGCGCAGGTCACCGCGCTCCAAATAAGCATTGTTGATACTGGTTATTTCCAGCTCGCCACGCTCCGATGGCGTGACGCCTTTGGCAATTTCCACCACGTCGTTATCATAGAAATACAGGCCGGTGACGGCATAGCGAGACTTTGGCTTGGCAGGCTTTTCCTCAATGGAAACCGCCCTGCCCGTCTCATCAAACTCCACCACGCCGAAGCGCTCCGGATCTTTTACCAGATAACCGAATACCGTTGCGCCGCCGGGTTGGGTATCTGCGCGCTTGAGCTGTTCACTGAAATGCTGGCCGTGGAAGATGTTGTCGCCCAGCACCAGGCACACCGGATCGTCGCCGATAAACTCTTCACCGATGATAAATGCCTGGGCCAGCCCATCCGGGCTTGGTTGCATGGCGTATTCAAAGCGAACGCCAAAGTCCTCGCCGTTGCCCAGCAGGCTCTGGTACTGAGGTAAGTCTTCAGGCGTCGAGATAATCAGGATATCGCGAATACCCGCCAGCATCAGCACGGATACAGGATGATAGATCATCGGCTTGTCATAAACGGGCAATAGCTGCTTGGAAACCCCGCGGGTGATGGGATGAAGCCGTGTGCCCGAGCCACCGGCCAGAATAATGCCTTTACGGGCCATATCAGATTCCTTATGTCGTATAAATATTCTGCATCGCAGCTTGGGCGCGCAGGACACACTGAAGCCTGAGCCTTAGCCCAGATGCTCTTTGAGCGTAAGCACCAGCTGGCTTTGCCAATGCGGCAGGGTAATATCGAGTGCATTCTCAAGCTTGTTGAGCTCAAGGCGAGAGTTTAGCGGGCGCGCAGCGGGCGTGGGGTATTGTGCTGTGGGAATGGCCGCTACGCCTTCCGGGTTAATGGCCAGCGTTTCACCGGCGTGTTTTGCCTGCGTAAAAATTTCACAGGCGAAGCCGTGCCAGCTGGCCTCGCCGCGCGGCGCCAAGTGGTAGAGGCCTGCCGCCAGCTTGCGCTCCAATGCCAGACCGGTAACCAGCGCGATTAACCGCGCCGGCGTGGGCGCGCCAACCTGATCCGCCACGATGCCAAGCGCATCGCGCTCGCGGCCCAGCCGCAGCATGGTCTTCATGAAATTGTTGCCGCGTGCGCTGTAAACCCAGCTGGTACGAAACACCAGGGCATCACAGCCGCTCGCGCTTACGGCCTGATCGCCCGCCAGTTTGCTCGCGCCGTAAACGGAAAGCGGCTTTACAGGGCTGTCTTCGGTTCGGGCCTGCTCGCCGTCACCGGGATACACGTAGTCGCTGGAATAGTGAACCAATCGCACGCCCTGCTCAGCGGCGTAGGCAGCCAGCTGAGTGGGCAGCTCGGCATTCAGCCGTTGAGCCATCTGCGGCTCGTCTTCGGCCTTGTCCACGGCAGTGTATGCAGCGGCATTGATAATCAGCGTTGGCCGGTAGTGCTCAAGCCAGGCCTGCACCGCTTGTGCATCGGCTAAATCAAGCTCGGCGCGGCTAGGGGCGTAAACCTCGCCCAACAGGCACAATTGGCGCTGTAGCTCAAAACCGACCTGGCCATTGCCACCCATAATAAGAATATTCATGCGCCGACTCCCAGCCGCTGACCCTGATAGCTGCCATCTTGTACGCGTTGCCACCAGGTTTCATTCTCCAGATACCACTGTACGGTTTTGCGCATGCCGCTTTCGAAGGTTTCCTGCGGCACCCAGCCAAGCTCTCGCTCGATTTTGCTGGCATCAATGGCATAGCGCAGGTCATGACCGGGCCGATCAGACACGTAGGTGATGAGATCGGCATAGCGGGCAATGCCCGACGGCTTCTCCGGCACCAGCTCTTCCAGCAACGCGCACAATGTGTTTACTACTTCGATGTTCTGCTTCTCGTTGTGGCCACCGATGTTGTAGGTCTCGCCTATTTCGCCTTCGCTAGCTACCTGAATCAGCGCCCGTGCGTGGTCTTCCACATATAGCCAGTCGCGCACCTGCTTGCCGTCACCGTAGATAGGCAACGACTTACCGGCCAGCGCGTTAAGAATCATCAGCGGGATCAGCTTCTCGGGGAAGTGATATGGGCCGTAGTTGTTGGAGCAGTTGGTCACCAGTGTGGGCAAACCGAAGGTACGCTGCCAGGCACGCACTAAATGGTCTGAGCCGGCCTTGCTGGCGGAATACGGCGAGCTGGGTGCATAAGAGGTGGTCTCGGTAAACAGCTCATCAGGCCCGTCCAGGTCACCGTAAACCTCGTCGGTACTGATGTGATGAAAGCGAAAGTCAGCGGCCTTGGCAGCGTCGCTCTGCTGCAACGCCGCCCAGTAACCGCGCGCGGCTTCCAGTAGCACCGCAGTACCGACCATATTGGTTTGAATAAACTCGGCGGGGCCGTCAATGGAGCGGTCAACGTGGCTTTCGGCGGCCAGGTGCATCACCACGTCGGGCTGATGCTGTTCAAATAATCGCTGCATCGCCTGAGCATCACAAATATCCGCCTGCTCAAAGGCATAACGTTCGTGATCTGCGACGTCTGCCAATGACTCAAGATTACCCGCGTAGGTAAGCTTATCAACGTTCACCACGCGGTGGCTGGAGCGTGCGATCAGCTCACGCACCACGGCAGAGCCAATAAAGCCGGCGCCGCCGGTGATCAGGAAAGTCTTGGTGTGGGCTGAACCATTCATTATGTATTCCTTTTTACTGACTCTGTTACTGATCAATTTTTTTGAATTATGTTTGTTATGCACTTCTCGCTATGTGCCGCCGGCTGTCATCAATCTCTGTGGTCACGAATAATCATGGCCATCATGCTGGCGATAAAGCCCAGAAAGATGACGATGAGCGCAAACAACGTTGTGTTGTAGAGCCGGTCTGGCTTGGTGGGGTACTCCGGCTGGAGCGGGCTTTGCAGTACGCTGACCTGCTTGAGTTTGCGCGCGGCTTCCAGGCGGGTGCTTTCCAGTGCGCTCAGCGCGCTGGAGTAGGTCTCCTGGGCGAACTGGGCTTTGAGGTCCAGCGTTTCATACTGCGAGGAAATACGGTTGAGCGACTCTCCGGTGGCTTTGGCCAAGCGGTCGCTCTGCAGCTGAATCTGTTCGTGCAGCGCATCAATCTCTGCCTGAACCCGCTGCATCTCAGAGGATTGTACGCTTTGATAGGTGGAAAGCGCCTGGCGCTGAGCGCGCAGGCGGGCAAGCTCGCCCTCTAGCGTGGCGACAACTTGGTTAAGGCTTTCTACCGTACTGGTGGGCGATACCAGCCCTTCTTTGTTCTGGAACGCCAGCAGCTTGGCGCGGACGCTATCCAGCCGCTCTTCCAGGCGTTTTAACTGCTCTTCAAGAAACAGCACTTGCTCTTGTGCCAGCCGCTGGCCCATCTCATTCATGTGCGCTTCGCCGGCCTTTAGCAGCAGGGCTACCATCGCGTGGGCAAATTCGGGCGAATAGGCCTGCACCTTAATGTTGAGCACACCGGCGTATTCGTCCATTTCTACCTCGACCCGGCGCTGGTAATACTTATGCAGCTTTTCAATCGGCGCGTCGGCGTCCCACAGGCGTGCAAAGACGTCGCCGTTTTCGCTGTAGTGCTGGCGAAAATCGAGCTCGCTTTGTACTCGCTTGAGCATATCCACCGAGAGCAGATACTCGCGCAACAGTAGCAAGTCCTTATCACCGCCTGACCCGGTTAAAATGGACGAAAAACTGATATCCGGCTGGGCGATTTGCGGGCTTTCCAACACAACGGTTGCCCGCGAGACATATCTGTCTTCGGCCCATAACAGCCAATAAACGCTAACAAGAAAAATGGCGGCAAGCGCCACGGCCCAGTGGGGCTGGTTTTTGATGAACTGTTTCATTAGAAGCTTAGCCGTTAAGGATAAGGAAAAAAGTCAGGCGCTATAATAGGCCACGATGA
The DNA here is from genome assembly GCF_900142895.1 of Vreelandella subglaciescola. Lineage (NCBI taxonomy): Bacteria > Pseudomonadati > Pseudomonadota > Gammaproteobacteria > Oceanospirillales > Halomonadaceae > Vreelandella > Vreelandella subglaciescola. The sequence goes on from NZ_LT670847.1 coordinate 971,110, forward strand.
CTGCGCCCTTTCACGAAGATGATTCATCGTGTTGCGGCGGTTGCAAGGCCTGAACGTGCTGACGTGCAGTGTGCAGACGCTCGCGGGCAGCACGGAATTTGTCCCCGTATGCTTTACGCTCACGCGGGATAAGTTCATCCTCTTTGGCTTTTTCAAATGCCTTTTGGGCCTTGTCGAACTCGGCCTTGCGGCGGCGCAGCTGCTCCTGTGCCTGTTCCAGCGTTTGGGGTTCAGGCTCGACCTTGATACCGTCGGTTTCTTGATGGTAGGCAGCAATGGCATCGTTCACGTCGTCGTACCAGATCGCCTGGCCGTTTTTCAGATAGAGCCCCGCCTGGCAAAGCTCTTTCAAAATGCCTTCGCTGTGCGACACCATAATCAGGCTGGCCTGGCCTACCTTGTCTTTAAAGGCTTTGGTAGCTTTGGCCTTGAAGGCCCGATCGCCAACCGAGGTCGCCTCGTCAGAAAGGTAGACGTCAAAATCAAACGCCAGCGAAAGCCCGAAGTTAAGCCGCGCGCGCATGCCGCTGGAGTAGGTGCGTATGGGTTCGTCAAAGGCGTCGCCCAGCTCGGCAAATGCCCGCACCTTATCAATAACCGGCTGTACGTTTTGCCGCCCGCCGTGAACTCGCGCTACAAACTTGACGTTCTGCCGCCCGGTCATGCTGCCTTGAAAGCCGCCGGCCAGGCCAATGGGCCAGGAAACGCGGCAGCGGCGGCGGATGTTGCCCCGCTCAGGGCTATCCATGCCGGCAATAAGGCGCAAAAGCGTTGATTTACCCGCGCCGTTGCGCCCCACCAGCCCAACGCTAACGCCGGTGGGTATGCTCAGGTTGATATCGCGCAGCACCCAGTCGCTGCCGTGATGGTTGTGGTAGCGCTTGTAAAGGCCGTTAATTTCAATCATGGCTCATTGGCACCGGGGATAAAGAAAGGAGCTTAACGCTGTTACTGTGCTTTCAGCGCTGCTTTAAAGCGCACGTGCAGCAGCAGACCCAAGGCGATAACGCCCAGCGTGCATAGCCAGAAGTAGGTAGCGCTGGTGCCGTGTACCGTTTGGTAGCCGTCAAAAAACGCGGCGCGCAAGAGCTCCAGACCGTGCACAATGGGGTTATACATCAGGTATTCAAGCAGCCAGTGCGGCAGCTGGTTCAGCGGAAAAATAACCCCTGAGAGAATCAACAGCGGCATGTTGATCATGCGCACCACTTTCCCGACTTCAGGCACCAGGCTGCCTAATACCGAGACACTAAGCCCAAGGCCAAACCCCAAACACCAGAGGGAAAACCACCAGCCAAACGCTTGAACGCCGCTATCGGGAAATAGCTTCATGCCCAGCATTTCTGCCCCGAGAATAAACAGCATAAAAATAAAGGTACGCAGCATGCCTTCCAAAAAGTTACGCACGATGACCGGGTCTACCGGCTGCACCTGGCGGTAGGCAAACAGCGCGCTGTTGGAATCTACCGCGCCCAAGCCGCGCATCATGCCTTCGCGGATCAGGAAAAACCCCATGAGACCGGTGATCATCCACGGAATAAATTCAGCGTTGACGATTAACTTGTCACCACTGATAAACCCGCGAATCGCTACCATAATCAGCGTGAAGGCAAGCGGCTCGACGAGCATCCAGAACCAGCCCATGCGGTCAGTCATGGTGCGCGAAACCGCTTCACGCATGAACATGGCAAACCATACGCTGCGGGTTACCTGCCAGGGCGTGCGGGATGCTGTCCGCTTAGGTGTTGTATCAGTCATAGGGTGCGCTACAGGTCTACGGCAACTTTGGTGGCCACGGCAATTTGATAAAGGATTTGCGTCAGGCTGCTGGCAAGCTGCAGGTTGTGGGTCGGTGCCTTGGGCATCACCAGAATTTCATCGCCCGCGCGCACGTCAGTATCGTCTGCATTCACTACCGCACCGTTTTGGCGCACCAGCAGGATATGATCATCATCCGCACGCTGGGTAAGGCCGCCGGCGCCTTCGATGTAGTCTTCCGCACTCATGTTCGGACGATACACCACGGCCTGAGGTACAACGACTTCCCCACTGATGAGCAGTGAGTCGCTCGTTTCAGGAATGGTAATAACATCGCCATCGCGCAGGCGAATATTGGCAATCGACCCGCCGTGAGCCACCACCAACCGGCCGCTGGGTTCCAGCTCGCGGGCGCGCTGGATAAAGTTCTGGATCAGCTCGGCTTCCTTGGCGCGCACCTGGGCTTCTTCATTGGTGCTTGACGGCGCCCCCAGGTAGGTCGTTTCCAAACGGCGCAGACTTTCCTTCAGCGATTTTGCCTGCTGCCGTTTGACGCTTTCACGCTGTAGCGAAATATTATTGACCGATGTCATGGTCTTGGGCACGGCCACCGAGTCCAGCAGCTCGCCCAAACGTGCATCGCGTGGTAACGCGTAGCGCGATGGACCCAGGTAGCTGCCTTCAAGCTCAACGACGATAGTTTCACTACGCTGATCAGCGCTGAACATTACTTCATCACCGCTTTGTACCGTTTGGCGACTAAAACGCGCAAGCGGGTAATACTCGGCGATTGGGCCGTCACCTCGGCTGCCACGTAGCAGCACGTGAGATACGCCGCTTTCCAGCCGGGCCAGCCGGGCAATTTCTTCGCCGCTCAGCTGGGTACTGGTCAGTTCATAGCGATACGCCTGGTGAACATCTCCGGTGACGGCAATGGCCGGCCCGCGCTCTTCCACCACAATGGTATCGCCGTCTTTAAACTGAATATGCGGGATGTCACCGCTGATGAGAAAATCGTACAGGTCGATGGTTGATACGACTCGCCCACCGCGCTTGACGTGGATTTTGCGGTAGCTGCCAAGCGCCTGGTCAATGCCATTGGCCTGATCCAGAAAGTACAGCAGCGAGTCATTCGGCGTACCGGCATAGCGTCCGGGGTTTTCCACGTAGCCCGTCACGTAAATGGCAACCGGCTGAACGCCTTGCAGATTGGTATATACCTCGACCTGCTCCGGATAAATCGAGGTGATCGCCTGGCGTACGCTGGCGTCTACCTGCTGGCTGGTTTGCCCTTCGATGTCGAGCGGCCCGTAACCGGGAATAAAAATGTTGCCCTGTACGTCTACCGGCAGCGCCTTATCCAGAGTAATGGCGCCCCAGGCTCTTACGTTTACCTGATCACCCGGCTTAACACGATAGCCAGGATTGAGGCCATCGCCCATTGCCCCACGAAACCCTCCGGTAAACAGGTTAGCGCCAAACGGCTGCAGGCTTTCGATCAGTTCGTCCTGTTTCTGTTGCGAGACAGGGCCGTAAGTGCCGCTGCGCCAATCGGTACGTGAACTCGCTGCGTCCGTTTCGGACTGTTCGCCAGTCTCGCCACTGTTGCGGTTTGATTCTTGCGGCACAATGCTGTCGGGCAGGCTCAGTGTTTGCGCACTCGCGGTGGGAGATAACAGCGCACAGCCTACGGCAAGGCTTGCTAGCCATGCGGCTTTTTTACACGCGGTTTTGAGCGATACCACCACGCTATCAGGCGTCGTGACGGCGGGCATATATGGTGTCATTGGCTAACGCCTTTTGCTGTTTGGGTCACCAGGCGCTGCTCTACCCAGCCGTTGGGCCCGCGGCATACCAGCGCCTGACGGGTTTGCTGCGACGCCGTAACAATGCGCAGCTTACGGCACTCTCGCCCGCTGGCGGCAAAGTAGCGTGCCTCAGCCACCACTTCCACATTATTGCCCCAGGGGCTGGTGGCGGCCGTCACGGCGCTATTACCCGGCGTTTGATCGAGAAAGCCGTTAAGCGTGACGTTCTGGATCGGTTGCGCGTTATCGCCGCTTAAGACATAGCCTTGCTCGCTCGCCGGTGAGTTAAACGGCGCTTGGGCACAGCCAGCGAGCAGCACGGCAGCGGCCAGCGCGCACGCCGGCTTCTTCAACGTGGCTAACAAGCCCGGCGCGGCATGGGCCGCGGGCAATAATAAACGCTGAGGTATCAACATGCGGGTTTCCTTAAAAAAGACACGCTACCGCCCGGGGATTACACTGGACGCATTCCCTTGCCCTATCGATATAGCGATGTTTAGCGTAGACGGCACGCTTCCTTGTCCTGAAAACGCAGGCAGTAGTTTAGAGAATTAAGCCATCAAGTACTACGCCCACGTCAGCCTTGCCACATTTGGGGGCTATATGACGCAGGGAAGCCGGCTACGCGCTGCGGCGTAGCCGGTGAAAGGAGGGGCGTGTAATCAGTCGGTATAAACGGGGAACAGCGCGCAGAGTTTGGCAACTTCTGCTTTTACGCTGGTTTCAATCGCGGTGGTGTCATCGCCGTTGGTTAGCACGTCGAGGACATCGCAAATCCAGCCGGCCAGGCGGCGGCATTCGTCTTCGCTGAAGCCGCGGGTGGTGACGGCAGGCGTGCCGATGCGCAGGCCGGAGGTGACGAACGGGCTTTGCGGGTCGTTGGGCACGGCGTTTTTGTTGACGGTGATGTTGGCGCGACCCAGGGCAGCATCGGCATCTTTACCGGTCACGCCCTGCTTGATCAGCGAGAGCAAAAACAGGTGGTCTTCGGTGCCGCCGGAGACAATGTCAAAGCCGCGCTCGACGAACACTTCCGCCATGGTCTGGGCATTTTTGACCACCTGCTGCTGATACACCTTGAACTCGGGCGCCATGGCTTCTTTGAAGCAGATGGCCTTGGCCGCGATGACGTGCATCAAGGGCCCGCCCTGCCCGCCGGGGAAAACGGCCGACTGGAGCTTTTTCTCCATGGCTTCGTCGTTTTCGGCGGAGAGAATCACGCCACCACGGGGGCCGCGCAGGGTTTTGTGCGTGGTTGAGGTGACCACGTGGGCATGGGGCATCGGGTTGTCATAAATGCCCGCGGCCACCAGCCCGGCCACGTGGGCCATATCGACCAAAAAGTAAGCGCCGACTTCATCGGCGATCTGGCGGAAGCGCGCCCAGTCAACGATATGCGAATAGGCCGAGAAACCGGCAATAATCAGCTTGGGCTTATGCTCACGGGCAAGCTCGGCCACCTGATCGTAATCGATCAGTCCTTTATCATCGAGGCCGTACTGGATGGCATTGTAGTGCTTGCCGGAGAAGCTCGGGCGGGCGCCATGGGTGAGGTGGCCGCCGGCGTCGAGGCTCATGCCGAGAATGGTATCGCCGGGCTTGATCAGCGCCTGAAATACCGCGCCGTTGGCCTGGGAGCCGGAGTGCGGCTGGACGTTGGCGTAGGTGGCGCCAAACAGCTCTTTGGCGTAGTCGATCGCCAGGCTTTCGGCGATGTCGACAAACTCGCAGCCGCCGTAGTAACGCTTGCCGGGGTAGCCTTCGGCGTACTTGTTGGTCAGCTGAGTGCCCTGGGCTTCAAGCACGCGGGGGCTGGCGTAGTTTTCGGAAGCGATCAGCTCAATGTGATCTTCCTGACGCTGCTCTTCTTGCTGAATGGCGTCATAAAGGACGTCATCGAATCCGGCAATGGTCATGCTGCGGCTAAACATCGGCGATAAACCTCGTAGTAAAAGGTCAAGAATGAAGGGCAAACAGAGACAAATCCAGCCGCCATCATAACGCAGCCCATGGCGGGTTTCATCGCATGTTTCTCCGCCTGCGGATGAACGGTTTTCATGCGCAAAACATCGCGCCCTCAGCAACGGTAGTGGCCAGAAACACTTGACCACTACATTCTGGCCCTTTTTCAAAGCAAAAGGCTCCACTCGGTATGCACCGAGTGGAGCCTGGTTTTGTTCAGGCAACCCGTTACACGATCTTTAAGTGCCCCGGGAACGCCCGGGGCAACGGCGAGCGGGTCAGATGCCCCGCCCATACATCATTCGCGAGAACCGGCGGCCATCCACGCCTCCATCATGTCGTCGTAAGGCACCGTCGTGCCCTGCGGCATCTCGTTATCCAGCTTCGGCTTCGGCGACCCCGGCTGGTCGAGCCAGTACTGCGGATCACGCGCTTCGTTCAGGTTGGGGGCATAGGTATCGAAGACCTTGGCTCGCGCCAGGCGCTCCATGATGCCGTCAAGATCCCCGGCCAGGTTGTCGAGCGCTTCCTTGGGCGATATATCGCCGCTGACGGCCGGCGCCAGGTTCTGCCACCACAGCGGTGCCATGCGCGGGTAGTCCGGCACGTTGGTGGAGGACGGCGTCCAGTTGGACTCATTCGGGCTGCGATAGAATTCCACCAGACCACCCAGCTTGGGCGCCATCTCGGTCATCTGCTCGGAGAAGACGTCAGACTCGCGAATCGGCGTGAGGCCTTCCATGAGCTTCTCCAGGGAAACCGTCTTGGAGACGGTAAACTGGGCAAACAGCCAAGCGGCCGTACGACGATCCTCTGGCGTCGAATCGAAGAAGGTCCAGCCCCCAACGTCCTGATAACCGACCTTCATGCCTTCTTCCCAGTAAGGCCCCGTCGGTGACGGCGCCATGCGCCACTTGGGGTTGCCCTCTTCATCGGTGACCGGGAGTTCAGGGTCGGTCATGTCCGCCGTGAAGGCGGTGTACCAGAACATCTGCTGAGCGACATTCCCCTGGGCCGGCACCGGCCCGGCTTCGCCAAAGGTCATGCCGCTGGCTTCGGGCGGGGCATACTTGTCGAGCCAATCAACCATCTTGGTGACGGCGAATACCGCGGCCGGCGAGTTGGTGGCCCCGCCGCGAGACACGCTGGCCCCGACCGGTTGGCTCTGTTCGTTGACGCGAATCCCCCAGTCGTCCACCGGGTTGCCAAACGGCACGCCGGGGCTGCCCATGCCCGCCATGGAGAGCCAGGAGTCGTGAAAACGCCACCCCAGCGATGGGTCACGACGCCCATAATCCATGTGGCCATAGATCTTGGTGCCATCGATCTCGCCGACATTCTCGGTGAAGAACTCGGCGATGTCTTCGTAAGCAGTCCAGTTGGTCGGCACACCCAGATCGTAGCCATAAATCTCGCGGAACTGCTTCTGCAGATCCTCGCGCTGGAACCAGTCGTAGCGGAACCAGTAGAGGTTGGCGAACTGCTGAGTGGGCAACTGATAGACACTGCCATCCGGACCGGTGCCATACTGCAAGCCGATAAAGTCATCAAGAGCCAAGGTCGGCAAGGTATAGTCGGCCCACTCGTTCTCCATGGCATTGGAGATATTGACGGTGGTGCCGTAACGGATGTGTGTCCCGATGGAGTCGGTATCATTGACGTAGCCATCGTAAATATTGCGACCCGACTGCATCTGGGTCTGCATGTTGTTGACGACATCACCCTCACCAATGATGTTGTGCGTCAACTCGATACCCGTCAGCTCGGTGAACGCCTCGGCCAGCACGTCCCGCTCATAGATGTGCGTGGTCAGGCCCTCGGCGACGGTGTTGATCTCCATGCCTCGAAAGGGCTCGGCCGCCTTGGCGAACCACATCATTTCCTCGATCTGTTCCTCGCGGGAAAGCGTCGAGTCCTGGAAATGTTCATCAACCAGGCGCTCGGCGACGGCGCGAGCATCGTGACTGTCGGCATGCAGGGCACCGCTTGCCAGCATCACTCCGGCAGCCAGTAGAGAGAGTCTTATTGTTCTCGTTTTCATGTTGACCTCATTGGTTGTTGTCGTCCGTTCCTGGACATTCGGCTCCATGCGTTTCTGTCAGCCCCAGCGCATCAGGATCAGTAGCCAGAGCACCGATGCGCCCAGTGCCAGCCAGATGCTGAGCGGGGTGAACCCCACCACCGCCAGGTGAATATAGGCGGCTGAGAGCAGTCCGATGAAGAAGCGGTCACCACGAGTGGTCGAAATCGGCAAGAAGCCCTTGCGCTCAATCGTCGGCGAGATGACTTCCCAGGCCGTCATACCGGTCAGCATGGCCGCTATGGCGGAGAAGAAGATCGTAGTGGGCGTGGTCCAGACCATCCATTCCATAGCGCGTCCTCCTCAGGTCCGGCCCAGGGCAAAGCCCTTGGCAATGTGGTTACGAACGAAATAGACCACCACGATACCTGGCAGAATCGTCAACGTGCCCGCAGCGGCCAGGACCCCCCAGTCGACCCCCGAGGCCCCTTTGGTCTGCGTCATTACCGAGGCGATGGGCTGGGCACTGGTCGAAGTCAACGTACTGGCCAGCAGCAGCTCGACCCAGGAGAACATGAACAGGAAGAACAGGGTCACACCGATCCCCGAGCTGATCATGGGAATGAAGATCTTCACGAAGAATCGCGGAAAGTTATAGCCATCGATGAAGGCGGTCTCATCGATTTCCTTGGGGACGCCGCTCATGAAGCCCTCGAGAATCCACACGGCCAGCGGAATATTGAACAGACAGTGGGCCAACGCGACCGCTACATGCGTATCGAACAGCCCGACAGTGTAATAAAGCTGGAAATACGGCAGCAGGAATACGGCCGGCGGCGCCATCAGGTTGGTCAGCAGCCAGAAAAACAGATGCTTGTCCCCGATGAACTGATAGCGGCTGAAGGCATAGGCAGCCGGCAGCGCCACCACGATGCTGATCAGCATGTTCATCAGCACGTAAGTAATAGAGTTCACATAGCCCATGTACCAGCTGGGCTCGGTGAGGATCTTGGCGTAGTGCTCGGTGGTGACGTTCTCGGGCCATAGCGTCAGTCCACCGAGAATCTCGGTGTTGGACTGAAACGACATGTTGAGCAACCAGTAGATCGGCAACAGCACGAACACGATATAGGCTGCCATCAGCCCACGACGGCGCCACTTCCGAGAGGCTGGGCGGGCCTGGCGACGCCGCCGATTATCGGCGGCCGCGGCGCGCTGGCGTACGGCATCGGGAGTCGTGGGCGATGAATGACTCATGTCATGCCTCCTTGTTGTCGTCTTTCTGCATGTTCATGATCGCGGTGTAGAACACCCAGGTGACCAGCAGGATGATCAGGAAATAGATCAGCGAGAACGCCGCCGAGGGCCCCAGATCCTGCTGACCGATGGCCATGGTCGTCAGCGACTGGCTGAGGAAAGTCGTGGAGCTGCCGGGGCCGCCCCCCGTGAGTACGAAGGGCTCGGCATAGATCATGAAAGAGTGCATGAAGCGCAGCAGCACACCGATCACCAGCACATTGGTAAGCTTGGGCAGCTGTATGTAACGGAAGACAGCCCACTTCGAGGCACGATCGATACGCGCGGCTTGATAGTAGGCATCGGGAATCGAGCGCAGGCCGCTGTAGCAGAGCAATGCGATCAGCGGCGTCCAGTGCCAGACATCCATCAGAATGATGGTCGCCCAGGCATCCACCGGACTCGCCGTGATGTTGTAACCATAGCCGAGCTGGCGAAGGCTCCAGCCCATCAGGCCGATATCCCCCCGGGTAAAGATCTGCCAGATGCTGCCCACCACGTTCCAGGGAATCAGTAGCGGCATGGTAACGAGGATCAGCACGGCCGAGGCCTGCCAGCCCTTCTTGGGCATGATCAGGGCAATACCGATCCCCAGTGGCACCTCGATGGCCAGCACCGTTATCGAGAAGGCGAACTGACGCAACACGGCCGCCTGGAGGGCCGGGTCGTTGAGCATCTCCTTGAACCATTCGGTGCCGGTGAAAAAACGCGTATTGGCATTAAAGACGTCCTGGACCGAGTAATTCACCACGGTCATCAGCGGGATGACGGCCGAGAAAGCCACCAGCAGTAACATGGGCAGGATCAGCCACCATGCCCGGTTGTTATAGACCTTATTCATGGTCGATCTCCACGCGGTATTCGTCGACGTAAAGGCCGAGTCGCTCATCGGGAAAGCGCAGCCATGCTTTCCCGCTGGGCGTCGCCTGGTCTTCCCCGATACGGGCCTTGAGCGCCATGCTGCCCAGCGTCAAATAGACAATCGAGTAGGTGCCCAGATCCTGGGCGTGCTCGACCCTGGCCTCCATGCCAGACTCGACCGGCTCGGCATGCACCTCGATGAATTCGGGACGGATTCCCAGCTTGATATGGGCGGAACGCGCCTGAGCGACGGCATCATGAACGTGCTTCCCGACCCTCAGCTCGGTGTTACCGGCCATCACCTGCCCGTCACGGGCCATGACCTCCAGGAAATTCATGCCCGGGCTGCCGATAAAGTAGCCCACAAAGGTGTGGTTGGGCCTCTCAAAGAGCTCTCTGGGTGTGCCGAATTGCACCACCTGCCCCTCGTACATCACGGCAATCTTGTCGGCGAAGGTGGAGGCCTCAAGCTGATCATGGGTCACGTAGACCATGGTGATCTCGAAGCGCTGGTGGATCTCCTTGAGCTTGCGACGCAGCTTCCCCTTGAGCTGAGGGTCGATAACCGTAAGCGGCTCATCGAAGAGGATCGCCGAGACATCCTCGCGCACCAGCCCCCTGCCCATGGAGACCTTCTGCTTCTCGTCGGCGGTGAGGTTCTTGGCCTTGCGCTTGAGTTGGTCGGTGAGCTCCAGCACGTCGGCGACTTCCATGACGCGCTCATGGACCCGGGCCTCGGGGGTCTTCACGTTACGCAGCGGAAAGGCCAAGTTGTCGTAGACGGTCATGGTGTCGTAGATGACGGGGAACTGGAACACCTGGGCAATGTTGCGGGCCTCGGGGGGCAGGTCATTGACGACCTCGCCGTCGAAGAGCACCTCGCCACTGGAGGGCTCCAGCAGGCCGGAGATGATGTTGAGCAGGGTCGACTTGCCGCAGCCGGATGGCCCGAGCAGCGCATAGGCCCCGCCCTGGTGCCAGACGTGATCCATCTCGCGAATGGCATAGTCCTCCGGCGCAGTCGGGTTCGACAGGTAGGTGTGGGCCAGCGACTTCAGGGTGATTTCGGCCATGTCACACGCCTCCTAGATGCGTCGGGATATGCACCACCGCACCCTGGCGATCGAAGGCATAGACCTTGTGGGTCGGGAAATACAGTGTCACAGGGGCATCGACCGGGAACTCGTGGACCCCCTCGAGGTGTACCGTCATATGGAAGAGGTCGTTGTGCACATGAAGGAAGGTCTCGGAGCCGCTGATCTCCGCCAGATCGACGGTCATCTTCACCTCGACGTCATCCTTGTCGCGGGGCGTGAGCGAGATGTGCGATGCGCGCACGCCAAAGCGATACTCCCCCGGCGTCAGAGTGCGCAAGTCGTCGTTGATGGGGAAATGCAGCGTCTTGTCGAAGGTTACCTCGGCCCCGGAGATGGTCCCCTCGACGATGTTGATGGGGGGCTCGGAAAACATCTCCGCGGTCAGGATATCGCGCGGACGATGGTAGACGTCTTCCGTCCGGCCATACTGCAGCAGGCGCCCTTCATTAAGAACAGCGGTGTTGCCACCCAACGCCAGGGCCTCAGCGGGTTCTGTGGTGGCATAGACGGCGATGCAGTTGCGTTCGCTGAACACTGAACGCAACTCGTCGCGGAATTCCTCGCGCAGCTTATAGTCGAGGTTGACCAGTGGCTCGTCGAAGAGCACGACATCGGCATCCTTAACCAACGCGCGCCCCATGGCGGTCCGCTGCTGCTGACCGCCGGACAGCTCGAGAGGCAGACGATCAAGCAGATGCTCGATATGCAACATCTCGGCGACATCCCGCACCCGGCGGTCGATCTCGGCGCGCTCGACCTTGGCCAGCTGGAGGGGCGACGCGATGTTGTCGTAGACGGAGAGGGCCGGATAGTTGATGAACTGCTGGTAGACCATGGACACATTGCGCTTGCGCACAGAGCGCCCGGTCACGTCCTCCCCATCCATCAGGATGCGCCCCCGAGTCGGCGCATCGAGTCCCGCCATCAAGCGCATCAGGGTAGTCTTGCCGGCCAGCGTCCGCCCCAGCAGGACGTTGAAGGAACCCGGCTGCAGCTCCAGGCTCACGCCCGAGATGTGAGTGGCGCCACCGACCACGTGGTCGATGTTATCTAGGATCAAGGACATACAGATCTCGACAGTTCGTTGTTATGTTATGAGTTCTGAGACTGTTCAACACAACCTAGTCGAGATTCGCTTTCAAACACAAATATCTTCAACCGAAAACACTATCGATTTGACTGACGAGTCCGTTATTTTCAAGTTATATCACTGTTTCAAAATGGTATTTTGGATATATCAAACTTTTGTCCAAGAGCAATAGATCGGAGGGTGGCCGAAAGACTGGCATGCATACTGCGCTGCATAATGATCGAAAACGAACATTATATGCTTACAGCACGAACAGCAGCCGGCTATTGAGTACGCACCCGCTCGACGGCCTCTTTCCAGCCATCGTATAGCCGCGCGCGTTCTGCCTCGGCCATCTGCGGCGAAAAGCGCCGCTCGCACTGCCAAAGCCCGGCAATCTCGTCGAGGTCGCGATACCAGCCCAGGCGCAGCCCGGCGAGATAAGCGGCCCCTAGCGCCGTGGTCTCCAGTACCGTCGGCCGATCCACCGAGACGCCGAGCATATCGGCGAGAAATTGCATGACCCAATTGTTGGCTACCATGCCGCCATCGACCCTCAGGATGCCAGGCGATGCCGCCATATCGTCATCCATACACTCCTGCAGGTCTCGCGTCTGATAGCAGACGGCCTGGAGACCGGCGGCGACGATCTCGGCAATCCCGGTGTCCCGAGTCAGGCCAAGAATGGCGCCTCGCGCCTTGGGATCCCAGTGCGGTGCCCCGAGACCGGTAAACGCCGGCACCAGATAGACGCTGTGACCACTGCGCGTCTGGCATGCCAGGGCCTCCGTCTCGGCGGCATCGGCAAACAGTTGCAGGCCATCGCGCAGCCACTGCACAGTGGCTCCCGCCACGAAAATACTGCCCTCTATGGCGTAGGTGGGCGTGCCATTAAGCCGATAGGCCACCGTAGTCAGCAGGCGATTACGCGAGATCTCGGGGCTCTCACCGGTGTTGACGATCATGAAGCAGCCGGTGCCATAGGTGCTCTTGCCCATGCCCGGCGAGAAACAGGCCTGACCGACCAGGGCAGCCTGCTGGTCACCCGCCACGCCGGCGATGGGCAGTTCATGCCCCAGCCACTGGCGTTCTACTATACCGAAGTCGTCACTGGAATCCTGGACTGTCGGCAACAAGCTCGCCGGAATATCGAACAGATCCAGCAGCACTTCGTCCCAGCACTGCTCATGGATATTGAACAGGGCCGTACGCGAGGCGTTGGTCGCATCGGTGGCATGCACTCGGCCACCGGTCAGGCGCCAGATCAGGAAGGTATCAACGGTGCCGAAGGCCAGCTCGCCCCGTTCGGCCCGAGCCCGGGCACCAGGCACCTCATCGAGCAGCCAGGCCAGCTTGGTAGCCGAAAAGTAGGGGTCGATCAGCAGTCCCGTCCGCGCCTGAACATCATCGAGATGACCCGCCCGGCGCAACTCGTGGCAGGCCTCATCGGTGCGACGATCCTGCCAGACGATAGCGTTATACAGCGGCTTACCCGTGTACCGATCCCACACCAGGGTCGTCTCGCGCTGATTGGTGATACCGACCCCGGCGATCGCCTGGGAGGCCACCCCAGCCTCGGCCAACACCTCGCGGCAGGTGGTGAGAACGCTCTCCCAGATATCCTCCGGGTCATGCTCGATCCAGCCATCATGAGGAAAGTGCTGGGGAAACTCACGCTGCGCCATGGCGATGCGGCATCCCTGCCGATCGAAGAGGATGGCGCGGGAGCTGGTAGTGCCCTGGTCAATGGCCAAGAGATATGAAGCCATGGCAAGCATCCTGTTGTTGTAGTGGCCTGCGGATTTCGCTTTTAAACGCTAATGTTCGTTTGTGATCATTCAGACTACTCCAGCTGCCTACCTCGCTCAAATACCTCATGCCGCAGCCACTACGACGTTGGATCAAGAACCAGTTAATAACCCCCGCGCCACTGAATCGCTCGGACGCTTCAGCCGAGGGCCAGATTCAGGGCAATCACTGCCAACATCAGCGCAATTACGCCATCGATCAGCCGCCAGGCACGAGGCGTCGATAACCAGGGAGACAACAGGGCGCCACACCAGGCCAGTAGCCCGAACCATAGCATCGAGGCACTGCCCGCGCCCGCCACAAAGGCCACCTCACTCTCCTGCTGGGCTCCCACCGATGGAATCAGCAACAGGGTATCCAGATAGACCTGGGGGTTCAGTACCGTCACCGCCAGAGTGGTCAGGATAATGCCCAGAACACTCCGCTTTTCGGCCTCTGCCCGCTCCAGCCCCTGGCGTCCCATAATCGCTCGATAAAGGCCCTGGGCTGCCAGCCAGGCCAGAAACACCACGCCCAGCCAACGCATTATCGCCATGGCTTCCGGCATCGCCAGCAGCACGGCGCTGACGCCGAACATGCCAACGGTGATCAGCAACAGGTCGGTACTCATGCAAAGTCCGGCTGACCACCAATGGTGCTCACGACGCACGGCCAGACCAAGCACATAGGCATTCTGTGCGCCAATGGCAATAATGATGCCACCACTCACCAGCAGGCCTGTAAGATAACTTTCCCACATCGATATCATCCTTTATTGATCATTCAGCATGAATGACAGAATAGCGATACATCGTTATGATAAAAAATCATCTTTCTTATCCTGTATTAAATTTTCTTATGCTTGATTACAAATTGCTCAGCGCTCTGGCAACGGTCATCGAATGTGGTGGCTTTGAACGTGCCGGCGAGGCGCTCGGCCTCTCCCAGTCTGCGGTGTCACAGCGGATCAAGACTCTGGAAATTCGGCTGGGTCAGCCCGTGCTGGTGCGCCACCCGCAACTGACCGCCACACCAGCCGGACAACGCCTGCTGAATCATTATCAGCGAGTTTGCCTGCTTGAACGCGAGCTGGGCCAGACGTTACCCACGCTGGAGGCGGCCTCACCCCGCCTGCGAATCGCCCTGAACGCCGACAGCCTGGTGACATGGTGGGCCTCGGCCGTCAGTGCTTTCTGTCGACGCGAGAACGTTCTGATGGATCTGGTGATCGAAGATCAGGATGTGGGGCTCAAGCGCCTGCGAGATGGCGATGTGGCTGCCTGCCTGTGTGCCAGTGACCAGCCAATAGCCGGCGCTCGATGCGTATCACTGGGCACGATGACCTATCATCCCATGGCCACTCCCGACTATGTCGCCGATTATTTTCCCGATGGCCCCGGCGAGAAAGCCTTTCGTCAGGCACCGGCCATCGTTTATGGACCCAATGATCAGCTACAGCATCGTTTTCTGTCCCAGTTTGGCTACCACGGGCCCTTTCCGTATCATCTCTGTCCGGAATCGGAAGGCTTTGTACGTCTGGCCAGCGCCGGCATGGGGTACGGCATGATACCGATAATACAGGTACAAGAAGCCGTCGAACGAGGCGAGTTGATCAGCCTGGCACCGGGCCATGCGCTATCTGTGCCCCTCTACTGGCACTTTTGGCGCCACAGCGGGGATCTCATGGAGCGCCTGACTCAGGAACTTGCCGCCACCTCATTAGACGCTGACGGTGGCTTGCGAGGCCATGACGATAGGAAAAATCATCCTGAAAAAGGCTCTGCCGCCGCACTTGGCTATTCGTGACTGCTCCCCGCCCTAAGCGCTGACGCGCCACGGACGGGGCTTCCCACTTCAACGGCTGCTACCGACAACGTGCCGGCTTTACGCGAGCCTCAATGGGCAGAGACGGACAGCCCTTCCGCCTTTAACTGGATCAGGCCCTGACACTTGATGTTCAGGGCCGCGTTGATATCCCGATCATTTGAGGATGCACAATGAGGACAATCCCACGATCGAACATTCAGCGGCATTGAGGCCATCTTGTGCTGGCAGGCATGGCAGGTTTTGGAGCTGGGAAACCATTGATCTATTTTGACCAGGTGCTTGCCCTGTTCCTTCGCTTTGTACGCCAGCTTGGTGATCAAAGCATGCCACGACGCATCGCCAATATGCCTGGCGAGTTTGCCGTTCTGCATCATGTTTTTAACTTTCAGTGTCTCGACGATCACCGCTTGGTTGTCGTCAACGATCTGTCGAGAAAGTTTGTGCTGGAAGTCGTTGCGGGCATTGGCCACCCGCTCGTGAGCTTTGGCAACCAATAGGCGGGCTTTAGCCCGTTTGGCACTGCCTTTTGTCTTGCGCGATAGTGACTGCTGTTTACGCTTGAGGTTCTTCTGCGCCTGCTTGATAAAGCGCGGATTCGCTGTTTTCGTGCCATTGGAATCAATGGCCAGGTGCGAGAGCCCCATGTCGAGGCCGACAACATTAGCGGCCTCAATATCCATTAACGGTGCCGGTTCGGCTTGTTCCGTTTCAAACAGCAACGAGGCGTAGTGTTTGCCGGTGACAGTGCGAGACAGCGTGATGCTTTTCAGCTTACCGGCTATCGGACGGTGGATACGGGCTTTTATCGCCTTGAGCTTGGGCACCTTGATCCAGCTATCACCGGCCTTGACGCCGACACAGTGATAGCTGGACTGCCGTATTATTGAGTTCGATGGCGAGGAAGACCACGTTCATGTTCTTGTCGAGTATCCGCCAAAGCTAGCGATTAGCGTGTTGGTCAATAATTTGAAATCTACGTCATCCCGACGTATTCGATTATTAAATGGCCACATTCCGCGATTGAGTAAAAGTGCCGCACTGTGGTCGCGGTCGTATTTTGCGTGTAGCGCAGGAGGAGCGACGATCGAGACGCTTAAACCCGCCTTATTCATCAGGACGCCGAACGAGCGTTTTACGTCCCGTGGTGACCGGGACCGACCGGCTTTTATGTCATACGGTCGCTGAGTAGCCGATTAGCACATAGCTTTATCGTATCAATGCCGTGATATTTATAACTGAAGTTCATTGGTTTCGAGTGACGGCGCAGCCGTGGTCGTCGGCCTCCATAGTGGCCGTTTTGTCTGCTGGAAAAGGCTGAGTAATGCGACGTGTCAGGTCAATGCCGTCAGCCGCGGCAACCCTTTCAGTAAAGATGGCCACCATTTATCGGCGGCATCGCCGAGGTGCACGGTGATGCGCCGGGCGTGCACTGTCAGCGTGGCGGCCACCTTAAGCACCTGCTCGCGCATCCGCTTCAGGCTCCAGCCCTGCCGGGTCTGTCGTTCCAACAGGCAACGCAGCCCGTGTAGCACCTGATAAGCGCAGAGAGTCAGCAGCAGGTTTACCTCGTTGCGGGCCATGACGTCCTGGACGGTGGAGACACCGCGATCAGTCGAGGAGAGATGCAGGTCGAGCGCCGACTTCACCTCGCCCATGTGGGCTTCGGCGCTGCCGCGCTTGCGATAAAGCGCCAGGACCTTTTCCGGCGGCCAGTTGAACTTGCCGAGGTTGGTGACCAAAAAGAAGGCATGCAGCAGCAGATCATCGGGCCGCTCTTGTACCACCAGCACCACGCGCCGCGGCGCCGGCCAGGTACCGGCTTGGTACGCCAGGTCATGGCACCATTCCCGAGGTTGCTCGGGGGGCCGGCCGCGTGGCCGCTTCAGATGTGGCGCTGCCAGTGTCTGCAGGCCCGTATGACTGCGCAACCGGCCCAGATACTCGATGTCGCGATCTTCCAGCGCCTCAAGCGTGTCGTTGTCGGTGAAACCCGCGTCGATGCGTACCTTGACCTTGGCCCCGGTGCTCTCGTTGAGTCGCCGCACCAGATGTGGGATCCAGGTATCGGCATTCTCGGCTGGGCCGGCGTTACCTTCACGCAGCAGACCGCCCACCATGTCGCCGGTCTCTGCCAGCGAGGCCACCAAAGGCGAGTAGATTCTGGCCCCGTAAAGTCCATGAAACGCCGAACCGCCCTGGTGGCCGTGGACGTCGATCGGCAAGCCGTCGATGTCCAGCGTCAGATGCTCGGGGCGTTCGCCGCCGTCCAGCGAGGTCAGTCGCCAGACCGCCAGCCGCAGCAGGCCCTCATGCACGGTATCGATATTGTCGTCGCGGCCCAGGCACGTCAGCAGCCGCGACAGCGTCGCTTGAGATGGCCGGTCCTGAGCCAACGGCGTTGTCCCGCGGGCATCACTGCAGGCTAGCTGCCAGAGCGGGTCACGGCGGAGCGTGTCGGTATCGCTGAGGTCGATCCAGCCCATCGAACGCTGCAGCACCAGGGTACGCAGCTGGCTGGCTAACGAGTGGCGGACGCGATCCGGGTCGCGATGATCGACCAGATGGTCGTCCAGCGCATCGATCATGCCGCTGTTGTCGAGGGCTTCACGCAACAGCAAAGCACCGCTGTCGCTGGTGGTGCGATGGCCGCTGAGCTCGACGCGGATGGACCCGTTGCATGACGGGGTCCAGGGGGATAGGCTTTCACCCATGGCGAGTGGTCCTCTTGAGTCAAGTTCGGTTAGGAACATATTGATTCTACAAGAGAAACTGCTCGCCATCTTCTTTTCTGTCTCAGCCCGGTGAATAAGGCGGGGTGATGGATAGTGCAGTACTGGATAACGTCAGGGACAACGCCTTAACACAAGCCGCGATGAAGGCCACCGGCCTGACGCTTGAGGAGCTGGCGGCAAACGTAAAGATAGAGCCGGGCGAACCTATGTTTCCCGAAACATGGCCGCTTTCCTTCCCGGCTGGGCTTTTCCCGGATGCGTGCCTGCTAGCTGTGCATCCGCTAGCCGTCATGCTGTGGCTTTATTCCAACAACGCAGAGCACCACCCCGACTGCCAAGCCGCCGCCGGTCGTTACCTAGTCAAGCATGAGTATGCACTTGCGTACTCCGATGGGGTTGCCGTTCAAAAAGGACGCAGCACCGGCGGGGAAAACGCAGGCGTTGAGCGCAGGGAGGCAGCGCAGCAAAAGCACAGCGAAATAATCGAGCGTTGGCACAGCTTGGGCAGCAGGCCAGAACGCAACCGCGCCGCCATAATTGCGGAGCGGCTGGGCTATACGTCAAAGCATGTTAGAGAGGTATTGAGAAAAGCGAACCTGCGCTAAGCGCCCCCACCGCCCCCTACCAGAACCTTAGCAGCGTCCTACAACTGCCGAGGTTTACCGATGACTATCCAAGCAACATTCCTTAAAGACGTAGAAGCCTGCGAGCGTTACGGCGTGGCCCGTTCGACCTGGTGGCGCTGGCTGGCTGAAGGCGTGATACCTGCACCCGTGAAGATTGGCCCCCGCGCTACCCGTTGGCGCTTGGCTGACCTTGAGCGTTGGGAGCAAGCCCGCGCTGGGGAGGTGGCCCCATGAGCCCGCGCCTAACCCGCCTTGCTGCCGTTCTGGCGGCTGGCCCTATTACCCGTGAGCAAGCCGACGTTATCGCGCCAGCGAGCAATGGCCCGCACTACATCGGGGAGCTACGTCGCAAGCTGGGCATAGAATTAGAGTGTGACCGCGTGCCGTTCGTGACTAAAGACAACACCCCGTCATGGTATGGCCGCTACACCCCGACCCTTAAGGAGCGCGCCAAGCTGAGGGCGTTCGTGATTGAGCAAGGGGGCAGCCTTGATGACTAGCGCACAAAAAAACCCCGTCGTGGCAGCAACCACTGGCGAGGCTCAAGGTATTAATTCACCCCAGCAGGATAGCACCCCAGCCGCTGCCAAGCGACTGATAGAGGCGTTCCCGTGCTGCAACATCAAGCCCGGCAGCAAGCGGCCCAGCGGTAACGCATGGCAAGAAAACCCTATCACCCCTGAGCAGTGGGCAGGTGCTGGCGTTGGCGTCGTGTGCGGCCCCGTTGAGGGCTTCACGACGGCTGTGCATGGGCTGGATGCTGACATACCGCACCCCGAGGCCGCCGCCGCCTTCAAAGCGTGGCTAGACCAATACTTAGCCGAGCTCGGGGGTATGCCGCTGGAGCGCGTCGGCAAGGCACCCAAGTTCCTGGTACCGTTCCGCTTCGACGATGGCGAGCCGCTGGCAAAAGGCGAGTTCACCAGCAAGGCGCTATGGAAGGACGGGATCAAGGGCGACAACGCCGACAAGGTACAGCTTGAGGTGCTAGGCGCTGGAAACCAGTTCGTGGCGTATGCCACGCATCCCGACACCGGCAAGCCCTACGAATGGAGCGGCGGCCAGATTCACGACATTGAGCCGCACGAGTTGCCCGCCCTGAGTCGCGACAACCTGGCAGCGATAAAAGCCGAGTTCCTGCGCATTATGGCAGAGCACGGGCTGGCAGAGGACACGCTAGCCGTGGCTAAAGCAGCACCGGCCAAGCCCCGAGCCAACGTGAGCGCCAACGATGGCGGCATTATCGAAAAGGTGGTCGAGGCGTACCGCATTGGCGATATCCTGAGCGGCGCCGGATACACCAAAACCGGCACGCGCTGGCGTTGTCCGGATAGCTCAAGCGGCATTCCCGGCGTCGTGCTGCTGACCGGAGACGATGGTAAGGAGCGCGTTTATAGCCACCACGGCAGCGACGCGCTGGCGAACGGCTACGCGAATGACGTGTTCGATGTGGTAGTGGCGCTGGAGTACGGCGGTGCCTTTAGCCAGGCAGTGCGTGCCGAGGCTAACAAGCTAGACCCCGAAGGCCAAAGGCAACGCCAGCAGGAATACATGGCCGCCAATGGCGCAGAAAGAAAAAAGCTGGAGCGTGACGCCGCCAGCGCTGATGCCAAGGCAGGCCGCAAGGCAGCCGACGATGCCGAGCAAGAGGCCGCTACAAGCGACGACTTGCCACCGTTCCCCGACGACTTGATAGCCCTACCGCACGGCCTTGGCGAGCTGCAAAACTACGTTTACGGCACGATGATTTACCCAAGCCCGGCGGCTGCCGGCTTCACCGCGTTGGCTATCTATACGTCGCTGGCACAGTCGCACCTGACCATCAACAGCATGGGCGGGTTGGGCTTCAATGAGCAGTACATGATGCTTGGCGGCACTGGTAGCGGCAAGGAAGGCACCCGCAAGCCGTTCCGGTACATCCACGAACGGCTAAAGCGCCAGGTGTTTAACGCGGGCGCGTTGCCGCAAATCCTGCGCTCGGCACCATCCAGCAAGCAAGGGCTACACAAGCACCTGGAGGATGACAACTCGCTAGTGATGCTGAGCGATGAGTTTGGCGAATGGCTTTGCACCACCGAGAGCGGCTCACCCACACAACAAGCGCTTGGCTACCTGATGGAGATATACAGCTCGGCGCTGGAGACAGTTCACCCAGGCGGGGCCGTGATGAACAGATACGCGCCCGTCAAAAACCCCCGCGTCACGCTGTACACGACAAGCACCGCAGAACGGATGATTGAAACGATGACCGCCAGCCAAGCGGATAGCGGCTCATATAACCGTTTCGTTTATCTACCGATGGGCAAAACGCCCTCCGAAAAGCGTTATGAGGGCTTCGAATTTGAACCATGCCAGCGGACGATGGAGCCGCTTGAGTGGCTAGTAGCACAATCGGGCACGGTATACATATCACCCGAGGCAGGGGAACGGTTCAAGGAGCAGGACATGAGCGTAACCGAGCCCATCAAGCACATTGACCCGCCGTTCGGCGGGCGCCTTGGCGAGCAGGCAATCAAGCTAGCCGGGCTTGTGGCGCTGTCTGACAAGCGCACCACGATAAGCGCCGATGATATGGATACCGCCTTTGCGTTGCGTGTGGGGCTGTACAAGCGCACTAGGGCGCTATTTGCTGGCGAGGATGCAATCAGCGACAAGCATATATCTGTGAAGGCTGCCGACCAGATTCGCGGGCGCCTTGAGCAGAAGGCAGTTCTGTACCGCAGCCAATTACCGGCATTTAGCCGCGCTTACCGGCGGCTTTCCGTCGCTGAGCAAAACGCGGTGGTGGTGTCGCTTGTTGAGGATGGCTCAATGATTCAGGCCGAAGGCAGCAAGGCTCGCTTTGAATCACAGCTTTTTGACGGTTAAAGCGGTATGACGCACCGAAGCCCGGCCATTGTGCCGGGTTTTTTGTTTTTAGACGTCTAAAAAACGCCATTTATACAGTGGCGTCTAAATGCTAAAGCCCACAACCACGCGGGTTACAGGCGACATTTAGACATTTAGACGCTTTTAGGGGACACACCCCCTAGCGCCCATATTGGCGAACGCCGTGGCCGGTGTGTGTGTGTCTGTCTAAGTGTCTAAATATATATATAAAATAAACAACAAAGCCCACAACCATGCGGGTTACAGCATTTAGACGCTTAGCGCCTAAATGCGTCTAAAACGCCTAAAATCCCACACACAACCAGCCCGGCTAAGATTCCGCCGCCTACTGCCAACAAACCCAATAATAGCCTTAAACTACTGGAATAAACCACACAATAGCTTTATACTATCTGTAAGCCTGCACCGATAGGAGCCGGAATCATGAGCACAACGAAATCAAAAGGCGGACGCCCGGCAGGCAGCCGTAACGTCAGGCCAAGCAAAGAGGCCATTGCCGGCTACTACAGGCAGCTACAGCACGCCGCCAACCGTGGGGACGCAATGGCCCAAGCCGCGCTGATTCAGATTTATGAGCGGCATTGTTCAGAGCAGGCGGGGAGCAAGACGCATGGCGTTTGAGAAAGGCCGCAGCGGCAACCCGGCAGGCAGGCCCAAGGGCGTTAAAGATCGCCGCACAGAGTGGCGTGAGGCGCTGAACAAACACGGCAACGAGCTGGTGGCCAAGGCCGTCGAGCTTGCCCTGGAGGGAGACGCGCAGGCGCTAAAACTGTGCATTGATAGAGCTATTCCCGCCTATCGCCCGGCAGCCGAGCCGGTGGCCTTCAAGCTGACTGGCGACACCCTGACCCAGAAAGCAGAAAGCGTGCTGGCCGCCGTGGCCGCCGGGACATTGGACCCGCAGACCGGTAAGGCGCTGATGGATAGCATCGCCGGCTTTGCCAAGCTGGCCGAAATTGACGAAATCCGGCAGCGGCTCGACACGCTGGAGGAGCGGCAATGACCAGACGCAACACCACCGCCCGGCTAACGGCACTGGAGGCCCAGAGCCCAGAAAAAAGCGACCCGTGGAACATCCACGCCGGCTGCCAATCGCTTGGCCTTGAGGCACCCGAGCCGTACCCAGGCGAGACAACGCAGGAATGGCTACCACGGGTGCCGTTCGCGTCGCTGGAGGCGCTGGTGGCATGGGGAGATGCTAATGGCCGCCTTTGACACTGGCCGCCGTCTAGCCGCGCTTGAGCGCGAACACACGCCCGACAAGGTGACACGGATCATCATTCAGGGCGCGGGCAAACCCGACGGCCCCGCCGCTACCATGCAGCAACAGCCCGACGGCACGTGGATAAACACCAAGGAGCCAAAGGAATGAAACAGAAAACGCTTCGGGCGTCTGGCTTCCACAAGGCGCGTACTGGTGCCCAGGGCCGTAACGGCGGCCATATGCCCGGCCAGTCCAAAAAGCATTTAGCAAAGCAGCGAAAAGCCCAGGAGGGCAAGCGCACATGATTAAGCAACACAGCCCGAAGCTAGTCAGCACCGTAGCCGGACGCCTAGCGGCCATGCACGGCGATTTAAGCCCGGATAAGCTGCACCAAATCGCAGGCGACGCGATCCGGGAAGCGCTAATTCTAGGCGGCGGCACGGCCACCACAGACAGCGCCCGCACCGATGCCGCCATGCCGGCCCAAGGCTCGCGTAATGACAGCCGCCGCCATGCCGCTGCCGATGATATGGCCCAGCAGTGGAAGCGCCCCAAGGCTGCCACACACAGCGACACCGCGCCGCCTGCGCAAAGCAAGCGCGATGCTGCCACCACCGCCATGACCGAGCAATGGCGAAAGCCCACCGGCAATGCAGGGGGGCGCTAATGAATACAGTAGAGCAGGTTAAGCAAGAGATTACCGACGCCCAAGCCCGCCTTAAATCTGACGAGTCGGCACTGGGCAACGCGCTTGCCACAGGCCGCCCAACGGACGCGCTGGAGAGCCGTTGTGCTGGATTGCGTACCCAACTGCACCAGCTAGACCTGAAGCGTGACGCGGCCCAGCAAATTGCCGACGATAAGCAGGAAAAAGCGGATCTGAAAGAGGCCCGCCGGCTGACCAAGGCCGCCGAACAACACCGCGCCACGATCCTGACCCAAGGCGAAAAGCTGGCCGCCCTGGTGGAACAAATGGAGGCCGTGGCCGCTGAGATAGGCAAGGCTAACGCAATCCGCGACTGGCAGATTCCACTGAGCGAAGCGCACCGGCTAGGGATCGACCGTGACGAAACGAAAGCGGCGCGTTATTCGCTGCCCGACTTTGGTGGCTTGGGGGGCCGGGCGAAAAATGCGGTAGGAATGTACGTTGGCACGCAGGAGACAATGGCACAGCGCGGTACCCAGCACCTGACATAGCCGCACCATGAGCAAAGACGCCCGGCCAAGTGTCGGGCTTTTTTATGGCTGTACACCCACCCAGCCCAGCAGGGTAGCGAGCATTTTCTGTGGGGGCGTGTGTGGGGGCGAAGCGAGAAAAAGCGATTCAATGCCGGCGCTATATAGACGCAAGTCATTGATTTTATTGGTACCCCCATCAGGATTCGAACCTGAGGCCTTCCCCTTAGGAGGGGGACGCTCTATCCAGCTGAGCTATAGGGGCAATATGCGAGGGCTTGAAAAAGCGCGGCTAGTGTAACGCTTTGCGCCGTGGCCGCCAACCGCCTGCTCCGCTTGGATGTCTTCCATCCCGGAAAACTACACCCACCCAAGCACCTGTAGCACGAAGATGCCCAGCGTTACCGTGGCGCTGGCAGCGAGCGTGGTGATGGCGATGATATTGGCAGCCAGCGCCGGGTTGCCGCCCAGCACTCGGGCCATGACAAAGCTGCCCGCCGCCGTGGGGCTGGCAAAGTAGAGAAACAGCAGGCCCAGCTCGCGGTCGCGGAAACCGCAGAGAACGGCGCCCAGCGTCGCCAGCCCGGGCAGCCAGAGCATTTTGAACAGGCTGGCGCTGATGGCGACGCGACGACCCTCCCGGAGCGAGGCAATGGACAGCGTGCCGCCAATGCAGATAAGCGCCAGCGGCAGCGTGAGTGAGGCGAACAAATCACCGGTATGCATCAGCCAGCCGGGCAAGGTGATGCCCAGCGCAGCAAACGGCAGAGCGGCCAACACAGCAAGAATCAGCGGGTTGGTGGCAATGTTTTTGACCAGCGCGCCGGTACTGGCCTGACCTGGCTGAAAAGTGACAAGCGCCACGACCGAGAGGCTGTTGTAGAGCACAATCACTACGCCCAGCAGCACGCTGCCCGTCGACAGGCCGTAGTCACCGTACATGGCGGCGGCCAGCGCCAGCCCGACAATGCCGCAGTTGCCGCGAAACGCGCCTTGAATGTAGACACCGCGGTCGGCCCTGGCCACGCGATAGCGCGCCCACAGCCAGCACAAAGCAAACTGGGCGACGGTGGCCAGCGCGAAAAACGCCAGCATCGGTACATTCAGCGCCACGCTTAAATCTGCGCGAATCAGGCTGAGAAACACCAGCGCCGGCAACGTGGCCTTGAATACCAACGTTGAGGCGGTAGCCACAAAGGCTCCGTCAATCCAGCCGATACGCCTTAAGCCAAGGCCGACGAATACCATGGCGAAAACCGGCAGCGTCACCTCAAGCGTACGCGCAAAAATATCAATCAGGTGCATCAGCCGAACAACGCTCGCATACCGCCCTCGTTGGGGACACTGACCACCAGCGCGTTGCGCCCGCGCGCCTTGGCTTCATAGCTGGCCGCATCGGCGCGGGAGAGCGCCGCGTCTACCGTTTGGTCCGCGTCGTCAAATGTCGTCACGCCAATGCTTAACGTAACCCCGTACTCCTGGCCTTCATGAGTCACGGAAATTTCGCTCACTGCCACGCGCAGCGACTCGGCAATGCGCTCGGCTTGACCCAGCGTACAGCTGGGCAACAGCACGCCGAACTCGTCGCCGCCCTGGCGCGCGACGTGGTCACTGCGGCGCACTTCCCAGGCTACCACCTGGGCAATGCGGCGCAGCATTTCATCGCCCAGCGCATGGCCACCTTCATCGTTGATCGGTTTGAAATGATCAAGATCAAACAGCAACAGCGCCGAGGGCGTGCTGGTTTTCTGGTACTCGGCAAAGGCCTCGCCCAGCCGACGCTCGAAGCCGCGGCGATTCAAAAGCCCCGTGAGCGGATCATGCTCGGCTTCCCAACGCGCCAGCGCCTCCTCCTCACGCCGCTGGGTAATATCTTTCATCATGCCCACCAGCCCCAGCGAATGCCCGCCCTTGGAGAGCATGACAACCCGAGCATGCACCTCAAGCCATAGCGTTTCATGATCAGGCCGGATAAAACGCAGCTGGCGCTGAAAGTCGTTGTGGGTGATCAAGCTGTGGCGCCACATATCAACGGTGCCGGCGCGATCCCCCGGATGAATGTACTCAAGCCATTGCGACGTGGCCAACGTCTCTGAACTACCCAGCAGGGCAATCAACGGCGGGTTCATATAGGTGATTTCACCGTCAAAATTAGCCACGAACATGCCCTGTGGCGTGGAATCAAGAATCGCGTTAAAGAACGCTTCGCGCTCTTTAAGGCTGCCCAGCAGCACCTTGCGCTCGGCTTCTACGCGATTGAATGTCTCGGCAATTTCCTGAAACTCGACCACGTCACTGGTCAGGTCAAGGCGTTCACGACGCCCGTGCCCCACGTCACCGATCTGGATTTCCAGGTGGCGCAGGGGTTGCAGCATACTGCCCAGCACCCACCACAACAGAGGCAGCATCCAGAGCGCCATGATCCCCCAGACCCACCACAGCCGCTTGATAAAACCCGCCAGCGGCAGCTGTGCCTGCTCCAGGGTCATGAAACGCCCGACCACCCAGTTGGCCGGCCATACCTGAGCGTAAGACTGCAGGCCTGCCTTGCCGTTGAACAGCTTGCCCACGGCATCGCCCTGCCAGCCGCTCATGGCCAGCTCCAGCTTGGGATTACCCGATAACGTTTTGACGTTAGACAGGATTTTTTCACGCTCCGGGTGGTATAAAATCGTGCCGGCGGCGGTAAATATATTGATATAGCTGCCGTCACCTACCTGTTTGCGTGCCAGTCGGGAAAACAGCCCGCCGCTGCGCAGACTCATGGCCCCGCCCACCATGCCGGCAAACTCGCCGCTTGCATCCCGGCGCGGCACACCGATCATCACCATGGGAACCTTGCTTGCGCGCCCCATAAACGGCTCACTGACGTAGGAGTAACCGGCACCCTTGATCATACGGAAGTACTCACGATCACCTATGCTCATACCGCGTGAATTATCAATGAACGGCCAGCTGGCGTCTATATTGCCTTGCGCATCGGTGATAACCAGCCGTTCAAACCACTCCAGCAGCGCATCGTTGTGTTCCAGCCGCCACTGCAGCGATTCTTTTGATACGTGATCAACGGTCACTTCAGCCACATGTTCAAGCGCACGTGTACGCGAGTTGACCTGATGAGTGATTTCATCAGCCAGCATGCTGGTTTCGTAACGCAGGTGCGCAAGGCTGGTCTCCTGCACCATGTTTTTACCCAGATGCCAGGCCAGGGCCAACACCAATGCAACGACCAGAATCCAGGTAAAGGCAAGCCCCAGCACCAAGCGCCCGCGAAGTGAGCGCAACGCACCCATATTTTTCAACCACGAGATCAGCCGCGGTTTTAACCACTGGGTTGTCCATTGCTTCAGAGCCACGCGCTCCCCTTTAGCTGATCGTTAATACACGCCGTCAAGCGCTCACTGCCTACCGTACGGAGGCTGTACATTACACGAAACTTGAGTCCGCGTGGAGGTTCAGGCCCAGCGTCTATGCTGAATACAAAACCCGACGCAGATCAACGCCATAATCTTTCTTTAATATAAATAACAGAACATTCAACCAATAATTTATTATTTAACAATAAAAACAGCGTAAATTGACGACAATCAACATCATACGCATGGCATTCCCCGTATTCTTGCCCCGGCTGACTTAACACCACGCCCATCCGCCACGCGGGGGCCACTCAAGGATACGCTGCCATGACACCTTATTTCCGTCTGACACGTGCGGCCCTGCCCGCCGGCATGCTCGCGCTTTTGCTCAGCCAGCAGGCCGGCGCGGTCGAGTTCAAAATGGGCACTACCACGGCCAGCGTTTACGGCTTTGCCAAGCTCGACCTGATTTACGATGTGGATAACGATCTGGGCGATCTCGCGGCAAGGCCGCGCATTCTGATTGACGGCCAACGCGGCAGCGACGGGCATTTTACCATGCACCCTTACCAAAGCCGGCTGGGATTCAAAACACAAACGCCCGTTGAGGGAAGCCCGCTGGTGACCCGGGTAGAAATCGACTGGATGGATAACCCGCCCGAAGGCGGCGATTTGCGCCTGCGCCACGCCTACGGCAGCTGGAACGATGTACTCGCGGGCAAAACCTGGACCAACTTCGGCAGCCGCCTGAGCCGCACGCCGATCATCGATTTCGCCCCCAGCCCCGGGCAGAGCAAAAGCGGACGCAAAGCGCAGCTGCGCTACTCGTGGAACGGCTTTCACGTGGCGCTGGAAAATCCCGACCCCGATGACTTCAAAGACAGCGTAGCGGCCAAATTCAACCCCGCGCGCGGCGGCTATGCCCCGCACCCCGACGCCAAGCAGGAGGTGCCCGATATCACCCTGCGCTATCAGGCCGCAAGCGAGCGTCTGGCCTACTCGGCCGCCGCCGTTGCCCGCCGGTTAAGCGTTGAGGCCGATGGCACAGGCATTGACGACAGCACCACCGGCTGGGGGCTAAGCACCGCCGCACGCCTTCAGGCTACCGAGCGTCTGGCGCTGCGCGGGGCGCTCACCTACGGCGACGGCATTGGCGAATACCTGCAGAATAATCCGTCGGCGCCCGCGTTTGTTAACGGCGACTCAATTAACACCATCAGCGCCTGGGGCGCCAACCTGGGCATGAGCCTTGCCGTAGGCCCGGGGGCAATAAACCTGGGCTACGGTATATCACGCGCCGACGTTGACGACCTACGCAACGCCGGGCTGGCCGGTGCAGAAGGCGCCAACGAGCAGTTTCAAGCCGTGCACTTGAACTACATCTGGTCGCCGGCCAAGCGCATCAGCTACGGCATGGAAATGGGCTACCACACCCGCGACGTGGCCGACGGGCGCGACGGCAACGCCCTGCGCCTGCAGGGCATGGTCAAGTACGCCTTCTGACGGCTGTTTCCGTTAGTCGAGCTGCTGCACTTTAAGCTCGTAGTTGTTCACGCCGCTGCGGGCGCCGCCGAACTTCTGCCCGCGTACGCGGATGCGGTACTCACCGGGGGCCAGTTCGGTGCGCAGGTCGATATCACCGTCGAACCCTTCGCCGGCATCACGCGCCACCACGTTGCCCTGGCTGTCCAGCACATCGGCTTCAATGCGGTAGGTGCCCTTGTTGCCGGGGAAGGTCGCGGTAGTAATCGCAATGGTGCCCTTCTGCAGCACCTCAAAGGTCATGACCTCGCCGCTGGCGCGTATCTTGACGTCGGTGACAACTTCTTCAAAGCCCTGCCTGGGCGCCGGTTGCTCTGCCGCGGCGGCGTTATCTGTCGAGGCGTTTGCGGCCGGCGCTGACGCACTTGGGCTAGCCGAACGCTCAGCGGCGGACTGAACCGGCGCTGTCTCTGGCGTCTCTGACGTTTGGCTGGGCGGCGCCACGGCTGCCACGGCGCTTGAGCGGCGCACAAACGCGGTTTTGCCGCCACCACGGCGGTTGCCGATAAAGGCAATGCCGTCCCCGCTGGAT
This sequence comes from Vreelandella subglaciescola, assembly GCF_900142895.1. NCBI lineage: Bacteria > Pseudomonadati > Pseudomonadota > Gammaproteobacteria > Oceanospirillales > Halomonadaceae > Vreelandella > Vreelandella subglaciescola. The sequence goes on from NZ_LT670847.1 coordinate 1,000,653, forward strand.
ACACCATCGTCAACGTCGGCGCCCTCTACCGTCACGTAGAAGCTGTTGCCACCCGAATTGCCGCTGGAGCCAAACTTGTGCCCTTCTACCTGCAGCGTGTAGTCGCCTTGGGTCAGGCGCTCTTGCAAGGCGAGCCCTTCGGCGTTGCCCAGCCCTTCGCCACGCGCCACCACGTTACCCGCGCTGTCCAACAGCACTGCGGACACGCGATAGTCCTGCGACTCCCCGCCCTGTACGTGGCTGGCAAATACGTAGGTGCCGTCTTTTTCCACGGTGAAGTCGTGCTCGTGAACGCGTCCGTAGAAAAAGCTGCGGCTGCGCGCATCGTTGTTTGACTGTAAAAAGCGCGTCAGGTCCAGCTGCTTGCCTTCCTCGCGGAAACGCTCCTGCATATCGCTGGCAAGCGTTGGGGCACTGGCCACGCCAAGCCCTAGCGCCAGCGTGATGATAACGACGGATTTCATTGGCTCTACTCGCTGTTGGATGCAAAAAGGGAAAACAAAGGTGGAGAAACAAGAAGCAGGATAACAAAGGACAAAAACAAAAGAAAAACACAAAAAAGCCGGCCCTGGGGGCCGGCTTTGATCTTTCAAACCCTACGGGGCTTCCTACGAGACGTAGGCCGCCCGGTACTATCGGGCTCAGGAGCGGTTTAGAACAGGTAAACCGCACCGACTGCTACGCCGTCGTCTACATCGTCTTTACGATCGTACAGGCCGCCTTCAACGAAGGTGTACATCGCGTCAGAGATGTTGTAAGTCGCGCCGAGCGTGATTTCGTTGTAGCTTTCGCCGCCGTCGTTCGGGAAGTCATTATGCCCCAGGCCATCTTTAGCCGTGTCGAGGAAGCTGTCGCCGCCGACGTCAACGTACTGGTAAGAACCGTAGATGTCGCCCATGCCGTAGCCGTAGCGCGCGCCGAAGCCGTAGTAGTTGACGTCTTCGATCAGGTCGTCACCGGCTTGAAAACGCTCGAGCTTGAGCGCCAGGCGCAGGGTGTCAACGGTGTACTCGGCGGTGATGCCGTACTGGTCGCCAGCGTCATTATCGAGAGTATCCGGATTGTCGTTTTTGTCAAAGCCCGAATAGGTACCGTCATAGTTATCGAGGTTATCGTAAACCGCGGCGATGGAGAACGCGCCGGCGGTGTACTTGACACCACCGAAGAAGGACGCGTTGCTGTCCGAATCCTTTTGGACACCTTTGCTAGAATCCTTCTGACCTGTCAGACCAGCGACGTTGGTATCAACATCGGGGTTGAAGCTTTCGGCATCGCCTTCAAACTGGGTACCCACGGCGAACTGGAAGCCGCTGAAGGACGGCGAGGTGTAGGACACCTTGTTGCCTTCGCGATCTGACAGACCAATAATGTTCTGGGTGCTGTCTTTAACGTCGAAGGATTCGTTATTGGAGATCGGATCCTGAATCCAGTCGTCGATCAGCGGATCCCAGGAACCTACACGGGTGTCACCGAAGTTGCCTTTCAGGCCGGCGTAGGCCTGGTCACCGGTGTTCAGGCCGCCGGCAGTCTTCGCTTCGTCGGCGTCGTGCTCGAACTCGGCCTTGAAGTAGCCCTTCAAGTCACGGGTGATCAGGTGCTCACCGGCAAAACCCACGGTAGAACCGTTGTCGGTCAGCGTATCTTTGCTATCACCGGCGGCGTCGTTAACGTCGTAGTAGGCAATCTGGATGTTGCCGTAGAGGTCGAGCTTAGTGCCATCTTCGTTGTAGATAGTTGCAGCTTGAGCGCCGGCAGAAGCGAAGGCAGCACCCGCGATAGCAGTCGCTAAGAGTGTCTTTTTCATGGGATAAATTCCTTAACTAGCTTACTGTTTCGATCGTTTATCAGGCGTTACGCCCGCTATTGGCTTGAAAGCATGCTCTTCTTGTATTTCCGGCGTGTTACCTGCCAAAAAACGTCATGTTCTGCTCAAGCCTTGTTATATTCCAATGCTCGCAGGGAGAACTCTATACCGGGATTCAAGGGAACGCAATAGAAAAAACACTGTTTCTTTATGATTTGCGTCTTTTTGAGGAACTTGCTCCCTCTTTTCATGTCGCAAGCGCGATGACTCGACAATTCTCGAGACTATCTATCTAGCTATCGCCCCTGCCGAAACGGTGCTGAAGGCTGGCGAGCTTGTCTTCCATGCTTTGGGGCGGCTGCGCTGTTTCCCTACTTTGCGGCTTGGCGCCGCTTTGCGCTTTGCCTGCCGGCGTTTCGGGCTGTGCCGCCCTGGGCTTGTGCGGGCGACGGGGCTTTTCTGTACTGTCTTTTCCAGTACGTTCTTTCCCGGCGCCTCCTTTCCCGGCAGGCCCCTTGTTACTCGCCTGGCGGCGGCGCTTTTCTATTGCGGCCTGAGCGGCGGTGGCATCCACCACGCCGGCGGAGATGCCGTCCAGATCAATCCGCGGTGCGCCTTCACGCAGCGCTTTGACGTAGCGCGGTAAGTTGACGTAGTGCGCCAGCGCGCGACGAATCAGCTTGTTTGACCAGGGCTCGTGACGCGCCAGATCTTCGTGAATGCCGACTTTCAGCGGGCTGGTATGGTCGGTTAAAAATGCCTGCGGGTAGCGCACATACCACTGCTTGAGCAGCGCCTGGGGCGAAGGTGCCTCAGGTTTGGGCGCCTCATGCGCGGACTCAGGCTCGTCCGCCGGCATTGTGGGGTTATCTGTTGCTGCTGTGTTTACTTCCACTTCTTCAATACCTTCTTCCTTGGCCTCTGCTGGTCTTCCGGCGATGGTCTTCCCCTCCGCGATAGCCTCAGCTACGGGCGCCGCTGGTGCTGATAGCTCTGGCTCTGGCGCGAGCGCTTTTTGTTCCAGGCGGTACTTCAAGCGCCGGTTTTCATCGCGCAACGTAGCCAGCTCGGCATGCGCTTGCTCGAGGCGTGCCTCCAGGTCGTCCAACAGGTGCGTAACGCTTGCGGGCATCACGTAACTCCTCTTCCCTTTAGGCGTGCTCAAGACGCTCGTATATCACAAAATCATAGCCGGGCTGGCCGTCGGCCGGCGTACCGGCCACGCGCTGGGTTTCTTGCCACTGGGTGAGGTCGATAGCGGGAAAGTGCGTATCACCCTCTACGCTGGCATCAACCTCGGTGATATACAGCCGCTGCGCGTAGGGCATGGCCTGTGCGTATATCTCACCGCCGCCCATCACCATGACTTCTTCTGCGGCCTCGATGGTGGCGTGGTGTTCGGCAAGCGCTAGCGCGTCGTGCAGGTTATGGCACACCCGCACGCCGGGGTGGGCAAACGCGGTGTCACGCGTGACCACGATGTTCAACCGGTTGGGCAGCGGCTTGCCGATGGAGGCAAAGGTTTTGCGCCCCATCACCAGCGGCTTGGCCTGGGTCATGCGTTGGAAAAACTTGAGGTCTTCGGGCAAGTACCAGGGCAGCTGGCCGTCAACGCCGATCACGCGATTGCGCGACATCGCGGCGATCATCGCCACGGGAATCAGCGGCTCGGATAGCGGTGAAGGCAATGCGGAACTCTGACTCATACGGCTACCTTGGCTTTAATGTGCGGATGGGCATCGTAGCCTTCCAGGCGGATGTCGTCGAACGTAAAGGCGAACAGGTCATCTACGTCTGGCGCAAGCACAAGCCGGGGCGGCGCTTTGGGCGTGCGCGACAGCTGTTCGCGCGCCTGTTCCAAATGATTGCTGTAGAGGTGGGCGTCGCCCAGGGTGTGGATAAACTCCCCCGGCAAAAGCCCCACCACCTTCGCCACCATGCTCAGCAGCAGCGCGTAGCTGGCTATGTTAAACGGCACGCCGAGAAAAATATCCGCGCTGCGTTGATAAAGCTGGCACGAAAGCCGCCCGTCTGCCACATAAAACTGAAACAAACAGTGGCACGGCGGCAGCTGCATGTCATCGACCTGGGCGGGGTTCCAGGCCGACACGATCAGCCGGCGCGACTGCGGATTAGTACGAATTTGTTCGATCACCTGAGCAATCTGATCCACATGGCCGCCGTCGGGACGCGGCCAGCTGCGCCACTGGTAGCCATATACCGGGCCCAGATCGCCGTTTTCATCGGCCCACGCGTCCCAGATGCGCACGCCGTTATCTTTCAGGTAGGCAATGTTGGTATCGCCGCGCAGAAACCACAGAAGCTCGTGAATGATCGAGCGCAGATGCAGCTTTTTGGTGGTGACCAGCGGGAACCCGCGTGACAGGTCAAAACGCATCTGGTGGCCAAACACCGAGCGCGTGCCCGTCCCCGTGCGGTCGCCGCGGTCGCTGCCTTCTTCCAGCACCGTGCGCATCAGGTCGAGATAGGGTTGTTCCAGTGGCTGTTCCAGTGGCTGTTCCAATGCTGAGGGCTGCACTACGGTGGGCTCGTTTGCCGTCACAAGACGCTCCTGTTGGCTATACTTTTTCTGTTCAAGACTCATGCTGTTTTTCACCGGTGCCGGTGGCAAGGCGGGCATCAATCGGTTGGCGGCGCGACCAGATCACCAGCAGCAGGCCGAAAGCTATCATCGGCAGTGTCAGCAACTGGCCCATGGTCAGCCAGCCAAAGGCGATGAATCCGAGCTGGACATCCGGCAGGCGGACAAACTCCACCATGAAACGAAACACGCCGTAGCCGATCAGAAACAGCCCCGACACCAGCCCGCGCCGGCGCGGACGCACGGATACCCACCAGAGCAGCGCAAACAGCACCGCGCCTTCCAACAGTGCCTCGTACAGCGCGGAGGGATGACGCGGCTGCCCGTCGGTGCCGGGAAACGGCATGCCCCAGGGCAGCGAGGTCACCCTTCCCGGCAGCTCGTGGTTGATGAAGTTGCCAATGCGCCCGGCGCCCAGGCCGATGGGTACCAACGGGGCGATGAAGTCGGTCAGCGTGAAAAAAGCCAGGCGTTTTTTGTGCGCAAACCAGCCGGCCGCCAGCAGCACGCCGATCAGGCCGCCGTGAAAGCTCATGCCGCCGTCCCACACGCGGAAAATCCACAGCGGATCGTCCAGCCACTGGCCCAGCCCGTAAAACAGCGCGTAGCCCAGCCGCCCGCCGAGCACCACGCCCAGCGCGGCATAGAATAAAAAGTCGCTGACATCATCTTTGGTCAGGCCAAACCGTGCGGCACGACGCCCACCCAGCCACCAGGCGGCGACAAAGCCCACCACGTACATCAGGCCATACCAGTGCACCTGCAAAGGCCCCAGCGAGATGGCAACGGGATCAATTTCGGGATAAGCAATCATACGCAATAGCCGGTCATAAAAATCTCAAGCCCAGTCATAAAAGTCTCACATACAGCAGGGAGGAAGCCACAGGCTACACGCGCCGGCTTAACTCACGATGAAACGCAGCCCGACCACCAGCAGCAGGCTGGCGAAGGCGTAGCGCAATACATGCCCCGGCAGCACGTGGGCAAGCCTTACGCCCACGCGGGCAAACGGCACGCTTGCCAGCACGATGCCCAAAAACGCCGGCCACATGACAAAGCCGGTGGCCGCCGCCGGCAGCAGCGGGTTGCCCCACCCAACGACAATGAACGTGCCTGCCCCGACCAGTGCGATAGGCAGCCCACAGGCCGACGAGGTGCCAACGGCCCGGGTCATGCTGGCCCCGCAGCGCGACAGCCACGGCACGCTCAACGTACCGCCGCCAATGCCGAAGAGGGCCGATACCGCACCGATTACCACGCCGGCTACGCTCATCGTCGCCGTCGCGGGTGGCGTGCTGCCGGGTTTGGGCGACAGCCCCAGCAGCATTTTGATTGCCACCAGCAGCACAAACCCGCCAAACAGCGACCCCAGCACCGTGCCGGAAAGGCTGCCCGCCACGAAAACGCCCAGTATCGCGCCAAGCGCAAGCCCCGGCAGCAGCGCCTTGAACCAGGGCAGGTGAATGCTGCCTTTCTGCCAGTGACCCAAGGCGGATGACGCGCCGGTAACCACGATGGTGGCAAGCGACGTACCCACCGCAAGGTGCACCAGCACCTCGGGGGCCACGCCCTGCGCCTCAAAGGCAAACACCAGCGCGGGCACGATGATAATGCCCCCGCCCACGCCAAACAGCCCCGCCATGGTGCCGGCCGCAGCGCCAAGCGCCAGATACCCCAACAGGGTGACAACTATACTCATGGCGCGGACGCCTCCTCTGTTACGCTAGTGATCGTGCCGCCGCTCGGCGTGCGTTAGTGTACGTGGCCGCCGACGAGCTGTCATCGCGCCGGATCAATGCGGCGCTAACATCCTGCAGAACAACCCCAAGGAACCACGCATGTGTTTGCTGGCCTTTGACTGGCAGCCCGGCACGCCCACGCCGCTGCGCCTGATTGGCAATCGGGACGAGTTTCATGCCCGCCCCACGCAGCCGCTGCACCATTGGCCGGATGCACCGCTGCTTGGCGGGCGCGACGCGCAGGCCGGCGGCAGCTGGCTGGCGGCCAATGCCCGGGGCGTGGTTGCCACGCTGACCAACGTGCGCGACCCGCGCCTGGAAACACCCGCCGGCGCGCCCAGCCGGGGCGAGCTGGTCTGCCAGGCGCTGACCTGCCCTGACCTGCCCCGCTGGCTTGATGAACTCGTCGACCACGCCAACCACTACGCCGGCTTCAACCTGCTGGTCGCGACACCCGACAGAATGTGGCACCTGCACCGCGGCCGTGAGCGCACGGCACTGACCGAAGTAGCCCCCGGCGTTCACGCGCTTTCCAATGCAGATCTTGATACGCCCTGGCCCAAGGTCGAAGCGCTGAGCCACGCCCTGCGACAACGGCAAAAGTTCGGCGAGCCCGCGTCCGGCGATTTTCCCGGGCAGGCGCTGGCGGTGATTCAGGATGACCGGCAGATGCCGGAACACGCGCTGCCGGATACCGGCGTGGGGCTGGCGCTTGAACGCTCGCTTTCCGCCGCGTTTATCCGCGGCGAGCAGTACGGTACTCGCGCCACCACCTGGCTGGAGCTGGATGCGAGCCGGCGCGTGACCATGACCGAGCAGCGCTTTGGCGAAGGCGGGCACTTTGCCGGCAGCACAATGAGCCGGATCGGCTAGCGTGGGCGCTCCGCCCTGCGAGCGCGTCAGTCCTGTGGGGGCAACAGATGCGCCAGCTGCCACTGCGTCATGCGTTCACGCAGGTGCTGATGCACTTCGTCGGGCGTGTCTTTGCCCATGACCTCGACAAGCAGCGTCCGGGCATCGCTAAAGGAGACCCGACGAATCGCGGCGCGTACCTTGGGCAGGCTGGGTGCGTTCATCGACAGGCCGGTAAAGCCCATGGCCATCAGCAAAAGCGCGCCGGCCGGATCACCGGCCAGCTCGCCGCACAGGGTAATCGGCCGGTTCAGCCGCCGAGCATCTCGGGCGAGCTTATCCAGCGCGGTCAAAAGCGCCGGGTGCAGCGCATCGTAAAGGTCTGACACCCGCGGGTTGTTGCGATCCACGGCGAGAAAATACTGGGTCAGATCGTTGCTGCCCACCGAGAAAAAGTCGACCCGTTTGGCCAGCGCATCCATCTGGTAAAGCGTCGCCGGCACTTCGATCATGACTCCCACGCGAGGTCGCCTGACCGCCATGCCCTCCTCGCCCAGCTCCACAATCGCGCGATCCATCAGCCGCAGGGCTTCGTCCACCTCGGCGACGTTGGTAATCATGGGAAACAGCACGTGAAGATTATCCAGCCCCTGAGACGCCTTGAGCATGGCGCGCAGTTGCACCATCAGCACCTCGGGGTGATCAAGGGTAACGCGCATGCCGCGCCAGCCCAGAAACGGATTGGCTTCATCAATGGGGAAATACGGCAGATCCTTGTCGCCGCCGATATCCAGCGTGCGCATGACCACCGGCAGCGGGGAAAAGCCTTCAAGCTGATCGCGATACAGGCGCGTTTGCTCTTTCTCGCCGGGAAACCGCTCGGTAATCATGAACGGCACTTCGGTGCGGTAAAGCCCCACGCCGCTGATGCGGTTTTTCAACAGCGCAACGGCGTCCACGGCCAGGCCGGTGTTCACCATCAGCGGCATCGTATAGTCGTCGGTGGTGGTACTCGGCAGGTCCTGCTCGTGTTCCAGCAGCTCGTTCAACTCCTGCTCTTCGGCCACCAGCGTGGCGTAGTGGCTTTCAAGCTCCGGCCCCGGCCGCACAAACAGCCGGCCACGGTGGCCGTCCAGCACCACCGGCGCGCCCGACAGGCGCGGCAGCGGCAACTCCACCATGCCCAGCACCGTGGGAATCCCCATGGCACGCGCCACAATTGCCACGTGCGAGGTACTGGAACCGCGCACCGACACCAGCCCCTTGAGCTTATCGCGCGGCACCTCACCCAACAGCGCCACGCTGAGCTCATCGCCCACCAGAATGGTGTTGTCGGGGTAGGTTTCCGGCGTTGACGGCGTATCCTGCTGCAGGTGCGCCAGCACTCGCCGCCCCAGATCGCGCACGTCAGCGGCGCGTTCGCGCAGGTAGTCGTCGTCTACCCGCTCAAGATACTGCACGTGACGGCGCACCACGTCGGCCAGCGCCCCCGGCGCCCACTGCCCCTCGCGGATACGTTTCTCCACTTCCTTGGACAGCGCCGACTCGCCCAGCATCTGCTGGTAGGCGTCAAACAAAGCCAATTCCTGGGCGGATATGCGATTCACCAGACGCTTCCCGGCGGCGCGAATTTCCTCGCGGGTTTTCTCAAGGGCTTCCTTGAGCCGGGCGATTTCAAACGCTTCGTCGCTGGGGATCAGGTCAGGCACGCTGTCCAGATCCGCTGGCGGGGTGATAACCACCGCCTCGCCCATGGCAATGCCCGGCGACGCAGGCACGCCCTTGAACATGGTCTGGCGCTTGGCCTGCGTGGGGCTTGTCAGATTGCCGGTGGCCAGCGAGTGAGCCAGCACTCCGGCCAGCTGCGCGGCCATGGTGACCAGAAAGGCTTCGTCTTCGTCGTCGTAGCAGCGTTTTTCCGCCTGCTGCACCACCAGCACGCCGAGCATACGCCGCTGATGGATAATCGGAATCCCCAGAAAGCTCGAGTAGCGTTCTTCGCCGGTGGATTCAAAATAACGAAACTGCGGGTGCGCCTGGGCATCTTCCAGATTCAGCGGTTCGCTGCGCTTGGCCACAAGCCCTACCAACCCCTCGCCCAGCGGCAGTATCACTCGCCCTACCGCCTGAGTCCGCAGGCCGATGGTTTCCATCAGCACCAGCGATTCAAACGCTTCATCATAAAGATAAAACGAGCATACATCGGTGCGCATGGCCTTGCGGATACGGCGCACCATCGTCGCCAGTGCGGCGTTCAGGTTGCGCGCGCCGTTGACTTCCTGAATAACGCGTCGCAGCACCGCTAGCTTGGACGTTTTCGTGTTCACTTGAAGGCCTCGCTGAGGGATGGGTGCAGCCCGCCGCGGCTAATAAGCGCCATCCAGAGCGATGCGCTGAAGACGTGGCGAAAGCTCGCGCAACGCGCGCCGGTACACTTCACGCTTGAACGGCACAACCTGGCCAAGCGGATACCAGTAGCTCACCCAGCGCCAGCCGTCGAACTCCGGCTGGGGCGTTGCCGTCATGCAGATCCGGCTGTCCTGACAGCGAATCTGGAGTAAATACCACTTTTGCTTCTGGCCGATACACACCGGCCGTGAATGGGTGCGAATCATGCGTCGCGGGAGGCGGTAGCGCAGCCACCCCCGAGTGCAGGCAACAATGGTGACATCGTCGGCGGTCAGGCCGACCTCTTCGTAAAGCTCACGAAAAAGGGCTTCTTGAGGTGTTTCGTTTGCCTTGATGCCCCCCTGGGGAAACTGCCACGCATTTTGCCCGACCCGACGCGCCCAAAGCAGTTGCCCCCGGGCGTTGGCCATAATAATGCCAACGTTGGGGCGAAAGCCGTCTGCGTCGATCACGGACATCACCTTAATAAATTATCAGTTGCACCCATTTTTCCACAACGGTGACAGCACTATCAATACATTCGTTATACCGTTGGGGCTTGAGGCCGAAAACCCCGGTGAAAAGCGCCGATGGATGGGCAAACCCGACGGCTTTTGCCATACTCGCGCCGCGGCGCCGGACGCCGTTCAAGCCGCGCGCTACGCATGGCGCGACGACAGATGCCATTAACATTCAAGGGGAGTGCCGTGAGTCTGGCCATTTTCGATCTGGATAATACGCTGCTATCCATCGACAGCGATCACGCCTGGGGAGAGTTTCTGCTCGAACAGGGCGCGGTGGACGCCAATGCGTACCGGGAAGCCAACGAGCGTTTCATGGCCGATTACGCCGCCGGCACGCTGGATATCAACGCGTTTCTCGCCGTGGCGTTGAAACCGCTGGCCGACAACACGCCGGAGCAGCTTGCCGCCTGGCACCAGCAGTTCATGGCCGGCAAGGTCGAGCCGCACATCCTGCCCAAGGCCGAGGAGCTGATTGCCCGCCACCGCGCCCAGGGCGATACGCTGTTGATCATCACCGCCACCAACCGCTTTATCACCGCGCCGATTGCCGAGCGGCTGGGCATTGATAACCTGATTGCGGTGGAGCCGGAAGTCAAAAATGGCCACTACACCGGCAAGGTATCGGGCACCCCCAGCTTTCGCGAAGGCAAGATTACGCGCCTGAACCAGTGGCTGGAAACCCAGAACGACACCCTGGACGACGCCTGGTTCTACAGCGACTCGCACAACGATATCGCGCTTCTTGAACAGGTGGACAACCCCGTGGCCGTCGACCCTGACGACACCCTGCGCCAGACTGCCATCGACCGCGACTGGCGCATCATGACCCTGCGCCGCTAGCACATATCAGGCCGCCGGCAAATTTACTATGCCACTACAGCACATCACTCAGCAGGCCTCTGGCCTGCATCGCCCGGCAGAGCCGGCCTCCTACGCAAACCGGATAGCGCACCATTCTGTTGTAGGAGGGCAGCTACGCTGCGCGACTCAGTGCGGCAGGCCTGCGGCCTGCATCGCCCGGCAGAGCCGGCCTCCTACGCAAACCGGATAGCGCACCATTCTGTTGTAGGAGGGCAGCTACGCTGCGCGATCGGCATTGCCACAATGCCAGACTCCTTATCGCCTTCTACACCTCCCCCAGCAGGCCGAGGCTTGCCGCGGGGGCTTGGCGGCGCAGGCCGCGGGACAGCGCGTGGCCGATGACGCCAATGGCCAGCGCGCCGCCCAGCGGCAGTACCAGCCACAGCCAACCGTGCAGCGTCAGCGGTAAATCCAGCCAATAGCGGTATAAAAGCGCGGTAGCAAGCTCGGCAAGGGCTGCGCCCATCAGTCCGCTGGCGCCGCCCAGTAGCGCGTACTCCGCCCCTTGAACGCGCGAAATCAGCCGGTTGCCGGCACCAAATACGCGCAGCAGCCCGCTTTCGTGGGCGCGCACCGGCTGGCTGGCGGTCAGCGCGGCGTAGAGCACGCTGACGCCGGCCAGCAGTACCAACAGCAGAATCAGCTCCACGGCACGAGTGACCTGGCTCAGCATTCCGCGCACCTGCCCCAGCAGCGCATCGACGTTTAACAGCGAGACGCCGGGAAAGCGTTCGACCAGCCGGTTCACCAGCTCCTGCTCGTCGTCGGGCAGATAAAAGGCGGTAATGTAGCTGTGGGCAAAGTCATCGAGCACGCCGGGCGGAAAAATCACGTAAAAGTTGGGCTGGAAGCTGTCCCAGTCGAGACTGCGCAGGCTGGTGATTCTCGCGGTCAGCGCATCGCTGCCCACGTCAAACGTCAGCGTATCGCCAAGGTTCAGCCCCAGCCGCTCGGCCAGGCCATCTTCCATCGAGACCGGCACCGGCGCTGGGGCATCGGCCTTTTGCGGCACCGCCTGAACTTCGTTGAGCCAGCCGCTGGGCGCGCCATCTTGAGCGGCGTCGTCTGTTGAAGCGCCATCACTCGCCGCAAACCATTCGCCGGCGACCACGCGGTTGCCGTCGGGCACGGTGGCCCGCCAGGTCAGGTTCAGCTCCCGATGCAGGGCGTTTTCGGCAAGGGCTTCGGGCGACAGCGTGTCTTCCGGCGGCGCGCCGTTCACCGCGCTGATACGGCCGCGCACCATGGGGTAAAGCGCGCTTTTTGTGTCGACCCACGGGTCAACCGCCGCCTCGAACGCGTCGCGCTCGCCGGGCTGAATGTTGATCGCAAAGTAGTTGGGGGTGTCGTCGGGCAGCTGGGCTTGCCAAGTGGTCAGCAGGTCACCGCGCACCAGCACCATCATCGCCATGGCAAAAAACGTCACCGCAAAGGCCAGCATCTGACCCAGCCCGGCCTGACGCCGCCGCGCCAGCTGACGCCCGCCCAGGCGCAGCGCCTGCGACCACTCTCCACGCCCCGACAACCGCCCGGCCAGCGCCAGTACGCCGCCCAGCAGCAGCTGGCTGCACGCCCACAGCACGCCAAGCGCTGCCCCGCCGCCCAGCAATAACGCCAGCGCTAGCGAAAAGCTGCCCGAGTACAGCCACAGCAACCCGCCAAACACCGCCGCCGCCACGCCCACCATCAGCCATGCCGACGGCGGCAGCGGGTCGAGCTCGCGGCGCAGCACCTTTAACGCGCTGACGCGCTTGATGCGTAAAAGCGCAGGCCCGGCAAAGCCCACCAGCACGGCCAGCGCGGTAAAAATACCCAGAAACAGCGGCGCCGGCCCCGGCGAGGGCAGCGTGAGCGGCAGAAAATTGGCCAGCAAACGCACCATCAGCGCCTGGCCGATAAGCCCCAGCAGCGCCCCCAGCAAGGAAGCCGCAAGCGCCAGCCCGGCCAGCTGGCCGGCAAAAATCAGCGCTAGCTGACGCTGGCTGGCCCCAAAGCAGCGCAGCAACGCGGCGGTATCCAGGTGGCGCTCCACGTAGCGCCGGCTGGCCATGGCCACCGCCACGCCGGCAAGCAGCACGGCGGCCAGACCGGCAAGGCCCAGATAGCTCTCGGCCCGCGCCAGTGCGCTGCCCAGACGCGGGCGGTCGGTGCGCACGTCGCGCACCTGCACACCGTTTTCCCGCAGCGACGCCACCAGCGGTGCGACGCGGTCAACCGCCTCGGACGAGCCCGCCGCCAGCAGCGAAAAAGCAATCCTTGAGCCCGGCTGCACCAGCTCGGTCGCGGGCAGGTCGGTGGCATTCAGCATCAACCGCGGGCTGAAGCTGCCAAAGCCGCCGGAAGGGTTGGGCTCACGCCGGATAAAGCCGCTGACGCGCAGCTCGGCCTGCCCCACGCTCAGCGTGTCGCCCAGCTCAAGTCCTATGAGCGTTTTAAGGCGCGGATCGGCCCAGACGCTGCCCGCCGCTGGCGGGCCTTTAACGTCTTCCGTGGCGCTTTTACGCTCGACCGTTGAGTTGCCGTAGTGCGGCCAGGCCTCATCTACCGCTTTCAGACCCGCCAGCTGAAAGCGCTCGCCCCGGCGGATCATCGACGTCAACTCGGTCTGGCGGCTGAGCCTCAGCCCGGCGTTTTCCAGCGGTTCAATCAGCGCGGGGGCAAACGGCTCGGACTGTTCCAGCACCAGATCACCGCCCAAAAGCTGGCCCGCCTGACGCTCAAGACCGCGTTCCAGCCGGTCAAGAAAAAAGGCGATCATGGTCGCGGCAGCCACCGCCAGCACCAGCGCAATAAACAGCGCGCGCACGTCGGCGACGCGGGCATCGCGCTTGAGACTGGTCAGCGCCAAACGCACAGTAGGATTCATTAGCGCGCCTCCTGTTCGGCGTCGGGGTCAAACGCCTCAAGGTGCCCGTCGGCCAGGCGCAGGCAACGGCTGCAGCGCCGGGCCAGGGCGTAGTCGTGGGTCACCAGCACCAGCGTGGTGCCGGCTTCACGGTTCAGGGTGAACAGCAGCTCGATCACCTCGGCGCCGGTTTCGGGGTCAAGGTTGCCGGTGGGTTCGTCGGCAAACATCAGTTCGGGCTCGGTGACAAACGCCCGGGCCAGCGCCACCCGCTGCTGCTCGCCGCCGGAAAGCTGCTTGGGCAGGTGCGAGGTGCGCGCGCCCAAACCGACGCGTTCAAGCCACTGCCGGGCCGCCGCACTTCTGTTCTGATGAGGCGTCAACTCCAGCGGCAGCAGCACGTTTTCCAGCGCGCTGAGCGTGGGTAACAGCTGAAAGTTCTGAAACACAAAACCCACGCGCCCCGCGCGCAGCGCTGCCCGGGCGTCTTCGTCCAACTGGCTCAGCGGCTGGCCAAACAGGCTGAGTTCGCCCTCAGTGGGCGTATCCAGCCCGGCCAGAAGCCCCAGCAGCGTGGACTTCCCCGAGCCGCTTTTGCCCAGTATCGCCACGCTTTCCCCCGCCGCTACGCACAGCGACAGCTCGTGTAAGATGGCAAGCGCACCGCCGCCGCTTACCACCCGCTTGGTCAGGTGCTCGGCGCTAATCAGCGGGGCTGCCTGGGTAACGGTCGCATCAGAGGAGTCGGACATGAAAGCTAGTATCCCTGTCGTAGTTAAGAACCGAATAGGTAAGAACCGAGTATGGAAAAACCGCGCGTGGAAAAAACGCGCTCTGCCCTGGCTGGGCAGCATGGCACTGGGCCTACTGCTGATTGCCCCCGCCAGCGCCGCCGAGCGCCCGACGCTTCTGGTCATGGGCGATAGCCTGAGCGCCGCGTATAACATCGAGCAAGACGCCGGCTGGGTAAACCTGCTCAGCGAGCGCCTGGGCGATTCAGCCGGCGTGGTTAATGCCAGCATCAGCGGTGAAACCAGCAGCGGTGGCGCCGAGCGCTTCCCCCAGCTTATCAGCGAACATTCGCCCGATCTCGTGGTGCTCGAACTGGGCGGCAACGACGGCCTGCGCGGGCTGCCGCCCGGCGAGCTTTACGCCAACCTCGCGGATATGATCGAGCAAAGCCAGGCGATGGATGCCCGGGTGCTGGTGCTGGGTATTGATATTCCGCCCAACTACGGCCGCGCCTATCGCACCGCGTTTACCGCCGTCTACCCCCGCCTGGCCGCTGCCTACCACGTAGCGCTGGTGCCGTTTTTGCTCGACGGCATCGCGCTTGACGACGCGCTGATGCAAAGCGACGGCATTCACCCCGTCGCCGAGGCGCAGCCGGCCGTGCTGGATAACGTCTGGCCGGTACTCAAGCCGCTGATTGAAGCTGTGACGCACCGTTAATCCGCGCCCAAGCGTCACGCTTTCTGGCGCTGCTGCAGCCCTAGCCCGACCAGAATAAGTACCAACCCGGCCAGCGTCGACAGCCGAATCGGCTCGCCAACAATAAAATACAGCAGCATCAGCGACACCGGCGGCGAGAGGAAAATCAGATTGGAGACTTTGGCCGTGCGCGAAATATTGTGCATTGCCAGCTGCCAGAGAATAAACGCCACGCCCATTTCAAACAGGCCCACGTAGACGCCAGCCGACAGCGCCTGCCAGCCGTGCCATTGAAACCCCGGCCCGGCGACTAGCAGCAACAGCGTCAACACAGGCAGGCCAACGCTGAAGTTCTGCCACTGGCCGACCAGCGGCTCGCGCCGGTCGCGGGTGTTGAGCAGCCAGTAAAGCGCCCATAACAGCGTGGAGATCAGCGCAAAGACCACGCCCATCGGATCAGCAAAAGCGACGTTAAACACCGCCCCACGCGTGGCGATCACCCACACGCCGGCGTAGGCCGTAAGCCCCGCGACCACGTCCATACGCGTGAGCCGCTGGCCCAGCAGCGGCACGGCCAGAAACGCCATGGCCAGCGCCCAGGTGTAGTTAAGCGCCATGGCTTCCTGGCCCGGCAGGCGGTCGTAAGCAGCAAACAGCACTAGATAGTAGGCCACCGGATTCATCAGCCCCGCCCACAGCGCCGTGCGCCAGCCGCTTTTCAGCGCGCGCCCCAGCTGGCCGCGCTTGATCACCAGCGCGCCCATTAGCGCCCACGAGACCAGCGCGGCGATCCAGATAAGTTCCAGCGGGCTCATATGGCCCAGTGCGATCTTGAACGCCGTGGCCACGGTTGACCACAGCGCCACCGCGCCCAGCCCGTAAAGCATCGCCTGGCGGTCTTGATTCATCGGTGTCTGTCCTCGGCGGAGTAAAATGCAACAATAGACCGCGGCCTATATAAAGCGGGGCGCCACGGTAGTGTATAAAAGCAGCATAACAGCCAAGGAGCCCTCATGGCCGATCAGGATGTTTCACAATCACGCCTTTACGAATGGCTCACCGGCGACGAAGACAGCCGCATGTGCGATGACATTCCCGACGGCGCGTGCAGCGATCAGCCGCAAAACTTCATGCGCCACCTGTGGGCGGCGCTGGGCAACAAGCTGGCCGACGAGTTGTCGAGTGCGCGGCTGGTACTGCCGTGGCTGATGGGGATTATCGGCGCGCCGGTGTGGATGGTCGGGCTTCTGGTGCCCATCCGCGAGGCCGGCGCGCTGCTGCCGCAGCTATTTATCGCCGGTTTTATTCGCCTGAAACCCCAGCGCAAGTGGGTGTGGGTCGCCGGCGGCGTGCTGCAGGCCGTTGCGGCGCTTGCCTTGGCCGGTCTGGCCCTTGCCGGTCGCGGCAGCGTAGGCGGCGCGCTGGTACTCGCCGCACTCGTGGTGCTCTCGCTTGCGCGCGGGCTTTCCTCCATCGCCACCAAAGACGTAATGGGCAAGACCATCGCCAAAAAACGCCGCGGCACGCTGATGGGCTACAGCGGCAGCGTGGCCGGCGGCGTCACCCTTGCTGCCGGTGGCGTACTGATGCTGTTTGGCGACCGCCCCGGCGAGCTTGCCCTTGCCGTGCTGCTGGGCGTGGCAGCGTTGGGCTGGGCGCTGAATGCGCTGTGCGCGGCGCGTATTATCGAACAGCCGGGAGCGGTCGCCGGCGGCGAAAACGCCTGGGACAGCATCAAGCTCGGCCTCACGTTGCTGAAAGAAGATCGCGCCTTTCTGCACTTCAACCTGTCGCGCGCGCTGCTGCTCTCAAGCGCACTGGCGTTACCTTATCTCGCGCTACTTGGCCAGCAGCAAAGTGGCACCGAGCTTGGCGGCCTCGGGCTTTTGGTGGTGATCTCGGGGGTCGCCGGCATGGTAGCAAGCCCGATCTGGGGCAAGCGCGCCGATGCCTCCAGCCGTCAGGTGATGTGCACCGCCGCACTGGGGACGCTGGCCTGCTGCCTGCTGGGCGCCAGCCTTGTGTGGCTACCCGGCGAGTGGTCGTCGCACGTGGTGCCCTACGCGCTGGTTTACGGGCTGTTGGTGATTGTCCATCACGGCGTGCGCATCGGGCGTAAAACTTACGTGATCGATATGGCCAGCCAGGATAACCGCGCCCTTTACGTCGCGCTTTCCAATACGCTAACGGGTGGTTTAATGTTGGTGTTTGGTACGCTGCTTGGCCTATTCGCCCAGTGGCTGGGCAGCGCTGCGCTGCTGGCGGTACTTGGCATCGCCGCGCTGGGGGCCTTTTTCAGCGCCCGGAGGCTGCCCGAAGTCGAGTAGGCGCTGTCGGACTCACACCCTATAAAGCGGGAACAGGAAAAAAATATGCAACGATCTCCCTTGATCAGCCCGGCACTGCTCGAACGCATTATCGACGCGTCAGAAGACGGCATCGTGGTGGCCGAGCAGGAAGGCGACGAGAATATTATTATCTACGTCAACAAGGGCTTTGAGCGCCTGACCGGCTACAGCGCGGATGAGATTCTCTACCGCGACTGCCGCTTTCTGCAGGGCGATGACCGCGACCAGGACGCGATCAGCGCCATTCGTCGCGCGCTGAAACAGGGCGTGCCCTCCCGCGAGGTGCTGCGTAACTACCGCAAGGACGGCAGCATGTTCTACAACGAGCTTTCCATTACGCCGGTGTTCGATGAAGCCGATAACCTGATGTATTACATCGGCGTACAAAAAGACGTGAGCGAACGCGTCGAGGCTCAGCGCGCGCTTGAAGCGTTGCAACAGGCCGACGCTGGCGCCCGGACCACCCCCTGAGTCAGCGTCAACAGCGCTGGCCTTTCCCTTCGCTCGGCACTATCATCGGGCGCTATCATCATCGTGGTTTTATCACCGCTTTCGTTTACCAACCTAACGGATATCCATGGCGCAATACGTTTTTACCATGAACCGGGTCGGCAAAATCGTGCCGCCCAAAAAGCAAATTCTCAAGGATATTTCGCTGTCGTTTTTCCCCGGCGCCAAAATCGGCGTACTGGGGCTTAACGGCTCGGGTAAATCCACGCTGCTGCGCATTATGGCCGGTGTCGACACGGAGTTTGAAGGTGAAGCTCGTCCGATGCCGAACCTCAATGTGGGCTACCTGCCTCAGGAGCCGGAGCTCGACAACGAGAAAAACGTCCGCGAGACGGTAGAAGAAGCCCTGGGTGCGATTAAACAGGCGCAGGAAGACCTCGACGCCGTGTATATGGCCTACGCCGAGCCGGACGCCGACTTCGACGCGCTGGCCACCGAGCAGGCGCGGCTGGAAAATATTATCGAAGCCTCCGACGCACACAACATCGAGCGCAAGCTGGATGTAGCCGCCGAAGCGCTGCGCCTGCCGCCCTGGGATGCCATCGTCGGCAACCTGTCCGGCGGTGAGCGCCGCCGCGTCGCACTCTGCCGTCTGCTGCTCTCAAGCCCGGATATGCTCCTGCTCGACGAGCCGACCAACCACCTGGATGCCGAGTCCGTGGCCTGGCTTGAGCGCTTCTTGCACGACTACAGCGGCACCGTGGTAGCGATTACCCACGACCGCTACTTCCTCGACAACGTGGCCGGCTGGATTCTCGAGCTCGACCGCGGCGAGGGCATCCCGTTTGAAGGCAACTACTCGCACTGGCTCGAGCAGAAAGACGCGCGTCTGGCCGGCGAAGCCAAGCAGGAAGCCTCGCGCCAGAAAGCCATCAAGAAAGAGCTTGAGTGGGTACGCTCCAACGCCAAAGGCCGTCAGGCCAAGAGCAAGGCACGTCTCAACCGCTTTGAGGAAATGCAGTCCGGCGACTTTCAAAAGCGTAACGAAACCAACGAGATCTACATTCCGCCCGGCCCGCGTCTGGGTGACAAGGTCATCGAGTTTCACAACGTGGCCAAGCGCTTTGACGACAAGCTGCTCTACGAAGACCTGTCCTTTGCCATCCCGCCCGGCGCGATTGTGGGCATCGTCGGCGGCAACGGCGCGGGCAAGTCGACCATGTTCAAGCTGATCAACGGCGATGACACACCCGACGCCGGCGATGTAATTATCGGCGACACCGTGGAAATCGCTTACGTCGAGCAGCTGCGCGACAACATGGAAGACAAGCAAACCGTGTGGGAAGCCGTTTCCGGCGGCCAGGATTCACTCAACATCAACGGCTACACCGTGTCGTCGCGGGCCTATGTCGGCCGCTTCAACTTCAAGGGCAACGACCAGCAAAAGCGGCTCGACGAGCTTTCCGGCGGCGAGCGCGGCCGCCTGCAGCTGGCGCAAACCCTCAAGCAGGGCGCCAACGTGCTGCTGCTCGATGAGCCGTCAAACGATCTGGATATCGAGACCCTGCGTGCGCTGGAAGAAGCGCTGCTGGCCTTCCCCGGCTGTGCCATGGTGATCTCCCACGACCGCTGGTTCCTCGACCGCATCGCCACGCATATTCTGGCGTTTGAAGGCGAATCCCAGGTGGTGCTCTTTGAGGGCAACTACACCGATTACGACGAAGACCACAAAAAGCGCGTTGGCAACGACGCGCCCAAGCGCATGAAGTACAAGCGCATCGACGCGTAACGCCGAAAAGCGACATGCACGACCAACAAAGGCGCCCAAGGGCGCCTTTGTTGTTTGATCCCGCTGTATCGTCTGACTCGCTACCCCCGCCGTTGTAGGAGGGCAGCTCTGCTGCGCGACCGTGTAGCCACTTCATTCAGGCAGGCCAAAAGCCTGCATCGCCCGGTAAACCGGCCTCCTACGAACACCCGACCGATGCCACCCGCCGTTGTAGGAGGGCAGCTCTGCTGCGCGACCGTGTAGCCACTTCATTCAGGCAGGCCAAAAGCCTGCATCGCCCGGTAAATCGGCCTCCTACAAAACCCGACAGCTGCCACCTGCCCTTGTAGGAGAGCAGCTCTGCTGCGCGACCGTGTAGCCACTTCATTCAGGCAGGCCAAAGGCCTGCATCGCCCGGTAAACCGGCCTCCTACAAAACCTGACCGATGCCACCCGCTCTTGTAGGAGGGCAGCTCTGCTGCGCGACCGTGTAGCCACTTCCATTCAGGCAGGCCAAAGGCCTGCATCGCCCGGTGAACCGGCCTCCTACAAAACCTGACCGCTGCCACCCGCTCTTGTAGGAGGGCAGCTCTGCTGCGCGACCGTGTAGCCACTTCATTCAGGCAGGCCAAAGGCCTGCATCGCCCGGTAAATCGGCCTCCTACAAAACCCGACAGCTGCCACCTGCCCTTGTAGGAGAGCAGCTCTGCTGCGCGACCGTGTAGCCACTTCATTCAGGCAGGCCAAAGGCCTGCATCGCCCGGTAAACCGGCCTCCTACAAAACCCGACAGCTGCCACCTGCCCTTGTAGGAGGGCAGCTCTGCTGCGCGACCGTGTAGCCACTTCATTCAGGCAGGCCAAAAGCCTGCATCGCCCGGTAAACCGGCCTCCTACAAAACCTGACCGCTGCCACCCGCTCTTGTAGGAGGGCAGCTCTGCTGCGCGACCGTGTAGCCACTACAACAGGCAGGCCAAAAGCCTGCATCGCCCGGTGAACCGGCCTCCTACAAAACCCGACAGATGCCACCTGCCCTTGTAGGAGGGCAGCTCTGCTGCGCGACCGTGTAGCCACTACAACAGGCAGGCCAAAAGCCTGCATCGCCCGGTAAACCGGCCTCCTACGGACACCCGACCAACGTCACGTTTTACCCCGCCGGCCAGGTGAATGCGCGGCCGCCCAGCAGGTGCATGTGGATATGATAGACCGTCTGCCCGCCCAGCTCGTTGCAGTTCATCACTACGCGGTAGCCGTCTTCGGCAAAGCCGTTCTCTTTGGCCAGGTGGGCGGCAGTATGCTGCAGGCGCCCTACCGTCGCCAGATCGGCCGGCTCAATATCGTTGAGCGTGGCAATGTGCTTTTTGGGAATAATCAGCACGTGGGTCGGCGCCTGGGGGTTGATGTCGTTGAACGCCAGCACGTGCTCGTCTTCGTAAACGATGTCAGTCGGGATCTCACGCTCAATCATTTTGCAGAACAAACAGTCCATAACACCCTCCTTGCGATAATCGGCCGCGCGGCGCACCGCGCTTAACGCCTGATACCGTAGCGTCTTTCCACGGCGTATGCCATTAGCTGGCTCAACGGGTACCACGGCACTTAACGAAAGCGCCGTTCGGCCAGCAGCTGGCGCAGCAGCGGCCCCAGGATCAGCTCCATGGCCAGCGCCAGCCGCGCGCCGGGCACCACCAGCGTATGCGGCCGGGTCATGAACGAATCGTGAATCATCGCCAACAGCCACGGGAAATCGACCCGCGAGTGCTCGCGAAAGCGGATCACCACGAAGGATTCGCCGTCGGTGGGAATATCCTGCACCTCAAAGGGGTTCGAGGTATCCACCGTAGGCACGCGCTGGAAATTGATATGCGTGCGCGAAAACTGCGGCTGAATGCAGCGCACGTAGTCGCCCATGCGCCCCAGAATGGTGTCGATCACCGCCTCCTGGGAGTAGCCGCGCATTTTGGTATCGCGGTCGATCTTTTGAATCCACTCAAGGTTCATGGCCGGCGCCACGCCAATGAGCAAATCGACGTGGCGGGCAATGTCGTAGTCTTCGGTGACCAGCCCGCCGTGCAGCCCTTCGTAAAACAGCAGATCGGTCCCGCTGGGCAGCGGCTGCCATTCGGTGAAGGTGCCGACCTGATAGCCGGCTTCGATTTTCTGTTTGTCTTCGGCATGAATATAATGGCGGTAGTCACCGCTGCCGTGCTCGCCGTATTCCACAAACAACGATTCCAGCCGGTCGAGCAGGTTGGCTTCTACCGAGAAGTGGGAGAGTTTTTCGTAGCGTTCAGGCGCCGAACAGTACATACGGTGCAGATCATTGCGGGTATAGCGGTGGAACGCATCGCCGTCGACCATCGCCGCGTGAACGTCTTCACGCTGAAACATGCGCTCAAAGCTGCGCCGCACCGTGGTGGTGCCGGCACCGGACGAGCCGGTGACGGCGATAACCGGGTATTCGCGTGACATCAGGTGCCTCGCGCCTTGGCCTGAGCCGCCTGATCCCGCTCACGCGCAATGGCGCGGTGGGCGATATCACGGCGGTATTCCACGCCTTCCCAGCGCACGTTTTCTACCCCCTGATAGGCGAGCTCGCGCGCCTCGAGCACGCTGGAGCCAATCGCCGTGACGCACAGCACGCGCCCGCCCGCCGTCGTGAGTTCGCCGCTCGGCGAGTGCGCGGTGCCGGCCTGAAACACCTTGCAGCCGGCGCGTTCCGCCGCGTCAATGCCGGTAATGACATCGCCCTTGCGATAGCTGTCAGGGTAACCGCTGGCGGCCATGACCACGCCCACCGCGGCGCGGCTGTCCCAGTGGCATTCGTGTCCGGCAAGCGTGCCGTTGGCGCCGGCCAGGCAGAGCTCGGCGAAATCCGAGGTCAACCGCAGCATGATCGGCTGGGTTTCCGGATCGCCAAAGCGGCAGTTGTACTCGATGACCTTGGGATTGCCTTCGGTATCGATCATCAGCCCGGCGTAGAGAAAGCCCGAGTAAGCGTTGCCCTCGGCGGCCATGCCGCGCACCGTGGGCACGATCACCTGCTCCATGATGCGCGCGTCCACCTTGGGGGTGATCACCGGCGCCGGTGAATAGGCGCCCATGCCACCGGTATTGGGGCCAGTGTCGCCGTCAAAGGCGCGCTTGTGGTCCTGGCTGGTGGCCATGGGCACGATGTTCTCGCCGTCGACCATGACGATAAAGCTGGCTTCTTCGCCAGTGAGAAATTCCTCGATCACGACCCGGGCGCCGGCACCGCCAAAGGCGTTGGCTTCCAGCATGTCGCGGATGGCCGCCTCGGCCTCAATTTCGGTTTCGGCGACGATGACGCCCTTGCCCGCGGCCAGGCCGTCAGCCTTGATGACGATCGGCGCGCCGACCTGAACCAGGTACTCAAGCGCCGGCGCCACGGCGGTAAAGGTCTGATAGTCAGCGGAAGGAATCGCGTGACGGGCAAGGAAATCCTTGGTGAACGATTTGGAGCCTTCCAGCTGGGCGGCCGCACGCGTGGGGCCGAAAATTGCCAGTCCGGCGGCTTGAAAGCGATCAACCACGCCGTCTACCAGCGGCGCCTCGGGGCCTACCACGGTGAGGCTCACCTGCTCTTTTGTGGCCAGTGCCACCAGCGCCTCGATGTCGGTCGCCGCCACGGCGACGTTTTCCAACTTGGGCTCGTCTGCGGTGCCGGCGTTACCCGGCGCTACCAGCACCCGTTCAACGCCTGCCGACTGGGCCAGCTTCCACGCCAACGCGTGCTCGCGGCCACCGCCGCCTATCAGTAAAACCTTCATGCTGTTCCTTTCTGGCTAGAGTTTCATTGGGCCGGTGCCACATTCGCAGCGCACGTTGCATGCGCGTATTATGCCACAGCCAAACGCCACACCTGCATACGCAGCGACCGATCAACCATGCCACGGTTTTAGCCACCATGAACCTGATTTTACTCAGCCCGCAGGACATCATCGCCGAAGGCTGCGCGGTAGTGCGCGACCCGCGCCGCCTACGCCACCTGCGCGACGTGCACCGCGTCACGCCCGGCGCGCGCCTCACCGTTGGCCTTGCCGGCGGGCAGATGGGCAAGGCCGAACTCACCGCGCTCAGCGATGAACAGGCGACTTTCCACTTTGAACCGCTTGCCGAGACGCCACCGCCGGCGCTGCCCGTGCACCTGGTGCTGGCGCTGCCACGCCCGCGAATGCTCGCGCGTACGCTGGAGCACGTCACCGCGTTGGGGGTGAAAGACATCACCCTGCTGCATACCCGACGCGTGGAAAAAAGCTACTGGCAGTCGCCCGAGCTGATGCCGGAAAAAATCCATCAGCATCTGGTGCTGGGGCTTGAACAGGCGCGCGATACGCAACTGCCCGACGTAACGCTGCGGCGCGGCTTTCGCCCTTTTGTCGAAGACGTGCTGCCCGAGCTTTTGGCTAACCGGCGCGGACTGGTCGCCCATCCGGGCATGGCCCAGACCTGCCCGCGAGCGCTGACAGAGCCGACGCTTCTGGCCGTGGGGCCCGAGGGCGGCTTTATCGACTGGGAAATAGACCAGCTGCTCGCCGCCGGCTGTGAAGGCATGCACATGGGGCCACGTATTCTACGGGTGGAAACCGCCGTTACTGCCCTGTTAGCACGGCTGTTCTAAAAGCTGCCAACAGGCGCCTAATCGTCTTCCGGTTCGTGCTCGACAAACTCGGCATCCTCACCGCAATTGGCATCGTTTTCAAAGGTCTCGCGCACGTCAAGATGCCCCAGATGGCTGATGGTGCGCCGCCCCAGGAGTACCGGATAATTCATTTTACCGCGGTTGCGCAGGCTGAACTGTTCTTCATACACGGTATCGCCCACGCACAGGTTGAGCAGCACGACCGGACGCTCGTCGCGGCCGCCGGCACCACGCACAGTCAGGATGCGATACAGCGGCCGCTCAACGTCTTCGCTAGCTTCCTCTCCCGTGTCTTCATCTTCCATCTCGAAACGAAAGCGTACCCAGTCATCGCCGTCTTTTTCAAAGCGCTCGATGTCGCGCGCATCAAGGGAAGATGTCAGCGCGCCGCTATCGAGCTTGGCCTTGACCATGATGTCCCAGGGCTTGAGCTCGGCTTTTTCTACCCAGCCAAACACCTTGGGCGAATCGTCTGCGCTGGCCGCGCCGGCACTCAGCAGGCAGCCCACTGCGAGGCCTACGGCAATGCGCGCTATTGATGAAGGCATCAGTGATGGTCGCATATAGCGTCTCCATTAAATGTTTTCCAGCCGCTTGAGCAGCCCCTGGGTGGCAAAGCCGTCCGGCGTCAGCCCCTGGCTACGCTGAAACGCACGCAGCCCGCGGCGGGTATTCGGCCCCATAATGCCGTCGGCGCCGCCCACGTCATAACCGGCAAGATTGAGCAGCCGCTGCAGCGCGTTGACGTCGTCGCGGGTCAGCGGCGCTTCTTCTCGCGGCCAGCTCTGGCTGATACCCGCGCGCCCGGCAATGGCATCGCTTAATTTGGCCACGGCCAGCGCGTAGCTGGTGGCATTGTTGTAGCGCAGAATGGAACGGAAATTGGGGCCCACAAGAAAGGCGGGGCCGTGCGCGCCGGCAGGCACAATTACTGCCGCACTGTCGAACTCTGGCAGCGCGCCGTCGATCGCACGCACGTCCTGACTGCGCCATTCCGCCGTACTCAACCGCCCCGTCTGGGCATAGTCGAAGCTGCCCGGCAGTTGGACTTCGGTGCCCCAGGGCTGGCCGGCTTGCCAGTTGGCGCGCTTCAGATAGTTGGCGGTAGATGCCATCACATCAGGAATGCTGTCCCAGATGTCGCGGCGACCATCGTCATCGCCATCAACGGCGTAGGCCACAAAGCTGGTGGGAATAAACTGCGTATGCCCCATCGCCCCGGCCCAGGAACCCACCATATCGTCGGCGGCAATATCCCCGGCGTCGATGATCTTGAGCGCGGCCAGCAGCTCGTCGCGGGCAAAGTCGCGGCGGCGCCCTTCAAAGGCCAGCGTGGCAAAGGAATCCAGCGTGGAAAAGTCACCAAAGTGGCTGCCGTAGTTGCTCTCGATCCCCCAGATGGCCACGATCACCTCGGCCGAAACGCCGTAGCGACGCTCCATTTCACGGGCGGTATCGCGGTGGGCTGCGAGTTTTTCGCGCCCGGTATTCACCCGGGTGCTGGAGACGGCGGTATCCAGATACTGCCAGATCGGCCGGACGAACTCCGGCTGATAACGGTCGTGCTCGATCACTTTAGCGCGAAAGCGAACGCCGTCCAGCGCGCGCGTCAGCGTACGTTCGCTGACGCCCTGATTGGCGGCATAGCGACGAAAATCGGTCAGCCAGGCTTCAAAGTTGGCATGGTGCTCGCCCGCTTCCGGCTGCGGTGCGGCCTGGCTGTCCACTTCGGCCATCAGTCCCTTTTCTGCCTGTGCTGCCTGTGCTGCACCGGCTGCCAGCAAAAGCCCCAGCAGCGAGGCGCGAGCCAGGCCTGACGCGTTTAATACAGGCCGGTCAAAATCCGGCTGAACGGCCCGTATTTTCTTCGTGAAAGACAACATGTAAATCCTCAGCATTCCGTAGCGATGTCCGCGATGATCGCTTAGAAAAACCGATGCTGCCAGTCACGTCAAGCACCGTCGCTACGTCAGCCAGCCGCCCAGCTCGTTGTTGGCGATATCCACCAGCGCGTCGATATGGTCGTCACGATCATTCAGACAGGGAATGTAGGTGAAGGTCTCGCCGCCGGCGGCCATGAAGCTGTCGTGAATTTCTTCCTGAATTTCTTCAAGGGTCTCCACGCAGTCGGAGGAAAACGCCGGTGAGATGACCGCAATGTGCTTATGTCCCTGCCGCGCCAGTTCCGCAACGTGGTCCACCGTTGCCGGCCCCACCCACTTTTCCGGGCCAAACTTCGACTGAAACACGGTGTCGATCTCACCCTTTTCCCAGCCCAGCTGCTCACGCAGCAGCCGCGTGGTTTTCTGGCAATGGCAGTGGTAAGGATCGCCATCGAGCAAAAACCGCTCGGGCACGCCGTGGTAGCTGGCCACCAGCTTGCTGGGACGCCCGTCAAGGGTCTGGTAAACCTCCGTAACCGAGCTTGCCAGCGCCTGCAGAAAGCCGGAATGCGCAAAATACGCCGGCACCGTGCGGATGGACGGCTGCCACTTCATCTTCATCAGGGTGCGAAACGCCTGATCGTTGGCCGTGGCCGTGGTCGGTGAGCCGTACTGCGGATACAGCGGGAAGAACACGATGCGCTCGCAGCCCTTTTCCGCCAACCGCTTGAGTACGCTGTCGGTCGACGGATTGCCGTAGCGCATACAGAAGTCCACTTCCACATCATCGCCGTACAATGCTTTCATGCGCTCGGTGACTTTTTCCGTTTGCGCCCGGGTAATGGTGAGCAGCGGGCTTTCATCTTTCTCGGTGTTCCAGATGCTTTTGTAGGCTTTTCCCGAGACAAAGGGACGGCGCGTCAGGATCACCAGCTGCAGAATTGGCTGCCACTTCCAGCGCGCATAGTCGACGACGCGCTGATCCGATAAAAACTCGCCCAGGTAGCGGCGCAACGACCAGTAGTCGGTATTATCCGGCGTGCCCAGATTAGCCAGCACCACGCCGACCTTGGCACGTGCGATGGGGGGATGGTCACTTTGGGTATGGCTCAGACGGCCTTCGCCCGGCTGGTCCTTGGCGGCGTTCTCGCTCATGGCTAGTCTCCTGAATCCGGCAATTTAGCGATGCCCGATGATAGCATTTTTGAGCAAAACTACAGCACCATGTTATGCAAACACACTACAAAAATACCCGCCATGTATAACAGCGAGTCAATTTAAGGCAGGAAAAAGACAGCTCAGACACGCGCCACGGCAGGTCTGGAAAAGATCGACCGAAAAGCAGGACGACAGGGATTAGAATGACAGCGGCATGCGCGGCGTCACCGGCTCGTGGTGGTAAGCCTCATGGCCGATAAGCTCATCGTGGGCCACGTGCTGGATCAGATAGGCACGATGAATGCCGGCGCGCTTGAGCTCGGTGTACACTTCGTCGAGGGCGCGAAACAGCATGGGCTTATTACGCTGCATTAACAGATGACGACACCCTTCCACGTCTTCAAGCTCCACCTGATAGAGATGGCTGCCGGCGTGGGTAATCACGCGAATATCAAAATTGTCGTGACGGCCGGCAAACTGCTTGAGTTCTTTTAGCTCCATGAGCCCCTCCTGTGGATAACACTATTATTGGCGTTGTGATGTTAACGGCGGTGAGCGACGTTGCATCCTCACCGCCTGTGCGGCACATGATGTGCCGCGGCCAATGACATCTGTATTACACGGACATGTCGACATTGTGACGACAAAATCGCTGGAGAGTTTCGGCACGTTGGGGATTCTGAACGCCGGGGTTCTGAACGTTAACTAAATGCGGCGTTATTGATATTCCGACGGATCAATGGCTTTACCCAGCGAGTTACGGTCTACCCACCTGCCGGCTTTGGTTTCCTTGTAGCGGAACACGACCCGATCGCCAATCACCACCGGAAGTTCGCCATCTTCGGTTTGATAGCTGTATTCTTCGCCGTCTACCGTCAACGCATAGCGGAACAGGTCGGGCATGCCCAACCATTCCTTGAATGGCCCTTCGCGTTCCAGGGCTTCCAGGGTTCCACGGGCTTCCAGTTTGGGTATGCGCGGCCGATTACCGCGTCGAAAACCACCTGCCATCCTCGATCCTCTTTGCTGTTTAGTCGCTGCTAAAATAAGTACGCGCTGTTGAAATAGGGGCGCCTGGGTGCATGCCGTGTGCTCATCCGGCTCCCCGGAAGGGCCGGGCATTATACGTGCTCGCCGGCGAGTCTCAAGCCGGCACCGGATCAGCCGCCAAAGGTCTCGCCATAGCTGTCCGGCGCCAAATCCTCAAAGCGCGTGTACTTGCCGATAAACGCCATATGCACGGTGCCGATCGGCCCGTTACGTTGCTTGCCGATAATCAGCTCGGCAAGACCCTGATTATCAGGATTATCCTGGTTATACACTTCATCGCGATAAACGAAGGCGATGACGTCGGCGTCCTGCTCGATCGCGCCCGATTCACGCAGATCCGACATTACCGGGCGCTTGTTGGGGCGCTGCTCAAGTGAACGGTTGAGCTGGGAAAGCGCGACCACCGGGCAGTCAAACTCTTTGGCCAGCCCCTTGAGCGAGCGGGAAATTTCCGAAATCTCGCCGGTGCGGTTTTCGGAAAAGCCGGGTATCTGCATCAGCTGCAGATAGTCGATCATGATCATCGCCATATTGCCGTGTTCGCGCACCACGCGACGAATACGCGAGCGCATCTCGTTGGGCGACAGCGCGGCGGTGTCGTCAATAAACAGCTGCTTGTCCTTGAGCAGGTTGACCGCCGAAGTCAGCCGCGGCCAGTCTTCATCCTCAAGCTGACCGGTACGCACGCGGGTCTGATCAATGCGCCCAAGCGATGACAGCATCCGCAGCATCAGCGACGGCGCCGGCATCTCCATGGAAAACACCATGACCGGCTTGTCGTTGGAAATCACCGCATGCTCAACCAGATTCATCGCGAAGGTGGTCTTGCCCATCGAGGGGCGGCCGGCAATGATCACCAGGTCCGATGGCTGCAACCCCGTGGTCATCTCGTCGAGATCACGAAAGCCCGACGACAGCCCGGTCATTTCGCCCTTGAGGTTGAACAGCTCGTCAATGCGGTCCACGGCCTTGGTCAGCAGGTCGCTCATGCCGATCGGGCCGCCCGTTTTGGGGCGCTCTTCGGCAATCTGGAACACCAGCCGCTCGGCTTCGTTCAGCAGCTCATCCGCCGGCCGGCCCTGGGAGGCAAAGGCGCCGTCGGCAATCTGATTGGCTGCCCGGATCAGCTTTCGCAGCGTGGCGCGCTCACGCACGATGTCGGCATAGGCGCGAATATTACTGGCCGAAGGCGTGTTACGCGCAAGCTCTGCCAGAACGCCCAATCCGCCCACGGACTC
The DNA here is from genome assembly GCF_900142895.1 of Vreelandella subglaciescola. Classification (NCBI taxonomy): domain Bacteria; kingdom Pseudomonadati; phylum Pseudomonadota; class Gammaproteobacteria; order Oceanospirillales; family Halomonadaceae; genus Vreelandella; species Vreelandella subglaciescola. The sequence continues at coordinate 1,030,256 of NZ_LT670847.1, forward strand.
CAGCTGATCGCGGGCCTCAAGCCCCTCGGAAAGCGTCACCACGTCAAGCGGTTGGCCGGCCTCGGCCAGATGCAGCATCACGTTGAAGACCAGGCGATGCTCATAGCGGTAAAAATCATCCGCGGCGAGCCGGTCAGCGATGTGCTCCCAGGCCTGATTGTCGAGCATCAGCCCACCCAGCACCGACTGCTCGGCCTCGAGGGAATGAGGCGGCAGCTTCAACGCTGCCGTTTCCTGATCCACCGACGGCGCGGACTGCATGGCGTCCTGCATGGAAGGCTCCTTGGCAATTAAGCGAATACGATCGGGAAAGGCGCATGGTCATGGCGCTGGGGTAATACGCCAGGCCAGTTTATCAGGCGCAACACCACGCGCCAGCACGAACGCCGAACCGAGACGAGAAAGGGCGCGGAGGAAATTTCCCCCGCGCCCTTTTACATCGTCTTGAGCAGCGGCACGGCGTGCCGCCTACCCGGTTATGGTTTATTCACCCACAACGACGATGCGTACAACGGCATGGACTTCAGCGTGCAGACGCAGGTCAATGTCGTATTCGCCGGTCTGGCGAAGCGGGCCCTGCGGCATGCGGACTTCGCTCTTGGCGACGTCGAAGCCGGCAGAAGAAATCGCATCGGCCAGGTCACGCGGACCAATCGAACCGAACAGCTTGCCTTCTTCACCGGCCTTGGAGACCAGCGACAGCTCAATGTCGTTGAGCTGTTCAGCGCGCGCTTCGGCTTCTGCCTTGCGCTCGGCGGCCTGAGCTTCAAGCTCGGCACGCTGCGCTTCAAAAGCAGCGATGTTGTCTTTGGTTGCCGGAACGGCATGGCCGTACGGTACCAAATAGTTACGACCGTAACCGGGCTTAACGGTGACTTTGTCACCCAGGCCGCCCAGCTTACCAATTTTGTCGAGCAGAATGACTTCCATCTCGTAAACCTCTTGTCAGGTGCTGCGGGCCAGACGTCCGCGAATGTTCGCGAATGAGTCAACCAGCCCTAACAGCAGCACAATGAGAATCATGGGCCAGGTGGTAATCAGCAGCGCATAAAATGCCGCGAGCCACAGCCCGTTCATCCCCTTTAAACCAATAATACCGTGTACCAGCGCCACACCGGCAATCAACAGCGGCACCCAGCCAAGCAGTACAAAGCCCGCGACGCCAAACAGCATGCTGATAACCCCAAGGCCTATCAGTATGGCAAGCTCGCGTGGCGCCAGACGCAACGCGTGGAATTCCTGGCGAAACCCGCCGGGATTATAAATCCCGGCCTGCCAGCTGCGCGCAATCGCCAGACAGACAACGGTTGCCAACAGCACCACAAGACCGGTCACACCGCCAACGACCAGTTCGGCCAGAAACGCCGTGTCGTAGCCTTGCGTGCCAAGCTCGGTGAGCATGCCATCAAACTCGGCTGAACTTTGGCGTAGCTGCTCCAGCATGGCCTCGGTGCCGCCTGGCGGGCTGAAAATGCCCAGCTGAATCATGCCGGCACACACCAGCGTGCCTACAATCAGCGTCTCGCCCCAGCGCATGCGCTCGCGCAGGACAACACCCATCAGCGTTACCAGCAGCACGCTTGTCAGAGGCACCACATCGCCTTGAGTCCACCACCAGCCAGCCGGGATGGCCGCAGCCATAATCACCGGCAGCGCGGAGACAAACCCTTTGCGCAACGTGACCAGTGCGGCAATCGCCGCGCCCAGCCAGAAAAGCCAGGGCACAAGCGACGCCAGCGCAGCTGCGCCAACGGCGTAGCTCGGGCGCTGCATCAGCCAACGGGCGAAAGCCAGCATGACGTTAGCGGCTTACTGGTGGCTATCGGTGTAGGGCAGCAGGGCCAGGTAGCGCGAGCGCTTGACCGCGCTTGCCAGCTGGCGCTGGTAACGTGCTTTGGTGCCGGTAATGCGGCTGGGTACAATTTTGCCGGTCTCGGTGACGTAGGCTTTCAGCGTGTCCAGATCTTTGTAGTCGATCTGCTTGACGCCTTCAGCGGTAAAGCGGCAAAACTTGCGGCGACGGAAAAAACGTGCCATGGAGTAGCTCCTTAATACGTACGGTGAATAAAACGTTGGCCGGTATCGGTCAGGACGTTTTAGGCAGACTCAGCGCTGGGCTTATCGTCACGCGGCTTATCGTCACGCGGCTTGTCTTCGCGACGCGGGCGCTTGTCTTCAACCGGCTTCATCATCGGCGACGCTTCGGTAACGGCTTCTTTGCAGCGCAGTACCAGGCTGCGGATGATGGCGTCGTTGAAGCGGAAGATGCTTTCGATTTCTTCAAGCGTCTCGCCTTCGCACTCAACGTTCATCAGCACGTAGTGGGCTTTGTGGATCTTGTTGATCGGGTAAGCCATGTGGCGACGACCCCAATCTTCCAGGCGATGCACAGTACCGCCGTTTTCGGTGACGATGCTGGTATAGCGCTCGACCATAGCCGGCACCTGCTCGCTCTGATCCGGGTGGACCATAAACACGATTTCGTAATGACGCATGGAATCTCCTTGCGGTTTGACAGCTTCCGTTGAGCGCGCACGCCACAGGGAAGCAAGGAGTTAAACCGGATGCCCGGTCCGGGTCACGCGAGCGCGACCCGGACCGGGCATCCAGCAGAACAAGGGCGCCCGCTTGCGACACAAACGGGCGCTGGCATCTTAGAGAAGTGGCGCGTGACTTGCAAGCCGACGCTGACGCAATGCCTCGAACAGGCAAATGCCGGTGGCCACCGACACGTTCAGGCTGGATACCTGCCCGGCCATCGGCAGCTTGGCCAGGTAATCGCAGGCTTCACGGGTCAGCCGGCGCATGCCTTTCGCTTCCGCCCCCATGATCAGCGCCACGGGGCCGGTGAAGTCGATATCGTACACGCTTGCGCGGGCCTCGCCGGCGGTCCCGGTAATCCACACGCCGGCGTCTTTCAGGGCGGCAAGCGTACGCGCCAGATTCGTCACCTGATACACCGGCACGCTTTCAGCGGCACCGCAGGCCACCTTGCGCACGGTGGCGTTCAGCGGTGCGGCTTTATCCTTGGCCACAATAACGCCGTGAGCGCCGGCGGCATCGGCGCTGCGCAGGCAGGCGCCGAAGTTGTGTACGTCGGTGACGCCATCAAGCACCAGAAAAAGCGGCGGCGTGTCCGCCTGCCAGGCGCGCAGCTTGAGCATCAGCGAGGCTTCACTTTCCGGCGTAAGCGGCTGGCAAAAGGCGACGACGCCCTGATGCGACGCCCCCTGGGTAAGCTGATCCAGCGCTTCACGCGGCTGCTCTTGCACGCTGGCACCCAACGCCTTGGCCCGGCTGACTACCGCCTGCAGGCGCTTGCCCGCGCCCTGCTGCGTCCATAGCACCTTGGGCGCTTCGCCGCGCTCAAGCAGGCTTTCCAGCGCATGTACGCCAAAGACGTGATCCAGCCCTTCCGGCGGGCGCGGCCCGCGCCGCGCTGAGGACGATTTCACGCTCACTGCGACGACCCCGACTCCGTGGGCGAGGATGACTCCGCCGATGCCGATGGACGCCGCGGCCCACGGCGCTTGCGCGATGAGCGACGCGAATTCGAGCTCGGCTTCGGGCTCGGGCTCGGTGGCCTTTCATCGGCCAGGTTGAAGTCGATCTTGCGGTCGTCCATATCGACCCTTGCCACCTGCACGCTGACGCTGTCGCCCAGCCGGTACGTGGTGCCGGTACGCTCGCCTTTGAGGCGGTGCTTCTCGGCTTCGTAGTGGTAGTAATCCGAGGGCAGCGAGCTGATATGCAGCAGCCCTTCGATGTAAAACGCGTCCAGCCGCACAAACAGCCCGAACTGCGTCACCGATGCCACGGTGCCGTCAAACGTCTCGCCCAGCTTGTCAGACATGAACTCGCACTTGAGCCAGCCTTCGACGTCGCGGGTGGCGTCGTCAGCGCGGCGCTCGCTCATCGAGCAGTGCTCGCCCATTTCCAGCATCTGCTCGAAGGTGTAGGGGCACCACTGGCTCGGCGGCTGCACCGGCGCGCCTTCGGCACGCAGCACGGTATCGGTCTTGCGCGGGCCACGCACCACCGAACGGATGGCGCGATGCACCAGCAGGTCGGGGTAGCGGCGAATCGGCGAAGTGAAGTGTGCATAGGCCTGATACGCCAGACCGAAGTGGCCTTCGTTCTGCGGCGAATACACTGCCTGATTCATCGAGCGCAGCATGACGGTCTGAATGATGTCGGCGTCGGGCCGGTCGACGACGCTGGCACGCAGCGCCTGATAGTCCTGCGGCGTGGGGTCGTCGCCGTTGGGCAGAGTCAGTCCCAGCTCGTTCAAAAACAGCCGCAGCTTGTCCAGCCGCTCCGTCGAGGGCTTTTCGTGGATGCGATAAAGCGCCGGCAAATCGTGCTTGTCGAGAAAACGTGCGGTGGCTACGTTGGCCACCAGCATGCACTCTTCGATCATCTTGTGGGCATCGTTACGGCGGCGCGGCACGATTTTTTCAATCTTGCGCTCGTCGTTGAACACGATAGCCGTTTCGGTGGTATCAAATTCGATCGCACCGCGCTTGCTACGCGCGCCACGCAGCGCTTCATAAAGCTCGTGCAGCTGTTCAATCGGCTTGACCAGCGCACTGTGCTCATCGCGCAGCGCGGCGCCATCTTCGCTGTTGTCGTCGAGCATCGCCGCGACCTTGTTGTAGGTCAGCCGCGCGTGGGAATTCATCACCGCTTCATAAAAGCGGTAGCCGGTGAGTTCGCCAGCGGATGAGATCGTCATCTCGCACGCCATCACCAGCCGATCCACTTTCGGGTTCAGCGAGCACAGGCCGTTGGACAGAAGCTCCGGCAGCATGGGTACCACCTGGCCGGGGAAATACACCGAGTTGCCGCGCCGGCGGCCTTCATCATCCAGCGGCGTGCCGGGGCGCACGTAGTGCGACACATCGGCAATGGCGACCAGTAGTTTCCAGTCTCCCGCGTCGCTTTTCCAGGCGCACACGGCATCATCAAAGTCCTTGGCGCTCTCGTCATCGATGGTCACCAACGGCACGTCGCGCAGGTCAATGCGGTTTTGCTTGTCTTCTTCGAGGACTTCGGCGGCGATCGTGGCGATCTGGTCAATCACCTCGGGCGGGAACTCGGCAGGAATCTCGTAGCTTCTGATGGCGATATCGATTTCCATGCCCGGGTCCATACGCTCGCCCAGCACTTCAATCACCTCGCCCACCGGCTGTACCCGGGTGGCGGGCTGCTGGGTGATATTGACCGAGACAACCTGCCCGTCCTGTGCACCGGCGCAAACGCTGTGCGGGATGATGACTTCCTGGGTGATGCGCGGGTTTTCCGGAATCATCACGCCGAATTCCGGCGTGTTGCGCCGATAAACGCCCACCATGGTCGGCGTATTACGCGCCAGCACTTCAACAATAGTGGCTTCTTCACGCCCGCGCCGGTCGCGACCGCTGACTCTCACCAGCACGTAGTCGCCGTGAAAAACGCGCCGCATCTGCCGTGGCGGCAGCACAAGATCGGGTTTCTGGCCATCGTCGCGGAGCAAAAAGCCAAAGCCGTCACGGTGACCCAGCACTTTGCCCTTGATCAAATCCAGCTTGTCGATCAGCGCATAGGCGCCGCCGCGGTTACGCAGCACCTGGCCATCACGCTCCATGGCGGCCAGACGACGACGTACCGCCTCCTGCAGGTCTTCATCATCAAGACCCAGCATGCGGCTCATGCTGTCGTGAGTGATCGGCTTGCCGTAGGTTTCCAGCGCCGCCAGCAGGTATTCGCGGCTGGGGGCAGGATTGGGGTACTTGTGCGCTTCACGGCTGGCGTGCGCGTCATCACTTAACGTCCATTCTTTCATGCGGTAAGCATCCTTGAAGGCGTGCATGGAAGGCGGTGGAGCCTGGCAGGCGCGACGCGCTGCGAGCAACGAGATTCAGCGATCAAAGCGCTGACGAAATAGGGTGTTTGTTTGGTCATGGGTGCAGTATAGCGTTGCGCGGGCAATCACCCAACCGCCGAATACCGCATGTCTTCAACTAATAGCTTTCTTAATGGCTTTCTTGATGGCTTTCTCGCTGCAATCTCCTGCGTTAAAAAGACTTGCATTTTACCACCACCCCGGTAGTATACGCGCCACTTGCCCGGGTGGTGGAATTGGTAGACACGCTAGCTTCAGGTGCTAGTGTCCGTATGGACGTGGAGGTTCAAGTCCTCTCCCGGGCACCAATTCATTGTTTGACAGCAGGCATAACGCTGTGAAAAATGCATTGGTGCGCAAGATTGTATTCGCCCAGGTGGTGGAATTGGTAGACACGCTAGCTTCAGGTGCTAGTGTCCGTATGGACGTGGAGGTTCAAGTCCTCTCCTGGGCACCATACGAATACAATCGGCAAGTCAGACAGACTAGAAGTGGAAAAGCAGCAACAGCATTGATGCGCCCAGGTGGTGGAATTGGTAGACACGCTAGCTTCAGGTGCTAGTGTCCGTATGGACGTGGAGGTTCAAGTCCTCTTCTGGGCACCATAATTGAGAACATTGTTTTTATGGACTGTGTTCATGGTGAGTGTCGCGCATCTTGTATTGCTTTTAGCTTCATCTCTATAGATTGATCCCTTCGTTATTCCCTCTCGCTGTACGCTATACCCTCTCTTCGCTATACCCTCTATTCGCTATACCCCCTATTATTGCGTCTGTTTTCCGCTATTTTCTGTGTATTTCCCGCTGTACGCCTATTTTGTCGCGTTGTTGACACGCTGCGCCTACTGAAAGCGTCCCGGCTTGCGCGCCACAGCGTCGAGCGCCCAGCCTTTTACCCGCAGCTGACTTTCGAGCGCCGCTTCCATCGCGGGCGTTAAATCGGGGAAAAAGTTGAGCCCCGTGCGCGCTTCAACCGCATCAATACTGACGGCATAGTCGTCGAGCGGCTCATTGCCCTTAACGTCCTGGGGCATGATAAACGCCAGCGCCCTCGGAGACTCGGCATCCGGTGCGACAATAATCTTGTAAAACGCGCTGGGGACTTCCACCAGCCCCACGCGATTAAACACGTTATCCATGAAATGTTCGGGATAAACGGGGCCGCTGATGACCTGCAGCCGCTCAAAGCGCGGGGCAAAATGATCCATTACCGACTCTTCCAGGCGCTGCCAGAGCTGACGGTTCAACTCCGGCGTTTGCGGCAGCATGTTACTCATCAAAAACGTACTCACCTGCGCCTCGCGGCCATGCACGGCGGCAATGGCGTAGTTGGGCGCCAGATGCCCGCGATCATAGCCACTTTTGAAATAGCTGTCGGTTTTCACCGGCCACAGCGTGCGCCAATCGGTTTTAAAGCCGGGGCGCCCGCCAATCCGGTTATCCTCCACGGCGTTCAGCTGATAGCTCACCCAGAGCGCGCCCACGCGCACGTCTGACCAGCCCACCAGATAGCCATCGTTGCGCAGTACGCGATGCATACTGGTGGGCGTCAGACTTTCCCAGGTGGGCACGCCCATCCAGGTGTAATCGTCGCGGTACTGACGCTCCTGAAACTGCCACAGCCCGGTACCGGCAATCACGAACAACAACGAAATACCCAGGCGACGTCCTTGTCGTCGCCAGCGCAAAAAAGGCTTGGCCACAGGTTAGCTCCAACAGCAGGATGAAAAACAACAGCAACGGCAAAAAAGGCAAGAGCCGCCATGCGGGCGCGGTCAGCGCGTGGAAAACGCTACCATCCGAGAGAAAACATGCTTTCCAGATCGTGGCGCGAATGTACCTGCATCGCGTTCAGGGTTTCCGTATCGCTCACGCCCTCTACCGCGTTCAGCCGTTCGGTGACGAGCTCGGCCAGGCTTTCAAAATCGCGGGTGCGGGCAATGGCCACCAGATCATAGCGGCCGCAGGTGGAATACACTTCGCTGATACCCTCAACGTCGGCCAGCCGCTCAGCCACGGACTTGACCTGGCCTTTTTCGGTGTTGATCAAAATGACTGCGTTTTGCATGGCACCCCCTGAGCACTCGTCTTGAAACGATCGTCGCGTAAAAAGGTCAGTATATCAGCGCGCCGGCATATCGCGCAGCTTTGCGACACCCGCTGCGCGACAGATTGCCGCAGTTCTTCCACAAGCCGGTCGCACAGCGCGAGCGGTTCCGCTAGCATGTCAGACAAGACTGCCCGAAAGAGGCGGCAAGCAGGGTAAGACCGAACATAACAGGATTGCCCTGATGCAATAAAAAAAGGTGGACTCACCACCCGAGCACCGTGACCCGCAACGAGAATAACAGGAGACATCATGGCTAATCAGAGTCGACGCAATTTTATGCGCACCAGCGTGCTGGGGCTTGCCGCCCTGCCGCTAGGCGCCGGCATCCTGTCCCAGACGGCCTTTGCCCAAACGCTTCCCCGTCTGGACCCATCATCCAGCAATGCCAAAGCGCTTAACTACGTGGAAGTGGCCAGCGAAGCCAGCGACCATCCGGCGTTTGAAGAAGGCGAGCACTGCGCCAACTGCATGTTCTATACCGCCGATAGCCAGGGCTGCCAACTGTTCCCGCAGAACAGCGTAGAGCCTCAGGGCTGGTGCCAGTCCTGGACCGCTGCCTAACGGCCGACGCGTTTTACCCAATGCCCGCACAAGCCCGCCGCGACCTTAACGGTCTGCCGGCGGGCTTTTTTTCTGCTCAACGTTCGGATTACAGGGCGGCGGCCAGCCGGGTGCCCTGCTCGATGGCGCGCTTGGCATCCAGCTCAGCCGCTTCATCCGCGCCACCGATGACGTGCACACCGCGCGCGGCAAGCGGCGCCACCAGTTCGCGCACCGATTCCTGACCGGCACACACGACAATGGTATCCACTTCCAGATGCTCGGCCTGACCTTCGCGCTGGAAATGCAGCCCCGACGCATCAATGCTGTCGTACTCACAGCCTGACAGCATGGTGACTCCGTGTTTTTTCAGCGCCGCACGGTGTACCCAGCCGGTGGTGATGCCCAGCCCCTTGCCGGGCTTGGTGGTCTTGCGCTGCAGCATTACCACGTTGCGAGGCACACGCGGCGGCTCGGGGGCTTGCAGGCCACCCGGCGCATTAACGCCCAGATCCACGCCCCATTCGCGACACCAGGCGTCGATATCCAGCGCGGTGGCCGCCTGGTTGACCAAAAGCTCGGCGACGTCAAAGCCGATGCCGCCGGCGCCGATAATCGCCACGTTCTGCCCGACTCGCTCGGGGTGTTCAATCGCCTCGGCGTAAGACAGTACCCTGCCTTCCTCGGCCCCTTTCTCAATGCCGGGAAGGTCAATGGCACGCGGGCGCACGCCAGTGGCCAGTACGACGTCATCGAAGCCGGCCAGGGTTTCAGCATCAGCGGCGGTATTCAGACGGATCTCGACGGCGTGCTTATCGAGCATGGTGCGGTAGTAACGCAGCGTTTCGTTAAACTCCTCCTTGCCGGGAATCTTGCGCGCGTAGTTGAACTGCCCGCCAAGCTCGCTTTGCTGTTCAAACAGCACCACGCGATGCCCACAGCTGGCAGCGGTAACAGCGGTTGCCAGCCCCGCGGGCCCACCGCCCACCACGGCCACCCGTCTGGAGGTTTGCGCCTGCTCCACGATAAGCTCGGTTTCGTGGCAGGCACGCGGATTCACCAGGCACGAGGTCAGCTTGCCGGCAAAGGTGTGGTCCAGACAGGCCTGGTTGCAGGCAATACAGGTGTTGATTTCATCAGCGTTGCCGGCACGGGCTTTGGCGACCCATTCAGGGTCGGCCAGAAACGGCCGCGCCATGGAGACCATATCCGCATGGCCGTCAGCCAGCACGCGCTCGGCCACTTCAGGCATGTTGATCCGGTTGGTGGCGATCAGCGGAATCGCAAGCTCGGCTTTCATGCGCCGGGTCACGGCGGTAAAGGCGGCCCGCGGCACGCTGGTAACAATCGTCGGCACCCGCGCTTCGTGCCAGCCAATGCCGGTGTTGATGGCATCTGCCCCGGCGGCCTCAATGGCACGGCCTAACGCCACGACTTCTTCCCAGGTGCTGCCGTCTTCCACCAGATCAATCATCGAGAGCCGGAAAATCAGTGCAAAATCTTCGCCCGTGGCCTCGCGAATCCGGCGTACTACGTCCACGGCAAAGCGCGTGCGGTTGGCAAAGCTGCCGCCCCAGTCGTCATCGCGCTGGTTGGTACGCCGGCAGATGAACTGATTGATCAGGTAGCCTTCCGAACCCATGATTTCGACGCCGTCGTAGCCGGCCTGTTGGGCCAGAGTGGCACAGCGCACGTAATCGCTGATCTGCTGTTCGACTTCATCGCTGCCAAGCGCCCGCGGGGGAAACGGATTGATCGGCGCCTGAATCGCCGATGGCGCGACAAGTTCCGGCGAATAGGCATAGCGCCCGGCGTGCAGAATCTGCATGCACAGGTGCCCACCCTCCGCGTGCACTGCCTCAACCACCTGCCGATGCTCGGGCAGCTGCGCTGCCTCCGTCAGCGCGTGGGCGCCCTGAAACACTGCGCCCTCGGCGTTGGGCGCAATACCGCCGGTGACAATCAACGACACGCCGGCGCGGGCACGCTCGGCATAAAACGCCGCCAGGCGCGCAAAGCCGCCGGACACTTCTTCCAGATTGGTGTGCATGGAGCCCATCAGCACGCGATTGGCCAGGGTCAGCGAGCCAAGCCTGAGCGGCTGAAACAGCTGGGGGTATGCAGTCATCACGATCTCCTAACGCCTTTTTTCAAACAAGCGTATGACATCCTGAGCGATGCGTATAGCCCTCTCCCGTCCGGGTATAAGCATCGATATAAGACCAGGCCCTCGCCACCAGGCCGCCGACAGACAAAAAATCAGGGAACAAAATACGCTCGTCACAGACCAAAGGAGTAAGAGTAAAAGTCATTGCTCAAGGCTTCGGAAAACAGAAGCGATGCCTTATTTTTTGCAACCTTTATACTTGAATAAATTTCTGTATCATTTATGGTTAACAACACGTCCCAGAAAATGATGATCGATGGACGAGTCTTTCAACCGCACGACACGAGGTGTCTATGACGATTTCCATGAAACAGGGCCTCAAGACAGTAGCAGTCGCAGGTGCATTCAGCCTTTTCTCCGGCATGGCGTTCGCTGACCATCACAACGAAAACGCCGCTAACCCGGAAACCGGCACAGACTCAGCCAACGATCCCACTGATGTACAGCCGGAAACACAGCAGCACGGCACCATTGATCCCGACGAGCCGGTGGTCAGCGCGCAGGAAAACACCATGAGCGACAACGACCCCTCAAGCGAAATGAGCCCCGACGGCATGCTGCCCGAAGAGGACGGTCTTGATGACGATCACGGCGTCGATTCCGATAACGTTCCGTACGACGAATAACTACCCCAGCCTGAACGGCAACGACAAACGCAGCCCCGGCTTTTACCGCCGGGGCTTTTTTATACCTGCCCGCCGCCCGGCATTCAGCCTCGGGGACTCACGGCTTTGCGCTGCCAACGCGCGTGCTACCATGCCCCGACTGTTTTGCTTGACCTGTTTTTTTCGACGGCCTTTTCAACCGGGGTATTGCCATGTCGCTTGAAGATCTGCACCTGAATCTGCGCAACCTGACACCCGCCGACTATCCGCCGCTAAAGGCATTGATGGACGCCGTTTATCACGATATTGGCGGCGCCTGGTCAAACCTCACCATCGACAAGCTGATTCAGGCCTTTCCCGACGGGCAGATCGTGATTGAAGACGACGGTGTGCTCGTAGGCGTGGCGCTCACCGTTCAGGTGGACTACGACGAGTTTTCCAACCCCCACCGTTACGATGATCTTATCGGGCACCGTGAGATCATTCTCAACAACGCCGAAGGCGATGCGATGTACGGGCTGGACGTGCTGATTCACCCGGACTACCGCGGCTACCGTCTGGGGCGCCGGCTTTATGAAGCGCGCAAGGAGCTGTGCCGTTCGATGAACCTGCGCGCGATTCTTGCCGGCGGGCGAATTCCCGGGTATCACCAGCACGCCGACGCGTTAAGCCCCGCCGCCTATATTGAAAAAGTCGCGCGCAAAGAACTCCACGACACGATTCTGTCCTTTCAGCTGGCCAACGATTTTCAGGTCAAGCGCCTGCTGCGCAAATACCTGCCGGAAGACGCCCAATCCCGGGGCTACGCCACGCTACTGGAATGGAACAACATCCTGTTCGAACCGGCCGAGCGCGTGATCAACACCCGCCCCACCCAGGTGCGCGTGGGGGCGGTGCAGTGGCAGATGCGCGAATTTTCTTCAGTAGACGCCGCGCTGCAGCAGATTGAATACTTCGTTGACGCCTTGTCGGATTACCAGAGCGACTTCGCGGTGTTTCCGGAGCTGTTCAACGCACCGCTGATCGGACTTCAGGATCGCGCCGCCCAGCAGGACCCTATCGGTGCCATCCGCTTTCTAGCCAGCTTTACCGAGCGGTTCAAGACCGAGCTTTCACGCATGGCGGTGGCCTACAACATCAATATTGTCGGCGGCTCGATGATCGAAATCGGCGACGATGACCGGCTCTACAACATCGCCTACCTGTTCCACCGCGACGGCAGCGTCGAGCGCCAGGCCAAACTGCATATTACCCCGCAGGAGCGCCGCGACTGGGTGATTGAAGGCGGCGATGACCTCCAGGTATTTGACACCGACGCCGGCCGGGTGGGGATTCTGATCTGCTACGACGTAGAGTTTCCCGAACTGTCACGCCTGCTGGCCGATCAGGACATGGACATCCTGTTCGTGCCTTTCTGGACCGATACCAAAAACGGCTACCTGCGCGTACGCCACTGCGCTCAGGCACGGGCGATTGAAAACGAGTGCTACGTGGTGCTGTGCGGCAGCGTCGGCAACCTGCCGTCGATTGAAAATCTGGACATCCAGTATGCCCAGTCGGCGGTGTTTTCCCCGTCCGACTTTGCCTTCCCCCACGACGCGGTGCTGGCCGAAACCACGCCCAACACCGAGATGATCTTTTTCTCGGATCTGGACCTCACGCGCCTGACCGTGGTGCGCGCCGAAGGCTCGGTCACCAACCTGAAAGACCGCCGCAAGGATCTTTTCGACCTGCGCTGGCGGGACTGGTCATGGAAGTCCGGCGCCAATCTCGAGCACGAGAAAAAGCGCGACGACGACAAGCACCGCTAGCCGCCGTCACGCCAAATGCCACCTCAGGGCCACAGCAAATGCGCGGGGATACGCCCCGCCGCATCGAAAATCACGCCCTCGGCGGTGAGCCTCTCGCGCTGACGAGACGCACCGCCGTGGTCGGCCAGCCGCCGCGAAGCGGACACCACCCGCTGCCAGGGCAGCGTGCTGCCGTCAGGCAGTTTGCGCATGGCGGTACCTACCATGCGCGGCGTGGCGCCTTCCGTCATCTGCGCTACGCGCCCGTAGGTGGTCACGCGCCCCGGCGGAATCTGCGCCACCACGGTATATATCTGCTCCAGAACTTCCGGGCGCGCCATATGGCCTCCTGCGCTGGTTTAAAAGATTTACTCGGCGCTGTGTCGATCCGTCAGCCCGGGCCAGGCAGCAGGATCCACCTTATCGACCAGCCCGGGAAACTTCGCCGGATCAAAGGTCGGCTCAAGGCCGGCTTTCAGCTGGCGTTCATAGTCGCGAAACAGCGCGAAAGCAATCGGCGACAAGAGCAAAATCGCGATCAGGTTGATGATCGCCATCATGCCCATGGACAAGTCAGCAAAGTTCCAGATGGGCCCAAGGCTTGCCACTGAGCCCACCATCACCATCGCCAGCACCGCCAGACGGTAGATCAGCACCGCCAGCGGCGCACGACGGCCGGCCAGATACTCAACGTTGGTCTCGCCGTAAGAGTAGTTGGCAATTACCGAGGTAAAGGCAAACAGCAGAATCGCCACGGCGATAAACATGCCGCCCCACTCACCCACATGGCTGGAAAGCGCCATTTGCGTCAGCTTGATGCCGTTGGCCTCGTCGCCGGCCAACAGCTCGGGCCCAGCCATGATGATGATCGCCGCTGTGGCGGTGCAGATCACCAGCGTATCCAGAAAGACACCGAGCATCTGAATAAAGCCCTGCGCCGCCGGATGATTGGGCCGGGTGGTCGCCGTTGCCGCCGCATTGGGCGCCGAGCCCATGCCCGCTTCATTGGAAAACAGCCCGCGCTGAATACCGTTCATGATCGCCTGGGACACCGCAAAACCCATTGCCCCGCCGGCGGCCTGCTCAAGCCCGAACGCGCTTTTGATGATCGTTGCCATCGCCGCGGGAAGCTCGGCCGCGTTGATACCCACGACCACCAGCGCCAGCACCAGATACAGCAGCGCCATCAGCGGCACCACCAGCTCTGCGACGCGGGCGATGGATTTAAGCCCGCCAAAGATAATCGGTGCCACCACGATCATCAGCAACACACCGATCACCCAGGGCGGCACCGCAAACGCCTGCTCCATGGCCTGCGCAATGGAGTTGGCCTGCACGCTGTTGAAGGCCAGCCCAAAGGCAATGATCAGGCACACCGAAAACAGCATGGCCAGCCAGCGTAGCCCCAGCCCGCGCTCAATGTAGCGCGCCGGCCCGCCGCGAAAGGTGTTGTCGCCGTGATCGGTTTTAAACGCCTGGGCGAGAGTCGATTCGACAAAGCTGGTCGCCATGCCCAGCATCGCTGTGACCCACATCCAGAACACCGCGCCCGGGCCGCCAAAGTAGATCGCCACCGCGACGCCGGCGAGATTGCCCGTGCCCACCCGGGCAGCAAGGCTGGTGGAAAGCGCCTGAAACGATGAAATACCGCCGCTTGACTGGCGCGAATAGCGCAGCAGCTTGAACATGTGGCCGAAATAGCGCACCTGAATGCCCCGGGTCATGACGGTAAAATAAAGGCCGGCACCCAGCAGCAGATAAATCAGCACGCTGCCCCATAAAAGGCCGTTTCCGGCATCAACCAGCCGCGTCAAAGCGGCGGGTAAAGTGATATCCATGGTGTTTATACCTGTTGGCAATTGCACGTTGAAAAACAAGAAAAACGCTGCGGTTCTTGCCTGAAATGAGTTCAAGACCACAGCGCCGGCACGGCAAAAAGGCGTGCTGGCCGCCTATTTTTCACGCATCGGGAAAAATAGCAATAACCGCTATCATTCACACCTCGCTCAACACCATTTCTTATAAAAACAAAGAAAAACAGATTATTAGACCAAGGTTTAAGATTACGGATTTTTCGGGAAGCACCTGCTTTCATCTGTGCACCGGCTTTTTCATCGCCACGACGCGCGCGCTTGCGCCACTGCCGACACCGCGCAAGAGTGAGGCCATAACAATGACAGCAACGAACGACCGCAGCGCCATCATAACGGCGGCAGTCTGAACAAGGAGCGCGACATGCTCAACGAATGGCTGGACTGGACGCTTGACGGCGCCGCGCCGCGCGCCTCATCGGGAACGCTGCCATCAGGCCGCTATACACTGCACGCACCCGGTGTGCTGGAGCTTTTACCCACCGCCTGCGCCACCGCTGACGCAAACCAGGCATACGCCTGCGTGTTTTCCACCGCTATTCACGGCAACGAAACCGCGCCGGTGGAGCTTATCGGCGAGCTACTCTGCGCTCTTGAAGCCGGCACGTTACGCCTGGGCGCACCGATTCTTGTCATTCTTGGCAACCTGCCGGCGCTGCGCGCCGGCACGCGCTTTATCGACACCAACCTGAACCGGCTCTTCCAGCGCGATCTTGACGCCCACGGTGACGAACCCGACCGCGCGCGCGAGCTCATGGCTCAGGTCGATGCGTTTTACGCGCGTCACTCGGCACTGACACCGCTGCATTACGATTTGCACACGGCCATACGCGAAAGCCTGTACCCGTACTTTGCGGTCGTGCCCTACGCCAGCGCGCCCACGCATCCGGCCCAGTGGCGCTTTCTGGCAGGCGCCGGCATTCAGGCGGTGCTGCATCAGCATCAGCACAGCTGGACGTTCTCGCACTATAGCAAGCACTATCACGGCGCTCAGGCCTTTACCCTGGAGCTTGGCCGGGTAGCCGCCTTCGGGCACAACGACCTGGCGGCACTGGCACCCATGCTCGCGCTGTTAAGCGCCCTGAGCCGTGGCGAGCCCCCTGTGGAAGCGCCTGCCAACGCGATGGCCTTTTTTCAGGTGGAACACGAGCTAATGCGCCAAAGCGTTGATTTTCGCCTATGCTTTGCCGACGCGACACCCAATTTCACCGCCTTTGCGCCGGGGGAACATCTGGCATACGACGCCAGCGCGGGAGAGACAATAGTGGAGCACAGGTCACTTCACGTGGTGTTTCCCAACGCCCGGGTTGAAGTGGGGGCAAGGGCAGCACTGTTGGTCGCGCCGGCATCGCCGCCCGACGCCACCACTAAAACCAAAGTCGAATAAATAAAACGCCGGCATGAGACGCTATATACAAGGCTGGCCTGTTAGAATCGCCTGCTTTTTTGTACCCGCCGTCTCGGGCGTATGCGTTCACCTTTTGCGCTCATCGTTTGCACTCACACCGACCTTGAAGGTTGCTGCGGCAATCCCTGTTTTGGAGCCTCTGCTATGGCCACCACGCCTCTTCCCCTTGAAGTGCGCAACATTACCAAGCGCTTTGGCGATACGGACGTCTTGAAAGGACTCTCGCTTGAAGCCCACAAGGGCGACGTGATCACCCTGATCGGTGCCTCCGGCTCGGGCAAAAGTACCTTTTTGCGCTGCATGAACCTGCTGGAACAGCCTGATGAAGGCGATTTGATCGTTCACGGCGACACCATTCGCTTCAAAAAAACCGCCAAAGGCCGCGAGCCCGCCGACTGGAAACAGGTGGTGAGGATGCGTGCCAAGCTGTCCATGGTGTTCCAGAGCTTTAACCTCTGGGCGCACATGACGGTGCTGGAAAACATCATCGAAGCGCCGATTCACGTGCTGGGAAAGCCCCGCAAGGAAGCCGTGGAACACGCCGAAGCATTGCTCGAACGCGTCGGGCTCAGCCACCGCGCCAACGCCTATCCGGCGCAGATCTCCGGCGGCCAGCAGCAGCGCGGCGCCATTGCCCGGGCGCTGGCGATGGACCCGGAAGTCATGCTGTTTGACGAGCCGACCTCGGCCCTCGATCCCGAGCTTGTCGGCGATGTGCTCAAGGTCATGCACGGCCTGGCCGATGAAGGCCGCACCATGGTGGTTGTCACCCACGAAATGGGCTTTGCCCGGGATGTTTCAAGCCAGGTGATCTATCTCCACGAAGGGTTGGTGGAAGAGTCCGGCACGCCCGCCGAGGTACTGAAAAACCCGCAGTCACCGCGCCTGCAGCAATTTCTGGCCCCCAAGTACTGAAACCGGATACTGACAGCAAGTACTGAGAAAAAGCACTGAGAAAAAGTACTGAAAACAAGCATTAATACGCCGAACGCGGTTTTCTGGAGACGACTTATGCTGGATTTACAGGGCTACGGCCCAAGGCTGCTGGAAGGTGCCGGCGTTACCCTGTCGCTTGCCGTGCTTTCGCTTACGCTTGCCGTGGTGCTGGGCCTTTTCACCGCCAGCGCCAAGATGTCGGGCAACGTGGTCGCCCACCGCCTGGCCACGCTCTACACCACGCTGATCCGCGGCGTGCCGGATCTGGTGCTGATGATGCTGCTGTTCTTCGGCGGACAAATCGGCGTCAACGCCCTGACCGACTGGCTGTACGACGCCACGGGGGTGGATATTTTCATCAACATCAACGAATTTGTCGCCGGCGTCGTGACCATCGGGCTGATTTTTGGCGCCTACATGGGCGAGACCTTTCGCGGCGCTTTCATGGCCGTAGAGCACGGCCAGATTGAGGCCGGAAAGGCTTACGGCATGAGCCCCCGGCTGGTTTTCTGGCGCATTCGCTTTCCCCAGATGATGCGTCATGCGCTGCCGGGGCTTTCCAACAACTGGATGGTGCTGCTCAAAACCACCGCGCTGGTCTCGGTCATCGGGCTTTCCGACATGGTGCGCATCGCCGCCGAGGCCTCCAAGGCCACCCGCGAGCCGTTCACCTTCATGATGGTGGTGGCCGTCATTTATTTGTTGATCGCCAGCGTCTCGGAGTGGATTTTCGCTCGCCTGCAAAAACGCTACAGCATCGGCTACGGGGAGATGGACTAATGCAAGCGCTTCTCGACTGGCTGGATGGCCTGCTCGCCAACAACAGCATCTTCACCCTGCAAACGCTGTCTTTCTACGGCGACGGGCTGACGACCACCGTACAGCTGGTGTTTCTCTCGCTGATTATCGGGCTGGTGATGGCGGTGCCGCTGGCCATTGGCCGCAGCTCGCGACACGGCTTCATCAAGTGGCCGATTTTTCTCTACACCTACGTGTTTCGCGGCACGCCGCTGCTGATACAGCTTTACCTGATCTACTACGGCGTGGTGTTTGTGGAGGGCATTCAGGACACCTGGCTGTGGGCGATCATCAAAGAACCGTTCATGCCGGCGCTGTTCGCTTTCACGCTCAACACGGCGGCCTACACCACAGAGATTTTCCGCGGCGCAATAAAAGCCACGCCCCAGGGTGAAATCGAAGCCGCCCGTGCCTATGGCATGTCGCCGGCGCTGGCACTCAGACGTATCGTGCTGCCCAGTGCGTTTCGTCGTGCCCTGCCGGCCTACGGCAACGAAGTCATCTTCATGCTCCACGCCAGCGCCATTGCCAGCGTCGTGACGCTGATGGACCTGACCGGCGCGGCCCGTTTCGTCTACGCACGCTTTTACGCACCCTTTGATGCCTTTCTGTTCGTCGCGGCGATTTACCTGTGCCTGACCTTTACCATCCTGTATTTCTTCCGCTTTCTGGAGAAAAGGCTGCTCGCACACTTAAGGCCGATGACGTAACCGACAGGTATCGGCTAGTCACATGAACACCAAAGAGTGAAAAGGTTTGCCTCGGCGCTTTGCTGGGGTAAGTTGAACGGGATCACCGTCTGCGGTGACTCCCCTTTGCCTGGAGACTACAATGAAAAAACTACTATCTCTTTCCCTTCTGAGCCTTGCCGTGGCCGCCACCAGCGCACAGGCACGCGACGACGACCAGATTCGTATCGGCGTGGATGTCCCTTACGAGCCCATGGAATTTCGCACGCCGGATGGCGAGCTTACCGGCTTTGATATCGATCTGGGCAACGCCATGTGCGCCGAAATGAAGGTCGAGTGCGAATGGATCGTACAGGGCTGGGACGGCATCATCCCCGGGCTGATGGCGCGCAAATATGACGCCATCATGTCGTCGATGACCATCAACGACAAACGCCGCGAACAGGTACTCTTCTCTGACCCCTACTTCACGCCGCCCTCGGCCTGGTTTGCGCCGTCTTCCACCGACCTGACCGAGGCCACCGAAGGCTCGCTCGACGGCATGACCATTGGCGTTCAGCGCGGCACCCTGCAGGATAACTACGTCACCGACATGTACGGCAGCGTGGCCGACGTCAACCGCTACTCCACCGCCGACGACATGGTGCTGGATATGGAAGCCGAGCGGCTGGACATCGTTTTTCTGGATTACCCCGTCGGCCAGTCGACGCTGCTGGAAAGCGATAACCGCGACTACAAGGTCGTCGGCAAGATGCTCACCGAGCCCAAGCAGTACTTTGGCGACGGGTTCGGCATGGCGTTTCGCAAGCGCGACAAAGACCTGGCCGACCAGTTCAACCAGGCGCTTGAGACGCTGAAAGACAACGGTACCTATGACGAGATCAAGGCAAACTACTTTGACGAGTCGTAAGACCTGATAGAACGGGAGACATCTCGTTATACCGCCCGGCCTTGACGCATCGCATCAAGGCCGGGCTTTTTTATGGTGGCCTTCAGGCCATGCCAATCCTGCTGATTTACTCCAACGCCTTCTGACACGCCAGCGTCGCGGTGAAAGCCGGTTGATCCGATTGAAGCCCCTGAACCGCTTCCGGCGACGTATAACGCGCCGCCGACTGTTGAAACGCCTCCCGCATGGCCGGACGATAACAGCAGACATGGTTACGTCCCGCCGTCTTGGCGCGGTACATGGCGATATCCGCCTGTTTAAGCGCTTCCTCATGATCGCCCGTGCGCGTATCCAGGCAGGTATAGCCGATGCTCGGCGTCACGCTGACCCGCTGCCCCTCCAGACAATACTCAGCGCCCAGCGCTCGCTCAACGCGTGCGGCATAAGCGGCCGCCTGTTCCTCAATGCCCGACTCATCAGCATCGGCGTCAAACAACGCCAGCAAAACAAACTCATCACCGCTTAGCCGCGCGACCTGATCGTCCGGGCGCAAACAGCCCTGCAGGCGCGTTGCCACCTGCACCAGCAAATCATCGCCCGCGGCGTGGCCCAGGGTATCGTTAATCAGCTTGAAGCGATCAAGATCGAGAAACATCAGCATTCCCCGGCTCGGCGGCGTCTGCTGCCATAGCGCCTGCACGCCTTCGATAAAATGCCGCCGGTTGGGCAAGTCAGTCAGCACGTCATAGTAGGCCTGACGATAAATGATCGCCTCCTGACGCTTGCGCTGGGTAAAGTCTTCAACGATGGCGATACCGCCAACCTGTTGATGACCATCGCTATGCACCACGTTGAAAAAAGCCCGCAGCGGCGTGCCTTCACTGGCATCCGGTAGCGTGTAGGTGCCCTCATAGTATCCCGTGCCACCACGAAGCATTTTACCAACCGCACGCCCAACGGCCGGATTAGCCGCGTCATTCAGCAGGTTATAACCGATGACCTGCGCCCGGGCAACGCCCAACACGTCCAATAACTTGGCATTGCAGTCGGTGATGCGCCCTTTACGATTGAAATGCAGCACGCCGAGGGGCGAGTGCTGAAAAATCGAGCGATAGCGATTTTCGCTTTCCCGCAGCAGCACCTCGCGTGCCGCCATGCTAACGCGCAAATAAATATTTGCGTGGATAATACGATTGAGCCGACGACTGGTGAGCAATACCAGCCCGAGAAACAACGTGAGAATGGTGCCCAGCAGCATGGAAAGCGTCGTGCCCATCCAGAAAAACTGCGCCAGCAAAGGCAGAATGATCGGCACGGAAAAACAAGCGGCCACCCACCAAATAGTCGAAAGCGTGGTAACGCCGCCGGCAATAATACCTGAGAAAACAATGCATAGTGCCGCCAGCTGGCCGTAGTGATCGGGAGTAAACAGCAAGAAGCTGCCCGCGCCCCATACGCAGCCCACTACCAGCGTCCCGATGGCAAACCGCCACAGCCAGCGCGGGTGCTGACGCTGTTCTTTGGGCAGGCGCGCATAACAGTGTGCAAGCCCCAGACGCAGTAGCGAAACGAGAGACAGCGCACCAAGCCAACCGAGCAGCGTGGCGGCGGGTACCACCGGCCACAGGGTAATCACCAATAGGCCAGCGACAACCACGCTCAGAACAACGGGCTGCCACAGGTTTTCGTAAAGCAGGTGGACTTTTTCGCTGCGTAATTGCTGCACCGTGTGCTCATGGTCTCGGCGGCATTCTTCGCTAAAATCCCCTCGCAGCTTTCCTCTCAGCTCCGATCCGGCGAAAAAAGGCGACATCGGCGGCATATAAAGGCTCCTGTGCTGTAATGCCAATCAGTTAAGGTTGATTCACGAACCGATTTTTGAATTGGGATATTAGCCGGCAGGCCATGGGCCTGCTTCGCCCGGCGCTTGTGCCCGGGGTGTGGGTAGAGCCGGCCTCTTACAACACCGGTTGGCAGGCAGATGAAAAGCTTAACTGACTGGCATTACTCCTGTGCTGCGGTTTTTTTCCACCAATAAACCCAGCCCGAACGCAGGACGTTCAGGCATGGCGGACTTGGGGCGACGCCGCAGCTTTCTTATAGTGTGGCCTTGCGTGCTCGAAGGCTTAGCCTATAAAGGCGTAGCCTGTATATGTAGCGCCTTTTACGCTCAGTTGCGAATCGTAAAGTCGTTACGGCACAAAGCTGAACGCCGGCGCCGGCGCATCGGGCAATAACGCCGCGCAGACATCGAGCTTTTCTTTCAATGCGGCATGGTCGTGCGCCACCACGTTGATATGCCCAAGCTTGCGTCCGGCGCGCTCGGCTTTGCCGTAACGGTGCAGATGAGCGTCAGCCAGACGCAGCACTTCGACGCTCTCAGGCTCTTGGCCAATTACGTTGATCATGCAGGTAGGCGACAGCGCGCGGGTCTCGCCCAGCGGCAGCCCCTGCACCGCCCGCAGGTGGTTTTCAAACTGGCTGGTCACCGCGCCGTCCATGGTCCAGTGGCCGGAATTGTGCACCCTTGGGGCCATTTCATTGGCCAGCAGCCTGCCGTCGCGGGTCTGGAACAGCTCCAGCGCCAGCACGCCGACGTAGTCTAATTCGTCGAGCAGCGTACGGATGTAGCCGTCGGCCGTTTGTTGCACGCCTGCGTCCAGATCCGGCAGCGGCGCGATGGAGTAGCGCAGAATACCGTCAACGTGCTGGTTTTCTGCCATCGGATAAAAGCGCACTTCGCCGTCGCGGCCACGCACGGCAATCATCGACACCTCACGAATGAAATCGACAAACGCCTCGACGATCAGTTTTTCGTGGCCAATGGTCGCCCAGGCGTCGGCGGCTTGATCGGGGGTTTGTAGCACCGCCTGACCTTTGCCGTCGTAGCCTTCGGTCACTGATTTGGACACTACCGGGCAGCCCAGCGTGCGCGCGGCGCTTTCCAGCTCAGCGGCATTGGTGACCACACGATACTCGGGCGTGGGAATCTCCAGCCGGTCAAACAGCGCTTTTTCTTCCACGCGGTTCTGGCACACGGCAATGGCGCGGCTGCTAGGGTAGACGGGTTTATGCGCCTCGATCTCACGCAGCAGCGCCACCGGCAGATGCTCGAATTCGTAGGTGACCACGTCGACCCGATCGAGAAAATCGCTTAGCCGCTGGTTCTCGGGGTCGCTGATGATCTCGCCAATCGCCGCGCTGTGGCCGCCCGTGGTATCCAGAAAAGTGAAGCGGTTGCCCAGCGGATAGCCGGAAAGCGCCAGCATCTGCCCGAGCTGACCCGCACCGAGTATGCCAATGTTCATGTAAAGCCTCCGGAAATATCATTGCCCGTGTTGTCGTTACGTCAGGCCCAGCGCCTAGGGGCGCGGGTCCGGGTTGTCGAGCACCGCCTGTGTCTGCTCGGCGCGAAAGGCCTCGACGGCGGTACGCACCGGCGGATTGGCCAGCCCCACCACCTGCGCGGCCAGCAGCCCCGCGTTGGTTGCGCCGGCCTTTCCGATGGCCAGCGTCCCTACCGCGACGCCACCGGGCATCTGGGCGATCGAGAGCAGCGAATCAAGCCCCTTCAGCGCCTTGGACTCCACCGGCACGCCGAATACCGGCAGCGGGGTTTGTGACGCCACCATGCCCGGCAGGTGGGCGGCTCCGCCGGCGCCGGCGACAATCACCTGAATACCGCGCGCGGACGCCCCTTTGGCGTAGTCAAACAGCAGATCCGGCGTGCGGTGCGCCGAGACCACGCGAGTCTCGTAGGCCACGCCCAGACGCTCGAGCATGGCGACCGCGTGTTCCATGACCGGCCAGTCCGACTTTGACCCCATGATCACTCCGACAACGGGTGGGCTTTCTGACGCCATGGCATTGATCTCCGGCTGGTTCGCGTTACTCAAAAAAATGAAGGCGCACAGTTTACCAGCATGGCGCCATCTGCGGGCATCGGCACAGAACGAAATTTTCCTCGGCCGGGCATTGAAAAGCCGCCCGCTTAGCGGCATTGTTAGCGGTGCCACTTCCCATCAATGGAGACTCATGAGTACGGCACGTTCGTCTGCCCATGCAGAACTGACCGACCCTCCGCGAACCAGCCCTGACGATTTTGACGTCAGGGAATTGGAAAAACGCACGCGCCTGATGCGCATCATTACCCGGCTAATTGCCATCTCCGATCTCGGCAGCCGTGAAATCGCCCGTCGCGCGGGACTTCCCGTGCAAAAGATAAGCGATCTACTGGCCGGCAGGCTTGAACACCTGCACGCCGATGAGCTTAACGTGCTGCGCCGCACGCTGGAGCCGGAGGCGCCATTGTACTGAGTCGACACAGACGACCCGAGAAAGACGGTCAACATTGACTGACCTCACAACGAAAACCAGCCCTCGCGGCTGGTTTTTTTGTGCCTGCTCCTCCCGGTCAGCGGGCCAACATCGTTATTTAAAGAACAACCGGTTTTATCTTTATAAACAAAAGCTTACTCCAGAAGATTAAGGCAGCATTAAAAATACCGAGATAAACCCTTGATGGGTATCAACTTTTAACGTTGATCAGCGGCGTATCCTTGGCCTGTCCCGACGATTCATTGATGCAGCCAACAGAGCTGCCCTACCAAGGAGGCGCCATGGACCCCATACGCCGTTCACTTCTCGGCCAGCTGGCGCGCCTGAGCGCCGGCGCGGCGATGGTTCCCTTGTCCAGCGTGGCCAGCGCCGGCATCAACGACCAGCCCCCACGCCGCGAAGGCGATCCCAGCAAGCGCTACGGCATGCTGATCGACCTGCGCCAGTGCATCGGCTGCCAGGCCTGCACCGTTTCCTGTCATATCGAAAACGACGCCCCGCTGGGCAACTTTCGCACCATTGTCTCGCAGCTTGAAGTCGAGCAGGAAGGCACCGGCGAGGTCGCCACTTTCATGCTGCCGAGGCTTTGCAACCACTGCGACAACCCGCCCTGCGTGCCGGTATGCCCCGTTCAGGCCACCTATCAGCGTCAGGATGGCATCGTGGTGGTTGACAGCGACCGCTGCGTGGGCTGTGCCTACTGCGTTAACGCCTGCCCCTACGACGCGCGCTTTATCAACGAAAAGACCCAGACCGCGGACAAATGCACCTTCTGCGCCCACCGTCTGGAAGCCGGGCTGCTGCCGGCGTGCGTGGAGTCCTGCGTGGGCGGCGCACGCATCATCGGTGACATGCGCGACCCCGAAAGCGAAATCAGCCGCCTGATGGACAAGCACCGCGACGAGCTGATGGTGCTGCAGCCCGAAAAAGGCACTCTGCCCCAAGTGTTTTATCTGGGGATGGACGAGCGCTTTACCCAGCGCCCCGACGCCGAACCCGGCATCTGGAACGTCATCAACGAAGCGGGCAAGGAGTTGGGCTATGAGTTTGGTCACTGAGGTTGTCGTGCCGCGCTACGGCATTGCCTGGTACCCCTGGGCGGTGCAGTACTTCTTTTTGATCGCGCTGTCTTACACCAGCCTATGGATTGCAGCCCCGGGCATTATTCTGGGCAAGAAACACTGGCTGGCCACCTCACGGCTGGCGCTTTTGGCCTGCGTGTCGACCACGCTGGTAGCACCCGTGGCACTGCTCGCCGACCTGCACCAGCCGCTGCGTTTCTGGCATTTCTACGCCCATCCGACGCCCTGGTCGTGGATGTCGCTCGGCAGCTTTCTGCTGCCGCTACATCTGGCGAGCACCGTGCTGCTGGCCTGGCTGGCCTGGCGCCCGGCGCTTAAAGCGCGCAGCCAGGAAAACGACGGCTGGTTTTCACTCATTGCCGGCTGGATCGCCTGGGGCGACTGGCAGGTCTCGCGAAAGATCATGGTGCTGGTCGGGCTCGCCGCGCTTGCTACCTCCGTCGGCATGATGATTTATACCGGCGCCGAAGTCGCTATCGTCAAAGGCCGCCCGCTGTGGCACACCATCTGGCTGCCGCCAATGTTCGTGGCCACCGGCATCGTTGGCGCCTGCGGACTGATTTTGCTGCTCAACCGGATTTCCGGCATGCGCCAAGCCGACACCAACCGGCAGATGCTCGCCATCATGGTCGGCGCCTGCGTGGTCGCGGGCTTTATCGCGCTGACCTGGTTTCTCGACGGTGCCAACGCCGTCTCCGGCTCGGTCGCAGCCGCGCTGGATTCCATTGACCAAAGTGCCGCCTGGCGTAGCACCGCCATCGAAGGCGGCATTGCCGGCGTTCTGCTGGCCGCGCTCGCTTTTGTCGTGCGCCGCACCCCCGCTCGGCGCAAAGCCTTTGGCTGGGTGCTGGGCCTGCTGGCGCTGCACGTGGCGTGGATGTTCCGCTGGGTAGTGCTGATGAACGTGCAAACCGTTGCCCGCAACAGCGCCGGCTTTCACGACTATCACGTCGCTTTCGGCTCCTACGGGCTGACCGGCATCATCGGCATTTTCGGCCTGTGGCTTACCGCCCTGCTGCTGATCGAACTGTTCGTGCCCTGGCGCGAGGCCTCGCTCGATCCGCAGCGCGACGCCCCTGCCTCTAACATTTCCGTTTCCGCCGCTTCACAAGGAGCTCCCCGCCATGGATAACTCACGTCGTCGCCTGCTCAAGGGCGCTGCCGCGACCGGCGGTGCCGCCGCCTTTGCCGTCGGCTACTCGGGCCCGCTGGTCAAAATGGCCAAGGGCGTTAGCGGAAGCGCAGGGGAAAAACCCAACCACCCCATCCACGGCAATTCGCTGGCGCCGGAATATAGCGTCGACCTCGAGTCCGGCGAGCTGACCCTGAACCCCGACCAGCGCACGGCCTTTACCGTGTGCTACGGCTGCACCACCAAGTGCGGCGTGCGGGTACGTGTGGATAACAATAGCGACGAGGTGTTGCGCACCATCGGCAACCCTTACCATCCGCTATCCAGCGAGCCGCACCTGCCCATGCGCACACCGGTGATCGAGGCGCTGAAAAACGTCAGCGCCTATCAAGACCAGGGGCTTGCCGGCCGGTCTACCGCCTGCGCCCGGGGCAACGCCATGATCGGCCAGATCACCAGCCCCCACCGCGTCAAGCACTGCCTAAAGCGCGTGGGCGAGCGCGGCGAGCGGCGCTGGGAGCGCATCTCCTTCGAGACGCTGATCGAAGAAATCTGCGAAGGCGGCGACCTGTTCGGCGAAGGTCAGGTCGACGGCCTGCGCGCGATTCATAACCACGACGAACCCGTCGATGCCGCCAACCCCGAGTACGGCCCCAAAGCCAACCAGCTGCTGCTGATGGAAGCGACCGACTACGGCCGTTCGGCGCTTCTCAAACGCTTTGGCTTTAATGCCTTCGGCACGCGCAACTACGGCCACCACGGCTCCTACTGCGGGCTCGCGTTCCGCATGGGCTCGGGCGCACTGATGGACGACATGGCCAAATTTGCCCACGTCAAACCCGACTACACCCGCGCCAAGTTTGCGCTGTTCATCGGCACCGCACCGAGCCAGGCGGGCAACCCGTTCAAACGTCAGGGCCGGCTGTTGGCCGAGGCGCGTTCCAAAGGCACGCTGGACTACGTCGTTATCGACCCCGGGCTTAACGCCAGCGCCTCCCACTCCGCCGGCGATCGCAGCCGCTGGGTGCCAATCCGCCCGTCAAGCGACACCGCCTTCGCCATGGCGATGATCCAGTGGCTAATCGCACACGAAGCCTACGCCGCCGACTACCTCGCCATGCCCAGCCCCGAAGCGGTGGATGCCGCGGGCGAAAACGGCCACACCAACGCCACCCATCTGGTGATCGAAAGCAAAGACCATCCGCGCTTCGGCCACTTTTTGCGCCGCTCGGATATGGGCGAACTTGAAGGCAGCATTGCAGCCGGCAGCGACGCCGACGACGTCATGGTAGTGGACAGCAACGGCGCACTGAAGCCCAGCCGCGATGTGCGCAAGGCCGAACTTTTCGTCGAGCGCGAGGTAGTGATACCGGGCAGCGGCGAGACGCCTGACAGCACCGTTCGGGTCAAAAGCAGCCTGACCAAGCTGCGCGAGACCGCCAACGAGCACAGCCTTGAAGACTACGCCGAGCACTGCGGCATCGACCCCCGCATGATCAAGCACATCGCCGAGCGCTTTGCCGCCTACGGCCGCGACGCCGTGGTCGACACCCACGGCGGCATGATGTCGGCCACCGGTTTTTACGGCGCCTATGGGCTGATGATGCTCAACCTGCTGGCGGGCAGCTTCAACCGCCAGGGCGGCGCGGCGCTGGGCGGCGGCAAGTTCAACGGCACCGGCAAAGGGCCGCGCTACGATCTGGCCGACTTCCCTGGCAAACGCGGCCCCAAGGGCGTGTTCGTTTCGCGCACGCGCTTTGCCTACGAAGACACCGCCGAGTATCAGCGCAAGGTCGACGCCGGCAAAAACCCCTACCCGGCCAAAGCGCCTTGGCGGCCGCTCGCCCCGCCGATTTTGACCGAGCAGCTGGCCTCGGCGCTCGACGGCTACCCCTATCCGATCAAGGCGGTTATCGGCTGCATGGCCAACCCGCTGTACGGTCAGGCCGGGCTGTATAAAACCATCATCGACAAGCTCAAGGACCCGAAACACCTCGGGCTTTACGTTGCCATCGACGGTTTTATCAACGAAACCAACCGCTTTGCCGACTACATCGTGCCCGATTCGGTGATGTACGAGGTCTGGGGCTTTACCGGCGCGTGGAGCGGTACGCTGACCAAGATGACCACCGCCTGCTGGCCGATTATCGAGCCGCGTCAGGACAAGACCGCCGACGGCGAACCCATCAGCATGGAGAGCTTCTTCATTGCCACCGCCAAGCGGCTGGGGCTGCCGGGCTTTGGCGACGACGCCATTCCCGGCGCCGACGGCAAGCTGTATCCGCTCCACCGCGCCGAGGATTTCTTCCTGCGCGCGGCGGCTAACATCGCGCACATGGACGAGCCGCTGCCCGAGATCAACACAAGCGACGCCCTGCACAGCGGCATCGAACCGCTGCTGCCGCATCTGACCCGCACCCTGCCGGCAAACGAACGTGGTCGGGTGGCCTACCTGTACGCCCGCGGCGGGCGCTTTGAAGACCACAGCGCCGCCCTCGGCGA
The DNA here is from genome assembly GCF_900142895.1 of Vreelandella subglaciescola. Lineage (NCBI taxonomy): Bacteria > Pseudomonadati > Pseudomonadota > Gammaproteobacteria > Oceanospirillales > Halomonadaceae > Vreelandella > Vreelandella subglaciescola. The sequence goes on from NZ_LT670847.1 coordinate 1,058,996, forward strand.
AGGCAAAAAACTGGGGCACGCCTGGTCGCGGGCGCTGTGCGTGTACAACCCCCAGGTGGGCACCACGATCAACAGCCAGACCGGCGAGCGCCTCTCGGGTACGCCGTGCTTCCAGGCGCCGCGCTTTGCCGACGGCACGCCGATGCGCGACATCTATACCGAGGAAGAATGGCCGCTGCTGGCATTCTCGTACAAGTCCAACGTGATGAACTCCTACGCCATCGGCCTGGAGCGGCTGCGCATGATCAAGCCGTATAACCCGGTACTCATGCACACCGAGGACGCCGCACGGGTGGGGGTGAAACACGGCGATACCGTGCGCATCGAAAGCCCCGGCGGCGAAGTGTTGGCGCTGGCGCTGGTCAGCAACGGCGTGATGAAAGGGGCGCTGGGTATCGAGCACAGCTTCGGCCATACCGAGTTGGGTGCCAGCGAGCACCTGATCGACGGCCAGCCGTTTGCCGGCAACGACTGGGTCGGTGCCGGGGTCAACATCAACGATCTGGGCTTTGCCGACCCGACCCGTAAGGTCGCCGGCACCTGGCTTGAAGGAGTCAGCGGCGCATCCGTGCGCCAGGGGCTGCCCATCCGTGTCAGCTTTGTTGAAGGATAACTGAAGAAATAGCGGTTACTCGTCGGTGACCGCACCGGTGCTGGCCGAGCTGACCAGCTTGGCATACTTGGCCAGCACGCCCTTGGTGTAACGCGGCGCGGGCTGCTGCCACGCGGCGTGGCGGCGCTCAATATCTTCGCCGCCGATTGCCACATCGATGGTGTTGGCTTCGGCGTCGATGGTGATCACGTCGCCGTCTTCCACCAGCGCCAGCGGGCCGCCGTCAAAGGCTTCAGGCGCGACGTGGCCCACCACAAAGCCGTGGCTGCCGCCGGAGAAGCGCCCGTCGGTAATCAGCGCCACGTCGTTGCCCAGCCCGCGCCCCATAATGGCCGAGGTCGGCGTGAGCATTTCGCGCATGCCCGGCCCACCTTTGGGGCCTTCGTAGCGAATCACCACCACGTCACCGGCGACCACGGTGCCGTCGTTGATTCCCGCCTGAGCCTCCTCTTCAGAGTTGAACACCCGCGCCGTACCGCGAAAGTGCGTGCCTTCCTTGCCGGTAATCTTGGCCACCGCGCCCTCGGGGGCGAGGTTGCCGTGGAGAATGCGCAGGTGGCTTTCCGCCTTCACCGGCTTGTCCAGCGGCGCGATGATTTCCTGGGCGTCGGGGTAGCCCGCAACGTCGGCGAGGTTCTCGGCCAGGGTATTGCCGGTCACGGTCAGGCAGTCGCCGTGGAGCAGGCCCGCCTCGAGCAGCAGCTTCATCAGCGGCTGAATCCCGCCGATGGCGACAAGCTCGCTCATCATGTAGTGGCCGCTGGGGCGCAGGTCGGCCACCACCGGCACGCGCTTGCCGATCTCGGTGAAGTCGGATAGCGCAAGCTCAACGCCCGTGGTGCGCGCCATGCCGATCAAATGCAGCACCGCGTTGGTCGAGCCACCCAGCGCGATCACCACGGTAATCGCGTTTTCAAACGCCTGACGCGTCATGATGTCCGACGGCTTGATGTCGCGCTTCAAGAGTTCGAGCACCGCTTCGCCGGCGGCTTCGCAGTCGTCGCGCTTGTCATTCGACACGGCGTTTTGCGCCGAGCTGCCCGGCAGGCTCATGCCCAACGCTTCAATCGCCGAGGCCATGGTGTTGGCGGTATACATGCCGCCGCAGGAACCGGGGCCGGGAATTGCGGTTTCTTCGATGTTCTTGAGCTCGATGCGGTCGATATCGCCGCGCGAATGCGCGCCCATGGCCTCGAAGACCGAGACAATATCGGTATGCCCCTTGCCCGGCAGAATGGTGCCGCCGTAAACAAACACGCTGGGGCGATTAAGCCGCGATAGCCCCATCATGCAGCCGGGCATATTCTTGTCGCAGCCGCCGATGGCGACCAGGCCGTCAAAGCCTTCGCAGCCGGCAACCGTTTCGATGGAGTCGGCGATCACTTCGCGCGAGACCAGCGAATATTTCATGCCTTCAGTGCCGTTGGCGATGCCGTCGGAAATGGTGATGGTATTGAAAATAACGCCTTTACCGCCGGCGCGGTCGGCGCCGTCGCGGGCGTGTTCAGCCAGCTCGTTGATATGACTGTTGCACGGCGTGACCATGCTCCAGGTCGAGGCCACGCCCACCTGGGGCTTGGTGAAATCTTCATCGGTAAAGCCCACCGCGCGCAGCATGGCACGGCCGGCGGATTTTCCCACGCCGTCAACGACGTTGGAAGAATAACGACGCGAAGCGTCTTGTGTATCGGTCATGTTATTGCTCTCATTCTGGGGTGCAGTCACTCTTGAAGCCGGTCTGGTCTCAGCAATGGCCAGGCGATGTTACTTAACGTAAAGTATACCGCTGATGAAACCCAACAAGGAGGTTAATGTGAACACGCCCAACCAGCAAGAATTGGTACGTCCGCTCATCGAACCGCTGTATCGCGGCAAATTCTGGATGCAGCTGATCGGCGTCATGCTGATCCTCTCGGGCATCCTCACGGCGCTTTCTATTGTCGGCATCATCATTGCGTGGATTCCCATCTGGGCAGGCTGGACTCTCATGCAGGCGGCCAAAGCCACGGAGCGAGCCTTCAATCAGGGCGATGAGCTGGAAATGAAGTTTGCGCTGGGCAAGCTAAAGACCTATTTCACCATCTTTGGCGTGCTTGTGCTTATCTATATCCTGATGATGATTATCGGCCTTGTGATGGGCGCCAGCGGCATGATGGGTATGATGGGCAACTATTAACAGAGCTGATAAGAGAGCTGAATTAAGCTGCCGTCATTCCGCGTTAACTTTCTTGCTTGAATTCAGGTTGTCAGGGTGTTCTCTGAGCGTACAGCCGGACGTTAAGCTTATACAAAAGGCGAGAAAACCGAGATGAAAAAAATACTGACCGTTCGTAACATCCTGATCGCAATCCCCGCCGTCATCCTCATAGCAGCACTCCACTATTCACTTCCACAGGTTGATGTGGTGCGGGCCGTTGGTGTTGAGGTAAAGCGTGTTGATGTCAGCGAAGGTAATGCAGACAAAACTCGTACACGTGACGTCTATCAGTTGCAGATGGAGACACTGGATGGAAGCCCCAGGGTCTATCGTAATGAGGATAATATTCTTTACGGTAAATTTGCTTCTGCTGATTTACAAACGCAAGTTCGATCGCTTGCGGCTGATAAACAATTGGTTGCCCTACGTCACTACGGCTGGCGTTTGCGGCTGTTTTCAACCTTTCCGAACGCCGTCAAGGTCTGGCCAGTCGAAGAGGGATATCGGCATATCCCGTTTTTCAACATTGTTTTCCTGACCTTTGTTGGGTTTCTCATCTTCATGCTGATTCGGCGCATCCGCCGCGTGTTTAAGAGACGGGACGAAAAACGTCGCTCCCTGGAAGCGGAACGTGAAGCCGAAGCATTGCGTGAAGAGCAAGCATCGGCAAAATCTCACCGAGACTCAGAAAAACAATATCAGGATGAAATTGATAAATTTCTGAACACTGACGATGACAACTGACACTCCCCGCCCGCCGCGCTAAGCGCTTTGGGCGAGGGTTCTTGGGTTGCCCCGAGAACCTTCCTGCTTCAACACGCCTTCACTAGACAGTGGCTACGCCGCTGCCCCCGATCCAGTCGCTCCACAGGCTAACCCCGCCAGCCCGGCGGTTCGGATATTGTTGGCTGCGTTAATGTCGCGGTCGATGGCCTGGCCACAGCCCTCGCAGTGCCAGTGGCGCTGCGATAGCGGTAGCTTTTTAACCTTGTGCCCGCAGCCGTGGCACATCTTGCTGCTCGGCAGCCACTGGCTCACTTGCACCAGTTGCCGGCCTGCCCATTCGGCTTTGTAGGTGAGCTGGCGCACAAACTCGCCCCAGCCCGCATCGCTGATCGACTTGGCCAGCGCCCTATTTTTTATCATGCCGGTGATGTTCAGCGTCTCAACGCAAATAACTTGGTTTTCGTTAATGAGCGTTCGAGTCGCTTTATGGATGGCATCGCGGCGGCAGTCGGCAATACGGGCATGGAGCCGCGCCACTTTTTGGCGCAGCTTATGGCGATTGTTCGAGCCCTTTGTCTTCTTGGCCAGGCGGCGTTGTAGGTACGCCAGCTTCGCTTCATAGCGTTTTAGATGACGAGGATTGCCGGACTTCTGGCCGTCCTGGGTGATGAACAGATCGGTCAGCCCCAGATCAATACCCACGGTGTTGGGTATGATCGGTAGCGCCTTGGGCGTGAAATCGCACAGGCAGCTAATGAAATAGCGACCGGCGCGATCTCGTGAAATAGTGATACTGGAGGGTGCGCTGACTAACGGGCGGCTCCAGCGGATCGGCAGCGGCACCTTTGTCTTGGCAATGGTGATTTCGCCGTCCCGATAACGAAAGGCGGCTTTCGTCAACCGGATCGACTGGCGGCCATCCTTGCACTTAAAGCGCGGATAGCGTGCCTTGAGCTGGGGATTGAAGAAATTATCGAACGCGGCTTTTTGATCGCGCAGCGTTTGTTGCAGGATCACGCTGGAAACGTCTTTCAACCAGGGGTGTTCGGCTTTTAGAGCGACCAGCCGTTTTTCCGCTACCGAATGCGATACGGATTCGTCCCGCTGCTGATAAGCCTCGGTGCGATAATTCAGGGTATTATTCCAGACAAACCGCGCGCACCCGAACGACTGTGCTAGCAGCAAAGCCTGCTCGGGGGTGGGATAAAATCGTTCTTTGTAGGCGCGCTTTGTCATACTGTATATTTATCAGGTATTGATGATCATATCAAGACAAGCACCGCGTTGCGGTGCGCCCTTATATCACCGCCCGCATTGGGCGATGCTTTACGGGCGATTTGGTAAAGTGGGGCGCTCCGTCCGTTAGGGCGGAGAGCAGTCACTTATGGCAACATATGCCTTTGCGTTTATGTCCCCGCCGTGAAGGAATACCGCCATGTCGCTGTTTGCCGCCGCCCCGCTAACGCCCGGCTTTATGGTCGTGCATGCCAATCGCCTGGAAGATTTGCGCGGGCTGGCCATCGAGTGGATGCGCCGCTACCCGCTCGCGCCGCTGGAAAACGAAACCTTGTTGGTCCAGAGCAACGGCATTGGCCAGTGGCTGAAACTGGCGCTGGCGGCGGACCCCAGTGAGGGCGGTGCGGGCATCGCCGCCGCGCTCGACGTCACCCTGCCCGCACGTTTTTTGTGGCAGTCCTACCGCACGGTGCTTTCGCATTCGACAAGCGACGCTTCCTCGACAGGCGATACCCACGCCGTTCCCGAAACGTCGCCGTTTGATAAATCACGACTGGTGTGGCGACTGCTGCGCCTGCTGCCGGCGCTTGCCGGCCAATCGGTTTTTGCGCCGCTGGCGCGCTTTCTCGATGTCGACCGCGAACAGCGCAAACACTACCAGCTGGCCGAGCGGCTGGCTGACCTGTTCGACCAGTATCAGGTCTATCGCGCCGACTGGCTCGACGCCTGGGCGCAGGGCGACGACGTGCTGATTACCGCTCGGGGCGAAGCGCAGCCGCTGGCCGAGCACCAGCGCTGGCAGCCGGCGCTATGGCGGGCGCTGCGCGACGACGTCGCTGCCACCCAGGGCGACAGCGGACTGACCAGCAGCCGCGCTGAGGTGCACCGGCGCTTTCTCAAAGCGGCCCAGGCCTTGACCCCCGACAACCGCCCGCCGGAGTTGCCGCGCCGGCTGATCATTTTCGGTATTTCGTCGCTGCCCCAGCAAACCCTTGAGGCACTGGCGGCGCTGTCGCGCTGCTGCCAGGTGGTGCTCTGCGTGCACAACCCCTGTCAGTTTTACTGGGCCGATATCATCGAGCACAAGGACTTGCTGCGCGCCACGCGTCACCGCCAGTCGCGCAAGGCCAGCATGCCCGGTGAACTGGATGTGCTCGGCACCAACGACGCCGACGGCGCGCTGCACCTTCACGCCCAGCCGCTGCTCGCCGCCTGGGGCAAGCAGGGGCGCGACTACCTGCGCCTGCTCGACGAACACGACGACACCGGCGACTACCAGCGCTTATTCGAACAGCAGGCGCTACGCATCGATATCTTCGAGCCGTTCAGCGATCCGCAAACGCCGCGTCTGCTCAACCAGCTGCAGGACGACATTCGCGAACTGCGCCCGCTGGGCGAAACCCAGTCCCACTGGCCGGCAGTCGACGCCGAGGACGACGATTCCATTGTGTTTCACGTCGCCCACGGCGCCCAGCGCGAAGTCGAGATTCTCCACGACCAGCTGCTCGCCGCGTTCAGCGCCGACCCTTCCCTGCGCCCGCGCGATGTTATCGTCATGGTGCCCGATATTGACCGCTACGCGCCGCACATCCAGGCGGTATTCGGCCAGTACCCGCAGAGCGATGCTCGCCATATTCCCTTCACGCTGTCGGATCAGGCCAGCCGCCAGCGCCAGCCGCTAATGATCGCGCTGGAAAAGCTGCTGCGCCTGTCCGAGCTGCGCGTCTCGGTCAGCGACGTGCTGGAACTGCTCGACGTGCCGGCGCTGCGCCAGCGTTTCGGGCTTACCGAGCACGACCTGCCGATACTCGCGCGCTGGATAGAAGGCGCGGGCATTCGCTGGGGGCTGAACGCCGCCCAGCGCGAACGCCTTGATTTACCCCAAGGGCTTGACCAGAACACCTGGGCTTTCGGCCTGCGCCGCCTGCTGCTGGGCTACGCTACCGGCAGCGCCGAGCGCTGGCAGGGTATCGAGCCCTACGACGATATCGGCGGGCTTGACGCCGCACTTGCCGGCCCGCTCGCCGCCCTGCTGGAAAAGCTCGAAGAGACCTGGGCGACGTTTTGCCAGCCCACCGACGCCGCCAGCTGGGTCACGCGCCTGCGCACCCTGCTGGACACCTTCTTTCTTACCGACGACGCCCAGGAAAGCGCGCTGTTGGCCCGGCTCGAAAGCGGCCTTGAGCAGCTTTTTGACAGCACCCGGGAAGCCCAACTCAATGCGCCGCTGCCGCTTTCCATGGTACGCGAACACTGGCTTTCGCAAATTGACGAGCACAGCCTTTCCCAGCGCTTTCTCGCCGGCGCGGTCAACTGCGCCACGCTGATGCCCATGCGCGCCATCCCGTTCAAGCGCGTGTGCCTGCTGGGCATGAACGACGGCGAATACCCGCGCTCCCAGCCGCCGCTGGACTTTGACCTGATGGGCAACGACTACCGTCCGGGCGACCGCTCAAGGCGCGAAGACGACCGCTACCTGTTTCTCGAGGCGATGCTCTCCGCACGCGAGCAGTTCTACCTCAGCTGGGTGGGGCGCAGCCAGGTCGACAACGCGCCGCTGGCGCCATCGGTGCTGGTCGGCCAGCTTCGCGACCACCTGGCCGCCGGCTGGAAAAGTACAGCGAGCGAGCTCTCCTTGCTCGAAGAACTCACCGTCGAGCACCCGCTGCAGCCGTTCAGCCGCGCCTATTTTCAGCAAGCGGCCGACGCCCGGCTATTCACCTATGCGTACGAATGGCGCGACGTTCATGCAGGGCGCGACGCTCAGGCACCGCGTTTGCCGGAGAACGCGTCTGGCACCAAGCTCGCTGCCCCCGGCCAGGATGCGCCCGTTGAGCTTTCGCTAATGCAGCTCAGCCGCTTTTTGCGCGAGCCGGCCAAGGCGTTTTTCAACGCCCGCTTAGGTGTCTACTTTGAGCCGGAAGCCGTCGCCGAGCTCGATAGCGAGCCCTTCACCCTGGACGGGCTGCAAAACTGGCAGCTGCAAGACCGCCTGATTGCCGCCCAGCGCCGCGCCGTGGATCGCGGCGAGCCGCGAATTGATGCGCTGCACGCCACGCTCGAGCGTTTTTCCGGGCAGGGCGTGCTCGCGCTTGGCGCCTTTGGCGAGCGCATGCGCGAGGCGCTGGCCGAACCCATGGAGCCGCTGTTTGACGCCTACGTTCAATCGCTCGATGAATGGCCCATCGCCGTTGACGCCGGCCTCGCCGTGCATCACGCAGTGGAGCACAACGGCGCTAACCTCGTGCTCGACGAATGGCTGGGCGAGCTGCGCCAAAGCGCCGCCGGCGAGCGCTGTCGACTGATTCTTTTCAGCTCGAGCCTGATCAGCAAGGGCAAATACCGCTGGGACCAGCTGCTGCGGCCCTGGGTCGCGCACCTAGCCGGTAACCTAGATGCCCCCATGACCACCCAGCTGCTTTCCAAGGCCGGCCACGTGCGCCTTGAGCCGCTGGGCGCCAATGAGGCCCGCGCCCGTCTCGACACACTGATGCGCCTCTGGCAAGACGGCATGACCGCGCCGCTGCCGCTGGCCCCGCTGGCGGGTTTCGCCTGGCTGGGCAAAGACGGCACGGCAGACAGCGGCACGGAAAGCGCCGCCTACGCGGCCGCCCGCCAGGCCTATGAAAGCGGCTACCAATATACCGGCGAGGCCCAGCGCAGCGCGTACTTGACGCACCAGTGGCCCGATTTTGCGCGGCTTTACAGCGCCCAGAGCGCACACGGCCACACCTTCGCCCGCCTGGCTGAGACGCTTTATGCCCCGCTTTACGCCCACGTCAAAAGCAAGCAGGGCTCGTCACAACAGGACTCGTCAGGAGGCACGCCATGAGCGCCGCTACGCTAAATCCGCTAACGCTGCCGCTACACGGCAGCCGCCTGATTGAAGCCAGCGCCGGTACCGGCAAGACGTTCACCATTGCGCTGCTCTACGTGCGCCTGGTGCTGGGCGGGCAGCACCGCGACGACGCCACCGCTTTCGTGCGCCCGCTAACGCCGCCGGAAATCCTCGTGGTGACCTTTACCAACGCCGCCACCCAGGAGCTGCGCGAACGGATTCGCCACCGGCTGGTGGAAGCCGCCGAGGCGTTTCTCGACGGCACGAATGCAAGCCCCCACGACAGCCTGCTGCTCGACCTGCGCAGCCAATACGCCAGCAACACCTGGACGGCCTGCGCACGCCGGCTCGCACTGGCCGCCGAATGGATGGACGAAGCGGCGGTATCCACCATCCACAGCTGGTGCTATCGCATGCTGCGCGAGCACGCCTTTGATAGCGGCAGCCTGTTCTCGCTCGACCTGGAAAACGACCAGAGCGAGCTTGAACAAGACGTGGTGCGCGACTACTGGCGCTGCTTTTACTACCCGCTCGACGCCGATTCGCTGGGCAGCATTACCGCCTGCTGGAAATCCCCCTATGCGCTACACCAGACGCTGCGCGGCCTGCTGAGTGAGAGCGAAGCGCTGGGCGAGGCGCCGCCGCCCGCCGACACCCTCGCCCACGCCCGCGAAAAGCGCGCGGCGATGCTTGCCGAGCTGAAAGCGCCGTGGCCAGCGATGCTCGAGACGCTGGTGCCAGAACTAGAAGACGCCGCCCAGCGCAAAGCCTTCAAAGGCCAGAGCTTCAACGCCAAAAGCCGTACCAACTGGCTCGGCGCGCTGCGCGAGTGGAGCCAGAGCGACGCCGACCGCCCGGCGCTGACGCCCGCCGCCTGGAAACGCATGACGCCCGACGGCATGGCTGCTATCTGGAAAGACGGCGAGCCGCCCTGTCCCGAGGTGTGGGCAGCGTTAGCAGCGCTTCCCGCCGCGCTTGATGCGCTGCCCGAGCCCCGCCACGACCTGCTGATTCACGCCGTAAAGTGGTGTCGCGCGCGCCTTGAAGGCGAGCAGGAACGCCGCGCCGAAATGGGCCCCAATGACCTGCTTACCCACCTCGATCGCGCGCTAAAAGGCCCCAACCGCGACGCACTTGCCGCGCAGATTCAGCGCCAGTTTCCGGTCGCGCTGATCGACGAGTTTCAGGACACCGACCCGGTGCAGTACCGCATTTTTAATGCGGTCTACGACATCGCCACGCCGCGCCGCGACACCGCCATCATGCTGATTGGCGACCCCAAACAGGCGATTTACGCCTTTCGCGGGGCGGATATTTACACCTACCTGCAGGCGCGCCGCGACACCGACGGCCGCCACCTCACCCTGGGCAAGAACTTCCGCTCGAGCGAGCCGATGATCGTGGCGGTTAACCACTGTTTCAGCTACGCCGACGCCCAAGACGCCGGCGCGTTTCTGTTCCGCGACGGTGACGACAACCCGCTGCCGTTCAACCCGGTAGACGCCAAAGGCCGCCCCGAGCAGCTGACTCTTAACGACGAAGCGCTGCCGGCGATGACGTTTTGGCAGTTAGACAGCGACGACGGCAAACCGCTGTCCAAAACCGCCTACCAAGCCGGCATGGCCGAGCGCTGCGCCTCACGCATGGTCGCGCTGCTCAACGCCGGAGAGCAGCGCAGGGCCGGCTTTACCCGAGAGCAAACGCTCACTCCGCTGAAGCCGTCGGACATGGCGGTGCTGGTCAACGGCCTGCAGGAAGCCCGCGCGATCCGCCAGGCGCTTTCTCGCCGCGGGGTGAAAAGCGTGTACCTGTCCGACCGCGACAAGGTGTTTGGCTCGCCCATCGCCGCGCAGGTCGAGCACTGGCTGGCCGCCTGTAGCGAGCCTTTAGCCAGCTCGCGCCGGGCACAGGCGCGCCTGCGCGCCGCCCTTGCCACCCCGGCGCTGGGTCTTGGCCTTGATGAGCTTGAGCGCCTCAATCAAGACGAGCTTGCCTGGGAGGCCAAGGTCGAGCAGTTCAGCCGCTACCATCAGCTCTGGCAGTATCGCGGCGTGCTGCCGCTGCTGCGCCGGATGATGGTCGATTTTGCCATTCCTTCGCGCCTGCTGGGCAGAGGCAGCGACGGTCACCAGAGCGACGACGGTGAGCGCTTGCTAACCGACCTTTTGCACTTGGGCGAGCTCTTGCAGCAGGCAAGCCAGGAGCTTGACGGCGAGCACGCGCTGCTGCGCTTTCTCAGCGAAGCTATTGCCGACCCCGAAGGCCACGGCGACAGCCACCGGCTGCGGCTGGAAAGCGACGCCGATCTGGTCAAGGTGGTGACCATTCACAAATCCAAGGGGCTTGAGTATCCGCTGGTGTTTCTGCCGTTTATTAGCAGCCACCGCCCGGTCAAACCCGACGACGTACCGCTGCGCTGGCACGATGCCAACGGCGCACCCAAGCTTAGCCTGAACGTGGACGACGCCATCCTCGCCACGGCCGACCGCGAACGCCTCGGCGAAGACATGCGCAAGCTTTACGTCGCCCTGACCCGCGCCCGCCACGCCGTGTGGCTGGGCATCGCGCCGCTGAAAGAGAGCGAAAATAGCGCCATCGGGCACCTGCTGGCGGGCAGCACATTGGCAGAGCTGGCGAATAGCGGCCCCGTCACCCTGGAACCCGCCCCCGAGGCCACCGTTGAGGCTTTTACCCCGCCGGCAGAAACGTCCCCGCTGGGCCACGCCCGCACACCTAAGCGGCGAGCCAAAGAGCACTGGTGGATTGCCAGTTATTCGGCTCTGACGCTTTCGGGCGCGCTGACCGGCAGCACAACATTGGCCGCCGCCGAGCCCACTACCGCCCGTGAAGCCACCGCGCTTGAAGTGCTGGACGAGCCCCAGGATACCCTCGCCGACACCGCCGAGACGTTTCATCTGCACCGCTTCCCGCGCGGCCCCGGCCCCGGCACATTTTTACACGGGCTACTGGAATGGGCCGGCCGCGAGGGCTTTGCCACGGCGGTCAGCGACACCCCCGCCCGCGATGACATGCTGCACCGGCGCGTGCAGCTGCGCGGCTGGCAAACCTGGCAACCCGAGCTTTCGGGGTGGCTTGCCGCCCTGCTCGAAGCCCCCTTTCCGCTGCCCGGTACGCCGTCGCCCGTCGCGCTTACAGAGCTCGAGCAGTATCAGGTCGAGCTCGAGTTCTGGTTTGCCGCCGGCCGCGTGGATACCCGCGCGCTTGATGCCATCGTCAGCGAGCACTTACTCCCCGGGGTCGAACGCCCGGCGCTCGAGCGCGACACGCTCAACGGCATGCTCAAGGGCTTTATCGACCTGGCGTTCGCGCATCGGGGGCGCTATTACGTGCTCGACTGGAAATCCAACTACCTCGGCGCAAATGATGACGCCTACACCCCCGAGGCCATGCGTCGGGCGCTGCTGGAAAAACGCTACGACGTTCAGGCCGCGCTTTATCTGCTGGCCATGCATCGATTGCTCAAGGCGCGCCTGCCCGACTACGCGCCCGAGCAGCACCTGGGCGGCTCGATGACCGTATTTCTGCGCGGCAGCCGCACACCAGCGCGCGGCGTTCACGCCGAGCCCGCCACCGCCGCGCTGGTTAACGCCTTGGACGACCTGTTCGCCGGCATCCCCACGCCCCACAAGACGCCGCAGGAGGTCACTTCATGAGCCAGTCGCAAACGACCGAACTTTTTATCCAAACGCCGCATCCGGCACTTGGTGATACCCAGGCGCTGCTGGCGCTTTTTGAGCGCTGGGTGGCGCGCGGCTGGCTGCGCGATCTCGATCGCGCGCTGGTGCGCTTTCTGGACGCCGAGGCCGATAACGCTCCGCCGCTACTGCTGCTTGGCGCGGCGCTTGCCAGCCACCAGCTGGGTCACGGCCACGTCTGCCTCGACCTGGCCGCGACGCTGGCCGCGCCCGACTTCGCGCTGTCGCTACCGCCCGAAGGCGATGACGTCGCCGATCCGCCGGCGCTTCCCAGCGAGCTGCTCGCCACGCTTACGCTGCCCGACTGGCAGGCCGCGCTTGCCCACCCTACGCTGATCGGCGAAGGCGCGGGCAACTCGCCGCTGGTGCGCCGTGATGCCGAGCATACGACGCGGCTCTACCTGCGCCGTTACTGGCAGTACGAGCAGACGCTGCGCGACGAAATCGACCACCGACTGGCGCCCGACGCAGACGCGGAAGAGACGCTCGACGCCGACGTGACCCGCCAAGCGCTGGAAACGCTGTTTCCCACTACTGAGGTTTCTACTACCGGCGAGCCCGACTGGCAGAAAGCCGCCTGCGCGCTGGCCGCCCGCCGCCGCTTTGCGGTGATTACCGGCGGCCCCGGCACGGGAAAAACCACCACCGTGGTGCGCCTGCTGGCGCTGCTGCAAACGCTCCAGCTGGCGCATACGCCCGAGCGCGCGCTGCGCATGCGCCTGGCCGCACCCACTGGCAAAGCCGCCGCGCGGCTGAACGAGTCCATCGCCAATCAGGTCGACGGGCTGCCCGTGGCCGAGTCGCTCAAGGCCGATATTCCCGTTGAGGTCACCACCCTCCACCGGCTGCTCGGGGCGAGGCCCGATACGCGCCATTTTCGCCACCACGCGGACAACCCATTGAGCCTTGACGTACTGGTGATCGACGAAGCCTCGATGGTGGATATCGAAATGATGACCGCCGTGCTGCGCGCGCTGCCCGCCGGCGCGCGGCTGTTGCTACTGGGCGATAAAGACCAGTTGGCCTCGGTTGAGGCCGGCTCCATTCTCGGGGATTTATGCCGCCGCGCCGAGGCCGGCCACTACCTTCCCGCCACGGCCCAATGGCTGGAAGAAACCACCGGCCAGCCCCTGCCAGCCGCGTATATCGACCCCGACGGCCAGCCGCTGGACCAGGCCATTGCCATGCTGCGCAAAAGCTACCGCTTTGACGCCGCCAGCGGCATCGGCCAGCTCGCCCACGCGGTCAATCGTTCTCCAGAGTCGCTATCTCAAGAGCCGTCGTCTCAAACGCAGGTGCGTAACGTGCTGGCACACGGCTACGCCGACCTGCGCCACCTGGTACTCGACGGCGAACACGACCGCGCCCTAACCAAGCTCGTCCTCGACGGCTACCGCCACTACTTGACCGTCATGGCCGAAAAGCGCCCGGATAGCGCCCTCGATTTTGCCGACCACGGCGAGACCTACGGCGGCTGGGCCAGCGCCGTGCTCGACGCCTACGGTCACTTTCAGCTGCTGTGCGCGGTGCGCAAAGGCCCCTGGGGCGTCGAAGGGTTGAATCGGCAAATCGCCCAGGCGCTCCGCCAGGCTAAGCTCATTAACGCTGCAGACGCTGCGCTGGAACACGGCTGGTACGCTGGCCGCCCCGTTCTGGTCACGCAAAACGACTATGGCCTGAAGCTGATGAACGGCGATATCGGCATTACCCTTGCCGTGCCCGAAGCCGGCGGCACGCGGCTGCGCGTGGCGTTTCCCTCGGGTGATCCGCAAAGGCCGATTCGCTGGGTGCTGCCCTCGCGCCTGCACGCGGTCGATACCGTGTTTGCCATGACGGTGCATAAATCCCAGGGCTCGGAGTTTCGCCATACGGCGCTGCTGCTGCCAAGCAGCATCAGCCCCGTGCTCACCCGCGAACTGGTGTACACCGGCATTACCCGTGCCCGCCACTGGCTGACCCTGATTGAAGCCCGGCGCGGCATCCTCGATAGTGCGGTCGCGCGGCAGGTGGTGCGCGTCAGCGGCCTGAGCGGCTCGTCCTGACACGCTACGTTTTGACATGACATCTGCCCAAGCAAGGAGCCAACCATGCGCGCCCGCCTTGACCCCTTTACGCTGATTTTGCTGGGCACCATTGCACTGGCCTCGTTGTTGCCCGCCGGCCCTACGCTTGCCGGCTGGCTCGACCACGCGGGCGTATTTGCCGTGGCGCTGCTGTTTTTTCTCCACGGCGCGGCACTCTCCCGCGATGAAGTGCTCAACGGCGCCATGCACTGGCGGCTACACCTGGTGATTGCCTCGCTGACGTTTATCGTCTTTCCGCTGCTGGTGCTGCCCACCACGCTGCTGGCCCCGCACCTTATTCCCAAGGATCTGGCCGTGGGCTTTCTGTATCTGGGCGTACTGCCGTCGGCGGTGTCGTCGTCAATCGCCTTTACCGCCATGGCGCGGGGCAACGTGCCCGCCGCCATCTGCAGCGCGGCGGCGTCCAACGTGTTTGGCATGATGCTCACGCCGTTTTTGTTGATCCTGTTGGTCAGCTCGTCGGGGGGTAGCTTTGCGGTCGGCGAAGCGCTGCGCGATATTGCCCTGCAGCTGTTGCTGCCGTTTGCCGCCGGCCAGGCCGTGCGCCCGCTGCTTGGCGGCTTTCTCAACCGCCACAAATCGTTGACCGGCCGCTACGACCGAAGCGTGATTTTGCTGATCGTCTACACCGCGTTCTCGCAGTCCGTGGTTGACGGCCTGTGGCAGAAGCTGCCGCTGCTGTCGATTTTCGCGGCCATCGCCCTGTGCGGGCTGCTGCTGGCGGTGGTTATCACGCTGGCGCGCTTTGTGTCGCGGCGCTTCGGCTTCAGCCTGGCGGACGAGGCCGCCGTGGTATTTTGCGGCTCGAAGAAAAGCCTCGCCTCGGGGCTACCCATGGCCAAGGTGCTGTTCGCCGGCCACCCGGGGTTTGGCATGATCGTGCTGCCGATCATGTGCTACAACCAGATCCAGATCCTTGCCGGGGCGTTTATTGCCCGCCGCTACGAACGCCGCATTCTTGACGAGGCCAGTGCAGAAGGTCATACGCAAGACGCTGCCCGGTAGTTTTCAACCCAGGCATCGCGCGGCGCGTCTTGAGGGCTGACGAAAATACGGCCGTCTACCCAAACGATCGTTTGGCCGTTGGCGCAGTCGCCGTGTAGGATATTAATTGATCATTCAATAAAAAAGGTTTATCCCATGCTACAGCGCTTGTCGTCTTTTTCTTCCCCTTCTTTGCCTAATGCTGCCGGTGGTCTGTCGGTCTTTCTGGTGGCGGCCGGCATGGCGACGCCCGCCCTTGCCGCGACGCCTGCGTCCGCTCTGGAACAACAGCAAGACGACCTCGCGGCGTTTCAGGTGATTGCGCATCGCGGCGCCAGCGGCCATGCGCCGGAAAGCACGCTGGCCGCCTTTACACTGGCACACGAACAGGGCGCGGACTATCTGGAAATGGACGCGCAGCTAACCGCCGACGGCAAGCTGGTCGTGTTTCACGATGACACCATTGAGCGCACCAGCGACGGCACCGGCCACATCAACGACTACACCCTGGCCGAGCTGAAAGCGCTGGACGTGGGCACATGGTTTAATCAGGCGAATCCGGAAAAAGCCGACGACGCCTTCAAAGGCGCCCGCCTGCTGACCCTCGACGAGGTCTTTGAAGCGTTCGGGCACGACGCGCGCTACTACATTGAAGCCAAATCGCCGGCGCTCAATCCGGGGCTGGAAGACGCGCTGCTCGCCAAGCTGAAAGAATACGACATGATCCAGGCCGGGCGCGTGCTGGTGCAGTCGTTCAATCAGCCAAGCCTGCTCAAGCTGCACGAGCAAAGCCCCGCGCTGCCGCTGGTTCAGCTGCTGTGGTATTACCCCGACGAGGAGAATGCCGGGCAGCTCAAGGAATGGACCGACGTCACCCCCGGGTCAGGCAACGTGGATGACACCGACTTCCAGACCATTGCCGACTACGCCGTAGGCATCGGCACCAACTTCATCTACGAAGGCGCGCCGGTCATCAGCGCCGACTTTGTCGATCAGGCACAGGACAACGACCTGCGCGTGCACGTTTATACGGTGAACGACACTGACGATATGCAAACGCTGCTGGACTGGGGCGTGGACGGCATGTTCACCAACTACCCCGACCGGCTGCTTGAGTTAGCGCGTTAACTTCCGACAAGGGAGTTGAACGGGCACCCTGGACCCCATCCGCTGATTCTGAGTCATCAGCATGGCGACGACGCAGGCGGCCAGTGACCCCCACATCATCGAACTGAAAGAATCACCCTCGCCGAATATGTCCTTCAGTTCATGCGTGCCCGGCCCCAGTGCCGCGCCCCCGGTGGCATAGATGCCGCCCAACGTAATGCCCGCCAAGATAAGCATCGGCACGATGGCGTTCATGGCGCGAATAGGGACGTTGGGCTTGGTGGTAATCTCCGCCTCCTCGACCATGGCTTCGCGACTGCTGAGCGTAGTGCGTCGGCCACCCACATCGATCGCCCGGCGCTCCGCCGGCGAGCATGGGGCCGAAATCTCGACCTAGCCAGGTCGTCATGAATACGAAGGCCAAGGCCAGCAGTGGGTAGGCGTTGTAGGGAATGGCGTTGACGAACACCGAGTACGCTGACTCGTTCCAATTATCGATATGGCTCATTGCCTCGCTGATTAGTCCACTTGAAAGCCGATCCAGGTGCTCACCAGCATGATCGACGATACCGGAGCCGCGGTGCTGTCGATGATATAGGCGAGTTTGGCGCGAGAGAGCGCCATCTTGTCGGTACTGGCGCGCATGGTGTTGCCCACGATCAGCGCGTTGGCGTAGTCGTCGAAGAAGATTGCAATACCCAGCAGAAAGGTTGAGATCTGTGCCTGACGGCGCCCGCGAATGACCCGGAAAATACGCTGGGCGATGCCTTGGGTGCCGCCGTTGCGCGAGACGATCCCCACCATGCCGCCGATCAGCAGACAGAACAGCACGATGGACATGTGTTCGCTGTCGCTGGCGGCCTGCAGCACGTGCACGTTGACCGAGCCGAGCAGACCGCGGACACCCATGCCGTGCAGGATCCAGCCTCCCAGCAGGATGCCGACGAATAGCGCTAGCAGCACCTGACGAAAAACCAGAGCAAGAACGATTGCGACTATAGCGGGCAGCAGCGACAGCCAGGCGGGAATTGCATGGAGCTCTAGGCTGGCCAGCGTGTGCTGCTGGGTCCGATGAGCGTGAGAGTGGCGGTAGCGTCGTCGACCTGTATGCCTTTGATTACGCCGCCCCCTGATCATCGAGATTTAGGTCTAAGCGCTGGTCGCCGATGACGGCAGGTGTGGGGGGCCGTCTCCGGGTAGCTCCTGTACATCAACGTTGAAGGCCAGGCCGCGCAGGATCACGCTGGGTTCCTCTAGCTGCGTGGCGGCCCTGGACTAGGCGCACGTTCCCAGCGTGATCAGTAGCAGGCAGAGCAGCAGGGCTCGCCCCAGGGTCTGATTTTTCATTGTCACCTCCTAAATCTGCCATCGTCGGTGGATGACGTAGAGCTGTATCTGCATTGTTGTTTTTGAAGCAACAATGTGGTCGAAGGGGTCTTCTTTGATAAAGATTATTATCATTTATAGATGCTGGTCCTGATGAAATAAAATATAAAATTTATTTAAAATCAATAGATTGATATTTTAATAAAGAGAATTTTGAAAAAAGATGGCACAGCCTGCCTTGGGTTGATATGTTGAGTAAACAATAACATTACCTTTTCGCAGGATGCCTCATGGCTAATCAGGATACCGCCCGTCTACAGCAGCTCGACCGAGACCATTACTTGCACCCATTTACTGATTTCAAGTCACTGGGAGAAGAAGGTAGTCGTGTCGTAACACGTGCCGAAGGTGTGTATATCTACGATAGCGAGGGCAATCGCATCCTAGATGGCATGGCTGGGCTGTGGTGCGTCAACATCGGCTATGGCCGCAAGGAGCTGGTCGAGGCGGCGACGTCTCAGCTCGAGCAGCTGCCCTACTACAATAGCTTTTTCAAGACCACGCATCCGCCGGCTGTGGCACTGGCCGAAAAGCTCTGCCAGCTGGCACCGGCCCACATGAACCGTGTGTTCTTTACCGGATCCGGATCTGAGGCCAACGACACCGTGTTGCGCATGGTACGCCGCTACTGGACGATCAAGGGTAAACCCGAAAAGCAGTGGGTGATTGGTCGCAAGAACGGCTATCACGGCTCCACTGTGGCTGGCATGAGCCTGGGTGGTATGGCGCCGATGCACGAACAGGGTGGCCCCTGCGTGCCGGGCATTACTCATATCCGACAGCCTTACTGGTTCGGTGAGGGGCGCGATATGAGCCAGGACACCTTCGGGCGCGAATGTGCCGCTGCGCTGGAAGAGAGAATTCTGGAGTTGGGCGAAGAAAACGTCGCCGCCTTCATTGCCGAACCGGTGCAGGGCGCGGGTGGTGCGATCATGCCGCCAGAAAGCTACTGGCCGGCGGTCAAGGAAG
This sequence comes from Vreelandella subglaciescola, assembly GCF_900142895.1. NCBI lineage: Bacteria > Pseudomonadati > Pseudomonadota > Gammaproteobacteria > Oceanospirillales > Halomonadaceae > Vreelandella > Vreelandella subglaciescola. The sequence continues at coordinate 1,077,852 of NZ_LT670847.1, forward strand.
TGCTGGCCAAGTACGATATCCTGCTGGTGGTGGACGAAGTCATCTGTGGCTTTGGGCGACTGGGCGAGTGGTTCGGCAGCCAGCATTACGATCTGGAGCCAGATCTGATGCCGATTGCCAAGGGGCTCTCGTCGGGTTATTTACCGATCGGTGGCGTGCTGGTTGGCGATCGCGTGGCCGATACCCTGATCAACGAGGGCGGTGAATTCTTCCATGGCTTTACCTACTCCGGGCATCCGGCCTGCGCCGCCGTAGCGTTAAGGAACCTGGAGCTGCTGGAAGCCGAGGGCATTGTAGACCGCGTGCGCGACGATCTGGGCCCCTATCTAGCGAAACGCTGGGCCAGTTTGGCCGATCATCCGCTGGTCGGTGAAGCTCGCTCTCTGGGGTTGATGGGCGCGTTGGAGCTGGTGGCCGACCAGCAGACCGGTGAGCGCTTTGATGAGTCGTTGGCGGCAGGCAACCTGTGCCGTGATCTGTGCTTTGACAATGGATTGGTGATGCGCTCGGTCGGCGATACCATGCTCATCTCGCCGGCGCTGGTGATCACCCGTGAAGAGATCGATGAGCTGATCGGGCTGACGCGCCAGGCGCTGGATGAAACCGCGCGTCGCCTGATCCGGTGGCAGCCGGCACCTCAAGACATCGCAACACAGGAGAAGCACGTATGAGTTTCACCCATCTTCCGACCAGTCGTGCCGACTGGCAGGCATTGGCTGCTTCACTCGAGTTCGAGACCCGAGCTTTTGTCGATGATCAGTTCGTGGATGCGCTGAGTGGTGAGACATTCGCCACCGTCAACCCCGCTACTGGTGAAAACCTGGCCGAGGTTGCGAGTTGTGACACCGCCGATGCCGAGATGGCGGTCGCTGTGGCGAGGGCCGCCTTTGAGCGCGGCGAGTGGTCGCGCCTGGCCCCCGGCAAACGCAAGTTGGTGATGCTGAAGCTGGCCGACCTGATGGACGCCCATAAGAGCGAGCTGGCGCTGCTCGACACTCTGGACATGGGCAAGCCGATCGGCAGCTCGCTGGGCGACTTGTCCGGGGGTATCGGCTGCATGCGCTACCAGGCCGAGTCCATTGACAAACTTTATGGCGAAGTGGCACCGACTGGTGAAGACAATCTGGCGCTAGTCCTGCGTGAGCCGCTGGGCGTGGTAGCCTCCATTGTGCCTTGGAACTTCCCGCTGATGATGACCGCGTGGAAGATTTCACCGGCGTTGGCCGCTGGTAATAGCGTGATTCTCAAACCCTCGGAAAAATCACCGCTGTCGGCGTTGCTGCTGGCTAAGTTAGCCCGTGAGGCTGGTATTCCGCGCGGCGTATTTCAGGTGCTGCCCGGTTTTGGCCACACCGTGGGTAAGGCGCTGGCGCTGTCCATGGGAGTCGACTGTCTGGCCTTTACCGGCTCCACCGGCGTGGGCAAGCAGCTGATGCAGTATGCCGGTCAGTCCAACCTCAAGCGGCTATATCTGGAGTGTGGCGGCAAGAGTCCAAACATTGTGTTTGCCGACTGCAAGGATCTAGACAGTGTCGCTCGACACGCCGCCGAAGCGATCTTTCATAACCAGGGGGAGGTTTGCATCGCCGGCTCGCGGTTGCTGGTGGAAGATTCGATTCGTGGCGCCTTCGTCGACAAGGTGCTCAGTGCCGCTAAATCTATGCAACCCGGCGACCCGCTCGACCCGGACAGCTTCATGGGTGCCATCGTCGATGAAGCCCAGCACGGGCGCATTCTCGACTATATTCGCCGCGGCGCGGAAGAGGGGGCGACCCTGCGTGCCGGCGGTCAGGCGGACGATGCCGACAGCAAGGGCCTGTTTATCCCGCCGACGGTGTTCGACGGCGTTACCTCGACGATGACCATCGGCCGCGAAGAGATCTTTGGCCCGGTGCTCGCGATCTTCGGCTTCGACAGCGAAGAGGAAGCCGTGGCCCTGGCCAACGACAGCGACTTCGGCTTGGCAGCGGGTCTGTGGAGCCAGGATATCGACCGCATCATGCGGGTCACGCGCCGGCTGGAGTCCGGTCAGGTGTTCGTCAATAACTGGGCGGGCGGTGACCAATCAGTGCCCTTTGGCGGGGTCAAGCAGTCCGGCAACGGACGCGATAAGTCACACCACTCGCTTGAGGAATACTCCAGCCTCAAGAGCGTGTGGATCTCGCTCACGCTCTGATGGCGCCATGTCGTGTTTGAGCATGCTTCGACCCGGGCAGCGAATGCTCGGGCCGGTTTTTGGTTCATAAAGTGGCTATAGCTTCCCGGACACACAAACGCCGGTAATCTCACCTGCCCATCGATGTGTGTCATGAATCAGAACAAAGCCACTTCATATCTCGCTGATTCCCTGAATTCTGTAGTGGCATAGTCAATTTGGCCAGCTGGTTTTGAGTGTATGATCACTCCGAGAGAAAATCAGGTGGACATGATGACCAAGAGAAGAAATTTCAGCCCGGCATTTCGTCTGGAAGCGGCGCAACTTGTCGTTGATCAAGGCTATACGCTGAAGGCAGCTTGCGAGGCCATGGGGATAGGTAAAACCACCATGGAATCCTGGGTTCGCAAGCTACGCGCAGAGCGGGCAGGCAATGTGCCGCAAAAAGGTGAAGCGCTGACACCTGAGCAGCGTGAAATTCAGGATTTAAAGCGGCAGCTACGGCGATCTGAGGAAGAAAAGACCATCCTAAAAAAGGCTACCGCTCTCTTGATGTCCGACTCCCTGAGCAATTCTCGTTAATCGAGCGACTTGAAGAGAGCTATGCGGTGCAGCGCTTGTGTAGCGTATTTGGGGTGCACCGCAGCAGTTACCGCGCATGGCGTAACAGAAATACGGTACCAAGCCAGGAAGAGCGAGCCCTGCTGCAGCGAATCGTCGATACCCATGCAGCCAGCAAGGGCTCTGCAGGGGCGCGGAGCATTGCCAAGATGGTGACCCACGCGGGAGTGCCGCTGAGCCGCTACCGTGCCGGAAAACGGATGAAACGGCTTGGGTTGGCGAGCACACAGCCGCCGCGCCATGCCTACCAAAAGGCGGTACAGCCGCACCTGGCTATTCCGAATCGGCTCGACCGGCAGTTCGATGTAAAGACGCCCAACAAGGCTTGGACTGGTGACATCACTTATATTTTGACCGGATCACGCTGGGCGTATTTGGCGGTGGTTATTGACCTTTTTTCACGCAAGCCGGTGGGCTGGGCGCTGTCGCCGTCACCGGACATAGATCTCGTCAACAAGGCGTTGATGATGGCGTATGAATCTCGCCATGAACCCAAGAACGTTCTTTTTCATTCGGACCAAGGTTGCCAATACACCAGCCTGGGTTTCCGGCAATGCCTATGGCGTTATCAGATGACGCAGAGCCTGAGTCGCCGAGGGAATTGCTGGGATAATGCGCCAACGGAGCGCTTTTTCAGAAGCTTGAAAACAGAGTGGGTACCCGAAACAGGCTATCTGGATATGGCGGCAGCGAAGCAATCTATAACTGAATATATAATCAGCTACTACAGTTGCCTCAGGCCACATACGCATAACGATGGGTTGCCGCCAAATGCGGCAGAAACGACATACTGGAATGCTCAAAAGGCGGTGGCCAAAAATACTTGACCACTACATTCAGGTTTAAAGAGGCCGTGGTTAAATTGGCGATGGAATCAGATTCACCGATTAACGCACCACTCGAGACCTTCCTTTTCACTACTCCCAAATATTTCCACCCTAAATCCGCTCAACACTCATCATCAATTGTTAACGCTCTCTAGCAGAGGACAACTCCTATAGGCGATTCGATCATCCGGCACCCTACAAGGATGCGCTACACCTGAACCCGCTGGGGCGCCTCGACGATTGCCGACGATCATCATCGAGAGGTGATCGATGCCTGGGCACGCGTTGATCGTGAGGGCCTTTGTGCGGCGGTCGCCGCGGATATCGAGCAGGGCATGATGCTGCTGAATTAGCGGAACCCTTTGTGTCGGCATTAATTGTTGACACTTTTCTCCATGCATATAAAAAAATCATATAAAACAGCTATAAATAAATATCTGTTATTTTTTTGTTATCTTATACTTGACAATTTTCGGCGGCTTGAACTAGAACTGGTATTGAGTGTTGCTTCCACGATGCCGGCTCGATCATCGCACAATCCTTGGTGGGTCGCTTCTCAATAACAAGCACAACGGGCGACGGTAACTGACCCGTGGTGCATGCACAGGATAGATCCCATGGTAAGAACCGCCTCGCCTCCCCCTTCCTGGTACCGCGACTCCATCGTCGTCCAACTCGGCGACTGCCCTCCGCTGGAGGGCGAGGTTCGGGCAGATGTCTGTGTGGTGGGTGGCGGCATCACCGGCTGCTCGGCCGCCCTGCATCTTGCCGAGCGGGGTTACTCGGTGGTGCTGCTTGAGGCCGGCGAGATCGGCCACGGTGCTTCCGGGCGCAGCGGAGGCCAGATCCTGCCGGGCCTGGGTACCGACATCGCCACCGTGGAGAAGGCGCTAGGCCGGGAACGGGCCCGCGAGATCTGGGAAATGAGCCGTGAGGCGGTACGACTGACCGCCGAGCTGATCGAGCGTCACGAGATTCCCTGCGAGCTGGCCTGGGGCTATCTGCACGCAGCGGTGAAGCCTCGCCATGTCGGCGAGCTCGAGGAATTCCGTGAGCGTATGGCCCGCGACTACGACTATTCGGCCCTTACCCTACTCGAGGGCGATGCCCTGCACGATCATGTGGTGAGTGATGCCTATCCGGCAGCCCTCCGTGATGACGAGGGCGGTCACCTGCATCCCCTCAACTACACCCTGGGCTTGGCTCGGGCGGCCCGTCGCGCTGGCGTGGCCATCCACGAACACAGCGCCGCCGTCGATATCCGCCGCGGCCAGCCGGCCAACGTGGTCACCGATCGAGGGCAAGTGACTGCTGACTTCGTCGTCCTGGGCGCCAACGCCTACCAGGTGGGCCTAGTGCCGGAGCTCTCCGGGCGCATCATGCGCGCCTCTAACTACATGGTCGCAACCGAGCCGCTCACCGCCGCACAGGCAGCGCGTGTGCTGCCGAAGAACGATGCCCTGTCGGATGCCAATTTCGTGCTCGATTACTACCGGCTATCCGCCGATCGTCGCCTAGTCTACGGCGGCGAGGTCAGCTACGACGGGCGGGAGCCACGAGGGATGCAAGCGCGAATGGATGCCAAGATTGCCCGAATCTTTCCCGTACTCAAAGGGGTGCGCATCGACTATCGCTGGGGCGGCGAAGTGGCCATCACTCTCGACCGAGCGCCGGATATCGGCCGGTTGGGGAGTAATATCTACTACGCTCAGGGCTACTCCGGCCATGGTATGGCCCTGTCGGGGCTCGTCGGCAAGCTGCTGGCCGAAGCCATCGCCGGTCAGAGCGAGCGCTTCGATGTCTTCGCGGCTATGCCCCACCGTCGTTTCCCCGGTGGTCGCCTATTGCGCAAGCCCTTGCTGATGCTGGCTACTCATTACTACAAACTGCGGGACCGGCTGTGAGCCGGGCCATTGAAAACCGAGAGGACCCCTCATGAGTGACACCATTGCAGCGGAAGCCATCAAGTCACCGGGCACACGTCCGATCAGAGAGGAGGCGATGCAGGGCGAAGCGATCCGGCAGGCCTCATCCATCGAGATGCAGGGCCTGCACAAGCGCTTTAGTCGTGACACCGTGGCACTGGACGGAGTCGATCTGACCATTGAGGCCGGGGAGTTCTTCACCCTGCTCGGACCCTCGGGCTGCGGCAAGACCACCCTGCTGCGCATCCTCGCCGGCCTGGAGGAGGCCGATGATGGCCGCCTGTCCATCGGTGATAAGGATATCACCGAGGTGCCGCCCCATAAGCGCAGCGTCAACACGGTCTTCCAGTCCTATGCGCTCTTCCCCCACCTCTCGGTGCGCGAGAACCTGGCCTTTGGCTTGAAGATGCGCGGTATGGCCGCCAATGAGCGCGATACTCGGGTGGCACAGATCGCTGAGTTCATCAAGCTGGGCGACCTGGTCGACCGGCGGGTCGATCAGCTCTCCGGTGGCCAGCGCCAGCGCATCGCCCTGGCACGCACCCTGGTCTGTGAGCCCGACGTGCTGCTCCTAGACGAGCCGCTGTCGGCGCTGGATGCCGGCCTGCGTAGCCAACTGCAGGTGGAGCTGCTGCGTGTCCAGAAACGTCTCGGCATGACCTTCGTCTTCGTTACCCATGATCAGCAGGAAGCCATGGTGATGTCCGACCGTATCGCCGTGCTCAATGGCGGGATCATCCAGCAGGTCGGCTCTCCTCGCGAGGTTTACGAGCACCCGCTGAATGCCTTCGTCGCTCGTTTCATGGGCCACGACAACCTCTATCCGATCATCGCCCGTCAGGGCACGCGCCTGACCACTTCGCTTGGCGAGATGGTTGTCGAAGAGGCGGAAGAGGGTGAAGTGCTGCTGATCCGCGCCGAGACCCTGGACCTGCTGCCCGGCGAGGTGGCCGGGGAGAACCACGTGCTAGCCACGGTGAACGAGCGGCTCTATCGCGGCAGCCATGCCGAGTATCGCCTGGAAGTGGGGGAAACCACCCTGCAGGCGACCCTCAACAACCGGGGGCGGCGCCTGCCCGAGGTGGGCGACCGCGTCACCGTGGTCGTGGCACCCGAAGACCTGGTTACTCTAAGCAAGTGAGGAGACGAACATGGCCTACACCGGCGTAACGCCTTCCGCACGCAGCCGTGGCATGGTGCGTGAGGCGCGGCATCTACTGTTCACAGTGGCCCCCGGCGCGACCTGGATCATAATTTTCCTGGTCCTGCCCAGCGCCTACCTGATGGGCGTGGCCTTCATGACCAACGGTCCATATGGCCTGCCTGAGATGCCGCTGTCGCTCGAGTCGTTCCGGCGCCTGGCCGGCTTCGGCTTCCTGGGCTGGAGTCCTGGCAATCTTTATACGCTGCTGCGCTCGCTGTGGCAGACACTCATCTCCACCGGCCTGGTGGTGATCGTGGCCTATCCTATCGCCTACTACATCAGTACCTGCCGCGCCAGATGGCGGCCGATCATGCTGCTGCTAGTGGTGGTGCCTTCGTGGACGAATCAGGTCATCCGCACCTTCGGCTGGATGAACTTGCTCGCACCGGGCACGCCGTTCGCTAGCCTGGCCGAGAGCTTGGGGCTGATTGCTCCCAATATGGGCCTCTATCCCTCCAATTTTGCGGTCACCCTGGGGCTTGTCTACAACTTCCTGCCCTTCATGGTGCTGCCGCTCTATGCGGCCTTCGAGAAGCTCGATACCACCCAGGTCGAGGCCGCTCAAGACCTTTTCGCCTCGCCAGTGCGTACCTTCTGGCATGCGGTCTTTCCCCAGACCCTGCCGGGGCTGCTGGCCGGTATCGTGCTGGTGGCGATACCCGCCTTCGGCATGTATGTGATCCCCGAGCTGCTCGGCGGGGGCAAGAGCATGATGCTCGGCAACTTGGTGGCCACGCAGTTCTCCGGCGGCGCCAACTGGCCGCTGGGCGCGGCCGGCGCGATTCTGATGCTGATTGCCACCTTCATCGGGCTGTTCGCCATGCGTCGCATCGGCAAGCGCCTGGGCGGCGGTGAGGAGGTGGTGATATGAGAAAGCACACGCTGAAGCGCGGCCTGGCCAGCTTCTGGTGGTTTACCCTGGCCTTCCTCTACCTACCGCTGGCGGTAGTGGTGTTGTTCTCCTTCAACGCAGCCAACAGCGCGGCTAGCTTCACCGGGGTGTCGTTTCGCTGGTATCGGCAACTGATGGGCAACGAACAGATCCTCTCGGCCTTCGGCAACAGCATGATACTCGCCATCACCTCCTCGGTGATCGCCCTGTGCATCGGCTGCCTGATCGGCTATGGCATGTACCGCCATCGCTACCGCAAGCTAGGCTGGCTGATCGTGCTGATCTACTTGCCCATCGTGCTGCCAGACATCGTCTTCGGCATCTCGGAGATGGCCTTCTTCGTGCAGATCCATCGCCTGACGGGGCTTCTACAGCCGGGCCTTATGACGATGATCATCGCCCATGTGACATTCCAGATTCCCTTCGTGGCACTGATTGTCTACTCGCGCTTCGTGGGCCTGGACCCGGCGCTGTTCGAGGCCGCCAAGGACCTCTACGCCACGCCATTTAAACGGGTGGTGCACTTCATGCTGCCGACCATCAAGCCCGCGTTGATCTCGGCGTTCTTCCTGTCGTTCACCCTGTCGATCGACGACTTCGTGATCAGTTTCTTCACCGCAGGACCCGAGAGCGCAACCCTGCCCATCTACATCTGGGGGGCAATCAAGAAGGGGGTGTCGCCAGAGATCAACGCCATCGCCGCGCTGATGATCGGCGCGGTGGGCATCGCCGCTATCATGAGTCTGCTGTTCAGCCTTCGCCGGCGGGCATGAGCCGGCATTTCTTCCCACGGGGAAACGAGGAGAGTCCGACATGACAAAAAACAAGACCACACTGGCCCTCTCCCTGGGCGGCCTGTTGCTCGCAGGCAACGTCCAGGCTCAGGAATCCAAACTCTACCTATTCAACTGGACCGAATACATGGATCCGGAGATCATCACGGCATTCGAAGAAAAATACGACGTTGACGTGGTGCAGAATTACTTCAACTCTAACCCGGAAATGTTTGCCAAGCTCAACGCCGGCGGGGCCTCCCAGTATGACATTATCGTGCCCTCTAACTACTTTGTCCCCCGCTTGATTGAGACGGGCCTGGTGCAGAAGCTCACAAAGTCGAAGCTCGAGAATCTGGGCAACGTCATGGAGCAGTTCCGGGACCCCTCTTACGATCCCGGTGGCGAGTACAGCGCGGCCTATCAGTGGGGCACCACGGGTATCGTCTACAACGCCGAAACCCTCCCGGACGCGCCCAAGAGCTGGTCGGTACTCTTCGATTCCGAGGTCAATCCCGACCATCCCTTCAGCATGATGAGTGACGGCCAGGTCATCATGGGAGGCGCCTGCGCCTACCTGGGTCACGGCTATGACTGCACCGGTATGGAGGCCTGGAAGGAGGCAGCCCGGCTGCTGATCGACACCAAGAACCGCAACACCTTCAGCGGTTTTACCGAGGGCACCCCGACCCTACAGCAGCTGGCTCGAGGTGTGACGCACGTGGGGCTTTCCTATAACGGCGATTACCTGTTCTACAAGGAAGAAAACCCAGACTCGTTCAAGAACCTCGAGTTCATGATTCCCGACGAGGGCGCCGAGAAGTGGGTAGACGTCATGATGATCCCTGCCAAGGCGCCCAACCCTGATATGGCCCACAAGTTTATCAACTTCATCCTGGATGCCGAGGTAGGTGCCCAGCTTTCCAACTACAACTACTATGCTAGTCCCAACATCGCCGCTGAACCCTACCTTGACGAGGTGGTGACCCAGCCGCCGGTCAGTCCCAGTAAGGCAGACATGGCTCGCCTGCGCTTCACGCCGTCCCTGGAGGGCGATCAGCTGCAAACCTTTCAGCAGCTGTGGGCCGAGGTAAAGTCGCGGTGAGAGAAGGAGGCCCCGGCAGCGCACCGGATGCATTAAAAAAGCAAGTAAATCAAGGAAGCACTCATGAGCAATCAACAAGAACAGCCGTTCCTTAACGACTGGTTTCAGACTCACGGCATTACCGAGGTGGAGAGTCTAGTTTCTGACCTGACCGGTATCCTCAAAGGCAAGATCATGCCCGCCGGCAAGTATCTGGGCGACGGTCGTCCGCGGCTGCCGGATTCAATCTTCATCCAGACCGTCACCGGTGGCTTTCCTGACGATGAGGACGTTCAGTTCTGGAATTCCGCTGAGCGGGATATGGAGCTGGTGCCAGATCTCGATGCTATTTTCCTGGTGCCCTGGGCCAAGGATCCCACAGCGCAGATCATCCATGACTGCTTCTACCTGACCGGCGAACCGGTGGAGCTTGCTCCGCGTTACGTGCTCAAGCGCATACTGGCACTGTACGAAGCCCGTGGCTGGACGCCGGTAGTGGCGCCAGAGGTCGAGTTCTATCTGGTCAAGACCAACATTGACTCGGACTACCCGCTGGAACCACCGGTGGGACGAAATGGCCGTCAGGAAACCAGTCGCCAAGCGTTCTCCATCGATGCGGTCAATGAGTTCGACCCGCTGTTCGAAGAGATGTACGACTACTGCGACGCCATGGGTCTCGACTTGGATACGCTGATTCATGAAGAGGGCGCCGGCCAGATGGAAGTCAACTTCCAGCACGGCGATCCGCTGCAGCTGGCCGACCAGGTGGTAATGTTCAAGCGCACCCTGCGCGAAACGGCCCTGCGCCACGGCATGTACGCCACCTTCATGGCCAAGCCCATGGCCGATCAGCCGGGAAGCTCCATGCACATTCACCAGAGCCTGCTGGACAGCCAGGGCTGCAACCTGTTCAGCAATGAGCAGGGCGAGCCCAGCCGGCTTTTTCTGCACTTCATAGCCGGCCTGCAACGCTATCTGCCAGCGGCCATGCCGCTGCTGGCGCCCAACATCAACTCCTATCGACGCTTCGTGCGCACCGAGACCAGCGGATCGGCGCCAGTCAACGTGGAGTGGGGCATGGACAACCGCACCGTGGGTCTGCGGGTGCCGGTTTCATCGCCCCGTGCCTTGCGCGTGGAAAACCGCCTCGGTGGGGCCGACGCCAATCCCTACTTGGTAATGGCAGCATCGCTGGCCTGCGGCTATCTGGGCATGCTCAACCAGCTTGAAGCCAGACCGGCCATGGTCGGCTCGGCTTGGGCCAGTGGCAGCAAGCTGCCGAACGATATCGGCCGCGCTCTGGACATGATGGAAGAGTGCCAGCCACTGGCCGAAATTCTTGGCGAGCACTTCACCCACAGCTTTCTGGCCGCCAAGCGTGCTGAGCATCGTGAATACTTCCAAGTGATCAGTTCATGGGAGCGCGAGCATCTGCTGTTGCGAGTGTAGTCCAGCATGTGTTTTGTATGGCTTCACTGACGATTATCCTTGATCCTGCCCAGCTTGCAGTGGACACCTCATTAACAACGTACATTGATGAGGTGATCCCATGGCAAAGCAACTGGACAACTACGCTGACAGAAGGGGCTACAACATCAGGAACCAAAGGTCGACGTTGCCATTCCTTGCGTCTGCGACATACACTGCCAAAATCTCACAGGCACACCGATATGCCCTATCATTCCACTGCTATGCTCGTCGCTTCGGATCCGCTTTATGCGGATATGCAGCTGTGCATGGCTATAAGTCGACAGCGTAATTCTCGCGAAGAAATGGCTAGCGTGCTCAGGGATATCAAGCTCGTTTTCATGTGGTTTTTCTGTAGCGCTGAATACTTCCGGACAGCACTCTTCAATACCCTGAGTGAGACTTTTATCAGTGGTGCTACCACTGGAGAGATCGCTCAGGACGATGATAGACGCATCTGCTTCGGTGCCATAGGCCTTGACTGCCGCCACCTCACTGGCTCTTGCGCGCTGCCCGAAAATGCGAGGGGTTTCGACTTGTTGGGTGCCCAACAGATGGGCAGCAGTCTGTTCGATGACTGCCGCAATCGCGAGCGTGGCTGGGTGTTGGAGATACACGCTCTGTTGGTTGACGAAGAGTGTGGCCGCCTAGTGGGTTTACAGGCGCTGAAGATGGTTACGTGCGTCAGCGGAGTCGGTTCGCCCCACCAGAATTTCTCTACTTTCAAAGGTCTAGCCAATCAATGGCGCCACTTCCGTGTGTCGCGGATCCCTGCCTTCCCGGACGGCATGTCGATTCGACGAAAATGCCTATGACTGAGCGTCAGCCTACTTCTCTCGGTCAAGTTAGCGACTTCGATATACGTCTGCTGCGGGTGTTTAAGGCGGTAGTGGAGTGCGGTGGTTTCACTGCCGCCGAGACAGCGCTTGGTATCAGCCGTTCAGCGATCAGCATGCACATGGGCGACCTAGAGAAGCGTCTTGGTCTGCGGCTGTGCCAACGTGGGCGCGGTGGATTCTCGCTGACCGAGGAGGGGCGTGAGGTGTTCGAGGCCGGGTTGACCTTGCTGACTTCGCTCGAGACCTTTCGTACTGAGGTCAATGGCCTGCATCACACCCTGCGAGGGGAACTCAATATAGGCATTACCGATAATTTGATCAATAAGCCTGAAATGCGCATCACTCGCGCCCTGGCAGACCTTAGAACTGAAGGGGCGGGAGTGCGCATTAATATTCATATGGAACCTTCGGACGTGATCGCTCAGGGGGTGCTGGATGCGCGGCTGCATGTCGGGGTGGTGCCCCAAGTTAACCTGCTAGCCAACCTCGATACACAGCCCCTGTATGATGAGCGTTCACTGCTTTATTGCGCCGATACGCATCCTCTCCACGCAGTCTCCGACGCCTCGTTATCTGCAGGCTGCCTGGCTGAATATGACGCGGTCATTCCCGGTTATCCTCTGCCTAAAGCCGCCCGTGATGCCCACGCTTTGCTTAACGGGACGGCCACCGCTTCAGATAGGGAAGGAGCTGCCTTTCTGATCCTCACGGGCTGTTACCTGGGCTATCTGCCAGATCATCTTGCAGAGCCCTGGGTTGCTGCTGGACGTCTCAAGCCACTAGCTATACCTAGCTGCCATTATCTAACCTCTTTTGTGGTCATTACTCGCCGTGATCGGCGTTTCCACCGCGTGCTCGAGGCATTTCTTAACGCACTGGGGCGTCAGCTCGCGACCTGAGTGTGCTGTTTAAACGGTTGCGTCAGCATTTTCTGACGTAAACGTTATTAAAACGACATTTTCCTTTCGTGAAAGCGAGGCCATGCTGGAACTCATCCATGACAAGCAAGATAGGAGTTCCAAGTTATGCTGCAGACACAGCAGTTAAATGAAATGGCGTTCCAAGAAAAACGCACATCTGCTGCTAAACCGTCGACGATGCTCAATCATCATTTTTGGATGCCGTTCAGTAGTAACCGCGACTTTCATGCCCACCCGAGAATGATCACTGGAGCCGAAGGTCGCTATTTTATCGACGACCAAGGGCGCAAGCTATTTGACTCGTTGTCGGGACTTTGGTGCTCTGGTGCTGGTCACAATCGAAGCGAGATCCAGCAAGCCGTGGCCGCTCAGCTCGGCAGCTTGGATTATGCACCAAGTTTCCAGGTCGGCCATCCACTGGCCTTCCAGTTAGCGGAGAAGGTTGCGAGCCTCACCCCGACGGGACTCGACCATGTCTTCTTTACCGATTCCGGCTCGGAAGCCGCGGATACTTCAATAAAGATGGCTAAGGCCTACTGGCGGCTCAGAGGAAAACCCGAGAAGACTCGAATGATCGGCCGCGCTAAGGCTTATCATGGCGTTAATATTGGCGGTACTAGTCTTGGTGGCATTGGTGGCAACCGTAAGCACTATGGCCAGCTGATGGACGTTACACACCTGCCTCATACCCTCCAGCCGCAGCTGGCGTTTACCCAAGGCCAGGCCGAGACAGGCGCGGCGCTTGCTGATGCCCTGCTTGATCAGATCGCGCTGCACGACGCTTCAAATATTGCCGCGGTGATCGTGGAGCCAATGTCCGGCTCGGCCGGCGTTCTCGTGCCGCCCAAGGGATATCTTGAACGACTCCGTGAAATATGCGATGCCCACGATATCTTGCTCATCTTCGATGAAGTGATTACCGCGTTTGGCCGCTGTGGCGCGAACACTGGTGCCGAGGCCTTTGGCGTTACGCCGGATATTATGAACGTCGCTAAACAGATGACCAATGGGACGGTGCCAATGGGTGCGGTGATCGCCTCGAATGAAATCTTCGACACATTCATGCACGCCAGTGGGCCCAGCCATGCCGTCGAGTTTTCTCACGGTTATACCTACAGTGGCAATCCGGTGGCCTGTGCTGCTGGGCTGGCGGCACTCGACCTGTTTGAGCGTGAAGATTTTCCTGCCCAGGTGCGTGCATTAGCTCCTACCTTCGAAGAGAAGTTGCATGCGCTTAAGGGGCGACAGCATGTCGTCGATATTCGTAACTACGGCTTAGCTGGAGCCATCCAATTGGCACCTCGCGATGGCGACCCGACGATCCGCCCTCGAGATGCCCACTTGGCGCTGTGGGATGCCGGTTTCTATGTACGTTTCGGAGGCGACAGCCTACAGTTTGCTCCTCCGTTTTCATCGACGCCCGAAGAGATTGAACGGCTGTTCGACGCCGTCGCCACGACTCTTGATCGATTGAACTGATTCAAGACCACACAGGAGAAAATAATGGAACAGATTACCCACTTGATTGGCGGAGAGCGCCTTACCAGTCACCGCACTCTCGAGGTGGCCAATCCGGCGACTGGTCAGACGACTCGTCAATTATCCTGTGCCGATAGCACTACTGTGGAACAGGCCGTTGCAGCCGCTAAGGCCGCTTTTCCGGCTTGGCGCGATAAGCCACCGGCCAAACGCGCCCAGGTAATGTTTCGCTTTAAGCAGCTGCTCGAAACGCATGCCGAGCACCTAGTTCAGCTGATCAGTGAAGAACATGGTAAGACTGTGGAAGACGCCATGGGGGAACTCAAGCGCGGCATCGAGAATGTTGAGTATGCTTGTGGTGTGCCGGAGCTGATCAAGGGCGAATATTCTCACAATGTGGGACCCAATATCGATGCGTGGTCCAACTTCCAGCCGCTGGGAGTGGTTGTCGGTATCACTCCGTTCAATTTCCCGGCCATGGTACCTTTATGGATGTATCCTATGGCGATCGCCTGTGGTAATACCTTCATCTTGAAGCCTTCGGAGAAGGATCCTACCTCGACACTGGCGATCGCCGAGCTGTTGGAAGAGGCCGGCCTCCCCAAGGGTGTGATTAACGTAGTACATGGCGATCGCGAGGCAGTGGAAGCGTTGGTCGATGCGCCCGACGTCAAGGCGATCTCCTTTGTCGGCTCCACCCCCATTGCCGAGAGCCTCTATGCGCGCGGCTGCGCCAATGGCAAGCGAGTGCAGGCACTGGGTGGTGCTAAGAACCACGCTGTGGTGCTGCCAGATGCTGATATTGATAACGCTGCTAACACTCTGATGGGAGCCGCCTACGGCAGCGCTGGCGAGCGCTGTATGGCAATTTCGGTGGCAGTATGCGTGGGCGATGAGACCGCCGATCGGCTGATTGAGGCCATGCAGCCGAAGATTGCTGAATTGAAGATCGGTCCTGGCACTGACAAAGGCCTGGATATGGGGCCGCTTGTTACTAGCGAACATCGAGAGAAGATCGCGGGTTATATCGAGGAAGGGGTGCGCGCCGGTGCTGACTTGCTTTCCGATGGACGCGGTCTGAGCGTGCCCGGCCATGAAGAAGGTTTTTTCATCGGTGGCTCCCTGTTCGATCGGGTGACGCCGGAGATGAGCATCTATCAAGAGGAAATTTTTGGCCCAGTACTCTGTGTGGTGCGCGTTAACAGCTTGGATGAGGCTATTGCCCTAACCAATGCTCATGAATACGGCAACGGCACTTGTCTGTTCACTCGCGACGGCGAGGCGGCACGGCGTTTCGCTGACCAGATTGAAGTTGGAATGGTCGGCATCAACGTACCGTTGCCCGTACCAGTGGCCTACCACAGCTTCGGCGGCTGGAAGCGCTCGTTTTTTGGTGATTTGCACGCCTATGGTCCGGATGCGGTGCGGTTCTATACGCGGCGTAAAGCGATCTCCCAGCGTTGGGCGGCACCGTTCGAGAAGGCACACGCCGAGTTTAACTTCCCTTCCGGCGGCAGTTGATCAACACGATGCACTCAATGGGCGCTTTATGGCGCCCGTTGAGTGCAGTGCTGATTTCCATATTTAATAAGATGCTTGGCCGCAGATACTGAGTGCAACACCTAAAATCTTAATTAAGGTATTGTCCCTATGTCCTACGCCGAACTTAGCACCGAAGAACGCGTCACTAATTTTGGTCATTCGTGCTCAAGATGCGAGCCTCCGACAAGTTCTCCGCGTCTTGAACCGATCTCCTTACCCTGTCTCGTGCTCGCCGTTACATGGCTGCCCTTTAACGAACTCTAGTGTGATAATACATTGCAAACCAACACTGCGAAGTGTCGTATTCAGCCAGCTCCACGGGCAGATAGCCATGAGAGAATAACCTTTATTTATAGGTCTCTTCGACGTTCCATGTGGATCATGTCAGATATCAACAAGAAAAACAGGTGCTGTCGTTACCTCTCGTCACGCTTTTTAATATCAGCCTCATGCACTAATTACACCTATTCAATCAGTCCTATGAGCATGGAGACTTTATGCCTCAGCAACGCTGCGCCTCTTACTATACCGCCTCGCTTACTGAGGATTCTGCCTACCCCAGGCTAGAAGGCGATCACCGCGTCGATGTCGCCATCATCGGGGGCGGCTTTACCGGTGTTGCAACCGCCGTTGAGCTCGCCGAACGCGGCTACCGCGTGGCTATCATTGAGGCCGAAAAGATCGGATGGGGAGCCAGTGGCCGCAATGGCGGTCAGGTCACCGGCAGCCTCTCTGGACAAGAGGCCATGACCAAGCAAATGCGCAATATTGTAGGAGGCCAGGCAGAAGAGTTTGTTTGGAACATGCGCTGGAAGGGGCATCAAATCATCAAGCAGCGCGTTGAAAAATACGCGATCAATTGCGATCTTAAGCACGGCCACCTGCAAGCTGCCTATAAGCCAAGCCACATCAAAGAATTACGTCAGGACTTTGATCAATCGCAGCAACGTGCGATTGGCGAGCACCTGCACTGGTTGGGTGCTGACAAGGTACGCCAAGTAGTCGGTACCGAGCTCTACCACGGTGCTATTCGCAACGACTACAATATGCATTTACACCCACTTAACCTTTGTCTTGGTGAAGCTCGCGCCGCCGCAGGGCTAGGTGCGCTGATCTTCGAGAACTCGCCGATCATCGATATCGAGCACGGCGACACGCCAACGGTGGCTGGAACGCATGGCCGCGTCACAGCGAACAGCGTAATTCTGGCCGGCAACGCTTATCACCGGCTGGAGCGCAAACGTCTGAGTGGCATGCTTTTTCCGGCGGCACTTGGCATTGTCACTACTGAACCACTGGAGCATGACACCGCCATGGCCATTAATCCGGATGACTTGGCCGTTTACGACACCCGCTTTATCCTTGATTACTACCGAATGACTGCTGATAAGCGCCTGCTATTCGGTGGTGGCGCCAACTACTCAGGACGGAACTCGGACGACATTGGAAATGAAATTCGCCCACGCCTTGAGCACACCTTTCCGCAGCTAAAGGGTGTGAAGCTGGACTTTCAGTGGCAAGGGATGGCGGGAATCGTCATTAATCGAATTCCACAGCTTGGGAAGATTTCTGACAACGTATATTACGCTCAAGGCTACTCGGGTCACGGCATCGCCACATCACATATTGTCGGCGAGATCATGGCCAATGCCGTCAGCGGCAGCCTCGAAAAATTTGATACGTTCTCAAAAATAAAACACATCCGTATTCCGCTTAATGACCGACTGGGAAATGTACTCCTTGCGTCGGGCATGTGGTATTACAGCCTACTAGAAAAACTACGCTAATTACTAACCAACTTATATAACCCCACCCAAAAATCATAATAACAACGTTTAAGGTGATATATGGATACAAATAGTTCGCTGGTTCTACTTCCTACGGCAATGGTCTTGATACTCGCGCTTTGGACACGACGCGCCCTTGAACCGCTAGTGTTTGGTGCCTTTGTCGGCACCCTGATGATCGATCCCGGAAACGCTCTCAGCAGCATCACAGAAACCCTGATGACTGTGATGACAGACGAAGATGTTGCCTGGGTCATCATGGTTTGCGGCTTGATGGGCAGTATCATTGCCCTACTGCTCAAGTCAGGATCATCGCGTGCCTTTGCCAGTAGCATGATGCGCTTCACAACCAGCAAGCCTCGCGCATTAATGGGCTGCTGGTTCATGGGCATTATCCTATTTGTGGATGATTACTTGAATTCTTTGGCTGTCGGAACGTCTATGCGTCAAGTCACCGATCGCTTCAAGACCTCGCGCGAGATGCTTGCCTACGTTATTGACTCCACGGCGGCCCCCATCAGCGTATTAATCCCAATTTCAACCTGGGCCGTATTCTTTGGTGCGCTGATGGAGAAGAATGGTGTTGCCGAAACCGGGCAGGGCGTATTCACTTATATCAAGGCCATACCCTTCATGTTTTATCCTTGGGTCGCCGTCATTATGGTCCCCTTGTTTATCTGGATTATCCCTTCCTTTGGTCCCATGAAGAAGGCCGAACAGCGTGCCGAAAAGACCGGTCAGTGCATTCCTCCAGGTGCAGAGCATATCGACCAAGAAATCGGCCATCTTGAAGACGGCGCCCGGACAAATGGCACACTCTGGACCTTTCTCCTGCCAATGGCCTCGCTGGCGTTCTTCACCTGGTGGTTTGACTTCGACTTCCTGATGGGTATTTTTGTGACGCTGGGCGGTATGATCGTCGGCTTTATCGGTCTGAAAAAACTGTCTGCCAAGCAGACCTTTGATAACATACTGAGCGGTTTTAAATCGATGCTCGATGCCTTGGCGGTACTGGTGGCAGCCTTTGTCTTTAACGAGGTCAATACTGCTCTGGGGCTTGCCGACTACGTGATCCTCACCGCTCAGCCACTGATTAGCGCCGAGATGCTACCCTTTATCATCTTCACCATCATGGGTTTTGTCTCCTTTGCGACCGGCTCGAACTGGGGCGTATTTGTCATCATCCTGCCGATTGTTACTGTGCTTGGGCACAACCTTGATGCCAACATGACTCTTGTAGTTGGCGCCACGCTTTCGGCGAGCACCTTCGGCAGCCATGCCTGCTTCTATTCTGATGCCACAGTACTCACCGCCCAAGCCAGCGGCTGCACCCCTTTCCAGCACGCCTTCACTCAGCTGCCCTACGCGGCGCTAGCGGGCTGTATTGCTGCTGCGGGATACCTGGTACTAGGACATATGTAATCAACTTTTTGAAACCGACTGTGTGGAAGATCCCTTTATGCAATATGACCAGCTGAGCAACTACTGGGTCTCCACCATTGCCGAGCGACAGGAGGATCGTCCTCGGCTGGTGGGTAACACTCAGGCCGATGTAGTCATTATCGGTGCTGGATTCACCGGGCTATGGACGGCCTACTATCTGAAAACGCTGTCACCGACGCTGGACGTCAAGGTCATTGAAGCTGAACGCGTCGGTCATGGCGCGTCAGGCCGCAATGGCGGCTGGGTCATAGGTAGCTTGGCGGGTCTGGAGCGCCACGTCAGCTCACTGCCAATGGCTCAGCGGCAAGAATGCTGTCAGATACTCGCCGACAACGTTGATGAGATTGGCCGGGTACTAGCACACGAAGGTATTAGCGCCGACTTCAACAAAGGTGGCGCAATCTATGCCGCAGCGCGTTACCCAGGCCAGATCGCCATTCAGCGAGACTATCTTCGCCACTTACATACGCTTGGTTATGACGAAGAAAGCTGCTATTGGCTAAATAGCGAACAGCTGGCTGAAAAGGCCAGCTTTCGCAACGGCTACGGCGGCATCTATCATCGCGATGTGGCCACACTGAATCCTGCCAGACTGCTGACTGGCCTGGCACAGGCCGTCGAGCAGGCAGGTGTGACAATCCTCGAGCGCAGCCGGGTAAACACCATTGAAAGACATCGAGTGGATACTCCCGAAGGTAGCGTTCAGGCAGCCATGATTGTGTGTGCTACAGAAGGCTATACCGAGGGGCTTCACTCCCTAAAACGACATATTATTCCCGTACAGAGTCTGGTAGTCGCTACCGCGCCGCTGTCAGAAGCGACATGGAAAGAGATCGGCATGACCGAGCGTCCAGCCTTCGCCGACGCCAGCCGTCTCGTCAACTACGGTCACCGCACGGCAGACGGCCGTTTTGTCTTCGGCGCTCGCGGGGCCTATGCCTTCGGCGCCAAGTCGAAACATACGCTGGGCATTAGCCAAGCCGATATACAAATGCGCCGCAAGCTGTTGGAAGACCTATTTCCTGCTTTCAGAGACGTTGAAATCAGTTACGGCTGGGGCGGCTCGCTGGGGCTGTCACGCAACTTTCGCCCGCATGCCATTGTTGACCGACAACGTGGCATAGCCACCGCCGGCGGTTATGCCGGCGAAGGGGTCGCTGCATCACATCTGTTTGGCAGAACTCTCGCCGAACTGATCCTCAAACGAGAGTCAGCGCTGACGCATATGCCTTGGGTCTTCGCCAGTGCCGCTCAACAGCCACTAAAACGCTGGGAGCCTGAGCCACTACGCTGGCTTGCCGCTCAAACCATCAGCCTCAGCTACGTCGCAGAAGACGTACTGATGCAAAAAAGGCGATCGGTACCATTTCTCAAACCAACGCTGACGAAAATAAACGATCTTTTTGCTTCAATCATTGAGTAGAGTGAAGAAGGAGGTACTCGATACTCTGCTTGAATCGCCCCTGATTTCGTAGACGCCTGAAGGCCTTATAATAGAGGCACCCAGGAGGTCATTATGAGTCGCTAGCGATATACCGAAGAATTCAAAATCGAAGCCATCAGGCAAGTCACTGAGCAAGGCCACTCCGTCGCCGGGGTTGCCGCCCGACTCGATATTTCAGGTCATAGCCTGTACCGGTGGATTAAACGTTACTCGAAGCCTGCCGGCCAGCGCGAGCAGGATGACACACTAAAAACCGAAAATCGTCGTTTGAAAGCCGAGCTAAAACGGGTAACCGAAAAGCGAAATATATTAAAAAAGGCCACCGCATACTGCGCAAGGGAGTCCGACTGAAGTATGCGTTTATCGATGGTCGATGCGGACGAATATCTGGTGCGACGCCTTTGCAGCATGATGGCTGTGCACCCTAGCGGCTCGTCGCAAGATCTTGTCAGACCGGGCTCGAGAGGATAAGCGCTTAATTGGGGCTGATTAAGCATGCTTGGCTCGAGAGCGGTGGTATGTACGGCTATTGCAAGGTTCACCAGGGTCTGCGGGAGGCCGGTGAAGCCTGTGGAAAGCACCGCGCAGCCCGGTTGATGCTATACTAACAAACCAGCTATCGACGGCGCCTTGGCCGCTATGGGGGTAAACCCGCGGTGGTGTCACCCAATCATTTGAATCGTCAATTCGATGTGACTGCGCCCAATATTGCGTGGGTTACTGACATTACATATATCCGTACCTACGAGGGCTGGCTTTATTTATCGGTGGTCATCGACTTGTTCTCTCGCCAGGTTGTTGGCTGGTCGATGAAACCGCGCTATGACCACTGACTTGGCATTGGATGCCTTGCTTGCTGAGGTTTGGCGCCGCAAGCCCCAAGAATGCGGCACGGTGCATTCAGACCAGGACAGCCAGTTCAGCAGCGGAGAGTGGCAAAGCTTTTTCCAGCTGCTTAAGCGGGAGCGAATAAAGCAGCACGTCTATGCGACACAGGAAGCTGCCAGAAGCGATGTATTTGATTATATCGAGATGTTCTACAACCCAAGGCGTCGTCATGGCACGAGTGATAACCTGTCACCTGTCGAATATGAACGACGCTACTTCCAAAGCCTGTCGCGTATCTAGAATAGCGGGGGCGATTCAAGCGATCGTGCAGGAACGTTGGGTGGTATCGCAGACCGGCGTTAGGACGCTCAGAATGCCCGAGCCGGGGTCGTGCAGCTGACCAGCCGACAGGGGGTATCGCCGACGTTGCGGAAACGATGAGGGATATTGGTGTCGAAGTAGTAGGCCTCGCCGGCCCCTAGTACCCGAGTCTCGGCACCAATGGTAATCTCGATCTTACCTTCTAGAACCACACCGGCTTCCTCGCCCTGATGAGTGATCATTTCACGGCCGGTGTCGGTGCTGGCAGGATAGGTTTCGATCATAAAGGAGAGGGCTCTATCGCGACGGTCAGCGCCTACTAGCTTAAAGATGACATCACCAGAGCCCATATTGGCAAGCTCGTCGGGCGAGTAGAAGACCCGGTGACCGTTCTGCAGCTCTAGGGTAAAGAAGTCACCCACGCTTATCGGAATGGCGTCGAGGATTTTCTTCAACGAACTCACAGAGGGGCTGACCTTGCCTTGTTCGATCAACGATAAGCTGGAATGGGTGACCCCGCAGCGCTTGGCCAACCCTCGTTGGGACATCCCCTTCAGGGAGCGCAGGGCCCGTAGTCGCGTGCCGAGGTCATCTGACATCTGGTTCTCCTTTCATCGGTGCGAGCTTATTTCAACACAGTGCGTTGAGTTTACTTTCAGTAATGCGTTGACTTGCTGGGGACTGACGGTGTTCCTGAGAGCTTTCATCACTTGCCCTACAAAAACACCAAGCATCTTGCCGCGCTCGGTATCACAGTACTGTGGCTACTAGGGTGCAGCTATCCGCGATCGACTTGGCCAATCATTGACTCGGTGGTGCCGCTGTAGACGACCTGCTTAGGTGGCTTGGCTATTGATGTCTGGTCCACCACCCCAGCATTAGCTCGATGAGACCGGGGTATACTAAAGTGGCAACTTGGTTACGCGCGCTGGCAAACTCGTTTTGCTCCAGTTGGCAGCCAGCTTAGCGTCGCCGCAGAACTCATGGAATCGGCCAAAGCATTCCGCTAAGGCACGGGTCACTGAGAGCCCCCGCGCATTTTATGTCTGGCAGTAGCTAAATGACATTATTAGTACAACGAGATCCCTCGGGTGTCTATTACGTTATATCATTGGGTAGCTGCAGATCCTGAGTATAACACGGACATGGGCGGTTGATGACGCTTCATAACATTTTGCCATCATTTCAACGGAATGATTGAGGTGTGGGATCCCGTGTGATTAACCACCCGTTTGGTAAATAACTCAGGCAGCCTGCTCTGCCACTCCTTCCGGTAGTTTTCAACCCAGTTGTCCAAATAGCCACGTTTAAGCGGCCAGTTTATTGAGCTCTATTTCCTGTTGCTTGCCAGGATTGAGCGATACCGATCCGGTGGCCTCCCAGCGTCGGATATCGCCCGACCAGCGCCCGGGATTCAGGCGCTTGGCACGTTCATATACGGCTTTTCGGTGGGCCAGGCGCTGGGTATCCACGCCTCGATGCCGGTCGGCGGGCGTAACGAAGTTGATGCCGCTGTGAAGGTGCTGTTTGTTATAGGCGTGCTCGAACGTCAACATCCATTTACGCACGGCGGCCAGCGATGCAAAGCCCTTTGTGGGCCACGCCGGGCAGTATTTGACGGTGCGGAACAGCGCCTCTGAATAAGGATTATCGTTGCTCACCCGGGGGCGGCTGTGGGACATCAGCATACCCAGTTCCGCCAGCCTAGCGCGCAGAGTGTACGAGGTCATCGGCGCACCGTTATCCGAGTGCAAAATTGGTGGCGTGTGCCAGCAGCTTTCACGCAATAGAGCGCGCTCCACCAGTTGCTTCGCCAAGTCGCCGGACTCGTTGTCATACACGTCCCAGGCAATGATCTTGCGACTGTAGACGTCCATGATCAGGTAAAGGTACCAGTGCTCGCCACGGACTACAGAGGGGCAGTAGCTGAGGTGAGTAGACCAAGGGAGTCGCACCCTCAGTCTCTCGCAGAACGGTGCGTGAACCTCTCGGCTCACACCGCTCCCATCAAGCAAACGCACCCGACATCCCTTGCGACCAGTGTGCGAACAGTTTTGGTCTCGCTTGTGCCAGTCGCTCCAGTGTGGCCACCGCTTTCTTCTTCCGTCCTCGAAGATGCTTGTACTTCCGCATAGCCCACCTGACCAGTCGCTTATTTACATAACGCGATACACGGTACATTAATGACCGGTAATAGCGTCCATAGTAATTCCACCAACCGTGCAGGTAGGGGTTGATAAAGCTCGCAATATCCATGATGGATAGACTTGTACGCTGCCCTATCCGCCACTCGCGTACCTTTTGAATAACATCCTTGAGAGAAGATCGACTGATGCCCGGGGAAAATCCCATAAAGAGATTCCCTGACCGGCTTTTCACGATGCGCTTCTCGAACGTATAACCAAGGAAGTCAAAAGACGTATGCATATGGCGTTGAGTTCTACGGTGATCCTGGCAGTAAACAATCTTGGTTTTCTCTGGGTGCAGCTCCAGCCCACAAGCCTTGAACCGTTCACGCAGTCGGTCTAGCAGGAAATTCGCCTGCTTTTGTGTGCTGCAGTGAAGCAGTCCATCGTCAGCATACCGACACCATTCAATGGTCGGAAAATGCTGACTCATCCAGTAATCAAAGGCGTAGTGCAGAAAAAGGTTTGCCAGAACGGGGCTGATCACCCCGCCTTGTGGCGTTCCCTTATCACGCGTCGCCATTTGACCACCAGCGTGGATCATTGGGGCCTTCAACCATCGTCGGATATAAAGCCTGACCCATGGGTTTGTGGTGTGTCGATCGACCGCTTTCATCAGCAGACGATGCGGAATGTTGTCGAACAGACCACGAATATCAAACTCCAGCACCCATGAGTATCGCCAGCATCGTTTCCGAGTGACTCCAATCGCTTGTATCGCCGATTTCCCCGGGCGATACCCGTACGAGTCTGGCAGAAAATGTGGCTCTACTTGGGGTTCAAACTGAAGTTTGACGGCCATCTGGGCAATCCTGTCTGACACAGTCGGAATGCCCAGTATTCGTTCGCCTCCTGATTTCTTGGGAATGGAGACGGCTCGAACAGGAGGTGGCATATAGCTACCCGACGACATTCGGTTCCAGATCTTGTAAAGATTGTTGCTGCGATCACGATCAAAATCCTTCAGAGATTGCCGATCGACACCGGCAGCCCCCGCATTGGCTTTGACCCGCTTGTACGCTTCAACGATTAGCCATTTATCAATGTCGTATGGTTTTGCCTGATGCCGACCCTCCTCCTGCTTTCGCAGTTGAGATCGGCTTTCAGGCGGCTTGATGCTGCCCCTTCGCTCCACCTCCATTACAGAGGCTTCATCACTACTACGAGCAGCTCCGTCCCAGTATCGTGCCTCGGTACTCTCGGCCTTATGGTGGTCGCCATTTGTGCCTTCTCCCTTGAACATCACGATGACTGGTTCCCGCAGTTCCCAGCAAGAGCCTGATATTGAGTCGCGCCCACTTTATGCCGGACACCACTTGCGCAGCATTCGGAATACGCCCACAAGCTTATCCCGAGGATGGGACACGCCCTCGGTTTTGATGTCACATATGGTTTTCGACACGTCTTCATGGGTTCGCTTTCGCTCGCCTCTCAATATCACACCTGACTGCATCAACTGTGCAGCCTTTTAACCCAACGCTCACCACAAACACTCTTAATGCATGCAGCTTGGGCTGGTTTGAAGCCTGCTTCCGACAGCCGACTTCGGTGGGCCCTACCACCATCTCTTGCTGAGCTTATGGCTCAGTCGAATATCTGCCTCCTTGCAGCCATTCTCCATTGCCTCTACGGCACACTGTCCCAACTCCACACCTGGTTCGGGCCCGAGGCGGTAAAACTGGTCGGCTCAGCGAGCTTTCGGGCCGGTTTCATGCGGCCTCGGTGGTTTAGCTGTTGGTGCTTTTTCAGCACCCGATAAAACGACGATTCCGAGGCCAAATAACGGCCTTGGTCTGCCAGTCGCGGGACTATTTGCGACGGTGGCAAGCTCCGGTATTCCGTTTGGCAGCAAGTGGTTAGAATCGCCTCTTCTTCCGCTTGAGTCAGCTGATGGGCCTGCACAACCCGCACGGCCTGTGAGCGCTGATCCGTGGTCACATCGCCATTGGCCTGCCGCCAGCGTTTTAACGTGCGCTGGCTTAGCCCCATCAGTTCTGCCGCCTTGTAGCGAGCGGCGCCACCAGCTACCGCTTCATCAACGTCTTGTAGCAGCCTTGTACGTTCGCTCAACGGCGTCAGTTGTCCTCGTTGTCCGGGTCTTCGCCGTACAAGGCTTCGAGCTTTTTTGACAGCACCAGTAACGAGGTCGTCTCCGCCAAGGCCCGGTCTTTACGGCGAACCTCCGACGTCAGCTTCTTGATCGTCTGGCGGTCTTCTTTACGCTGTTTTTGGGCCGTTTTTTCCTGATCTTCGTGCCGATCGGCGCCTTGGAGGCAGGCGTCTTTCCAGCGCTGCACCTGCTCAGGATATACGCCCTTTTCCCGGCAATAGGCGCCAAGCTCGGTCTCCGACAGGGGAGCTGTTTCAATCACCACGGCCAGCTTGGCATCAGCCGACCATTCGTCTCCGGTCTTACGCTTGCCTGGCACAGGCACTCCTTGTTGTCGGCATGTTTTCAGCCAACCATACAGGGTTGCGTTCGCTATGCCTTCCTCGGCGGCGACCGACGCCACACTACGGTTTTCTGGCGGTAATAGTTTCTTCAGCACCGCGGCTTTACGTTCCTTGGAATAACGTGGCATGAACCATCCTATGCCGCCCATTCTGATGTTAATTTAGGCGAAATCGCCAGCTGGACAACTAGGCTGACAGAGGGGGCTTCATTGCAGCTAGCGGCGCTTGATGGTGCAGCGCCTCCTGCAGAATATGATAATTGTACAGCCAAGCATAGCGGTTGAATGTCTGTTCCAGGAAATATAGCGACGAATCGCCAGCACGTTGCTGATACGGCCATTGAAGCGTTCCACCATGCCGTTCGTCTGAGGGCGTCCCGGCTTGATCAAGCGGTGCTAAATGCCATGGGCATGGCACTCTTGGCCAAATAGATGGCGACCGTTGGGCTTACGCTCACCCGCCCGCGTGAAGCGGTCGGTGAATGATTTGCCGTTATCCGTCAGCACCATCTGGATCTTGAAGGGAGCTTTCGCCTTCACCCGCTTCATGAACGCCCGTGCATCCTGCGCGGACTGACTACGCCTGACGTCCAGATAGACCCAGCGCGTAGCACGGTTGATGGCAACGTACAGGTAGTGCTTCTGCTTCTCGTCGGGCATCTGAGGCAGATGTTTGATGTCGATGTGCACGTAGCTTGGTTCGTAGTCCTTGCAGGGCTTGTGCCGAGGCTTTTCACCCTCTCCGGCGTCCTTCCGAGCCAGTTCTGCCAGCGTCGGCACTTTGCGCCGCTTGAGCATACGGTGCAGGCCTGAGCGCGACAGCCGAGGATTCAGAAACTCGCGCGCCATGACGAGGAGGTCATCCAGGATGAGCCGAGGAAGTTGGCGAAAAGCGATCAGCACCTCCTCCTGTTCGGGCGTGAGCGTGGCCAGTAGGTTGTGACGCGCGTGCGACCGGTCATGGACATCGCCTCGATATGTAGTGGGCACGTGTTTTCTTTATGGGAGGCGTTTGCCTTGCCATGTGGCACCTCATCAGTGTACTTCGTTCATATAGAGGTGCCACAGCTACTGGGCAAGAGCAGCTCGTCTAGCAACAAAAGCCAAGCGGAGCTTTGCAGGTACTCAATTTGTAGCAGTCGCCTCTACCTTGACTAACTCTTCAAGGCTATTCTCGATGATATCCAGCCCTTCCTCCAGCACTTCATCGCTGACGGTAATCGGTACCAGGATACGGATCGAATTTCCCCAGAACCCGCAGGAGAGCAAAATCAAGCCTTTCTCCTTAGCTTTGGCACACAGCGCCGCTGCTAATTTAGGATCCGGTGTGCGCGATGCTTTGTCGGTGACCAGCTCGAAGGCGGCCATGGCGCCCAGGTGACGCGTATTATCGACGGCATCGAATTGCCCCTGCCAGGTCTCAAAGCGCTGAGAGAGCTTGTTGCCTAGCGCCTCACTCTTTTCCAATAGGTTGTCTTCCTCAATGACGTCGATCACTGCCAGAGCCGCGGCACAGGATAAGGGGTTGCCGCTGTAGGTACCGCCCAATGAGCTGGGCCCGGCGGCATCCATCACCGTTGCGCTACCGACCACTGCAGACAGCGGCATGCCGTTTGCCAGGCTCTTGGCCATGGTCATGATGTCCGCCTGCACGTCGGTATGCTCCAACGCAAAAAACTTGCCCGTACGCGCGAAACCGGACTGCACTTCATCGACGATCAGCAGAATGCCGTGTTCGTCGCATAACGCGCGCAGGGCCTTGAGAAACGCAGGGGACGCTGCATAGAAGCCCCCTTCGCCCTGTACCGGCTCGATAACGATAGCGGCGGTACGGCTTGGGGCAAGATCAGTTTTAAACACTTTCTTCAGCCCATTTAGCGCGTCTTCATCGCTAATGCCATGGTAGGCATTGGGGAAGGGTGCGCGGAACACATCCCCTGGCATCGGGCCAAAGTCATTTTTGTAAGGCAGCACCTTACCGGTCATCGCCAACGTCATAAAAGTGCGGCCATGGAAGCTGCCGTCAAAGCAGATCACGCCGCTGCGCCCGGTGGCGACTCGGGCGATCTTGACGGCGTTTTCCAACGCTTCGGCGCCAGCGTTGACCAGCATCGCCTTGGCGTCGTTCTTGACCGGTGACAGATGACACAGCTTCTCGGCAAGCTGTACATAAGGCGCATAAGGCATCACCGTCTGGCAGGTGTGCATCAATTTATCGAGCTGGGCTTTGACGGCCTCAACCACTTTGGGGTGACGATGGCCCAGGTTGAGCACGCCGATGCCCCCAGCGAAATCGATGAAGCGCTCGCCATCCGCATCCCATAGTTCTGCATTTTCTGCGTGGTCGGCGAATTGCGTCGACGCGCTGGCGGCACCGTTGGCCACGTAGCGATTCTTGAGTTCGTTGAGCTGTGCGTTATTCATGATGTTCTCCTAAGAACAGGATCGTTAAAGACCACCGATACAGACGTATTTAAGCTCCGTGTATTCTTCCAACCCGTACCGTGAACCCTCACGCCCCAGGCCGGACTCCTTGACCCCACCGAAAGGGGCAAGCTCTGTGGACAGAAGCCCTTCATTGACCGACACCATGCCGTATTCCAGGCTTTCCGAGACATGCCAGATACGCCGGTAATCCCGGGCGTAGAAGTAGGCCGCCAGGCCAGATTCCGTGGCATTGGCTGAGGCAACGGCCTCCTCGTCGGTGGTAAAGCGAAACACCGGGGCCAAGGGGCCGAACGTTTCGTCGTGCGCTACCTGCATGCTCTCGTCTACGTCCGCGATCACCGTGGGCTCGAAGAAGGTGCCCCCAAGAGCGTGGGGTTTACCCCCGCAAACCAGGCGGCCACCTTTATCCAGGGCATCGTTGATATGCGTCTGGACTTTTTCCACCGCCGCTTGATTGATCAATGGCCCCTGGACGACGCCGTCTTCCAGCCCATTGCCCACCTTGAGCGCCTTGACCCGCGCCGCCAGCTTGTCGAGGAAGGCATCATAGACGCCGTCTTGCACCAGAAAGCGATTGGTGCACACGCAGGTCTGGCCGGAATTACGGTATTTGGAGACCAGTGCTCCCTCCACCGCCGCGTCCAGGTCCGCATCGTCAAAAACGATAAAGGGGGCGTTACCGCCGAGCTCCATGGAGGCCTTCTTGACGGTATCGGCACACTGGGATAACAATTTCTTGCCCACGGCAGTAGAGCCGGTGAAGGAGATCTTGCGTACCCGGGGGTCGGTGCTCAGCACTTTGCCGACGTCGGCGCCCTGTGAGGCGGTAATCACATTGAGCACCCCGGCAGGCAGCCCGGCGTCCTCGGCGAGTTTGGCGAGTGCCAGGGCAGTGAGAGGCGTGGCCTCTGCCGGCTTGATTACCACGCTGCAACCTACCGCCAGTGCCGGCGCACACTTGCGGGTAATCATCGCCAGAGGGAAATTCCAGGGAGTAATCGCCGTCACAACGCCGATAGGCTCGCGGAATACCAAAATGCGCTTATCGACCCCGTGGCCGGGCAAGGTTTCTCCGGCAACCCGTTTGGCTTCTTCGGCGTAATATTCGACAAAACTGGCGCCGTAGGCGACCTCACCCCGGGACTCTGCCAAGGGTTTGCCCTGCTCCAGCGTCATCAGCTGCGCGAGTTCTTCCTGATGCGCCATAATCGCGTCAAACCAGCGACGCAGCAGGCTGGAGCGCTCCTTGGCGGTCTTTTTACGCCATGCCGGGAAAGCCTGATCTGCCGCGGCAATCGCTTCTCGAGCTTCCTCGGCGCCCATATCCGGCACCTGAGCCAGCGCTTCACCATTGGCCGGGTTGGTCACGGCAAAGGTATGCGTTCCTCTGTGCCACTGGCCATTGATATAGGCTTTGGGTATGACGAGATCAGCCAGGCTTTCCGGCAGCGTAGACGCGCCTGGAGATGTTAGGTTTGTTATCGAGTGTGACATGAATAGTGTGTCTCCCAAGGCCCGCCTAAGGGCAAAAAAAATGATAAAGCATCAGATGATACCTTGTTGCTTCAATATGGCGATTTGTTGTGCATCGAGTTGTAGCATTTCTTCAAGAATCTGATGCGTGTGCTGGCCCAGGCCGGGTGGGGGTATATCGGCATTCAAGGCAATATCATTGAAGCGAATCGGGTTGGAAACCAAGTTCACCTGTCCGGCTTGAGGGTGAGGCAAGGTTTGCTTGAGTTGGCGCGCCTTGACATGGGGATCATCGAAAACCCGGTCCAAGGTGTTGATCGGCCCGCTGGGGACACCTACGGCTTCCAGCGCCGCCAGCCAATGCGCGGTGTCATGACGTAAGAAGGCAGCCTGAAGGGTAGGTATCAGGTGTTCGCGGTTAGCCACTCGTGCGCCATTACTGACAAAGCGCGGATCGTGAGGTAGCGCACTCAGTTCGAGTACTGTGCAGCAGCGCTGGAACTGGTCGTCGTTACCTACAGCAAGGATCATGTGGCCATCTGCTGTAGCGAACGCTTGATAAGGCACAATATTGGGGTGTGCGTTGCCCAAGCGTTGCGGTACCTGATGAGAGGTCAGGTAGTTCAATGCCTGATTGGCAAGTACCCCGACTTGAACATCCATCAGCGCCATGTCGATATGCGTACCGCTATTGCTGCGTTCGCGTTGAAACAGGGCCGCGAGAATCGCATTGGCGGCATACAGGCCGGTAAAGATGTCTGCCGTCGCCACACCGGTTTTCATCGGGCCGCCTCCGGGAGTATCGTCCGACTGACCGGTCAGGCTCATGATGCCGCCCATGGCTTGAATCATGAAGTCGTAGCCGGCACGGTGAGAGTATGGACTTTGTTGCCCGAAGCCCGTGATCGAACAGTAGATCAAACGCGGGTTTTCGGTCTTGAGACTAAGGTAATCCAGTCCGTATTTCGCCAGTCCGTCGACCTTGAAATTTTCCAGCAAGACGTCGGACTGAGCCACCAGCTGTTTGATTAGCTGTTGGCCTTCGGGTTTGGCCATGTCTACCGTAACCGAGCGCTTGCCGCGATTGGCAGAGAGGTAATATGCAGACTCCCTAGTGCCCGGGAGCCACGGTGGCCCCCAGTGGCGAGTATCATCGCCGCTGCCGGGGCGCTCAACCTTGATCACGTCGGCGCCCATGTCAGCCAACAACTGGCCACACCAAGGACCGGCCAGCACCCGAGAAAGATCGAGCACCTTGACCCCGGCTAGCGGCTTGGGTATAGAGGTATCGTTCATAGACTCATTCATTCAGAAAAACGCCTGAATACCGGTCTGGGTGCGGCCCAGGATCAAGGCATGAATATCATGGGTGCCTTCGTAGGTGTTGACCGACTCCAGGTTGACCATATGGCGGATCACGCCGTACTCATCTGAGACACCATTTCCGCCATGCATGTCCCGAGATTGACGGGCAATGTCCAGGGCCTTGCCGCAATTATTGCGCTTCACCAGCGAGACCATCTCCGGTGCCCAGTTATCGCTATCCATCAAGCGCCCGACCTGAAGAGCAGTCTGCAAGCCCAGGGTGACATCGGTCTGCATGTCAGCGAGTTTTTTCTGGATCAGCTGGTTGGCGGCCAGGGGGCGTCCGAACTGTTTGCGATCCAGAGTGTATTGACGCGCAGCATGCCAGCAGAATTCAGCGCTGCCCATCACGCCCCAAGCAATGCCGTAGCGTGCCTTGTTTAGGCAGCCGAAAGGACCTTTTAGGCCTTCCACGTTGGGCAACAGGTTTTCTTCCGGGACAAAAGCGTTATCCAGTACGATTTCCCCGGTGATAGAAGCACGTAGCGAGATCTTTCCCTCTATTTTGGGAGTGGTGAAACCCTCAACGCCACGCTCAACGATAAAGCCTTTAATGTGGTTATTGTGGGCGGCAGATTTGGCCCATACAACCGCAACGTCGGCTATAGGACTGTTGGTGATCCAGGTTTTGGCGCCGGTGAGGCGATAGCCACCGTCAACTTTTTCGGCACGTGTGACCATTGAGCCTGGATCAGAGCCGTGGTCAGGTTCGGTTAGACCGAAACAGCCGACTATCTCGCCGCTGGCAAGCTTGGGCAGAAACTTTTGCTTCTGATCTTCCGAGCCATAGGCTTCTATTGGGTACATCACTAGCGACGACTGCACGCTCATGGCCGAGCGATAGCCTGAATCAATGCGCTCTACCTCGCGAGCTATCAGGCCATACGCAACGTGATTGACGCCCGCACCACCGTATTCCGGCGATACTGTCGCGCCCAGTAGGCCGAGCTCGCCCATCTCGGACATAATTTCACGATCGAAGCGCTCTTCACGAAACGCTGATAACACGCGCGGCTGCAGGTTTTCTTGGCAGTAGTCATGCGCGACGTCGCGAATTTGGCGCTCCTCGTCGGTCAACTGCTGTTCCAACAGTAGTGGATCATCCCAGTTGAAGTGGGTCATGGCGTAACTCCTTGGCGCGATCTAGGCAAAAGATTCAGATGACGATAAAACCTCGAAATCCAGCATGGCACCAATGTATCGCTATTATTTTAAAATTTCTACACTTTTGCCCGCCTGTTTTCAAGCCATGCCTTGGCGACGCATTACCCCGGTAATGATGGGCACCGGTGTCATCAGGTGTTCGCGTACCATATCGGTCGCAAGCTGGGTCTCTCGCGCTAGAATGACGTTGACCAGAGCGGTGTGTTCCTGACGCTTTTTTTCAAGGGCGGCATCGGAAAATACCGTTTCCCGCAGCCAAAGGTGGCGATAACGCTCCACCTTATCGAACAGACCTTCGCGAACTTGGAGTAAATGCGGCGAATTGCACCCGGCGGCAATAGCGCTATGAAAATCTTTATGTCGGGAATCCCATATCTCCAGGAGGTCATCTGGTGTGTTGACTTCGGTGACCTTGGCCAATGCATGAGCTTTGGCCAGAATTTCCGCTTCCCATATATCGTCACCGCGTTCAATGCCCAGTTTGAGGATCATGGCTTCGAGTTGGGCGCGGGCGTCGTAGATATCTTGGAGTTCGGCCAGCGACATGGGTGCGACCTGATAACCACGTTGGCTTCTCGCCACCACTAGATGCTCCGCCACTAGCTGCGAAAGGGCTTCACGTAATGGGCTGATACCTAAGCTGTAGGTATCTTTCAGGCGGCTCATCAACAGTTTTTCACCGGGTTGATATACGCCTCTAATAATGTCGTTTTTCAACCAGCGATAGGCACTGATGCCTAGATTCTGCCGGGGAGTGTTGTCCATACAGGTATTGTGTCCATAAAACAGTAAATAATAGAAATTATACCACCATCATAACGGAACACTCGATAGCTTATTACATGGGCGGATGCTGACCATGTTCAGGATTTGGCCCCGACGATCAACGTCGCCATGGCGTGATTTGTGCGTTTTTTTACCTTGGCGCAGGCAATGGATCAGCTCCTTGCGGAGCTGGCCAACGGGCAAGGCATAAATGGTGTTGTAGATCGTTTCGCGACAAACATAAGCATGGCGCCGGTCGGGTATGTCCATGGCCTTGAGCTTGCCGCTAATCTGCTCGGGAAACAACCGCCGACGCAGCATATGGATCATCAGTTCAAAGCGCTCAGTGCCGGGCATCAGCTTGCACCTTGGGCGGCACAGTATACGTCGCTTTTGCCACTGCTGCTGAGCATGCCGGGCACAGTAAGCACGCTGATCAGCCTGGTTACGGCGTACTTCACGGGAGGTGGTAGAGGGAGCGCGCTCAAGAAGCCGGGCAATGTGCTTCAGGCTCATGCCTTGAGTGCGGCTGACTTGGATGGTGGCGCGCTCTTCAATACTAAGTTCGACATATGACATGGAGCAACGCCATAGCGGCATGGTCAGGTGTTGCACCCAGTTTCTGCGGCCAAGGAATCTCTTTATATATTCCATATTCGACCAAAGATATAGGTACCAGATGACATTTTTCTCGACGGTAAGGTTAAGTTATGCAAGCGTATTGTCGATGTTATTTAGAATAAAAGATATTTTATCCATCGCCTAGCCATATTAAGGCTTACGAGAGGAACTGCGATATGAGTAATCAACCGCAAGGCGGCGTAGAGTTTTCGCGAGTATTGGCGCGCACAGACGTGCTGGCATTGGCCTTCGGCGCCATGATCGGCTGGGGCTGGATCGTGCTGACGGGAGGCTGGATCCAGTCCGCAGGCAGTCTCGGTGCCATTACTGCTTTCCTGCTCGGCGGCACGGTCGTGGTGCTGGTGGGGCTGACCTACGCGGAACTCGCCTCGGCGATGCCCCAGGTCGGGGGCGAGCACGTCTACAGCTATCGGGCGATGGGGCACTTCGCCTCCTTTCTCTGCACCTGGGCCATCACCCTGGGCTACGTGAGCGTGGTGGCCTTCGAGGCTGTGGCGTTGCCCACCGTGGTGGAGCACCTCTTTCCGAACTACGCCGTGGGCCAGATGTGGAACATCGCCGGCTGGGACGTGAAGGCCACCTGGGTCGCCGTCGGCGTGGCCGGGTCGATGCTGATGATGTGGATCAACTACATCGGCGTGCGCACCGCCGCCCTGGTGCAGAAGGTCGTGACCCTGCTGATCCTGGCGGTCGGCGTGATGTTCATCACCGGCGCCCTCTTCCAGGGCAGCACCGAGACCATGCAGCCGCTGTTCAGCGTCGAGGAGGGCGTGATGGGTGGCATCATGATGGTGATCATCATGGTGCCCTTCATGTTCGTCGGCTTCGACGTGATCCCCCAGGCGGCCGAGGAGATCGACCTGCCGTTCAAGGAGATCGGACGCGTGCTGATGATCTCGGTGATCCTGGCGGTGTTCTGGTACTCCTTCATCATCCTGGGCACCGCGCTGATGCTCGACCCCGAGGCGCTGGGCGCGAGTTCCCTGGCGGTGCCGGATGCCATGCAGGCGGTCTTCCAGGCGCCCTGGGCCGGCAACCTGATGATCCTGGCCGGCATCGCGGGCATCATCACCAGCTGGAACGCTTTCTACATCGGCGGCTCTCGGGCCATCTACGCCCTGGCGCACTCCGGCATGCTGCCGGCCTTCCTGGCCAAGCTGCACCCCAAGCATCGCACCCCGACCAACGCCATCCTGTTGATGGGCCTGTTCTCCTCGATCGCGCCCTTCTTCGGCCGGCAGGCGCTGGTGTGGCTGGTGGTCGCCGGCGGCCTCGGCATTGTCGTTGCGTACCTGTGCGTGTCGCTATCCTTTGTACTGCTGCGCCTGCGCGAGCCGGACATGCCGCGTCCTTTCCGTGTTTATCGGGGCAAGACGGTGGGAACGCTGTCGGTACTGATGTCAGTACTGATGATCGGACTCTACATGCCGGGTAGTCCCTCGGCGCTGACACTGACCGAATGGTCAATTTTTGTTGGCTGGATGCTATTTGGTTTGGTGCTCTATAGCTGGTCCCGGATGCGCTACGGCGTCGACTATACCGAGAAGGTTATGCAGCGAGAGTTGGCCGAGCAGAGTCCCTATGAGGGGCGTTGATGCTCAAGATGCTGCAGCGCAACGGAAATGCAGTGCCGGGTAACCGACGGCTACCTGCAGCTGTTTGGCGGTACGGTTACACCAGCGAATACCCGATTTCACGGGCCTTTGCAGATGCGCGGGTGCAACGTATTTACGGCGGAACCTCAGAAATCATGAAGGAGGTCATTGCACGCTCAATCTTGGGGCGGGCGTGATTTTTGGAAATATCAAACACATTTTCTGACTGACAGATGGGACACATAACGATGAGTGACAACACCGTAGTCATTGCCGGCGCCGCCCGCACCCCCATGGGTGGCATGATGGGCTCGTTGAGCAGCGTATCCTCACCGCAGCTGGGCGCTGTAGCGATAAGAGCCGCCATCGAACGCTCCGGACTGAAACCGGTCGACATCGACGAGGTGATCATGGGATGCGTATTGCCAGCAGGCCTTGGCCAGGCCCCCGCGCGCCAAGCCTCACGAGCGTCCGGCATCTCTGACAGCGCCGGCTGCAGCACCATCAACAAAATGTGTGGCTCCGGCATGCAAGCGGTCATCATGGCCCACGACCAGATCAAAGCCGGCACCAACAACATCATGATAGCCGGTGGCATGGAAAACATGAGCCAGGCACCGTACCTGCTACCCAAGGCCCGCGCCGGCATGCGCATGGGCCACGGCCAAGTAATGGACAGCATGTTCCTAGATGGCCTGGAAGACGCCTACGACGGCAGCCTGATGGGTGTGTTCGCGCAACAGAGCGCTGACGATTATAAAATCACCCGTGAGCAGATGGACGATTTCGCCATTCAGTCGCTGGAGCGCGCTAACGCCGCCATTAACAAGGGTTGGTTCGAGCCGGAGATTAGCGCGGTCACTGTGTCTGGTCGCGGTGGCGATACTCAGGTGGACATCGACGAACAGCCAGGTAATGCATGCCCCGAGAAAATTCCGACACTGAAACCGGCGTTCCAGAAAGACGGCACCGTGACAGCCGCTAACGCCAGTTCCATCAGTGACGGCGCCTCAGCGCTGGTGCTGGCCTCCAGTGAAGAAGCAAAAGCCCGAGGCTTGACCGCTCAGGCAAAAACTGTCGCCCACGCCACCCACGCCCAGGTGCCGGAAGAGTTCACCCTAGCCCCGATCGGCGCCATCGAAAAAGTGCTGAAAAAAGCAGGCTGGAATAAGAATGACGTCGACCTATACGAAGTCAACGAAGCCTTCGCTGTGGTGTCCCTACTGGCGATCAACGAGCTGGAATTGGATGCGGATAAGGTGAACGTCTACGGCGGCGCCTGTGCTCTGGGGCACCCCATCGGTTCTTCTGGCTCGCGCATTATGATCACATTGATGAACGCCTTGCAGCAAAAAGGTCTGAAGCGGGGCGTTGCCGCGCTCTGCATCGGCGGTGGCGAGGCAACAGCGGTCGCTATTGAGCTGATCTGACGCCGACTGGAAGCCGGCCTTAGTCTTCCTGACTATCCAGCCGGCGCATTGACCAGAGTCCCAGCACGGGGTCGGTTAACAAGTAGAGGAATCAGCGTCAGTGCGGCCTGCATTCGGAGCACTTCCGGGGTGATCGACAACGGTGTCAGCATCCAAAAATCGTAAGGTTCCCAGCAATGGCCGAAATAGCCACCAGCTACCACCATCGGCACAGCCGCCAGGCGATGAAAATAGTGGCGACGGTACTGAGGCCGTAGTCGAGGCAAGCGACAAGGGCATTCAAGACTGAGTTCTCTTCATAACTGAACGCGTACCGTAAAATCTAATCTCCCGCTCGCAGTTGAACTGCAAGTGGGGGCTCAACGTAGCGCCTGTTGATATAGGGAGTCGGTCAGGCGCCGGCGGGAAGCTCGCGGCGGCTGGCTAGCCAGTTGCCGGTAATGATCGCAAGCATCACCACCACCCCGGCGGCCTCGGCCGCCAGACTCGGGTAGAACACACCCACGATAGCGGGCAGCAACACGATACGTGATACCACCGACAAGCGCGCGAACAGGTAGCCCTCTAGCGCCGCGGCGAAGGCACCCAGCGCCAGCAGCCCGCTCAGGCCGGTCCAGATCAGCAGCGGCAGCGGACCGCCGATGATGATTTCGGGGTTGTAGACCATAAACAGCGGAATTAGATACAGGCCCTTGGCGAATTTCCAGGCCTGAAAGCTGGTGGGCATCGGCTTGGCCCCGGCGATCGCCGCCCCGGCGAAGCCGGCAAGTGCAATCGGCGGCGTCACGTTGGAGTCCTGGGAGTACCAGAAAACCACCAGGTGAGCGACCAGCAGCGGCACGCCAAACTCGTTGGACAGCGCTGGCCCCACCAACACGATCAGCACGATGTAGCTGGCGGTTACCGGTAGTCCCATGCCCAGCACTAGGCTCGCCATCAGCACAAGGACCAGCGCCAGCAGCAGGTTGCCACCGGAGAAGGCCAGCATCATCGACGAGAATTTGAGCCCCAGCCCGGTCAGCCCTACCACGCCGACGATGATGCCGGCCACCGCACAGGCCATGGACACCGACACGGCGTTGCGCGCACCGAGCTCGAGTCCCTGCAGTAGCTTGATGACACCGGCCTTGATCGCCTCCCATAGGCGTGTGGACGTCACCGGCTCGCCGCGTTTCGGTGCGACAAACAAGAACGACACCGCAAAGCGCAGCACCGCCACCGCCAGCATGGTGATAATCGCGTAGTAGCCCACCCGCATCGGTGACAGGTTCATTACCAGCAGCCACACCAGTACCGCCAGCGGCAACAGGAAATGCCAGCCGGCGGACATCACATCGCGCACCTTCGGCAGCTCATCCTTGGTCATGCCCTGCATGCCCTGCTTCAGTGCAATGATGTGCACAAACAGATACACGGTGGCGAAGTACATGATCGCCGGGAAGATGCTGACCTTGACAATATCGAGATATGGCATCCGAGTGTATTCGGCAATCAAGAACGCGCCCGCGCCCATCAGGGGTGGCATGATCTGCCCACCGGTCGAGGCCGCGGCTTCAATGCCGCCGGCCTGTTTCGGCTTGTAGCCCAGGCGCTTCATCAGCGGAATGGTAAAAGCACCTGTGGTCACCACGTTCGCAATGGCACTGCCGGAGATCGAGCCCATGCCGGCCGAGGCGATGACCGCCGCCTTGGCAGGGCCGCCGCGCTGGCCGCCGGTGGCGGCATAGGCCAGGTCAATGAAGAACTTGCCCGCGCCGGTGATCTCGAGAAAGGCCCCGAACAGCACGAAGATGAAGATGTAGGTCGCTGCCACGCCCATGGGTAGACTAAAAATGCCCTCTTGCCCGAGATAGAGCTGGCTTGCCAAACGATCGATGTTATAGCCGCGATGCTCCAGTACGCCGGGCAAAAACTGGCCGAGCCAAGGCAGCTCACCGCGCGGTCCGGCAAGGGCATACAGGATGGCGATGATACCGATGACCATCATGCTAAGCCCTACCGCGCGCCGGCTGGCCTCGAGCACGGTCAGCGTGGCGATGCAGCCGATCACAATATCGGTCTGGCTCCAGAAACCGGCGCGCTGGAAGATGGCATCGAGGTTCAATATCAGATAGCCGCCGGTAATCACCGCGCCGGCGAAGAATGCAAGGTCGATAGCCCCGCCAAATAGCCCGCGTTTGTGCTCGGCCCCGAACACTGGAAACATCAGAAAGGCCAGCATCATGATCAGCGACAGGTGGATGCTGCGCTGATAAAACAGGCCCAGCGGTTCGATGCCGGCGGAATACAACTGGAACAGCGATAGCGCAATGGCCACCAGACTGATCAGCCACAGCACGGAGCGCGAGTGATTGGCCTGACTGCCAGGAATGGCAGGAATGGCAGGGGATGCCGCCGTTTCGCTCATGGAGATAGTCTCACCGTTGCGGCGCTCTCAGGAGCGCCTCTGATAACAAGATGTGCTGGCCACTAGCTGAACCGTAACGCCTTGGTTGGCGGCCAGATTACTCAGAGAAATCACCGTGGCCGCTCCAGCGTCCATTCTGGCTTCAGCACTGCTTTCAGTCCTAGTTTCAGCCCTAGCCTCCATCCTTGGTGCCAGTACCACGCAGCGGGTCTGCTCGGCGTCTTCAAACAGCCGGGTTAACTGGGCTAGCCCGGGCTCTCC
Source organism: Vreelandella subglaciescola (assembly GCF_900142895.1). Taxonomy (NCBI): domain Bacteria; kingdom Pseudomonadati; phylum Pseudomonadota; class Gammaproteobacteria; order Oceanospirillales; family Halomonadaceae; genus Vreelandella; species Vreelandella subglaciescola. Next base: position 1,117,592 of record NZ_LT670847.1, read on the forward strand.
GTGGCTGACCAGCCGATGGTTTACCTTTAGACTGCCGACGCGCAGCCGATAGCGATTGTCCGGTACCGCCTCGTTGATGTCTTCGATCCAGTAGCCGCCCTGGCCGTCGGAGATCTGTCGTCCCCGGCCGGGAATATGATCCAGCCCGGCGGCAAAATCCGGCAGATGACTGCGCTCAAGCACCATTCGACCGGCCTGATTGCGATAGCAGTCGTGCACTGTGAAGCCTTCCACCGAGTGATTCCAGGCTAGGCACCAGCCGGCACCAACAGGCATCGGCATGCTCACCAGCAACTCGCCGTCGGACTCGGCAACCTGCAGCCACCAGTTCCAGCCATCTCTTTCTTTACTGTTGGCCTGCGCCGGCATGGCCAGCCCTATCAGCAGCAGGATGCCTAATAGCAAAAAAACGGGCTTCAATAACAAGAGGTCGAGCCTCACGGCTCGCCCCTTATCATTTGCTTTGATGATTCTGGTTACACTCGACACGCTGACGCACCCGAATCACTGGCGCTGATGGTCGGCCACTTCTGTCCCGACTTCCTCATAGTAGCGCAGCGCGCCCTCATGGAAGGGGATCGGCGTGGAGTTGACGCTGAACTCGACGGTAGTGTCATTGGCTGCCGGATGGATGGCGATCAGCTCGTCGGTACGTTCGAACAGCAGCTTGGTGATCTGATACGCCACCTCATCATCCAGCTCGCTGCTGGCGACCAGCACGTTGGGAATGCCGATGGTCTGCACCGCCTCGTCCATGCCGTCGTACATGCCGGCACGCAGTTCATAAGGGGCGAACACCGGTTCTTCGTCCATGGCGTTGCGGATTTCCTCTTCACTCAGGCTGACAAGACGCACATCGCGAGTGGTGGCCAGGTTGAGGATCGAACTGGTCGGCGGTCCTACGCTCCAGAAACCGGCTTCGATATCGCCATTGCGGATAGCATCCGCCGTCTCGTTGAAGTTCAAACGTCGCGGATCGATATCGTCATAGGTAATGGCGTTTGACTCGAGCAGCGCTCGGACATTGAGCTCGGTGCCACTACCCGGGGCGCCGACGGAAATCGTTTTGCCCTTGAGATCAGCCAAGGACTCGACGTCAGAGTCGGCCATGGTGACGAGCTGCACGGCATTGGGATAGATAGATGCTAGGGCGCGAATATTGTCGAGCTGGCGCCCTTCAAAAGCATCAGTGCCGTTGTAGGCCTGATAGACCGTATCGGCCAGCGCCAGTGCAACGTCGGAATCACCGCGCCACACCAGTCCCATGTTTTCTACCGAGGCGCCGGTCACTTCGGCCACGGCGTTATAGCCCTCGAGATGCTTGTTGATCAGTTCGGCAAGGCCGCCGCCGTAGGGGTAATAAGTGCCGCCGGTACCGCCGGTGGCAATAGACACTTGCTGGGCCGCTGCCAGCGGCGCTATCGCAATGGCTGACGCTGCCAAGGCGTATCGAATAGCTCGCATGATGCTTCTCCGTTCCGTCCAAAATATTATTGTGATTGGCTACACTGGATCGTAAAACTAACACAACCCGTGACTCACCAACCTCAACCATTCCATGCTTTATGTCGATATTTTTGTTAATTTCTTTAGGGGGCGTTAACAATTGATGATGAGCGTTGAACTGATTTAGCATGGAAAGATTTGAGGATAGACTATGGCTCGGCTACTCCTGCGTGATGATCAATGGCGTCGAATTGAGCCCCTCCTTCACGGCAAGGCCTCGGACCGCGGGGTGACAGCCAAGGACAATCGGCTATTCGTAGAAGCCATTCTCTGGATTGCCCGGACAGGCGCTCCTTGGCGCGATCTACCCGACGCCTTTGGTCGTTGGCATACTGCCTATATGCGCTATAACCGCTGGTGTAAGAAGGGGGTATGGCAGCAGATTTTCGACACGCTAGCCGATGATCCCGACCTGGAACAGCTGATGATCGATGGCAGTATTGTCAGGGTCCATCAACAGGGAGCGGCAAAAAAACCGCTCAGAACGCGGAAGCCATGGGCACGTCTCGAGGGGGCTTGAGCACCAAGATCCATGCCGCGGTCGATGCGCTGGGTAACCCGGTACGGTTGGTTCTTACACCGGGCCAGGCATCGGAGTATGGTGCCGCTCCCGCGTTACTAGACGGTTTTTCCCCGCAAGCGGTGCTGGGCGACAAGGGATACGATTCCACTGCTTTGCGGGACCTTATTCAGGCCGTGGGTGCAGAGCCGGTGATTCCTCCGAAAAAGAATCGCTTGGCGCACATCGAAGTAGACTGGCACTGCTACAAAGATCGCAATCTGGTAGAGAGGTTCTTTCAGAAAATCAAGCAGTTCAGGCGATTGGCTACACGCTATGAGCGACTGGCAAGAAACTACCAGTCACTACTCTGTCTCGTGTCAGCGGTTATATGGCTGGCCTAATTGTTAACGCCCCCTAGTCATATAAGGCTATCGACATTTGTAAAATATCACCCGGCCTCAACCTGCGCCTTCACCTTGTTGACTATATGCGCGCCGATCGGCAGCGCCGAGGTGGCCGCCGGCGACGGTGCGTTGCCAACGTTGATCGTGCGCGGGGTGTTAACGAATAGAAAGTCGTCCACCAGCTTGCCGTCACGCGACACTGCTTGGGCCCGAACGCCCGCCGGATAGGGGGTGAGATCATCAAGTGTCAGGCTCGGGCAGTACTTGTTCACCAGTTCCAGGTAACCCTTCTTGTACAGCGAGTTTTTCATTTCGACGAGGCCGGGCTTCAGGTTCGCCTTCAGCACCTTGAGAATGCCCGGATTAGTCAACATGCCTGCCAGGTCGCGCGGCGAGATATCGCGGCGACGATAGCCTTCACGTTTGAGTGCCAGCACTGCATTAGGGCCAACCGTCACGGTGCCATCGATCATGCGCGTCAGGTGCACACCGAGGAACGGCATCGACGGATCCGGAACCGGGTAGATCAGATGATTGACGATCTGGTTATGCTGCTCCGGTAATAGGTAATACTCGCCGCGGAAAGGACAGATGGTGAACCCCGGATCCTTGCCCAGCATGCGCACGACCCGATCGGCCATCAGTCCCGAACAGGACACCAGATAACGGCTATTGAACTCATCCTGGCGGGTGGTCACTACCACCTCTCGGTTGCGTTCTTCAATAGCGGTGACCTCGCTGGAGTAGCGGACCTCGCCACCCATGCGTTCGAACTCGGCGGCCATGGCCCGGGTTACAGCGGAGTAATCGACGATGCCGCTGGAGGGCACTAGAATGCCGCCGATACCGGTAATATTCGGCTCGCGTTCGCGCAGGTTATCCGCGCTGAGCCATTCGCGCTCGAGCCCGTTGGCTTCAGTGCGTTCCCACAACGCCTGCATGCGCTGCATTTCCATCTCGCTGGTGGCAACCAACAGCTTGCCGCAGATGTCATAGGCGACATCGTGGGCATCGCAAAACTCGCGAGTCGCGCGATTGCCCGCCAAGCAAAACTGCGCCTTGAGACTGCCCGGCGTGTAGTAAACGCCGGCATGGATCACGCCGCTGTTATGCCCCGTCTGGTGGCGCGCGGGTGCGTCCTCCTTCTCTACCAACAACATGCGGCGATCGGGGTAGGCCTGCTTGAGCTGCATGGCAGTAGACATCCCCAGGATGCCACCGCCAATGATGATGAAGTCGTACATCGGTTGCCTTTAGATGCTGAATAGAAAAGTCTGCTGAACGGCAAATGCCACGCCGTTGAGCGTGGCATTCGTCACTTCATATCCACAAGCGCTGCGCCGTCAACATCAAGCCTGGCGGGAGCTGAGCGTGCTGGCATGGGTAAAGCATCCGCGCTGGCGCATCAGCTCGCGGCGCAGATCCGGATGCGCGGTGAAGCGATCGCGACCGTGCAGCCAGAAATGGTTGTTAATCAGCAGGAAGCTGCCTACCGGGTTGGGCACCGACAGAATCGCCGGGCTGTTTTCCAGCGATTTCGATAGATCGGTCAGCCAGTTGCCTTCTTCAAAATCCTGGGGCTGCACAAACTGATCGATATAGGCCATGATCGGCCGGCCGTTATTATCGACATCGAACACCGCATGGTAGACGTCTTTGCCCACGTTCTTGCTTGGCGGTACGCTCCAGCGCATTTCGCGATGGGCCAGCGGATGGTGATAGAAGCGCTCCAAATCTTCCCAGTCGTCCAGATGCAGCAGCAGCGAGTTGCCACCTTCCATATTCTGCTCGTCGAGCTTCATCATCAGCACATAGTCGGTGTCCTGCTCGACGAAAGTACCGTCGTTATGTAGCTCCATCACCCGGTGCGGCTGACGCAGGTAGCTGTCGGAGCTGTCCACGTTCTTGACCACGAAGCGTGCATAGTACTGGCTGCTCATGGCGTCGAAATTGGAGCGCCCCATTAGGTGAGCCACGGCGGTAGCGACCTTGACCATGTCCTCGGCCTGCTCGACGCTGTCGAGCCCTTCGGGAACTACCTGCAGACCGCCGGTATTGCGATCCACCAGAGTGTTGACCAGCACCGCCTGCAAGGTGTTGTCGCACAGGTCATCCAGAATTTTGGCGACTCTGAAACGCAGCATCGACTTGTACTCAAGCGCCTGCACTGGCCACTCCGCTACCGCCTCGAGGAAAGTCTCAACCACTGAGCGGCTGATGGTCAGCTGCAGCAGGCGAGTAGAGTGGGTGGATGGCGCTAGGGTAAAGCCTTGAATATTGGCAGGCAGAGGCATGGCAGTTTCAGGAAGCTGAGTCAGCACGGTCATGTCGGATTCTCCGTCGGGAATGATGATTGTTTTATAAAAGTATCTACACTTTTGCTTTTCGTCAATTATAATGTAAATTATCTACTACCAATGTCTAGGCTCAACCGCTGCACAGACACGGTAGCCTTCAATATGCAGACATAAGCCCGATGTAAACCACTCTTCACCGTGCATGCTCATCAGGAGCCATCCATGACGACACAAAGAGAGAAGGCCACCGCCTGCGTCCAACTCGACAACCACCAGGTTATCGTCACCCGCTGGGACTTTCCTCCAGGCAGCGAAACCGGTTGGCACACCCACGGTCATGATTACGTGGTGGTGCCGGTCGCTGACGGCAGCATGCAGCTGCAAACTCCCCAGGGCGAGCGACAGGTCACTCTCACCATAGGTGAGTCTTACACTCGCCAGGCGGGCACCGAACACAACGTCATCAATGATGGCAGAGAGCCGTTCGCCTTCGTGGAGGTAGAGCTCAAGGCTGGTTCCCAGGCTGAGTAGCTAGATACACGACGTTGCCCCTTTGTTGTCCTGTTCCATCTATGCGCTGCTGGTCTTGCACACTAAGAGCCACCTCTGTTCCAACAAAAAAAAGCCCCGAATCCGGGACCTGTGCAAAATATGATGGTCTCAAATCCGCCATGGATATTTGAATGGAGCCTTTCCCAATGAAAGTACTCGTCGCGATAAAACGCGTCATCGATTACAACGTCAAGATTCGGGTCAAACCGGATCAATCGGATGTCGATCTCACCAACGTCAAAATGGCCATGAACCCCTTCTGCGAGATTGCCGTGGAAGAGGCGGTGCGGCTGAAGGAGAAAGGCGTTGCCAGCGAAGTGGTTGCCGTGACCGTCGGCCCCAAGGCCGCCCAGGAGCAGCTGCGTACGGCATTGGCGCTGGGTGCCGATCGTGCCATTCACGTACAGACTGATGAGCGCGTCGAGTCGCTGGGGGCCGCCAAGGCGCTGGCCAAGTTGGTCGAGGAGGAACAGCCTGAGCTGGTAATTCTTGGCAAGCAGGCCATCGACACCGACAACAACCAGACCGGCCAGATGCTGGCTGCACTGACTGGGCGTGCCCAAGGTACCTTCGCTTCCGACATTACGGTCGAAGATAGCAAGCTCCAGGTGACGCGAGAGATCGACGGCGGTCTGCAGACCCTTGAGCTAACCTTGCCGGCGGTTGTTACCGCTGACCTGCGCCTGAACGTGCCACGCTATGCGAAGTTACCTGACATCATGAAGGCCAAGAAAAAGCCGCTGGACGTCAAGACCCCGGACGAGCTGGGCGTCGAGGTGGCCAGCAAGCTTGCACTGCTCAAGGTCGAACCACCTGCAGAGCGTCAGGGTGGCGTCAAGGTGAGTTCCGTCGATGAGCTCGTAGACAAACTCAAGAGCGAAGCCAAGGTGATTTCATGAAGATTCTGGTCCTGGCCGAACATCAGGATGGCGCATTGGCCGGCGCTACTGCCCATGTGGTTGCGGCTGCTAGAGCCATTGGCGGTGATATTGATGTGCTGGTAGCCGGTGAGAATATTGGCACCGTGGCCGAGGCGGCCGCCAAGCTCGACGGTGTGAGCAGGGTGCGCGTGGCCGATGCCGCCGTTTTCACCCACCAGCTGGCCGAGCCGTTGAGCGATCTTCTGGTCTCGCTAGCTGATGAATACAGCCACGTGTTGGCAGCAGCCTCCACTAATGGCAAGAACGTGCTGCCGCGTGTCGCAGCCTTGAAGGACGTGGCGCAGATCTCCGACATCATCGCCGTCGAGTCCGCTGATACCTTCAAGCGGCCGATCTACGCCGGTAATGCCATTGCCACCGTACAGAGCAGCGATGCGCTCAAGGTGATCTCTGTGCGTGCCACCGGCTTCGATGCGGTCGCCGAGGGTAGTAGTGCAACCATTGAGGCGGTTGAGCAGAGCATCGACAACGGCCTATCGGCTTTCGTCAAGGAAACGCTGGCCGAGAGCGACCGCCCCGAGCTGGGTGCCGCGCGGGTAGTGATCTCCGGCGGACGCGGTATGGGCAGTGCCGACAACTTCACGCTGCTCAGCGGTATCGCCGACAAGCTGGGCGCCGCCATCGGTGCCTCGCGGGCCGCGGTAGACGCTGGCTTCGTGCCTAACGACATGCAGGTCGGTCAGACCGGCAAGATCGTCGCGCCCGAGCTGTATATCGCGGTGGGTATTTCTGGCGCCATTCAGCACCTGGCGGGCATGAAAGATGCCAAGGTGATCGTGGCGATCAACAAGGACGAAGACGCGCCGATTTTCCAGGTGGCGGACTACGGTTTGGTCGCCGACCTATTCGAGGCCGTGCCGGAGCTTGAGCAGAAACTTTAACCCCCCCCCCCCGACGCGCGGCTGTGATTTTTTTCTAGTTGTCGACAGTGATTGGGGTATGTCGTCACTGTCGGCTATCTTCTTTATCTGGGATATCCTATGACAATGGAAACCGAACGCGAATCAATGGATTTCGATGTGGTTATCGTCGGTGCCGGCCCCGCCGGGCTAGCTGCCGCTTGTCGGCTGATGCAGCAGGCAGATAAGGCTGAGCAAGAGCTAAGCGTCTGCGTGGTTGAGAAGGGGTCTGAGGTTGGTGCTCACATCCTGTCTGGCGCCGTGTTCGAGCCTCGTGCCTTGGAAGAACTGTTCCCGGGCTGGGAAGAACGCGGCGCACCGCTCAATACGCCGGCCACTCGCGATGAACTCTACCTGCTCAGAAGTGCCGACAAGGCCCAGAAGCTGCCCAACACCCTTGTGCCTAAGACCATGCACAACACCGGCGGCAGCCAGACGCGCTACGTGATCAGCGCCGGTAACATGTGCCGTTGGCTCGCCGAGCAGGCCGAAGAACTCGGCGTTGATATCTTCCCCGGCTTTGCCGCCCAGGAAGTGGTTCAAGATAAAGACGGCACCGTCCGCGGCATCTTGGTCGGTGATATGGGCGTCGGTGCCGATGGCCAGCCCAAGGACGGCTACACGCCGGGCATGGAGCTGCGCGCCAAGTACACCCTGTTCGCCGAAGGCGCTCGTGGTCATCTGGGTAAGCGTCTAATCGAGCGCTTCGCGTTGGACAAGAACAGCGATCCACAGCACTACGGCATCGGCCTCAAGGAGCTGTGGGACATCCCCGCCGATAAGCACGAGCCCGGCCTGATACTACACGGTTCAGGCTGGCCGCTAGACAGCAAAACGCATGGTGGCTGGTTTCTCTATCACGGCGAAAACAGCCAAGTTATGGTCGGGCTGATCATGGACCTGTCCTACCAGAACCCCTGGCTGTCGCCATTCGATGAATTCCAGCGCATGAAGCACCACCCGGTGCTTGCCAAGCATCTCGACGGTGGTAAGCGGGTCGCCTATGGCGCGCGTGCGCTCACCAAGGGTGGCCTCAACTGCTTGCCTAAAATGACCTTTCCGGGTGGCCTGCTGATCGGCTGCGACGCCGGCACCCTGAACTTCGCCAAGATCAAGGGACTGCACACGGCGATGAAGTCCGGCATGATCGCCGCCGAGACGGTATTTGACGCCATTGCCGCAGGCGATGAAGGTGGACAAGAGCTGACCACCTTCACCGAAAAGTGGGAGCAGAGCTGGGCCTACGCCGAGCTCAAAGAAAGTGCCAGCTTTGGCCCGGCGATCCACAAGTACGGCACGGTAGTCGGCGGCGCTTACAACTTCGTCGATCAGCTGTTTGGCGGTGGCAAGCTGCCCAATATCCGCGACGCTACCCCGGACTACGCCACCCTCAAGCCGGCCGCCGAATTCGAAAAGATCGACTACCCCAAGCCCGACGGCAAGCTGTCCTTCGACATACTCTCCTCGGTCTTTCTCTCCAATACCAACCACGAAGAAGATCAGCCTTGCCACCTCAAGCTCGACGACCCGGCCGTGCCGATCCGCGACAACCTGCCCGAATATGCCGAACCGGCTCAACGCTATTGCCCGGCGGGGGTCTATGAGGTGGTCGAAGACGATGATGGCAAGCCGCAGTTCCAGATCAACTTCCAAAACTGCGTGCACTGCAAGACCTGCGACATCAAGGACCCGGCTCAAAATATTACCTGGGTCGCCCCAGAGGGTGGCGGAGGGCCGAACTATCCCAATATGTGAGTGGCATGCTGAATCAGGCTAAATCCACATAAAGCATCGAAGAGTCTTTTTTAATCGTCATCTTCCGCCCAGGAGAGAGTGAATGAGCAAGCAGCAGATCGGCGTAGTAGGCGCTGGCACCATGGGCCAAGGTATCGCCCAGGTGCTGATGACCAGCGGCTTTGAGGTACAGGTTTTCGATGTGGCGGAGGTTGCACTCGAGCGTGCCCGGAGTGCTATCAACAAAGGTCTAGAAAAGCTGGTCGCCAAACAGCGGTTGAGTGAAGAGGAAAGGCAGGCGGCAGTGCAGCGCTTGGCCACCCTGACGGCTTTAGAAGGACTCGCCGGCTGCGAAATAATCATTGAAGCCGCACCGGAAACCCCTGAGCTCAAGGAACGGCTGTTCCGCGACCTGAGTACGCTTGCCCCGGAGGCCATCTTGGCCTCTAACACCTCTTCACTGTCGCTGACCCGCCTGGCAGCGGTCTGCGACAATCCTGAGCGGGTTGTCGGCATGCACTTCTTTAACCCGGTGTGTATTGGTCAAGTGTTTTTGGCCACGGCCTTTTGAGCATTCCAGTATGTCGTTTCTGCCGCATTCGGTGGCAGCCCATCGTTATGTGTGTGCGGCCTGAGGCAGCTGTAGTAGCTGATTATATATTTAGTGATGGATTGCTTCGCCGCCGCCATATCGAGATAGCCCGTTGCTGGTACCCACTCTGTTTTCAGGCTTCTGAAAAAGCGTTCCGTTGGCGCATTATCCCAGCAATTCCCTCGGCGACTCAGGCTCTGTGTCATCTGATAGCGCCAGAGGCATTGCCGGAAACCCAGGCTGGTGTATTGGCAACCTTGGTCCGAATGAAAAAGAACGCTCTTGGGTTCATGGCGAGATTCATACGCCATCATCAACGCCTTGTTAACGAGCTCTGTGTCCGGTGACGGCGACATCGCCCAGCCCACCGGCTTGCGTGAAAAAAGGTCAATAACCACCGCCAAATACGCCCAGCGTGATCCAGTCCAAATATAGGTGATGTCACCAGTCCAAGCCTTGTTGGGCGTCTTTACATCGAACTGCCGGTCGAGCCGATTCGGAATAGCTAGGTGCGGCTGCACCGCCTTTTTGTAGGCATGGCGCGGCGGCTGTGTGCTCGCCAACCCAAGCCGTTTCATCCGTTTTCCGGCACGGTAGCGGCTCAGCGGCACTCCTGCTTGGGTCACCATCTTGGCAATGCTCCGCGCCCCTGCAGAGCCCTTGCTGGCTGCATGGGTATCGACGATTCGCTGCAGCAGGGCTCGCTCTTCCTGGCTTGGTACCGTATTTCTGTTACGCCATGCGCGGTAACTGCTGCGGTGCACCCCAAATACGCTACACAAGCGCTGCACCGCATAGCTCTCTTCAAGTCGCTCGATTAACGAGAATTGCTCAGGGAGTCGGACATCAAGAGAGCGGTAGCCTTTTTTAGGATGGTCTTTTCTTCCTCAGATCGCCGTAGCCGCCGCTTTAAATCCTGAATTTCACGCTGCTCAGGTGTCAGCGCTTCACCTTTTTGCGGCGCATTGCCTGCCCGCTCTGCGCGTAGCTTGCGAACCCAGGATTCCATGGTGGTTTTGCCTATCCCCATGGCCTCGCAAGCTGCCTTCAGCGTATAGCCTTGATCAACGACAAGTTGCGCCGCTTCCAGTAAGCGTCCGGCCATCACGCCTTGCTAATGACCGTCGGTTTCCAGTTGTGCGGTAGCAACTCATCAATGGCGTTGTTCTTCTGCGTCGGCAGCCTCGTCAACACGTCTTTTAGATAGGCATACGGGTCGTGCCCATTGAGCTTGGCGGACTGGATTAGCGTCATCACCGCCGCCGCACGCTGGCCACTTCTCAGTGAGCCCGCGAACAGCCAGTTGGAACGCCCCAGTGCCCACGGGCGTATCTGGTTTTCCACCCGGTTATTATCGATAGGCACCGCGCCATCATCGAGATAGCGCGTCAGCGCTTTCCAGCGTTTGAGACTGTAATCCAACGCCCTGGCGGTGCCGGAACCATCCGGCACTTTCTGTCGTTGAGCCAGCATCCATTGATGCAGCGCATCGGCAATGGGCCGGGCCTTTTTATCTCTGATGGACTGCCGTTTATCCGGGGGCAGGTCTTTGGCTTCCCGCTCGATCTGGTACAGCTGACCGATGTATTCGAGCGCTTGTGCCGCAAGGGTGCTCTTATGGGTCTGGTGAAGGTCGTAGAACTTGCGGCGGGCATGAGCCATGCAGCCGATTTCGGTGATGCCGTTACCGAAGCCGGCCTTGTAACCTGAATAATCGTCGCAGACCAGCTTGCCTTGCCAGTCGCCCAGGAAGGTACGAGCGTGCGCACCGGCGCGGCTGGGGGCGAACGCGTAAATCACCGCGTTGAGATCTGAAAACGGTGTCGTGCAGTACGCCCAGACGTAGGCGCGATGGGTTTTCTTCTTGCCCGGGGCCAGCATGCTGACCGGTGTTTCGTCGGCGTGCAGGACATTGCGTTGCAGAAGGATGTCTCTCAGTGCATCCACCAACGGCTGCAACTGGACCCCGCCGTTGCCTACCCACGCTGCCAGGGTGGAACGCGGGATGGTAAGACCGGCGCGACCGAAGATACGTTCCTGACGATACAGCGGCAAATGATCCGAGTATTTGGCGACCAGCACTTGAGCCAGCAACCCGGCAGTCGGAATGCCTTTGTCGATGACCTGGGCCGGTGCCGGCGCCTGGATTAGGGTGTCGCACTGTTTACAGGCCCATTTACCCCGAATATGGCGCTCGACCGTGAACTCGCCAGGGACGTAATCCAGCTTTTCACTGATGTCTTCCCCCACACGCTTGAGCTGGCAGCCGCAGCGGCACTGGGTGTTCTCAGGCTCGTGGTGGATCAAGGTGCGGGGCAGCTCGGGCGGCAGTGGCGCCCGCCTGGGCTGTTTTTTAGGTGGGGCCGGTGCGTCATCGGCGGTTAGCTGTGCCAGTTCAGCTTCGATGGCGGCAAGGTCGCCGTCGACCAGCTCATCCAGCAGGCTGCCCTGAGCCGCGTCCCGTTGTTCGCTGCGTTGGGCATACTGGTGGCGCTTGAGAATGGCCACTTCGTGAGTCAGTTTTTCGATAACCGCATCGCGGTGAACGAGCGTCCGATCTTTATGCTCCACGCGATCGAACAGCGCCGCTGCGAGTGCGCGGAGCTGGTCGGGGGAGAGATGGTCAAGATCGGGACGTTGTGACATGGTGAGCAGTATGCCAAGCCACGGCCACCGTGGCGATGCGCCCTTCTGATCATGGTCAGAAGGCTCGACGTGTGGTTACAGCACCGAGATAACGCCGGCGGCACCCAGGCGCTGCCAGGGAAGCCCCTGAACCAGAGCGGCCAGCTGCTCATCGGTCAAACGCAGTTGATCACCGCGCCAGGATTCGCCCCAGTGGAACTTGCCACGATTCAGGCGGCGGGCACAGAGCCAGACGCCCAGACCATCGTGGATCAGCACCTTCATCCGATTGCCGCGTTTATTGGCGAACAGGTAAGCACAGTGTGGCCTGGCCGAGCCGAACACTTGCACCACACGCGCTAACGCCGTGTCTGGTCCAGCGCGCATGTCTAATGGCTCTGTGGCCAGCCAGATTTCATCGATGCGGATCATTGCAGCAGGTTCCGTAGAAGCGCCACGCACTGATGCGCCTGGTCGGCTGGCCATTCCACCACAACCGGGCCGCCGGCCCGGGGGATTTCGATACGGATGGTGCCCGGTTTTTCTACGACCGGGGGCGTCGCCGCCGGTGCATTGATAGGCACAAACGCGGGCGACAGGTTTTTACCTGTTTGCTTCGCCTCGCTGATCCAGCGCCGAAGCAAGTTGGCGTTGAGGTCATTATCCAAAGCAACACGGGCAACAGACGTTCCAGGCTGTTGGCTTTCAGCCACCCGTTGGGCCTTGAATTCTGGGGTGTATTGCCGGCGCTTGCGGTAAGGTCGGAGTGCTCTTGTGTCGCTCATGATTAGTGTCCACCAAGGAATAAGTGGACACTATCTTGCCGGCTGCGGCACCAGGCTCAAGATGGGATTACCAGACGCTTACCGCTTCCAGACGAAATGCCGGGCTGAAATTTCTTCTCTTGGTCATCATGTCCACCTGATTTTCTCTCGGAGTGATCATACACTCAAAACCAGCTGGCCAAATTGACTATGCCACTACACTTTATGGGAGGCGCTTGCCTTGCTATGTGGCACACTCATCAGTGTACTTCGTTCATGAGGTGCCACAGCTACTGGGCAAGAGCAGATCGTCTAGCGATGCAAACCAAGCGGAGCTTTGCAGATACTCAATTTGTGGCAGTCGCCTCGACCTTGACTAATTCTTCAAGGCTACTCTCGATGATATCCAGCCCTTCCTCCAACACTTCATCGCTGACGGTAATCGGTACCAGGATACGGATCGAATTTCCCCAGAAGCCGCAGGAGAGCAAAATCAGGCCCTTCTCCTTGGCTTTAGCACACAGCGCTGCCGCTAATTCAGGATCCGGCGTGCGCGACGCTTTGTCGGTGACCAGCTCAAAAGCAGCCATGGCGCCCAGATGACGGGTATTATCGACGGCATCGAATTGCCCCTGCCAGGTCTCAAAGCGCTGAGTGAGCTTGTTGCCTAGCGCCTCACTCTTTTCCAATAGGTTGTCTTCCTCAATGACGTCGATCACTGCCAGAGCCGCGGCACAGGATAAGGGGTTGCCACTGTAAGTGCCGCCCAATGAGCTGGGTCCGGCGGCATCCATCACCGTTGCACTACCGACCACCGCGGAAAGCGGCATGCCGTTTGCCAGGCTCTTGGCCATGGTCATGATGTCCGCCTGCACGTCGGTATGCTCCAAAGCAAAAAACTTGCCCGTACGTGCGAAACCGGACTGCACTTCATCGACGATCAGCAGGATGCCGTGTTCGTCGCATAACTCGCGCAGGGCCTTGAGAAACGCGGGGGACGCTGCATAGAAGCCCCCTTCGCCCTGTACCGGCTCGATAACGATGGCGGCGGTACGACTTGGGGCAAGATCAGTTTTAAACACTTTCTTCAGCCCATTTAGCGCGTCTTCATCGCTAATGCCATGGTAGGCATTGGGGAAGGGTGCACGAAACACATCACCCGGCATCGGGCCGAAGTCATTTTTGTAGGGCAGCACCTTACCGGTCATCGCCAACGTCATAAAAGTACGGCCGTGGAAGCTGCCGTCAAAGCAGATCACGCCGCTGCGCCCGGTGGCGGCGCGGGCGATTTTGACGGCGTTTTCCAACGCCTCGGCGCCGGCGTTGACCAGCATCGCCTTGGCGTCGTTCTTGACCGGTGACAGATGACACAGCTTCTCGGCAAGCTGTACATAAGGCGCATAAGGCATCACCGTCTGGCAGGTGTGCATCAATTTATCGAGCTGGGCTTTGACTGCCTCAACCACCTTGGGGTGACGATGGCCCAGGTTGAGCACGCCGATGCCCCCAGCGAAATCGATGAAGCGCTCGCCATCCGCATCCCATAGTTCTGCATTTTCTGCGTGGTCGGCGAATTGTGTCGATGCGCTGGCGGCACCGTTGGCCACGTAGCGATTCTTGAGTTCGTTGAGCTGTGCGTTATTCATGATGTTCTCCTAAGAACAGGATCGTTAAAGACCACCGATACAGACGTATTTAAGCTCCGTGTATTCTTCCAACCCGTACCGTGAACCCTCACGCCCCAGGCCGGACTCCTTGACCCCACCGAAAGGGGCAAGCTCTGTGGACAGAAGCCCTTCATTGACCGACACCATGCCGTATTCCAGGCTTTCCGAGACATGCCAGATACGCCGGTAATCCCGGGCGTAGAAATAGGCCGCCAGGCCAGATTCCGTGGCATTGGCCGAGGCAACGGCCTCCTCGTCGGTGGTAAAGCGGAACACCGGGGCCAAGGGGCCGAAAGTTTCTTCGCGCGCTACCTGCATGCTCTCGTCTACGTCCGCGATCACCGTGGGCTCGAAGAAGGTGCCTCCGAGCGCGTGGGGTTTACCCCCGCAGATCAAGCGGCCACCCTTCTCCAGGGCATCGTTGATATGCGTCTGGACTTTTTCCACCGCCGCCTGATTGATCAATGGCCCCTGGACGACGCCGTCTTCCAGCCCATTGCCCACCTTGAGCGCCTTGACCCGCGCCGCCAGCTTGTCGAGGAAGGCATCATAGACGCCGTCTTGCACCAGAAAGCGATTGGTGCACACGCAGGTCTGGCCGGAATTACGGTATTTGGAGACCAGTGCTCCCTCCACCGCCGCGTCCAGGTCCGCATCGTCAAAAACGATAAAGGGGGCGTTACCGCCGAGCTCCATGGAGGCCTTCTTGACGGTATCGGCACACTGGGAAAGCAGCTTCTTGCCCACGGCAGTAGAGCCGGTGAAGGAGATCTTGCGTACCCGGGGGTCGGTGCTCAACACTTTACCGACCTCTGCCCCTTGCGAGGCGGTAATCACATTGAGCACCCCGGCAGGCAGCCCGGCATCTTCGGCAAGCTTGGCGAGTGCCAGGGCAGTGAGAGGCGTGGCCTCTGCCGGCTTGATTACCACGCTGCAACCTACCGCCAGTGCCGGCGCACACTTGCGGGTAATCATCGCCAGAGGGAAATTCCAGGGAGTAATCGCCGTCACAACGCCGATAGGCTCGCGGAATACCAAAATGCGCTTATCGACCCCGTGGCCGGGCAAGGTTTCTCCGGCAACCCGTTTGGCTTCTTCGGCGTAATATTCGACAAAACTGGCGCCGTAGGCGACCTCACCCCGGGACTCTGCCAAGGGCTTGCCCTGCTCCAGCGTCATCAGCTGCGCGAGTTCTTCCTGATGCGCCATAATCGCGTCAAACCAACGACGCAGCAGGCTGGAGCGCTCCTTGGCGGTCTTTTTACGCCATGCCGGGAAAGCCTGATCTGCCGCGGCAATCGCTTCTCGAGCTTCCTCGGCGCCCATATCCGGCACCTGAGCCAGCGCTTCACCATTGGCCGGGTTGGTCACGGCAAAGGTATGCGTTCCTCTGTGCCACTGGCCATTGATATAAGCTTTGGGTATGACGAGATCTGCCAGGCTTTCCGACAGAGTAGAAGTACCCGGAGGTTTTAAATTCGGCATTGAATGTGACATGAATAGTGTATCTCCCAAGACCCGCCTAAGGGCAAAAAATGATAAAGCGTCAGATGATGCCTTGTTGCTTCAATGTGGCAATTTGTTGCGCATCAAGTTGCAACATGTTTTCAAGAATTTGATCCGTGTGTTGGCCCAAGCCGGGTGGGGGTATATCGGCATTCAAGGCAATATCATTGAAGCGAATAGGATTGGAAACCCAGTTCACTTGTCCGGCTTGAGGATAAGGCAAGGTGTGCTTGAGTTGGCGCGCTTTGACATGGGGGTCATCGAAAACCTGGTCCAAGGGATTGGCGGAGAGGTAATACGCAGATTCCCTAGTGCCCGGGAGCCACGGTGGCCCCAGTGGCGTGTATCATCACCGCTGCCGGGGCGCTCAACCTTGATCACGTCGGCGCCCATGTCAGCCAGCAACTGGCCGCACCAAGGACCGGCCAGTACCCGAGAGAGATCGAGCACCTTGACCCCAGCCAGCGGCTTGGGTCTAGTCTTTGCTACGGCGATCGCTTCCAAGCGTGCTTCACGCCGGGCCATCTCGGCAGGAATATCCATGCCGTCGGCAGCGTCATCCTTATCCGCCGACTCGGCCCGCTGGGTCAGCTCCTTCACCTCGGCCTTGAACTGCGCCTCCAGCTTCTTGGCATGATCATATGGCAATGCCTTGTGCTTGCTGGCATTGGCGTTGAGTTTGGTACCGTCCAACGCGATGGTGCCGAGCGTGAGTAGCTTCATTTCTCGGGCCAGCAGCAAAAATTGAACGAACAGCTGCTCCAGCGTCGGCAGAAAACGTCGACGAAAGGTAGCCAGGGTGTCGTGGTCGGAGTGGGTGTTGGCGGCCAAATAGCAAAACGTCACCGAGTCATAGGTGGCACGCTCAATCTTGCGGCTAGAGACCACGCCGGTAGCGTAGCCGTAGACCAACAGACTCAGCAGTACCGCGGGATGATGGTCCTTGGAGCCCCGGCCGGCGTAATACCGAGTCAGGGCTGAGAGGTCCAGTTGCTCGACGACATCAACGACGAACCGCGCCAGGTGGCCATCCGGCAACCACTTGTCTACCGAAGGCGGCAGTAAGTCATCGGTCTGACGGTCCACAGGGATAAAGCGGCTCATGGCGGTTTTCTCAGTTCGGAGTGGCAGCGGTTAGTATCTCACGGTGCGGCGGAAAGTCCGACAGACTGCTATCGAGCGCTCAAACAGGCCTCGGCGAAGCCTTTGAAGATAGCGTCATACAAGGGATGTTCGGTGGGCTGCCACTCGGGATGCCACTGTACGCCAAGAGTAAAGGTCTTGGCATCACTCACCGAGACGGCTTCGATCAGGCTGTCCGGCGCTACGCCCTCAACCGTCAACCCGTTGCCAAGCCGGTCGATACCCTGCTGATGCAACGAGTTCACCCTGGCGCCGTGCTCGGGGTAGAGGCCGGCCAGCACACCGCCTGGCTTGATCGCCAGCTCATGGGTCGGGACATACTGCTGCTGAGTCTTCCCCTTTGGCTCGCGGTGGTCGAATTTACCGGGTTGGTTCTGCACCGCTTGGTAGAGGCTGCCGCCGAAGGCCACGTTGAGCTCCTGAAAGCCGCGACAGATGGCCAGTAACGGCAACCCACGCTCAAGGACCGCAGGGATCAGCGCCAGAGCGACTGCATCCCGATCTGTATCGGCTCGCTCGTTCTCCGGCGCGCACTCTTCCCTATAGCGCGAAGGGTGCACATTAGTCGGGCTACCGGTCAGCATCAGACCATCGAAATGGGAGAGCAGCCGCTTGGCGCGCTCGACGTCAACATCCTCCCACACTGGCAGTACCACCGGGTCCAGCCCATAGGCACGCAAGGCAGTCAGATACTTGTCGGTCACAATATGAGCAGGATGGCCTTCGACGTCGCGGCGGCATGCAATCACAGCCACCAATGGACGGATCTGCGGACGGATCTGCATTAATTTCTCCTTAAATTTTGTACAGCAAGACCGTGAAGATTGTTATGCTTTATTCAACATACCTTGAGTATGTATCTTTGCCAACACCACCACATCAAACCACATGACAAATAAATATAAACTCATGTATTAAAAGGGTAATTAAAAAAAAATACACACTGCACTCGACTAAAGACTCAGCATCTATGTCATTAAAAATTTGACAACATCAAGCAATGATCAAAAGATGACCCATCGATAACGATGAGAACGCAAAAGGTACCCACATGTCTTCTCGCAGTACTGACGAAGTGAATAACTTTCTCGAGCAGCATCCAGATATTTCTAGCATCGACCTGCTGATCAGCGACCTCAACGGCGTAGTACGCGGCAAGCGCATACCCAGAGACAACCTCGTAAAGGCCTGGCTCGACGGCATTTTTTTGCCAGCATCGTTATTCGCCCTCGACACCCTCGGCAACACCGTTGAGGAAACCGGGATAGGGCTTGATATTGGTGACGGCGACCGAGTATGCCGGGCAATTCCCGGCACACTGATGCCCACTCCCTGGCTGCGCAATGGCAAACACGCCCAGCTGCTGATGAGCATGGAAGAAAACGACGGCAGTCCATTTTTCGCCGATCCTCGCCAGGTGCTGTCACGCATGCTCAAGCGTATGGGTCGGCGCGGCCTGACGCCGGTAGTGGCGCTAGAGCTGGAATTTTATCTGGTCGACCGCCAGCGCAACGATCTAGGCATGATTCAGCCGCCCTGCTCACCATCCAGCGGCGAGCGGGCTACTCAGAGCCAGCTGTATTCAATCAGTGAGCTGGACGAGTACGCCGAATTCCTGGAAGACATCCAGCAAGCGGCAAAGGTTCAGAACCTGCCGCTGGACACCACGCTGAAGGAGTGTGCTCCCGGTCAGTTCGAGATCAATCTGATTCACTGCGATGATGTGCTAGTGGCCTGCGACAGCGCCGTACTACTCAAGCGCCTGATCAAGGGCGTGGCACTCACGCATGGCTTCGAGGCCACCTTCATGGCCAAACCCTATGGCAATGAAGCTGGTAACGGCACCCATGTACACATAAGCATGGTCGACGAAAGCGGCCACAATGTGTTTGCCGCCGACGATGGTCATGAGCTGGGCACCCAGACCCTGAAGCAAGCGGCCGCTGGGCTGCTTGCGCTGATGCCGGCTTCCATGGCGCTGTTTGCGCCCAACCTGAATTCCTATCGTCGCTTCCAGCCGGGGCTCTATGTGCCGATGACTCCGACTTGGGGTCATGACAACCGCTCGGTGGCGATTCGCATCCCCTCCGGCCCCAACGAGGCGCGCCGCATCGAGCATCGTGTCGCCGGCGCCGACGTTAATCCTTATCTGCTGTTGGCCACCCTGCTGGCCGCTATCGATCACGGCTTGAGCCAGGAGTTGACGCCCGACAAGGCGATCACCGGCAATGCGTACGACCAGCACGCGCCGAGCCTGACCAACAGTTGGTCTCAGGCGCTTGATCTGCTCGAAGAAAGTCAGTCGCTGACCGAGGCGCTAGGTAAAGATTTTTTGCACGTGTTCATCGCCAACCGCCGAGCCGAGCGTGACCTAGCCATGCGGAAAGTCAGTCAGCTTGAATACGACTGGTACCTACGCCACGTCTAAGCGGCTTTTCGAATACTCAAGCCTCTTCCTTATTTGCTACTCATTTATCAAAACCAAGGGACAACAGGATGACAATCATAATATTCCCTGCTTCACCCTTCTTGGCCGACATGCACCTCCTAACAGCACCTGCAGGAGGTCAGCCATGAGCCATACAAACCACGCCTTTGCACCCTCCTATCCTACCCAGCGAGGCAAGGGCAAGACGCTGATGCTGGTGACCGGCATATTCGCCGCGGTGGCCAGCCTAACTCTCTATCATGAAGCCGGCAC
This sequence comes from Vreelandella subglaciescola, assembly GCF_900142895.1. NCBI lineage: Bacteria > Pseudomonadati > Pseudomonadota > Gammaproteobacteria > Oceanospirillales > Halomonadaceae > Vreelandella > Vreelandella subglaciescola. The sequence continues at coordinate 1,137,425 of NZ_LT670847.1, forward strand.
CGAGTTTGGCTGGATCAGCATAATGCCTTCGCTGATCGTGCTAGTGGTGGCCATTTCCACCCATCGCACACTGGAGGCGTTGGCCATCGGCGCGCTGTCCGGGTTAATCATGCTGCAGCCAGATGACTTCATCGGCGAGCTGGCCGATATCTCGCTGTCAGTGATGATGAACGAGACCATCGCTTGGCTGATTCTAGTCTGCGGACTGATGGGTGGCTTCATCGCTATGCTCGAGAAATCAGGCTGCACAATGAGCTTCAGCCACTTCATGTCTCGCCTAGTTAAAACGCGGCGTCAGTCACTGCTCAGCACCGCCACGTTGGGCGTGATGATCTTCATTGACGACTATCTCAATGCTCTAGCCACGCCCGCAGCCATGAAACGCCTCACTGATCGCTTCGGTGTGTCCCGAGAAAAACTGGCCTACATTGTTGACTCCACGGCCGCACCCATCTGCATTTTAGTCCCGATCTCAACTTGGGCAGTCTATTTCTCCGAGCTACTTGAAACTAACGGCGCTACCGAAAGCGCCGGCATGTCACTCTATATACAGTCGATTCCCTTTATGCTCTATGGCTGGGTAGCCATAGGACTAGTGCTGTTAATGGCCACCGGTAACATGCCGGACTTTGGACCGATGAAAGCTGCCGAGGCCCGCGCTCAAGCCGGCCAACCAATTCCCGATGGCGCGCCCGATGTTGAACTGGATACCGATGACGCCCCCCGGACTAGCCCTTGGGTCGGCATGCTCAATTTCCTGGTACCGATGGCAGTGCTAATCGGTGCCAGCGCTTGGTTCGAGATCGACCTACTTAAGGGGGTGATTGTAGCGACCCTATTTACCATCCTACTCTACCTGATCCAGCGTCTAGCCACCTTCAACACTCTAATGGACGCTATCATGGATGGCTTCCGTACCATGATGCTTCCACTGGCTATCGTAGCTGTGGGCTTTGTACTACGCGAAATCAACGATCAGCTGGGCATGACCACCTTCTTGATTGATTCCCTAACCCCCTATATGACGGTCGCCTTGCTGCCAGCCATCGTCTTCCTATCCATGGCCGTAGTAGTTTTCGGTACCGGTTCTTCCTGGGGTGTGTTCGTGATTTCGATCCCTATCGTGGTCCCAATTGCACAACACATGGATGCACCTATGCCCTTGATCATCGGAGCGCTACTCTCCGCCTCGAGTTTCGGCAGCCATGCCTGCTTTTTCTCCGACTCTTCAGTCCTCTCCGCCCAAGGAAGCGGTTGCCAGCCGATGCAACACGCGCTTACCCAGTTCCCTTATGTCTTGCTGGGAGCCGGCATCACCACTTTGGGCTTTCTAGCGTTAGGCTACCTTATGACCTAAGATTTCTTAGCTGTCACAAACTACAGCGCCTTGACCATTATTGACCTAGGCGCTGCTTCTCTTACAGTAGCCGATATGACGGCGGTGAGAGGAAAGGTTTTGCAAATCGTTTTTTCATATTTTTGGAAAATATTGCATATCATTATTTCTTTTTTTCATTAACACCAACCCCGTAGCATAGAGGAATGAGTGTTAAGTAAAGCTTCCACTGGAGATTTCAATGAACGCCACATCATTTTCGCAACATGCTGCGTCTTGGTACGCTGCTACGGCTAATTCGGCGTCTGAGCGCCAGGCCCTACAGGGCGAGGCCCACTGCGATGTGTGTGTAGTCGGTGCTGGTTTCACTGGTATTTCTGCGGCCCTGCACTTGGCCGAAAAGGGGCTTAAAGTGATTGTATTGGAGGCTTCGCGGGTGGGCTTTGGAGCCTCAGGTCGCAACGGTGGACAGATCGTCAATAGTTACAGTCGTGATATGGACGTAATCGAGACTAAGTATGGTGAGCAGACTGCCCGAGCATTAGGGGATATGGCCTTCGAAGGCAATCGTATCATCCGTGAACGAGTGGATACATACAACATCGATTGCGACCTGCGCGATGGTAACCTCTTTGCCGCTTGCAATGACAAGCAACTGCGAGGGTTGCGTGAGCACAAGGCCCTCTGGGAGCGCTACGGCCACGACCGGCTAGAGATGCTCGAGGGCAACACCTATCGCCGCGAGGTGTCCAGCGACCGTTATGTGGGCGCCCTAGTGGATCATTCGGGCGGCCATCTGCATCCGCTCAATCTGGTGCTTGGTCAGGCCGCAGCGTTTGAGTCTATGGGAGGCGTTATCTATGAGCAAACACCCTTAGTCAAATTGGAGCACGGTAGTCCTGTGACACTAAGAACCCCCGAGGGTGAGGTTAATGCCGAGCGTGTGGTGATGGCTGGCAATGCCTATCTGAGCGGCGTGCTGCCCGAACTTGAAGGTAAGTCCATGCCCTGTGGGACGCAGGTCATCACCACTGAGCCGCTGGACGAGGCGCAAGCGAAGGAGGTGCTGCCCAACGGCATGGCCGTCGAAGACTGCAACTACCTGCTCGACTACTACCGGCTGACCCGTGACAATCGCCTGATATACGGCGGTGGTGTTAACTATGGCGGCGAAGACCCAGCCGATATTGAGGCTTTAATTCGCCCCAAACTGGAAAAGACCTTTCCCCAACTCAAAGGGGTGAAGATCGATTATGCTTGGAGCGGGACATTCCTGATGACGCTCAACCGTCTTCCACAGTTAGGTGTACTTAATGACAACGTCTACTTTGCTCAAGGTTATTCTGGCCACGGAGTGACTTGTACCCACTTGGCCGGGCGGTTGATCGCTGAAGTAATGACCGGGCGTGACGAGCGATACGATGCCTTCGCCGGGCTGCCTCATATGCCCTTCCCCGGCGGACGCTTGCTGCGCGTGCCGCTCTCAGCCGTCGGTGCCTGGTATTACCAGACACGCGACCGACTTGGTATCTGAGTTAGGAACGCAGTGGCCGTCCGGCGTCAGAACAACCCGTGGTCTTGAACTACCTCAGCCCCATGAATTATGAGCTGGCAACCCGTGCTCCTGAGCTCACGCAATAAGTGCAGAAACTCCGTACATTCGCCGGCCATGTGACCAACTACGAACATCATAGCTAATATGGAGATCGTGTGATGACTCTGCAGAAGCATCCTTATGCCGGCGATGGCAACCACACCGCAAGCTATTATGCTGCCTCCGCCAACCCCGCGCCGGAGCGGCCGGAACTGATCGGTGACCACCAGATCGATGTCTGCATCATTGGTGCCGGTTATAGCGGACTATCGACCGGTCTGCACCTCGCAGAAAAAGGCTACAAGGTAGCCATCATTGAGGGTGCGCGTATCGGTTGGGGCGCCTCGGGGCGCAACGGCGGGCAGATCGTCAACGGGTTGAACGCCAGTCTACAGACGATCAAAAAGCGTTATGGGCAGGACACCGCGACATTCGTTGCCGGCATTGTGCAGGAGGGCAGCAAGATCATACGCGAGCGGGTCAACACCTATAGTATTAAGTGCGACCTGAAGGACAAGAACATCTTTACCGGTCTGACAAGCGCTCATATGAGCGAATTAGAAGAGCGGATGAATCTCTGGGCCGGCTACGGCATCAAGAACCAAGAAATGCTGGATAAGGATCAGGTGAAGAAGCATGTGAACTCTGACGTCTATGCCGGAGGGCTGATCGATCATTCCGGCGGTCATATGCATCCGTTGAACCTGGCTCTCGGCGAGGCGGCAGCGTTTGAGAAGAACGGCGGCTTAATCTATGAGATGTCCCCGGTGATCGACGTAGATCATGCTGCGGCACGGCCTGTGGTCAGAACCTCCAAAGGGACAATGACCTGCAAGACTCTGGTCCTTTGCGGCAATGCCTATCTGGGTCACGTGGTGCCGACGTTGACATCGCGAGTGATGCCGGTGTCAACTCAGGTGATGGCGACTGAGCCTTTGGGCGAGGCGCGCGCACACGATCTGATGCCGACAGACACATGCGTCGAAGATATCCGCTATATCCTTGATTACTATCGCCTGTCTGGCGACAAACGAGTGCTGTTTGGCGGCGGCACGGTTTATGGTGGAGCAGACCCCAGCGACATCAAAGCCAAGTTGCAGCGCAACATGAACAAGGTGTTCCCGCAACTCAAAGGGGTCAAAATCGACTACGCTTGGAGCGGTAATTTCGCCCTCTCGTTCAGCCGCGTTCCACAAATGGGTCGCATCGGTAACAACACCTATTTTGCGCATGGCTATAGCGGGCATGGCGTCACAGGGTCGCACACCTTCGGACGCATCTTGTCCGAGGCGATCGACGGCGACCTGACCCGGTTCGACGTCTTCGCCAAGGTGCCGTGGCTCTCATTCCCCGGTGGGCGCATGTTTCGCGTTCCTTATTCTATGATGGGCTCATGGTGGTATGGATTGCGCGACAAATTTAGCATATGACGCTAGTTTTGCCGGGTATCGGGCACAGCCGCCGTTCACGCAGCCTTGGCCAAGATCATCGGCAATAGATCCCAGATCTGATCAGCATCCATCAGCGGCCGCCTGAAATCGAAGACCGCCTGATGCCGAGGCACTGGGAAGTGCGACATGATAATCGGCGCCAATAATGGTTCTGCCGTTAAAACGCTGGTTGGGCGCACCACGAGCTTGATCATCCTGACCAAGTCGGATGGCACCACGACGACGGCCGCGGCCGTCGGATTCAGCGATAAGCTGAACGAAGTACCGCGAGCTCTGCGGCTGAGCATGTGACCCTCATGGCCCCTGGCAACGTGGCTCCAACGAGAACACCAATGGCCTCTTGCGGCAATACCTGCCGAAAGGTACCGATCTCTCGGTCTACAGCCAGTAAAAGTTTGATGCCATCGCCGATTCACTGAACACACGACCTCGCAAGACGCTGGACTGGCGAACGCCAGTTGGCCACTACATTCTTACGAAAGCGTATTATCCGGTGCGAGCTCGCATTGCCTTGGCAGTTTGCCCGGCCAGATGGCCTGTGCAAGTCTGGCCGCCAGATGCCAAGCTATACCTATTTGAACCAACAAGGACTAACGATGGCAACACAATCGATTATCGACCGCCCCACCAAAAGCGCCGTGCCGCGCCGGCTGGCATGGCTCAGCGTGCTGTTACTGCTCGCCGCCGCGCTGCTGCTCGCCGCTGCCGGCCCCGCGTACCGCTCGGAAATGCTGGAACTTGGCGATGCCTTCAGCCTGCTGCGCTATGCCACCTATACCGCCATGGCGGCCGCCGCCGTGGGGCTTATGGCGCTGCTGGCCGGCATCATCAAGCGTCGTTTTGGCCCGGGCTTTACCGCCGTACTGGTTATCGCCTGCGCCGTGGCCGTCCTCTATGTGCCGTGGCAACACTGGCAGCGCGCCCAGGCGGTGCCGGCCATTCATGACATTACGACCGACATGGACAACCCACCGGCGTTCACCGCGCTGGCCAATGCCCGCGAAGAAGCCCCGAACGAGATGGAGTACCCCGGCGAAAGCACCGCCGAGCAGCAGCGCGCCGCCTACCCCGAGATTCAACCGCTGACCCTTGATGCGCCCATGAACACGGTGCTGGCGGCTGTGCAGGCCGAAATGCAGGATGCCGGCTGGCAAATTGTTGATGTCAGCCAGAATCATATCGAAGCGACCGCCACGACCCGCTGGTTCGGTTTCAAGGATGACGTGGTGGTGCGGCTAAGCGAGGAAGACAGCGCCACGCGGGTAGATATGCGTTCGGCCTCACGGCTGGGCAAAAGTGACGTGGGCACCAACGCCGCCCGCGTGTACACCTTCCTCAATGCGCTCAAGGCGCGACTGACGCAGAGCTGATCAGGCCATGACCTCGGCGGCGCTGCGCGTGCCGTCAAGCAGCGTGAACTCCGTGTTTTCCAGTACCGCGTGCTGCACGGCGTAAAGCAGCGCGCAGGCCACGTTGGCGCGAGAAATCCGGTTGTCGCCAGCTTCGTCAACGCTTGCGGCAAATAACTCGGTGGCAGCGTCATCGCTCAGCCGGCCTGGCTTGAGGATGACATGGGGCAGCGGGCTTAGCCGCAGGTGCGCATCGGCGGCAAACTTGGCCGCCATGTAGGGGCGCAGTTTTTCCGGCGCGGTCATGGGGTCTTCCGCGCGCATGGCGCTGACCATGATGAAGCGTTTGAGGCCCTTCTCAGCGGCGATACCCGCCGCCCGAATGGCGCCGTAAAGATCAATCATCAGGGTTTTATCCGGCCCGGTATCAGGGCCGGAGCCGGCGGTAAAAACAACCTGCTCGCAGCCGTCAAACGCATGGGAAAAATCTCCCTCCAGATCAGCGACAACCGTGTCAATTCCGCGCTCGGCAAACCAGCCGGTCTGTTCTTCACGGCGCACCATCGCCTTGACCGGCTCCCCCGCCTTTTGGGCACGTTCGCAAAACTGTTTGCCGATCTGGCCGTTGGCGCCGATTACCAATGTGGTCATATTGCCTCCTGTCTAATCACTGCTTTTACGGCCTTTGATACGCGCCGCTACCATTGTGTATGCGGCCACTTGCCGCCCGCTTCAACCAGACGCATAACGAGGCATCGTGTTAAATTGTGACCACTTTTTTGATCGGCGAGGCACTATGCTGCGTATATCCAACCATTCTGCGTATATCTAACCATGCTACGTATATCCAATAACGTGATACTGGCCGATTGGGAAATCCACATCGAACAAATTCGCGCGCAAGGTTCCGGCGGACAAAACGTCAACAAGGTGGCGTCCGCCGTCCACCTGCGCTTTGATATTCAGCGCTCGACGCTGCCGCCCTTTTACAAGGAGCGGCTGCTGGAACTGTCTGATCAGCGCATTACCCGCGACGGCGTGATTGTGATCAAGGCGCAGAAACACCGTACTCTTGAGCTGAATAAAGAGGATGCGCTGGCGCGCCTGAAAGCGCTGATTAAAAGCGCGGCGGCAGAGCAAAAAGCCCGCCGCCCGACCCGACCCAGCCGCAACGCCAAGCGCAAACGCGTAGACAGCAAAACACGCAAAGGCAAAACCAAGGCGCTGCGCGGCAAGGTCAAGCTCTAACGATAAGCATCAAGAGGCGAACGACGATGCCCGGAACACTCCCCGAGCGCCCGCTTTCACCGTGCGTGCAAATCTGTCAAATACATCAACCCAGCCAGACTTGCCAAGGCTGCGGGCGCACGCTGGATGAAATTGCCTGCTGGAGCCAGATGACCGAGGCGGAAAAGGCCCCGGTATGGGAACGGCTGGAAGCAGAAGGTCACGCAACGCCCGTTAACGCATAAGCTACTATGCTGGTGACTGCTCCCCGCCCTAAGCGCTGACGCGCCACGGACGGGGCTTCCCACTTCAACGGCTGCTACCGACAACGTGCCGGCTTTACGCGAGCCTCAATGGGCAGAGACGGACAGCCCTTCCGCCTTTAACTGGATCAGGCCCTGACACTTGATGTTCAGGGCCGCGTTGATATCCCGATCATTTGAGGATGCACAATGAGGACAATCCCACGATCGAACATTCAGCGGCATTGAGGCCATCTTGTGCTGGCAGGCATGGCAGGTTTTGGAGCTGGGAAACCATTGATCTATTTTGACCAGGTGCTTGCCCTGTTCCTTCGCTTTGTACGCCAGCTTGGTGATCAAAGCATGCCACGACGCATCGCCAATATGCCTGGCGAGTTTGCCGTTCTGCATCATGTTTTTAACTTTCAGTGTCTCGACGATCACCGCTTGGTTGTCGTCAACGATCTGTCGAGAAAGTTTGTGCTGGAAGTCGTTGCGGGCATTGGCCACCCGCTCGTGAGCTTTGGCAACCAATAGGCGGGCTTTAGCCCGTTTGGCACTGCCTTTTGTCTTGCGCGATAGTGACTGCTGTTTACGCTTGAGGTTCTTCTGCGCCTGCTTGATAAAGCGCGGATTCGCTGTTTTCGTGCCATTGGAATCAATGGCCAGGTGCGAGAGCCCCATGTCGAGGCCGACAACATTAGCGGCCTCAATATCCATTAACGGTGCCGGTTCGGCTTGTTCCGTTTCAAACAGCAACGAGGCGTAGTGTTTGCCGGTGACAGTGCGAGACAGCGTGATGCTTTTCAGCTTACCGGCTATCGGACGGTGGATACGGGCTTTTATCGCCTTGAGCTTGGGCACCTTGATCCAGCTATCACCGGCCTTGACGCCGACACAGTGATAGCTGGACTGCCTGCCCCGCTTGCTTTTGAAACGCGGGTAGCTCGCCTTCTGCTTGGGGTCGAAAAACCGCTGGAAGGCTTTATCGAGGTTGATGCACGCCTGTTGCAGTGCGATTGAGTCAGCCTGTTTTAGCCAGCCGTACTTGCGCGACTTTTTCGCCACCGGCAACAGTTTTTTGATGTGATGTTTCGCACTTAATGACTCACCGTGACGCTGATAGCGATGGGACATAATGCGAAGGCCAGTATTATACGCAAAGCGCACGCTGCCGAACTGGCGGTTCAACATACCCGCCTGCTCAGTCGTGGGGTAGATGCGTACTTTTGTGGCTTTCAGCATGTCAGTGTCCTTGCTATAGTGCCTTTATATTAAGGGCTACAGCAGGTAAGTCAAGTGAGTGTGAGCAATGAATATCGGCGAGGAAGGCATAGCGTGACCCGACTCGTCACGCACCTTATTTTTACCACGAAGTATCGAAGAAAGGTTTTTGACGGCGATATAATGGGCCAGATCAGGGCATCCTTCGAGTCAGCATGCGAAAAACTGGACTGCCGTATTATTGAGTTCGATGGCGAGGAAGACCACGTTCATGTTCTTGTCGAGTATCCGCCAAAGCTAGCGATTAGCGTGTTGGTCAATAATTTGAAATCTACGTCATCCCGACGTATTCGATTATTAAATGGCCACATTCCGCGATTGAGTAAAAGTGCCGCACTGTGGTCGCGGTCGTATTTTGCGTGTAGCGCAGGAGGAGCGACGATCGAGACGCTTAAAGCCTATGTGGAAGGGCAGAAAACACCGGACTAGAATTGCGTTGCAGTTTCCGCTTGTATCCCCGCCCGCTGGGCGAGGGTTTACGCGGATTTTTGCTAAAAATCAGCATAAAACCCGGAGCCCGGCATGTATCTTGATTACTTTGAACCCCCGAAAGACTCGCCGCTCGGCCGCCTGACGCTTTGCGCAAGCGATGACGGCCTTTTAAGCGTCGAGTTCTCCCGAGGACTTTTTGGCACCCGGCGCGAACACCCGCTACTCGAACGCTGCAAGGCGCAGCTGGCGGAATACTTTGCCGGGTTACGCATGGTCTTTGACCTGCCGCTGGCGCCTGTCGGCACGCCGTTTCAGCAGACGGTATGGGGCGCGCTCGGTGACGTCCCCTACGGCGAAACGCGCAGCTACGGTGAACTTGCCGAGACGCTTGGCAAACCCACGGCGTCGCGGGCGGTGGGTATGGCCAACGGCAAAAACCCGCTGCCCATCATTGTACCCTGCCACCGCGTCGTCGGGGCCAACGGGCGGCTGACCGGCTATTCAGGCGGGCTTTCGCGCAAGGAATGGCTGCTTGCCCACGAGGCTCTCCATGCCAAAGGCCGCGCGCATTGAAGTGACGCATGCCAGCCACTACTCTCCGTGACCCCACAGCTTACGCTACAGACTTGGCGACGTTTTCGCTCTTGCGCTATGCTTGGCTGCTTAAAAGCTAATACATATGCGGCGTAACAACGTCCGCCATGCGTGAAGGGATGAGTCATGCACTACACAGAAGCAAAGGAACACATTCACGGCCGCCTCCATGAGCTCTTCAGCGACCCTTATGAAGCGTTTGATAACGACAGCCAGGAACGGCTTTTGCACCTGCGCGTCATGCTGTATCTGTTTGTGGTGCGCCCCATGGAGCGTGAACTGCTGACACTGCGGGTGATACACGGCTGGGAAAACGGCGGCTGCGAACCGGCCGACCTGGCCTGCACCGAGTATCCGCTGAGTAGCCTTGAGACCTTTGAACACGCGATGGAAGACTTCAACGGGACTCAGCGCGCGCCCTCACGCCAGCTGTTTACCCAGCCGCTGGATAAAGCCCTTGCCGCCGCTCGTGCCAAGGGTCAGGCGTTTGATGATGACATCGAGCAGCACCCCGCCCGCTGGCCGGCGTTTGAGCACGGGCTGGCCCTTTATACGATGTTCAAGATGTATCACCGGCTGGTCTACGGGGAAGATGACTTCTACCGCAGCAGCCTGTGTCACCTGGCCGCCGGCCTGCGCGAAATTCACGAATTTCATATGGAAGAAGGCGAGTTTGCTTTTCTGATCCCCCAGGGAAAAGCCTTTACTCAGGAAGAAAGCGTGCTGGTGCTCCACCAGAGCCAGCTTGAACCGATCAAGCAGCTGCTCGCAGACAACCTGCCGCTATTCCGCAACATCTGACGCAACCCGCCAGGCGTCAAATGCTCAACCCAAAGCCCCGACGTTCAACAGACGTCGGGGCTTTTTAGTGCAACGATGACCAAAAAATTCAGGCGGCTTCGTAGGCGGCTTTCAGCCGGTAAAACTCTTCCACGATGGCATCCATCTCCGTCGCGTCGTAGTCACATATCCCGCTGACCACCAGTTTCTTCGAGCCGACGCCAAACGGCTTGCCGGCCGATTCAATGGAAAAATCCAGCAGCGCGTCAGCACGTTTGCCCTGCACCTCAAGCGAGGAGCGAGAGAGCGCGAGATCCGGTGCCAAGCCGTCCAGCCGCTCCAGGGTAAAGCCCATGCTGTGGTAGATCACCAGCGGACGTTTGGGGTTGAACATCACCCCGTGGGCTTCCATCAACGGCTTTAAATAGTGGGGAAAGTTCTTCCCCGAAAACGCCACGTAGCAGCGGGTAAAGGCATCAACCGCTTCCTTGTCAAACGTCGTGTCGCCGCTGCGCGTGACGTCCAGGTAGCATTTTCCTGATGTATCAGTGACGTGGATGTCGCCACTGACTGACTGCGAAAAGGTCAGCGGCGTATTGGCGCCGACCATGCTCAGAAAACGGAACTCCATGTGCTGGGATAGCCCGAAGCGCTCAAGCACCAGCGCAAAAAGCAGATCGCCGGGCACACAAAAGCGCCGCGCATCGGGGTTATGAATCGGGTTGTAGTCACCGGCGACGCCTTTGGCGAAGCGGCTGGCCTGCTCGGCGGAGATGGTTATTTCATCGCCGCACTGCGCATAAAAATCCTTGAACATGGCGTTCGCTGCCTGCCTGGTGTTGTCATTGAAAGTCCATCGCTACCAACGCCGCGCATCATGCCATAAAACAAGGATCAACAGCAGAGGCTTTCTATTGAGGCGTGCGGCACTATCGACGTTTACGCTCGCGGCGAATCATGCGCACCCGTTCCTTGGCCTTCTTTGCGACCACTTGCTCATCGTCGTTCGGCTTAGGCGGAATCGTGACCCAGGCAAATACCGGCAGCGACAAACGCCAGTAGATCGCTGCCAGCCGCAGGCTCAGCGTGGCCGTCAGCGAGGCGCCGATGGTCAGCAGCAGCGGCGCACCGAGCGCATACAGCAGCACGTAGACCATGCCGCCGGCAAAGGCCGCCGTGGCGTAGATTTCTTCGCGCAACACCATGGGCACACGCTGGGCGAGCACGTCGCGGATCATGCCGCCGGCCACGCCGGTCATCATGCCCATCAGCGTGGCCACGCTGTCGGCGTACCCAAGCTCCAGCGCCTTGTGGGTACCCAGCGCGGTGAACAGCGCCAGCCCGAAGGCATCGGCCACCGGCATGAACCCGCGCGAAAGTCGGTGAATATAGTGAAAGCCGACCATGGCGAGCGCTACCGTGATAAAAATCACCCACAGATAAGTAGGGTCGCTCACCCAGAAGACCGGCCGCACGCCAAGCACCAGGTCGCGCAGCGTGCCGCCGCCAATGCCGGTCACCGCGGCCAGCACCAGCATGCCCACCGGGTCCATCCGGTTGCGGCAGGCCAGCACCACGCCCGACAGGGCAAAGACGATCACCCCGGCCATATCCAGCCAGTACACTATGCCACTCACTCGTGTGTCTCTCCTCAGGCGTCCCGCTGAAACGGATAAATCGCGCCCAGCTGCAATATCCAGGTCAGTTCGTCGAGAGCCGTCAGCGACTCTTCAACCAGTAGCGGATCGGCGAGATCTTCCGGCGCCAGGCGATCGCGGTAGTGGCGCTTCACCCAGCCGACAAGCTCGGCGTAGAGCGCCTCGGTGAGCAGCACGCGGCCAGACAGCGCAGCGCGCTCGGCCTCGCTCAGCGCCACCCGCAGGCGCAGGCAGGCAGGGCCACCGCCGTTGCGCATGCTCTGTTTGACGTCCTTGACGATAATCTCGCCAATCGGATTATGACCGGCCAGCACCAGATCCTGCAACGTGCGCCACACGGCTTCGTTGGTCTCGCATTCGCCCGGCACTACCAGCGTCATACTGCCGTCCGGGTTGGACAGCAGCTGTGAGTTGAACAGGTACGTGGCTACCGCATCTTCAAGACTTACCGCTTCCAGCGGCACGCGCACGGGGATCAACGGCTCGGGCATTTTCTCGCGCAGCGCATCCAGCGTGCCCTGTTCATCGGCAAAGGCCATGGCGTGATACAGCAACACCGGGCCGTTGCCCACCGCGATCACGTCGTTGTGGAACACCCCGGCGTCAATGGCGTCCGGATGCTGGCGGGCAAACACCGTCTGCGACTCAATAAGGCCGTGCTGCCGGGCGACCGCTTCGCTGGCCTCGCGGGTTTGCCGCGCGGGAAAGCGCTTGGGCGCAGGCGCGCTGCCAAAGGCCTCGCGCCCATAAACAAACAGGTGCACGCCGGCATTGCCATAGTCGGCGCACAGCCGCGTATGGTTGGCCGCGCCTTCGTCAGAAAATGCCGGCGTGGCCGGCAGCGGTGCGTGATGCGCGAAATGGCACGGATCGTTGAAAATGGCCTGCAGTACACGCCCCGTAGTGGCCGGCTCCAAATAACGATGAAAGCTCGACTGCAGGTTGGCCGGGGTAAATTGGACGCGGCCGTCCGGCGAATCAGCGCCCGGCGTTACCGTGGCCGCATTGGCCGTCCACATGCTCGAGGCCGAACACACCGCGCGCAGTATTGCCGGCGCCTGTTTTGCCGCCTGCTCCAGCATCGCAGCATGGCTGCCGGAAAAGCCCAGCGCGTGCAGCGCGGCCATATCCGGACGCTGCTGGGGCGGCAGCACCCCTTGAGCGTAGCCGGCACGGCTCAGCGCGTGCATTTTCTCCAGCCCCTGAAGCGCGGCCTCGCGCGGGTTGGATACCAGCCCGGCATGACGCTTTGAGGCTACGTTGCCTGCCGCCAGCCCGGAGTAGTTGTGCGTGGGGCCGACGAGGCCGTCAAAGTTGACCTCGCAGACGTTCTCTCCCATGCGCTCATTCTCGGTGGCAACCTGAGCTGCCTGTGCCTGACGGGTCATAGCGTCACCCCGGGCGGTAGCGTCTCCGGCAGCGCGAGGGTGTCGGTTTCCATCGAGGCCACCGGGTAGGCGCAGTAGTCCGCCGCGTAGTAGGCGCTGGGGCGGTGGTTGCCGCTGTCGCCGACGCCGCCAAAGGGTGCATCGCCCGAGGCGCCCGTGGTCTGGCGATTCCAGTTGACGATGCCGGCGCGAATGCGCAGCAGAAAGTCATCCCAGTCGGCCTGTTCGCCGCCGATCAACCCGGCCGAAAGCCCGTAGCGGGTATCGTTGGCAAGCTCGATGGCCTCATCCCAGTCGGCGTAGCGCCGCACGGTCAGCAGCGGGCCGAAGTGCTCTTCGTCGGGTACTTCAAGACCGGTCACGTCGAGCAGCGCGGGGCTGAGCAGGCTGGTGCCGTCCTGCAGCCGCTGCATGCGGTGGATAACGGTGGCACCTTTGTTTTCAAGCTCACGCTGCGCTTCCAGCAGGCCGTCGGCAGCGGCGGCGCTGACCAACCCGGCATAAAACGGCGGGTTCTGCTCGTCAAACGGCTCGGCCACGCGCAGCTTGCGGATGGCCTCCGCCAGCGCCTCGATCAGCCGGTCGCCCACCTCACCCTTGGGCACCAGCAAGCGCCGCGCGCAGGTGCAGCGCTGGCCACCGGAGGCAAACGCCGACTGCAGAATGGTCAGCACTGCGGCGCGCTGGTCGGGTACGCTTTTCACCACCAGCGGGTTATTGCCGCCGAGTTCCAGCGCCAGAATCTTGTCGAGCTGGCCGGCAAACTGACGGTGCAGCATGCCGCCCACCTTGGCGCTGCCGGTAAACAGCAGCCCGTCGATGTCCGGGTCGCCGGCCAGCGCCTGGCCCACCGGCACGCCACCTTGCACCAGGTTGATCACGCCCGCCGGCAGGCCGGCTTCCAACCAGCACTGCAGGGTCAAATCGGCGGTGAGCGGCGTTTGTTCGCTGGGTTTGAACACCACGGTATTGCCCGCCAACAGCGCCGGCACGATGTGACCGTTGGGCAGATGGCCGGGGAAGTTGTACGGACCGAAGACCCCCATCACGCCGTGCGGGCGATGGCGCAGCACGGCGCGAGCTTCGCCCACGGCTTTGCCGCGCTCTCCGGTACGCTCGTTAAAGGCGCTGATCGACAGCGCCACCTTGCCAACCATTGCGCCAGCCTCGGTACGCGCTTCCCACAGCGGCTTGCCGGTTTCCGCCGCAATGGCCACGCCAAGTGCCTCCTGACGGCTTTTCAGCACCTCGGCAAAACGCTCTACCAGTGCCTTGCGCTCGGCAAAAGGCGTTTTCGCCCAGCCGGAGAACGCGCCCCGGGCCGCTTTTACCGCGGCCTGAACCTGGGCCTCATCAGCGGCGCCGCCCTGCCATAAAAGCGCGCCGGAAACGCCGTCGTGTTTGGTCAGCGCCGTTGCGCTACCGTCGACCCATTCACCGTTGATCAGCTGCTGTTGCGTGGCGTGCATATCAGTCTCCCTTGGCTATCAAGTTGGCTCAGTGTGTCAGCGTCAGGTTTCCAGCAGGCGAAGGGTATCGCCCGTGGTGACGTTCAGGCGCCGGGCTTCGGCGGGGGTCAGTACAATGTTTTCGTCGCGGGGCGCGCGGCCTACCCAGGCGGCGGTAAAGCCCAGCATCGTGGTAGTCGCGGCCAGCCAGCGGCTGACACTTTCATCAACGGCATTGGCGTCGATCTCAACGCGATAGCACTGCGAGTTGCGCACCGCGCGCACGTCGTCAATGTAGGCTTCCACCGTGGGGCCGCCGTCAAAAATGTCGATGTAGCCTTCCCAGCGCAGCCCTTCTTTCTTGAGCATTTCAAGCGCCGGGCGGGTGTGGCGGTGCACCTGGCCGATGCAGTCGCGCGCTTCGTCGGGCATGAAGGTGGTGTAAATCGGAAATTTGGGCATCAGTTCGCCGATAAAGCTCTTTTGCCCCAGCCCCGTGAGGCGGTCGGCCTCGTCAAAGTCCATGGGGAAAAAGTGCCGACCCAGACTGTCCCAGAACGGGCTGCGGTTGTTGTCGTCAAACAGCCCGCGCATTTCGGCCAGCACCTTGTCGGGGAAGCTGTCGCGGAATTCGGCGATAAACAGCCACCGCGCCTTGGACAGCAGCGCGCCGTTGCGCAGGTGGCGGTTAGCCTCGCCGCGGTACTCGGGGCGCACAAACAGCGAGCACACCTCGGTGTCGCCGGTGTGATCCGAGCTTAAAAACAGCGTATCAATCGTACGGTGAAGGTCCAGCTGCACCGACGAATGCGCCAGCGAGCCCAGCCGGTAATGATAAAACGGCACCTCGTGGCCGACCTGCCCTTCTATAGCGCAGCAGCCGGCAAGCTCGCCGTCGGTTTCGTCTTCCAGCACGAAAAAATACAGCCGGTTATCCCGCGCGGTGCGCTCTTCGAAGGCGCTGGCGGCGGCTTCAATCTTGCCGGCGAGAAACTCGCGGTTATCCGGCAGCGAGGTGAACCCCACGCCGGCCTGCTGCGAAAGCGCCTGCAGCCCATCCAGATCGTCGCGGGCAATGGGTCGAATGCGCATTACATTTCTCCTTCATCCAGCGCGTCTTCCGCGGCGGGCAGCGTGAGCGGGGCGGCCAGCACGGCGCGGCCTTTTTCCACGCCCAGCTGCTCGGCGTGCTCGGTGGTCAGCATCAGCTGGCCGGTGGGCGACAATGCATAGCGCGCCACCACGCAGCGAAACCCGTCGCGCTTCTGGTTGGCGACCAGCGCCGGCTCGGCATCGGGCAGCGCGTGCGCGGGACGAATGCGCACCGGATGCCACGCCGCACCGCGCACGCTTGCCAGCCGCTCGCGATCAGCCTTGACCACCGGGCCGGCGTCGAAAATATCCACGTGGCGCGAGCGTACAAAGCCCTCGGCGAGCATTTCCGCCAGCGCCCGCTCGTGCGCCGGGTGCTCGCGGCCAATGGCCGCCCGCGCCGACGGCGTGAGCAGCGGCAAATACAGCGGAAACTGCGGCATCACCTCGGCGATAAAGCTTTTTGAGCGCACCCCGGCAATGTGATTCATGTCCTGATAGCTGCGGGCAAAAAAGTGCCGCCCGACGCTTTCCCAGAACGGCGATTCGTCGCTGGCATCCAGATAGCCGGGAAACGCCACTGCCAGCACGTCGGAAAAGCGCTCGGGATACTGGGCAATGAACATCAGCCGCGCGCGGCGCAGCAGGCTTTCCGCGCTGGTGCCCTTGTATCGCGGATTGATCGACATGGCGCACAGCAAGGTCGCCTCTGATACCTCGTGGGACAGCGCCAGCGTTTGCACTTCGCGGCGCACGTTGAGCTGCTGGGAGGCGTGGATCAAGGTTTCCTGACGGTAGGTATAGTAGGCCTCGCGGGCGCCGGCACGCGCACGAATCGTCGCGGTGCCCAGCACTTCGCCGTGCCCGGCCGCATCAATGATATCCACCAGCACAAAGGTGTAGTGCTCGTCGCCGGGGTAGTCCACCTTGTCGCTAAACGACGCCTGTGAGCGCGCGATGCGCTCCTCAAGGCGTTCGCGATGCGCCGGCAGGTTGGTCAGCTGCGGTGTGGCGTGAGAGGCCAGCGCTTCAAGCGCGGGCAGATCCGTTAGCTCTACGGGTCGGATGATCAGCATCGCCGGCTCCTTGTTGGCCCTGTTTAACCCTTGGCAACCAGGCGCTCAATGGCGCGTTCAAGCCGTGCCATGCCTTCTTCGATGTCGGCCTCGGGCATCACCAGCGACGGCGCCAAGCGCAGCACGTTGGGGCCGGCGATCAACGCCATCGCGCCTTCTTCAATCGCCAGCGGCAGGATTTCCTTGGCGCGGCCTTCAAAGGCGTCGGACATCTGTGCGCCCATCAGCAGGCCCAGGCCACGAATGTCGCTGAACACGCCGTGTTTCTCGTTAATGCGTTCAAGGTGACCGCGCAGCAGATCATGCCGCTTGTTTACGCCTGCGAGCACGTCGGGCGTATCAATGAATTCAAGCGCGGCCAGCGCTACGGCCGAGGCCAGCGGGTTGCCGCCGTAGGTGGAGCCGTGGGTGCCGATGGCAAGGGACTTGGCGACGTCATCGGTGGCGAGCATCGCGCCCACGGGGAAGCCGCCGCCCAGCGCCTTGGCACTGGTGAGGATGTCGGGCGTTACGCCGTAATGCTCGTAGGCGTAAAGCTTGCCGGTGCGGCCCACGCCGGTTTGCACTTCGTCAAATACCAGCAGCGCATTGTGCTCGTCGCACAGCGTGCGCAGCCCCTGCAAAAACTCGGGGTCGGCCGGAATCAGCCCGCCTTCGCCCTGCATCGGCTCGACCATGATGGCGCAGGTATCATCGCCCATCAGCTGGCGTACGCTGTCCAGGTCGTTGTAGTCGGCGTGCAGAATACCGCCCGGCACCGGACCAAAACCCTGTGAATACTTGGGCTGGCCGCCCACGCTGACGGTAAAGAAGGTGCGGCCGTGAAACGACTTGGCGAACGAAATGATCTTGTCTTTGTGCTCGCCGTGGTGCTCCACCGCGTAGCGACGCGCGAGCTTCAGCGCGGCCTCGTTGGCCTCACCGCCCGAGGAGCACAGAAACACCTTGTCGGCGAAGGTGCGCTCTACCAGGCTTTTGGCCAGTTTGAGCGCCGGCTCGTTGGTAAAGACGTTGGAAAGATGCCACAGCGTTTCCCCCTGGGTCTTGAGCGCATCGACCAGCACCGGGTGGCAATGCCCCAGCGCGTTAACCGCGATACCGCCGGCAAAATCAATGTACTCGTGCCCTTGCTGGTCCCACAGGCGGCTGCCTTCACCGTGCACCGGGATTACCGGCTGAGGGGAATAGTTGGGCGCCATGTACTGGTCGAAATCCTGCCGAGTCGGGGTAGTGCTCATGGATATCTCTCCGCTTTTTCTGCGTTTGGAACGAGTTTCAGTATACGGTGCGCCGCCAGCGCCCCGCTTTCAGTAATGTGACGCCAAGTTATGAAATAAGGGTGATGAAATAAAGGCTATGAAATAAGGGTTATGAAAACCATGCCCGGCGCTAGCTCAGCCGCTCTTCGCGCGGGGCAATGCCGAAATGGTTGCGGTAGGCGGTAGAAAAGTGCGCGCCGGAGGAAAAGCCGGTGGCAAAGGCGATATCGCCCACCGGGCGGTCGCTTTTACGCAGCAGCCGGCGCGCCTGCTGCAGGCGCAAGTCCAGGTAATAGCGGCTGGGCACCGCTTGCAGATGCTTTTTGAACAAGCGTTCCAGCTGGCGGCGCGAAATGCCCAGATGCTCGGCCAGCTCGAGGGTGGAAAGCGGCTCTTCGATGTTGGCTTCCATCAGCGCGACGGCGTCCAGCAGGCTTTGCGGGGCGTGATTGAGGCGGTTTTTCAGCGGGACATGTTGACGCTCGTCGGCCAGCCGGATGCGCTCGCAGGACAAATGCTCGGAGACCTGTTCGGCCAGCCGCGGGCCGTGTTGGCGAGTAATCAGCATCAGCATCATGTCGAGCGCGGCGGTGCCCGCGCCGCAGGTCAGCCGGTCGCGGTCAAGTTCGTAAAGCTGACGCGACAGCGCCACCTGCGGGTAAGCTTGGGCAAACGCCTCAAAGCGCGGCCACGGCAGCGTGGCCCGGTAGCCTTCCAGCAGCCCGCAGCGCGCCAGCACTTCGGTGCCGCCGGCAATGCCGCCGAGCATTACGCGGCGGCTTTGCATCTGGCGCAGCCAGTCGTTCAGCCGTGGGGGCAACGGATAGGAAAGCGGCGTGGGCGCGCACACCAACAGCATGTCGATCTCGCCCAGCGGCGTGGTCAGCGCCTGAGGCGCGCTCAGCCCAATCTGGCCGGCGCTGCGCACCGGCGCCTCGTCCAGCCCCAGCGTCAGGGTGGCATACAGCATCCGCCCGCTTAGCTGGTTAGCCATGTGCAGCGGCTCAAGCGCGCAGGCGTGCGCCAGCAGCGAAAACCCCGGCAGCAGCAAAAACGCCACCCGACGCTGGGTGTCAGCAGGCAGAGAAACGGGGAGACGTTCAGGCATGGCGCATCGCTTATGCTGGGCAAAGTCCCATCTTACGCAATTTGGCCGGTGAAGACAGGGCGCCCCGCTGGCGCCCCTATAAACACCCCGCGCCGACCCAGGGCCGGCGCGGGGTCAGGTAGGGAGTTAATGCGGCCTAGCGGGCGCCAAAGAACCAGAACGCGAGGAGCAGTACAATGGCCACCACCACCGCTACAGGAAGCAGCCGGTACATCCCGTTATCCGAGCGCTGTGCTTCCGGCTGCTCTTCGGGGTGGGAATCGGTACCGTGCTCGGGCTCGCACTGCCATTCGACAAGCTCTTTCAGCTCTTTCGGGGTCTTGCTCTCTTTGGTGTCCATACGCCCTCCTGATACCGAGACGGTACGCACAATCCTTCAAGCCTTGATAGCCGGCAGGCTGGCCCGCAGATACCACAGCCACACTCCCCTTGACTATAGACTCACTACGTCAAACTCTGCCACCGGGCTGACGTCGGCTTCGTAATCCACGTCGTCGCGCTCAAAGCCGAACAGCTTCAAAAACTCGTGCTTGTAGCCGGCGTAGTCGGTGATATCAAACAGGTTCTCGCTAGTGACCTGCGGCCACAGCGCTTTGCACGCCTGCTGGACGTCATCGCGCAGCTCCCAGTCGTCCAGACGCAGGCGGCCGACCTCATCGGTGGCTTTACCGGCTTTTTCATCGGCGGCGTAAAGACGCTCGCCAAACAGGCGGTTGAGCTGATCGATGGTGCCTTCGTGCAGCCCTTGCTCTTTCATGGTGCGATACACCATGGCGATGTACAGCGGCATCACCGGAATCGCCGCGCTTGCCTGGGTGACCACTGACTTGAGCACCGCCACGTTGGCGCCGCCGCCGCTTTGCGCCAGCCGCTTGTCGATCTCGGCAGCAGCGCGGTCAAGGTCTTCCTTGGCTTTGCCCAGCGCCCCGTGCCAGTAAATCGGCCAGGTGATTTCGGTGCCGATATAGCTGAAGGCCACGCTTTTCGCGCCTTTGGCCAACACGCCGGCGCTATCCAGCGCGTCCATCCACAGTTCCCAGTCTTCGCCGCCCATCACCTCGATGGTGTCGTCGATTTCCTGCTGGGTAGCCGGCTCGACTTCGGCTTCGATGATGGCGTCCTTGTTGGTATCGATGGCGGTGGCGCGGTAGGTCTCGCCAATCGGCTTGAGCGCCGAGCGCTTGAGCTCGCCGCTGTCGGGCAGCTTGCGCACCGGCGAGGCCAGCGAGTACACCACCAAGTCGATTTCGCCCATATCGCGCTTGATCAGCTCGATGGCCTGTTCGCGCGCGGCGTGGGAGAAGGCGTCGCCGTTGATGGCGTTGCTGTAAAGCCCTTCCTGCTTGGCGAGCTTGTCAAACGCCGCCGAGTTGTACCAGCCGGCCGTGCCCGTGCGATTTTCAGTGCCCGGCTTTTCAAAAAACACGCCCAGCGTATCGGCGCCGTAGCCAAAGGCGGCGGTAATCCGCGCCGCCAGGCCGTAACCGCTGGACGCGCCGATCACCAGCACTTTTTTGGGCCCCCGGCTTTTATCCAGACCGCGGGCGCGGGTGGCTTCAATTTGTTCGCGCACGTTTTGTTCGCAGCCTTGCGGATGAGACGTCGTGCAGATAAAACCGCGTACCTTGGGTTTAATAATCACGTAAAACCTCGCTGTTCAAGTCATTAATAAAGCAGATGAAAGTTGGCCAATAGCCGGTGACGCCATTCTAGCGGCCTTGCCGCACGCTGTCCGCTTTTGTCCGCTGCCGGTGAACTCAGGGCGCAACGCCCTTGCTCCACAGGCGTGCGCGGCACGATAATGGATGACTGAGACACAATGTATTTTGTCCGTTATTTTGGCCCTTGATGCAAAGGGCATGCTTTGAGGCGCGTATGAACGCACAGCAATTGGTCGATGAACGTGGCGAGCTGTGGCTTGCCCTGACGCCGCTATGGCTTGATCGCGAACCCGGCGAGCGCGACTACGCCGCCATGGTCGAGACCATCGAGCGCTACGCGCTGACGCTGCATGAGCTTGAGTGGATGTTCCGGCTGGAACTGGCGCCGGTAATGTCGCGCCACCAGCTGTCCATTGCCAGCGAGTGGCGCCAGTTTGACGACCGCCGGCTGATGGGGCAGTTGGTGGGCCATAACCTGCGCCTGAAAGGCTGGCGGCGCAAAAGCTGGGCGCTGTTTTCAGGCCTGACCACCATGATGGTACGCCACCGCTGGCAGGAGCTGATGACCCGGCTCATGGTCGCCCGCGGGCAGCAGGACTAAACCTGCTTTCTTTACAACGCTCTTTACAGTGCTTGCTCAGTGCTCGTCCAGCGCCTGTTCGATCGCCAGACGCAGCGCGGTGCCCTGCTCGCGGGGGGAGAATCGCCGGATTACTCGGCCATCGCGGCCCACCAGAAACTTGGTGAAGTTCCACTTGATCATTTGGGTGCCAAGCACGCCGGGCGCATCGCGCTTAAGGCCGGCAAACAGCGGATGCGTCGCGGCGCCGTTGACCTTGACCTTCTCCATCAGCGGAAACGTCACGCCGTGGTCACGCTCACCAAAGGTGCAAAACGACTCGGCATTTTCCGGCGCCTGCCGGCCAAACTGATTGCACGGAAATCCCAGCACGGTAAAACCGCGCTCGCGGTAGCGTTGGTAACACACTTCCAGCGTTTCCAGCTGAGGCGTAAAGCCACAGCGGCTGGCCACGTTCACCACCAGCAGCACCTGCCCCTGCAAAGCACGCAGGTTAAACGGCTGCCCCTGATGCGTATGGCACTCCTGTTGGTAAAAATTCATAGCACACCTGCCGGTTCTCTAGGCCTTTACGACTTATGCTCTTACGATTGATGCCCCTACACTATAGGCCTTGGCGTCGCTCGGCGCGTCAGGCCACAAGCCCCCACGCCACGCGCAGCGCAAGCCCGATCAACATCACCCCGGTGATACGATTGATCCAGTGCGAGCGCGCCCGCAGCCATTCAAGCACTCGGGACTGCGACAGCGCCACGGCCACCAGCACATACCAGCTGGCATCAATCACCATGGCCGTAACTACAATGATAGCGCGTGCGGCAACGCTCATCTCGGGGTTCACGAACTGGCTGAGCAGCGCCACAAAAAACAGGATCAGCTTGGGATTGGCCAGCGCCACCAGCACGCCTTCGCGCGCGGCCTGGCGGCGTGTGGTCACGGCCGCTTCTGGCGTCAGCGCGGCGGCCTTGCCGGCACGCAGCGCCTTGACTCCGAGCCACGCCAAATACACTGCCCCGCCGATGGATACGATCTCGAACAGCAGCGGAAACCGCGCCATCAGCGCGCCCAGCCCCAACACCGTCAACAGCGCATAAAACCCCACGCCCAGCGCATGAAAAAGCCCGGCGGTCACCCCTGGCAGCCGCCCGCCGCCCAGCGTATGGCGCAGCACCAGCGCAAGACTCGGCCCGGGCGACATCGCCCCAACGGTACAAATCGCGGCTAGCGACAGCCACAACGAAAACGGCATCTTGGCTCCTTGTTAACGGCGTAGCTTAAAACGTCATAACGTAAAGCGTCGTATTTGAACGTATCGCATTTTAAAACATCGTGCTTAATCCGTTCTGGCACGTTCAGTGCGTGAGGCCAGCATGCCCCAAAGCCATTTGCACAGCCCGTAAAACGTTACCGTCCAGGCGGTCAGGGCCACGTATAAAAACACCGTGGCCAGCGTATCCAGAAACGGCATGGCCAGCGCGCGCTGCATGTTATGGGTGCTGGCCGCGTACATGCCCAGTGGAAACACCGCGCCCCAGTAAAGCGGATCGTAGCGCAGCGGAAAGCGCTGATACACATAGCGCCACACCGCGAGAATCAGCAGCATGGGAATCCACCAGGTGCCGGTGGCCCAGTAAAACACGGTAAAGCCCTTGAGAAACGGACGCAGCGAGAGCAGAAACGGCGCGTCCGGCGCGTTGATGATCAGCTGCGCGCCGGCCAGCGTCGAAATCGCCATCGCGCCCATATTGATCCAGTACGGCGGCGCCAGATCGCCCGGCGAAAAATGGAAAAAGCTGTAGCGATAAAAAATCAGCGACATCATCCAGATATACAGCATGCCGCCCCACAGCCACATCGACAGCGCGAGGAAGTTCACTTCCAGCCGGTAAAGCGGCGGCATGTGGGCGGCCACCAGAGCGCCCAACAGCGCAATCGACTGGGTCGCCACCACGGCCAGCAGCCAGCCACCGCTGATGCTTTTTTCAAACGCCGGCTTATGCGTTTTAATCGTGAAGGCGGTAAAAATGGTGTAGGTCAGCGCCAGCCACAGCACCAGTGCAACGCCCCACAGCGTTAGCGCGAGCCGGTACCAGCCCATCAGCAGTAAGCACTGGCTGCCCAAGACGCAGGACGCCGCCACCAGGGTAAAAAAGCCCGATGCGCTCTGATGGCTGGTCAGGTCACTCACCACTCGCCGCGGGAAGCGCCAGAGACGCAGCGCATAAAGCACCCACAGCAGCGGATACGCCACCAGATTGAGCGCAAACAAAACGCCGGCAATCACCGGCCGGTCCATAAAGTGCGCCGCCAGCGATACGATACCGGTGGCCATCACCATGCCGAAATACGCTGGCGACAGCTCTTCCAGCGCCCGACAAAAGCGCCGGTCTTCTCCTTGGCTGCTTTCCACCTTGGCCCTCTTGTGCTGATTGTTTGCGCTAACGAATGCATTAATTGCCTATCAGTATGCGCCGCCGCTTGAGTATTAACCAAATCGTGCTGGCAAAACGGTTAAAAGAACGCTACTGACAAAAAAGCCCGCCAGCGCGGGGCTGACGGGCTTGGCTTAGTTATATAAAACCAGGGTCTTTTCCGACTAGCGCGATGGCATTAGCGCAGCGCTAGGCGTTTTTCGCCCGCACGCCCTGAGCGATTTTCTCGCCGATATCGGCGTCAATATTGCGCCAGTAATCGAGGGCGCGCTCCAGCACCGGTTCGGTGACGCCGCCCGACAAATGCCCGACAACGTTACTCACCAGTCGGTCCCGAGCGGGCTGATCCATCACCTCGTTAACCAGCGCGTTGGCCTGGCCGAAGTCGTCGTCATCGCGGCGCAGCGTATAGGCCGCGCGCACCATATCGCCGCTGGATTCCCAAGTGGAATCCGTCGGATAGCGCTCGCCATCGGCCTGGGGGCCGCCCTTGGAGTTGGGCGCATACACCGGATCGGACACATTGTGCATCCGCATCGCGCCGTCTTTGCTGTAGCTGTTAACCGGCGACTTGGGCGCGTTGACCGGAATCTGTTTGTAGTTCACCCCCAGCCGGTGGCGGTGCGCATCGGCGTAGGCAAACACCCGCCCCAGCAGCATCTTGTCCGGGCTGATGCCGATGCCGGGCACCAGATTGTTGGGCTCGAACGCTGCCTGTTCAATCTGGGCGTGGTTATCCGTAGGGTTGGTATCAAGGGTTAGCTTGCCGACCTTGATCAGCGGATAGTCGTCATGGGGCCACACCTTGGTCAGATCGAACGGGTTGAACCGGTACGTCTCGGCATCGGCAAACGGCATGACCTGCATGTGCAGCGTCCAGCTGGGGCAGTCGCCGCGCGCAATCGAAGTGTACAGATCGCGCATGTGGTGGTCGCCGTCTTCCCCGGCCAGCCGGTCGGCCTCTTCCTGAGTCAGGCACTCGACGCCCTGATCGGTCTTGAAGTGGTATTTGACCCAGAACTTCTCGCCGTCGGCATTCACCCACATATAGGTATGGCTGGAATAGCCGTTCATGTGGCGCCAGGTCTTGGGAATCCCACGATCGCCCATCAGCCAGGTGACCTGGTGGGCGGATTCCGGCGACAGCGACCAGAAATCCCACTGCATGTCGTTATCGCGCAGGTTGTTGTCGGCGCGACGCTTTTGCGAGCGGATGAAGTGCTGGAACTTCATCGGATCGCGGATGAAGAACACCGGCGTGTTGTTCCCCACCATGTCGTAATTGCCCTCGCTGGTGTAGAACTTGATCGAAAAGCCGCGCGGATCGCGCCAGGTGTCGGGGCTACCGCGCTCGCCGGCCACGGTGGAAAAGCGCATCACCACGTCGGTTTTCGTTCCCGGCTGAAACACCGCCGCTTTGGTGTAGCGGCTGACATCCTCATTCACTTCAAAGTGGCCAAACGCGCCGCTGCCCTTGGCATGGGGCTGGCGCTCGGGGATACGCTCGCGGTTGAAGGTCGCCATCTGCTCGATCAGGTAGTGGTCGTGCAGCGCGATGGGGCCGTTGGGGCCGACCGTCAGCGAATGCTCATCGCTGGCAACGGGAATGCCGGCATCGGTGGTAGTGGGCTTGCGTTTATCGTCGGACACGGTAGCGCCTCCTGATTGGCTTTATAACGACTTGGCAGTACAAACACAGAGTCCTAGCGTAGCCGTTTCAGGCTAAAAAATGCGCTATCCGTTCGATAGTCGACGTTAGTTTGACATGCCCGCCCCGCCTGCCTAGGCTTGGTGTTCTCCTGGGGGTGCCTTAACGGGCTGAGAATCCGCCGCTTTCGCGACGGTAACCCTTCGAACCTGATCCGGGTCATTCCGGCGAAGGGAAGGAACGTACACGCCAGACTCTCCTCTTCCTTGTCGCGCCTCGCTGCGACGTTCGCCCGAACGATCATCGACGATCCCCGGCTGTCACAAGGAAAGAGGACGTATCACCATGCAGCTTGACCCCACCTGGACGGCACTTTGGCTGGTGCTTTACGCCGTCGTGTTTGCCGTACCCGGCCTGCTTTATGCCCGCCGCCACCGCGACGATCTGGACGACTACATTTCCGCGCGCAACAGCCAGAACACCCGCGCCACCGTGCTGACCCTGCTGGCTACCACGCTTGGCACCTGGATACTCTTTGGCCCCGCGCAGGCCGCGACCTGGGGCGGCGTTGGCGCCATTCTGGGCTATGCGCTGGGCTCCTGCGTGCCGCCCTTGATCATGATTCCGCTGGGGCGGCGCATGCGCGAGCTGATCCCCGAAGGCCACGGGCTGACCGAATTCGTGTTCCACCGCTACGGGCGTCCCATGTACGCCTTTACGCTGTCGATCATGCTGTTTTATCTGTTTATTTCACTGGCCGCGGGGCTTACTGCGGTAGCCTTTATGGTCACGCTGCTGTCGCCCATTCCACTGTGGCTGACAGCAAGCGTGGTCATGCTCGCCACCGTGATTTATACCTTCTACGGTGGCCTGCGCGCCTCGATCTTCACCGATAAGGTGCAGATGATCGTGATTCTGCCGCTGCTGGCATTGCTGCTGTTTTTCGGCTGGCAGGCCGCCGGCGGCGCAGGCCCCACGCTTGAAGGGCTTGCCCGGAACGCGCCGGCGCTGCTGGATATTACCGATGCCGGCGGCATACGCGGGGGACTGACGTTCTTTATCGCCGTGGTGCTGACGGGGCTGTTTTATCAGGGCACATGGCAGCGTATTTACGCGGCCAAAAACGTCAGCGTGCTGCGTAAAAGCTTCTGGATCAGCAGTCTGTTCAACCTGCCGGTGGTCATCCTGATGGGGCTGTTCGGGCTGGCGTTTGTCGGGCTGGGGCTTGACGGCGACGGCTCGGTGGCGCTGTTCAGCGTGTTGCTGGCCAAGGTGCCGCTGTGGTTTGCGCTGGCGCTGATTCCGCTGGGGCTGGCATTGGTGATGAGCAGCGCCGACTCCACCATCAACGCCACCTCGAGCATTATTGCAGTCGATATGCACCGCCTGCTGCCCAACGCCAACGAAGCCACGCTGATGCGCCTGGCCCGCTGGCTGATCGTTGTCGCTGCGGTGCCGATCACCTGGGTTGCCTCGCAGGGATTCAGCGTGCTGTACCTGTTCCTGCTCGCTGACCTGCTGTGCTCAGCGGCAGCGTTTCCGGTGTTCTTCGGGCTGTTTAACCGCCGCTACGACGGGCGCAACGCGGTGATCAGCACCGCCTGCGGGCTGGTCGCGGGGCTTATCATGTTCCCCGCACCCAGCGCCGGCACCGATACCCTGCTGGAAAGCTTTTTGCTCGCCGCCCTCGTCCCGGTCGCCGTCTCCACCGTGCTGATGCGGATAATGCCCGCCCGCGAGCATTACGATTTCGCAAGCCTGGCCACGCTGGTGCGTCGCTTTGGGCGGCAGTCGTGATGTTTTGACATGACACAGCAGGTCGCGCGGCGTAGCCGCCCTCCTACAATGCATTGATATTAAGAGATTTTCGTAGGAGGCCGGTTCACCGGGCGACGCAGGCCAAAGGCCTGCCGGGGTTCGGTGGGGATGCGGTCGCGCAGCACTTGTGCCCGGGGTATGGGTAAAGCTGCCCTCCTACAACAACATATCGATATTACTCACGCGCCCGGCCGTTCCAACCCTAAATGCCCGCGCAGGGTTCGCTCTGCGTAGTCGTGCCGGAACAGGCCGCGTTTTTGCAGCACCGGCACCACCTGCTCGGCAAAGTCCTCGATGCTCGAAGGCAGCGACGGCGGCATCAGGTTGAAGCCGTCGGCGCCGCCCTGCTCCACCCAGCGCTGCATTTCATCGGCAATGCTCTCCGGCGTGCCGACCATGGTGCAGTGCCCACCGCCCGCGGCCAGCCGTCCCAGCAGCTGGCGCAGCGTGGGCCGTTCGCACTCGATGATGCGCAGAATGGTCGCGTAGCGCCCTTTGGGGCCGGTAAAGTCTTCCAGCGGCGGAAGCTCGGGCACCGGCGCGTCGAGCTCCCAATCGCTGCAATCCTGACCGATAAACTGGCTTAGCTGGTTGAGCGAATCCTGCGTGGGCAGCAGCTCGTCGAGCTCGCGCTGGCGGGCTTTGGCTTCTTCCTCGGTGGCGCCGACATAGGTCACCAACCCCGGCATAATCGGTACCGGCGGGCGCCCCGCGGCGGCCACCCGCGCCTGAATATCGCGGTAGTAGTCCTGCGCCGATTCCAGATCATAAGCCACGGCGTAGATCGCTTCGGCGTGACGGGCGGCAAGGTCGCGGCCCTGATCGGAGGCGCCGGCCTGAAACAGCACCGGCCTTCCCTGAGGCGGGCGCGGAACGTTAAGCGGGCCGTCCACCAGAAAATGCTCCCCGTGGTGATTGATCGGGCGCACCCTGTCCGGGTCGGCAAACATGCCGTTGCGGTCAAAGCGCAGCGCGTCGTCGGCCCAGCTGTCCCACAGCGCCAGCACCGTGTTGGCAAACTCTTCGGCGCGGGCGTAGCGCTCAGCGTGGGGCGGCATCGCCGTGTAGTTGTGGTTACGCGCCTCGGCGTCAAACATCGAGGTCACCAGATTCCAACCCATGCGCCCGGCGGAAATATGATCCAGCGAGGCCAGCATCCGCGCGGCGTGAAACGGCGTATAGAAGGTGCTCGACACCGTTGAAATCAGGCCGATACGTTCGGTGGCCCGAGCCATGGCGGCAAGCGCAGTGAGCGGTTCCAGATACCACAGCGGCCCACCGGCAACGTTGCCCGCGGCGTGGCCGTCGGCAAAGAACACGGCGTCAAACTTGCCGCGCTCGGCGGTACGCGCCAGCGCCTCGTAATAGCCGATATCGCCCATCCGCTCGGCGGCGGAATCGGGGTGGCGCCAGGCGGCGCGGTGGTGGCCGCAGCCCATGATAAACAGGTTCAAGTGCATAGAGGGCGTAGCCATCAGTCTTTCACCAGCCCGCCGTCGACCACCAGATTCTGGCCGGTGACCGCACGACTCCAGGGCGAGGCAAACATCAGCGCGGCGTCGGCAAACTCTTCGGGGGTGACCACGCGGCGCAGCGGCGTATTGGCAGCGATCAGGTCAAACACTGCGTCGGGCGTTGCAGCCGAAGCGTCGGTGGTGCGCAATAGCCCGCCGGAGATCATGTTGACGGTGATGTTGTCCGGCCCTAGATCATGGGCAAAGGTGCGCGTCAGCGAGAGCAGCGCGGCTTTGCCGGCGGTGTAATCGTGGTAGGGCACGATGGGGTTTTGAAACAGATTGGTGCCCACGTTGATCACCCGGCCAAAGCCCTGCTCGCGCATGCCGGCAAGCGCGGCTTGAATCGCGTTCAGCGCGCCCTGATTCACACCTTTCAGCTGCTGCTCGAGGTGCTCCCAGGTCAGCGCGTCGGCGTTGGGGCGGGCGTCGCCGTTGAACGAGAAATCGGGCAGCGCGTTGTTGATCACTGTGGTCACCGGCGCGCCAAAATGCTCGCGCGCGGTGGCCAGCATGGCCTTGACCGCCTCCGCGTCGCAGACGTCGGCCTGCACCGCCAGCGCCCGCTCGGGCACCTCGGCGGCTAGCGCGTTGGCAGCGTCAACGCTATTGCGATAGTTGACCACCACCCGCGCGCCGGCGTTGAGAAACGCCCGGGCAATGCTTGCGCCGAGCCCGCGGCCGGCACCGGTCACCAGCACAACCTGCTGGTCGAGCGGCAGCGCGACGGGAGAAGAAGAAAGGTGTGAAGCAGTACTCATGGCGTGGCCCTTGTGATGGCAGATGTGAGTCACAAATGCGGGGCGAGGGACGCACGCCGAGCGCCCTTTTCAGGCACTGCGCTGACATCCCTTCGCCGGTATGAACTGGATCAGGTTCGTCGGGTGTTGTCTCAGCCCCGCCGTTCGGCGGGACACCCCGTGTCATGCAGGCCAGACCTTAGCCCATCGCCCGGTTCCCAACAAGCCTGCCCCCACACGGCTCGGGAAAGCCCATAGCCGCGTAGGCGGTTGTGGCGTAAAATCGTGCCTCTTTAATGTCGTGACGACTGCCGGCACGGCACGGAACCAACACAGGACGACAACATGGGTAGGGCTTTTCAGAACCGTAAAGAATCCATGGCCAAGACGGCCGACGCCAAAACCAAGGTGTACAGCAAGTACGGGCGCGAGATTTACGTGTGCGCCAAGTCCGGCGGCCCCGATCCTCACAACAACCTGGCGCTGCGCGGCCTGCTGGATCGCGCCAAGAAAGATCAGGTGCCCGCGCACGTGATCGACAAGGCGCTGGACAAGGCCACCGGCGCCGGTGGTGAAGACTTCTCCCCCGCGCGCTACGAGGGTTTCGGGCCGGGCAACGTGATGCTGATCATCGAGTGTCTGACCGACAACCCCAACCGCACTTTCGGCGACGTGCGCGGCTGCTTTACCAAGACCAAAAGCAAGATCGGCACGCCGGGCACCGTCAGCCACATGTTCGATCACTGCGCGATTTTCGCCTTTGCCGGCGAAGACGAGGAAAGCGTGCTGGAAGCGCTGATGGAAGCCGACGTTGACGTTACCGACATCGAGTGCGAAGACGGCCAGATTACCGTGTTTGCCCCGCACACCGAGTACGCCAAGGCGCGTCAGGCGCTGATAGATGCCTTCGGCGCACTGGATTTTGACGCCGACGACATCCAGTTTTTGCCCCAGACCACCACGCCCATCGAAGGCGACGACGTGGCCGGTCTGGAGAAGCTGATGGCGATGCTTAACGACTTCGACGACGTGCAGAACATCTACCACAGCGCCGAGTTTCCCGAAGAGGCCTAACGGCCAGCCCCAAAACGACTATCGCGAGCGGGCATTGCGGCATCCGGCGGCAACAGCGCCGGTCGGATGCCCGCAGCGCTAAGCACGGCCTTGCTGCGCACGGTCAGGTCGGTCACGAAGTCGAACTGCTGGCGCGGGTCGATGGGGTAGGCGCGAATGCGGTAGTGCGTTCCCCATGGCTGCTCTTCGGCCACCACCACGACCGGTTTGTCGAACCTGAGATAGGCGCTGGTCAGCGCTACGTCGCGCAGCGCCGTGCGCACCCATCCGGCTGCGTGTTCCGGATGCAGATAGAAACTCGCAACGCATTGCAGGCTGAGCTCGCCGTTGTTGGCGTTGTATATCGGGGAGTCCCACAGTTTCAGGTGCGGGATGGCCACCAGATCATCGTCCGGCGTGACGACGTCAACGGTGCGCAGGCCGACGTGCTTGACCTCGCCGTAAACGCCATCAATTTCCACCCAGTCGCCCGGGCGGTACGGCATCTCGACCGCCGAGACCACGCCGGCAATCAGGCTGCTGACGTAATCCTTGAGCGCAAAGCCAATGGCCAGCCCCGCGACCCCGAGCAGCGCCACCATATTGCTGAAGGACGGCTCGATGATAATCGGCACGCTGATCACCACTGCCGTCAGCAGAATGATCAGCCGCGTTACCGGCACCAGCGCAAAGGTGCGAAAACGCGCCTGCCCGTGTAGCCGGTTGGCTAGCCAGTTAAGCCCGCGCTGGGAGAGTATGATCAACAGTATGGTGGCGCCAAGCACCAGCCCCAGGGTTATCAGCGCCTCGCTGTCGAGGTCGTTAAACAGCTTGGCGTATTGCCCTTTGTCATCTACAGCAGTTTCGTCCATTGCAGCCTCTTTCAGCGCGTGGTGCCAGCGGCATCATGGATTACAGGGCATCAACCAGATAATGCCGCGCGGTTAACAGCTGGCGGACGCCGGTATAGCACAGCGGTGCGACCTGCCAGCGCCGCTCCCGTTCGCACAGCACGCCCCGGCGCGTAAGCCCGAGCCGGGTCTGAATCGTCTCGTGGCGGGAAAACGGCAGCACCTGACACAGCGATTCATCATCAAGGCCGCCGTGAATCAGCAGCGCGTGCAGTACCAGCAGTAACGTATCCTCGGCATCGGCGGGTAGCGCCGCATCACCCTGCATGGGCACATACCACAGCGGCGCATCGGCCTGACTGTCCTCTGTACCAGGCTCGCGCAGGCTGGCCTGAAAACTTTGCCAGGCAAGCCCCCAGTGCCCACGGCAGTTGGCGGCCAGACGCTGCAGCGCTCGGCCGTCGCCCCCGGCGCCGCTGGTATCGGGCAGCAGCGGTTTTTGGGTGCGGCTACTCAGCAGCGTCGGGCAGTGCGGGCTCAGGCGGGCCGCCAGCAGATCGCCCAGGGCTTCGCCGTCCAGTGCCTGAGGCGTTAACGCCGGCACGCCTTCAAGCCCTACCGCCTGTTGCAGGTAGGCGTAGCTCCAGCTGTCACAGCCGATCACTCCGCTGCCCAGCGCGCCGCTCTGGGCACGTTCGAGAAAATCACGCACACTCTGCAGGCCATCCACGCGGCGTAAAAAATGCCGCTCAAGCGCCGGTATCGCCCAGCGCGACTGCGCCGACAGCGACTGCATCCAGGTCATGTCACCGTTGAGCAGCGCCGTTTTCGAGGGCGCGGCCAGCCGCGTCAGCCCTTCGGCCTCGGCGAGGGTGTCGATGGCCTGAGCGTGGCCGCCGTAAGGCGGGGTAATCAGGAAGGTGACGGGGTGGGCGGCAAGATCCAACGATTGCTGCAGCGCGTGCGCCAGCGCTGCCCCGCGCCCTGGCACAAGCCAGCGGTCCAGCCGATCAGCACTCGGCCGGCCCAGCGTCTTTTCGCGCGCCGCGCGAGCTTTCTCGCCTTCATGGCCGACAACCCAACGCCCGACGGCGCGCCACGAGCGTTGCCACTGGCTCGCCCGGGTGAGTCCCGGCGGGGAAAATTCCGCGAGTGCTTCAAGCGCATGGCCGGTGCCATCATCTTCCTGCGGTGAAGCGTTGATCGCCGTGCGTCCTGCCATGCAGCTATCCTTCGTTAACCGGCTATACAGGCAACATAGCATGCTTTATGCCGGATCAAGGTAACCTTTATCGGTGGACGCCTGGTCGGGCGCGTCGAGGCCGATAAATCCGCCCGACTGGTGTTTCCACAGCCGCGCGTAGATGCCGTTTTTGGCCAGCAGCTCGCGGTGGGTGCCGGCCTCGACAATCTGACCGCCGTCCACCACCAGCAGGCGGTCGAGCATCGCGATGGTCGACAGGCGGTGGGCAATCGCGATCACCGTCTTGCCCTGCATCAGGTGCTCAAGCTGCTCCTGAATCGCCGCTTCGACCTCGGAATCCAACGCCGAGGTCGCTTCGTCGAGCACCAGAATCGGCGCGTTTTTCAGCAGCACCCGGGCAATCGCAATGCGCTGGCGCTGCCCGCCGGAAAGCTTCACCCCGCGCTCACCAACGTGGGCGTCCAGCCCGCGGCGCCCTTCGGGGTCGACCAGATCATTGATAAAGCCATCGGCGTGGGCCTGTCGCACCGCGTCCCAGACGGCATCATCGCCGGCGTCGGGGCTGCCGTAGCGGATGTTATCGCGCAATGAGCGGTGCAAAAGCGAAGTATCCTGGGTCACCATGCCGATCTGGTGGCGCAGCGAGGTCTGGGTGACCTCGGCAATATTTTGCCCGTCGATGCGTATCGCCCCGCCCTGCAGGTCGTAAAAGCGCAGCAGCAGGTTGGCAAGCGTTGACTTGCCCGCCCCCGAGCGGCCGATCAGCCCGACCTTCTCGCCCGGGGCAATGGTCAGATCGAGGCTGTCGAACACCGGTTTGTAGGCGCCGCCGGCTTCGGCGTAGCCAAAATGCAGCGCATCGAAGCGGATTTCGCCACGAGGCACCGCCAGCGTTGGGGCCTCGGGCGCGTCACGCACCGCCGGCGCATTGGCAATGGTATTCATGCCGTCCTGTACGGTGCCCACGTTTTCAAACAGCCGCGCCACTTCCCATAGAATCCAGTCGGACATGAAGCGCACGCGCATCACCAGCGCGATGGCAATCGCCAGCACGCCAAGCGAGATCACCTGCGTATACCAGGCCACCAGCACCGTCGCCGCCATGCCCACCAGCAGCAGCGTATTGAGCAGCGTCAGGCACACGCTGAGCACGGTCACCAGACGCATCTGGCCGTGTACCGTGGTCATGAAGCCTTCCATCGCTTCACGCGCATAGTTTTGTTCGTGTCGGGTATCGGCAAACAGCTTGATGGTCTGAATATTGCTGTAGCTGTCGACCACGCGGCCAGTCATCTGCGCGCGGGCGTTGGCCTGAGCCATGGATACGTTGCGCAGACGCGGCACAAAAAAGCGCATGATCGCCAAATACCCCAGCAGCCATACGAACAGCGGCAGCGCCAGCCAGATATCGGCCTTGATCAACAAAATCGCCGCGCCGGTAAAATACACGATGGCGTACACCAGCAGGTCCATGACCTTGGTCACGGTTTCGCGAATCGCCAGCGCCGTTTGCATCACCTTTTGCGACACGCGGCCGGCAAACTCGTCCTGATAAAAGGCCAGACTCTGGCCCAGCATGTGACGATGCGAGAGCCAGCGGCCAATCATCGGATAGTTGCCGAAAATGCTCTGGTTGGTCACCAGCGACTGCAGCAGCACCAACAGCGGCAACCCGATCAGCATGGCGATACCGACGCCAATCAGCGCGGCGCCGTGCGCCTGCCAGAAGCCCACGCGCTCAACGCCGGCCAGCCAGTCGACCAGCTCGCCCATGTAATTGAAAAACACGACCTCGGTGGCCGACACCAGCGCGGTAAACAGCGACATCCACAGAAGCATCGGCCACACCGGGCGCGAAAAATGCCATAAAAAGGCCATCAGCCCCTTGGGCGGCGTTTCCACACGGCCGTCGGGGTAGGGGTTAATCCGCGCCTCAAAGTAGTCAAACAGCGGCGCTAACACACGGCTGAACATGCAGTCTCCTACTGTTTATACCCACCTTTTATACCAACCCTTTATACCGGCCTTGCGCCTGCCCGTCAGTATGACGGCGCGTCATCATCCGGCTCACCGCGCATGCGCTCAAGGCGCTCTTCCTCTTCTTCCTTGACGTCGTCGATGATTTCCAGCATCTCACCGACGTCGGCCAGGTGGCTGGCAAAGGTAAAGTCGCCGGTCAGCGTCGTGTCGGGGTGCAGCTCGCCGGCTTCATACAGCGCCCACATTTCTTCGCCGTAGTACGTCTCGGCAAGCTCGGGGGCAAAGCGGGCAAAATAGCCGCGCATGTTGTTGACGTCGCGCTCAAGCATTGCCTCGGCGCCGTTGTTGCCGGCGGCGTCTACCGCCTGAGGCAGGTCGATAATCACCGGGCCGTCGGCATCCACCAGTACGTTGAACTCGGAAAGATCACCATGAATAAGCCCCGCGCAGAGCATGCGTACCACGTCGCGCAACACCTTCTGGTAATACTCGCGCGCGATTTCCGGCGTCAGGGTGACATCGTCAAGGCGCGGCGCGACGTCACCGGCGGCGTCGGTGATCATTTCCATCAGCAGTACGCCATCGACAAAGCCGCGTGGCTGCGGCACGCGAACGCCTGCCGAAGACAGCCGATACAGCGCGTCGACCTCGGCGGTGAGCCAGGCCTGCTCCTGTTGTTGCTGCCCGTAGCGGGTCTTTTTGGCCATGGCGCGGGCGCGGCGGCTATTACGCTCCTTGCGCCCTTCCTGATACTGCACCGCCTGCTTGAAGCTGCGCTTGTTGGCCTCTTTGAACACCTTGGCGCAGCAGGTTTCATCACCGCAGCGCACCACGTAAACCTGCGCTTCCTTGCCGCTCATCAGCTGCTGTTCTACCGCGTTGATCAGACCGTCGTCGATCAGCGGCTGTAACCGTTTGGGTATTTTCATAAACGCTTGCGTTGGCTCCTCCGCTCTAACCGTTAACGCGGCGTGCGCGCACGTTACGGCCTTTAAGTTGATCGCGCTCAAGCTTGGCCAGCGCGCTTTTGGCGACGCCACGCTCAACCGCCACGTAGGCACTGCGGGCGAGCACCTTGATCTTGCCTACCTGCTCTCCGCGAATGCCGCCGTCGCCGGTCAGCGCGCCGAGAATATCGCCGGGGCGCAGCTTGTCTTTCTTGCCCGCGCCCAGCTGCAACGTAGCCATGGGCGCCACCAGCGGCCGCTCGTCTTCCACGTCGGGCAGCGCTTCGCGCTCAAAAACGCTGTCGCTCATTTCGGCCAGGCGCTCAAAGCGGTAGTTTTCTTTAGCGCTGACCAGCGTACAAGCCACACCGCTTTTACCTGCGCGGCCGGTACGCCCGACGCGATGGGTGTGAACCTCAAGCTCGTGGGCAATCTGCAGGTTGAAAACGCCGTCTATGCCGGCGATATCCAGCCCCCGGGCGGCCACGTCGGTGGCCACCAGCAGCGACACGCTGCGGTTGGCAAACATCACTACGATGCGCTCGCGGTCTTTCTGCTCCAGATCACCGTTCAGCGCCAGCGCACTCATGCCCGACGCGTTCAGGTCCTCCGCCACCCGCAGGGTGTCGCGCTTGGTATTGCAAAACACCACGCCGCTTTCCGGGCGGTAGTGCAGCAACAGCCGGCGCAGCGCAGCAAAGCGCGAGGCCTCGTCGGCCACGGCGTAAAAATGCTGATCGATAGTCGTGTCATCGTGGGCGTCTTCGACCTGCACGATGCACGGCTCGCGCAAAAGCCCGCGGGTAAAGCCCGCCAGCCCGCCCTGCGCCGCGTCGGCCGGGTAGGTCGCGCTGAACAGCAGCGTCTGCCGGCGCGGTGGCGTTTGCGCCACGATGGCGTCAATTGCGGTTTGAAAGCCCATATCGAGCATGCGGTCGGCTTCATCGAGCACCAGCATGGTGACGCCTCTCAGCACCAGCGTGCCTTTGCGCAGGTGGTCTTCCACCCGCCCGGGCGTGCCCACGACGATATGCGCGCCGTGCTCAAGAGATGCCAGCTGTGGGCCAAACGGCGCGCCGCCGCATAGCGTCAGCACCTTGACGTTGGGCAGCTGGCGGGCCAGCCCGCGCAGCGCCTCGCCAACCTGCTCGGCCAGCTCACGGGTGGGGCACAATACCAGCCCCTGTACGCGGCTGTTGGCGACGTTAAGCCCGGCCAGCATCGCCAAGCCAAAGGCCGCGGTCTTGCCCGAGCCGGTTTTGGCCTGTGCCAGCACGTCCTGGCCGGCAAGCGCCGGCGGCAAAGCGCGCGCCTGTACCGGTGTCATGGTGTGATAGCCAAGCGATTCAAGGTTCGCTAATAGCGCCTGAGGCAGCGCCAGGCCCGTAAAGGAAGTCGTAGACACAAATAATACCTGAAACGGGGCGAAAACGCCCCAAAAACGTAAGCGGGGAGAGGCGCGCAGGCGATAAGTCCACCTGTTGCGCGCCTGCCAATATGTAACGCAGCCTAACAGAAAACGCGGCGCGAGATGGCGTTCTAGCGGGCAAACCCACCCGCCGCTGACTAACAAGCATCAGCTCGCCAGCGGCACAAACTCAGCCCAGGTGAGTGCTGCCAAGTCGGCGGGGGCAAGCGCGATCTCAAGCCCGCGCCGCCCGGCACTGACGTAAATCCGCTCGACGGACTCGGCAGAGGCGTCAATAAACGTGGGCAGGCGCTTTTTCTGCCCCAGCGGGCTGACGCCGCCGAGCACATAGCCAGTGGCGCGTTCAACCTCGGCGGGCAGCGCCATCGCGGCCTTTTTAGCCTTTGCCGCCCGGGCAATGTGCTTTAAGCCAAGCTGTGCGGTCACCGGCACAATGCCCACCGCCAGACGCTTTCCATCCAGCACCACTACCAGCGTTTTGAAAATATGCTCGGGGGCGACGCCCAACTTTTCCGCCGCTTCAAGGCCGTAGGAGGCCGCACTTTCGTCGTGCGTGTAGGTGTGGGTCGTAAAGGCGACGCGGGCTTTTTTGGCGGACTCAATGGCCGGTGTCATGGCTCGCCTCCAACGTGCTAGTTCAGGGTAATCGACGTCACCGGGCGCAAGGTTTCAAAAGGCGGCGCCCAGCGATGCCACGCACATCTGCGCAATCGTTACGGCACTCACCGTAAGAACTCCTGAATAAAACGCATAATTGCCGTGTAATTATCCCCCATTCGACGATTTTAGGGAACATTTTTCGCCTGGCGCCAGCTGTTCTCGCCCCGCTGTACGCTTTCCATGCGCCGCGACATGGCAAAAAGTCGCGCGTTATCCGACACTAAGGCTAACGCCCGCCACACACCAAGACCCGCAGAAGAGGAGCCACCGGAACACGCCAGGGAACGACACGGCAGTCTCAACAATTTTTTGTCCGTGTCGATGTTGCTATCAACGCAGGAGTGCTTCCAACGATGGTCCGACTCGAAAAGAAAGCCACCCGGCTTTATGTGCTCGACACTAACGTACTCATCCACGACCCCATGGCGCTTTACCACTTCGACGAACACGACGTGGTAATCCCCATGACGGTGCTTGAGGAGCTGGACAAGCACAAGAACGGCATTCGTGATATTGCCCGTACCGCGCGTCAGGTTAGCCGCACGCTGTCAGATTTGACCCACCGCGCCAGCTTTACGGATATTGAACGCGGCATTCCCCTGCCCCGCGCCACCGGCGAGCCGGGCCGGCTGCGTTTTCTGTGCTATGACGATTTAAAACCCCTTGAGCACTTGTTCTCCAGCGCCGACAACCGTCTGCTCGCAGAAACCTGCCGTCTGCGCGACGAGCGCCCCGATGCCTCGGTCATTCTGGTATCGAAAGACATCAATCTGCGCATCAAGGCCGCCGCGCTGAACGTGCCGGTGGAAGACTATCTGAGCGACCGCGCCTTCGACGACAGCGACAGCATGATCGAAGGTGCGGCGGTTTACAGCCGGGAACAGCACGCCGCGCCGCTGTGGGAGACGCTGGACGTTCAGGTCAACGTCGAGCGCGTAGAGAAGCGCACCTTCTACCAGCTGCAAGGCGACATTCCCACGCATTGGCACCAGGGCATGCTGGTCTCGGACAGCGAAAACGGCGCCGAATTCGAAGCGATCGTGCGCGAAATATCATCCTCTACCGCACGCCTTGAACTGCTCACCAACTACCGTCACCACGGCGGCGTATGGGGCGTTCACGCCCACGACAGCCGGCAAAACTTTACCCTCAACCTGCTGATGGATAAAGACATTGATCTGGTCACTATCGCCGGCAATGCCGGCACCGGCAAAACCTTCATGACGCTGGCTGCCGCGTTTCAGCAGACGCTTGATCATCGCGACTTCGAGCGCGTCGTGTTTACCCGCGCGCCTATCCCCATGGGCGAGGACATCGGCTTTCTGCCCGGCACCGAAGAGGAAAAGATGTCGCCGTGGATGGGCGCCTTTCACGACAACATGGATAACCTGCTGCGCAGCGATGAGGGCGAATCCAGCTGGGACGATAGCGCCACCCGCCAGCTGATCGGCTCCCGGGTGCAGATCCGCGCGCCCAGCTTTATGCGCGGACGCACGCTCAACGACACGCTGCTGATCATCGACGAGGCGCAGAACTTTACCCCCAAGCAGCTCAAGGCGTTGATCAGCCGCGCGGGGCGAAATACCAAGATCGTGTGTCTGGGCAACGTCGGCCAGATTGATACGCCCTACCTCACCGCCAACACCTGCGGCATGGCCGCCGTCGTTGAGCGCTTTCGCGACTGGCCCCACGCCGGCCACATCACGCTGAAAGCGTCGAACGCTCGCGCCTGGCGCTGGCCGCCGAAGAGCTTTTGTAGCCATAACACCAACCGCCACAGCAGCTACTCATTCTCATCCCGCTTTCCGGCACCGTCGTTCTGGCGGTGCCAGGGATGTTCAGCACCCAGCGTATCGGCCGCGTGGGCGCGACGGCTGCCCATCGGCCGATCGCGACCAACCGTCGTATCTCTGCGCGTCTGGCGCTCCATCTGGGCGTTGATTTCGGCGCCCAACAGCACCACGAAGGCCGACAGCCAGAACCACAGCATCAGCACCACCACCGCCCCCAGCGAACCGTAAAGTTCGCTGAAATTGGCAAAATAGCGCACATAAAGCGACAGCCCGCCCGACCCCAACAGCCACAGCACAGTGGCGAGCAACGTGCCTACACTCAGCCACTGCCAGCGCGGCGCACGGCGATATGGCGCAAAACGGTACAGCAGCGCAATGATCAGACTCATGGCAATCAACAATACCGGCCAGCGCAGCCAGTAAAGCAGCTGCTCCAGCAGCGACGTCAGCGGCATGTACGCAACGCCAAACGGCACCAGCGCAATAAAGCCCAGCGTCAGAAGCGTCATCACGATCAGCCCGAGCGTCAGCGCCATCACCATCACGCCGCGCTGCATCCGGCCACGCTGATCGGGCTCGCCGTAGACCACGTTGAGCCCGGTAATCAGCCCGCGCACCCCCTTGGAGGCCACAAACAAGGCGATCAGCGAACTGATCAATGCCGCCGTGCCGCTGCGTTTTTCTGCACTTTGCGCCACTTTTTGCGTTTGCTTGGCGATCAGCTCGGCGGCGTCCGGCGGCATGAAATGGCTCAGTTCGCGCAGCTGCTGGCTGGCCTCATAAGGATCAAATACCAGGCCGCCGATAGACACCACCGCCGCAATCGCAGGAAACAGCGACAGCAGCGCATAAAATGCCACGCCCGCCGCCAGCATGGTGATGCGATCCTGCTCGGCTCCATGCAACACGCGCCAGGCAATATCACACCAGCCACGGCGTGGAATCTGCTCGGGATGGCGGGCATTGCGCCCGCGCTGTGCGTCGCTCACGGGTCAGCCCAGCCGCGCACTGATAAAGCGGCTAATGTCATTAATTTGCGCGGGGCACAGCGAATGCGCCATTTCATAGCGCCGGAACTCAACCGCATAGCCTTGTGTCCGGAGCGCCTCAACGCCCTGATAGCCCAGGCTTTCAGGCACTATCGGGTCAGCGGTGCCGTGATGCGCCTCGATGGGCAACGCGCGGTTAGCTGCAGATAGCCTTAGCGCCTGAGGATTAGCCAGATAGGTCGACATCGCCAGCAGCCCGGCAAGCGGCTGAGCAAACGTCAGCGCCGCCTGATAGGCCACCGCCCCGCCCTGGGAAAACCCCGCGACAATGATCCGCCGGCTATCAATGCCATGATCAATCTGCGCCTGAATCAGCTGCTGGATACGCTCGGCCGAGTCCGTCAGCTGTGCCGCATCCACCTTGCGGCCCAGATCCACGGATAAAATGTCGTACCAGGCCGGCATCGTCATGCCGTTATTCACGGTAACGGCAAGCGACGGCGCATGGGGCATGATAAAACGCATGTCCACGCCGTCAGGCAAATCAAGCTGAGGCACAAGCGGTTCGAAGTCGTGGCCGTCAGCGCCCAGTCCGTGAAGAATAAACACGCAGGCATTGGCGGGCCGTCCGGACGACGGCTCGATAATCAGCTCACTTTGTCGGGTCATTACAGTTTTTCCTTACCTTGGACAATACGCGCTACCCTAGCGCAAAGCGCCGGGTACGGCGAGAAAAGAGCCGGCTAGAACGGCCATATCAGCGGTATCAGCGACAGCGCAATCGCCGCCGTCAGCAGGTTGAGCCCGCTGCCCACGCGTAAAAAATCGCGCAGCTGGTAGCCGCCGGGGCCGTACACCATCAGGTTGGTCTGATAGCCCAGCGGTGTTAAAAAGCTGGTGGACGCGGCAAACATCAGCGCGACGACAAACGGCATGGGGCTAACGCCCAGACTTTCCGCCGCCGACATGGCCACGGGGAACATGATCACCGCCGCGGCGTTATTGGTCACCACTTCGGTCAACAGCGCCACCGTCACGTAGACGCAGATCAGCAACAACAGGGGGCTCCCCGAAGAAAGCGAGATAACCGCACCGGCCAGCGTATTGGCCGCGCCCGAGCCGGTCAGCGCCGCGCCGACACCGAACGAGGCCGCGATGGTCAACAGCACCTGAACATCCAGACTGCGTTTGGCACTACCCACCGAGCAGCAGCCGGTTAACAGCGCCGCCGCCGCCCCCATGACGGCCGCGTT
This sequence comes from Vreelandella subglaciescola, assembly GCF_900142895.1. Taxonomy (NCBI): domain Bacteria; kingdom Pseudomonadati; phylum Pseudomonadota; class Gammaproteobacteria; order Oceanospirillales; family Halomonadaceae; genus Vreelandella; species Vreelandella subglaciescola. The sequence continues at coordinate 1,179,295 of NZ_LT670847.1, forward strand.
GAGCAGGCTGGTCAGGCCAAAGGCGGCAAGGCCTGCCACGCCAAACAGGATGCCCCAGGCCAGCGGCGCTTTTTCATGCGCCGGGCGCGCCGCGCCGTTCAATTCGCTGACCAGCAGAAACTCTCGGGACTGGCGATGGCGGGCAAGAAACGGCGGGCGCACTTCCAGCAACAATACATCGGCCGGCTGCAGCCGCACGTGCCCTAGATTGCCGGTGACCCGCTCGCCGCCACGGCAGATGGCCAGCACCACCGCGCCATAAAGCGTCCGAAAGCGCCCGTCGCGTATCCGCTGACCGATAAACTGGCACTGTCGCGATACCACCACCTCGACCAGCCGGCGTTCCTTGAAGGCGGTTTCCAGATTTGAATGGGCATCGCGGGACGGCAACAGCCCGCGGATCTGCTGCAGCTCGACGGCCGCCGAGCGCGTGCCGGCAAACACCAGCCGGTCTTTGCCCTTGAGCACTTCTCCCGGCCCCACCACGCTGACGATATTGCCGGCGCGCTCGATCTCTACCAGAAACAGTTCGCGCAGATGGCGCAGGCCGGCCTCTTCTACCGTGCGCTCGGCCAGCGGCCCCCGGGCGTCCACCTCCATTTCGATGGTGAACTCGCGCGGGTTGGCAAAGGCTTGGGACGCGCCGCCACGTCGCGGCAACAGCATTGGCGCAATGGTCAGCAAATAGGCCAACCCGGCAAGCGCAACGGGAATCCCCACCCAGGCCAGATCGAAAAGCCCCATATCCAGCGCAGGGTAGCGTTCACGCAGCAGGCCATAGACGACGAGGTTAGTGCTGGTGCCAAACAGCGTGATGGTGCCGCCCAGAATGGAAGCAAAGCTTAACGGCAGCAAAAACCGCTGGGCCGAAAAGCCCAGCCGCCGGCTCCAGCTCAGCACCGCCGGCAGGTAAGCGGCGACAATCGGGGTATTGTTCAACAGGCCGCTCAGCGTGGCAACCGGCACCAGCAGACGAAAAAGCGCCCGACGCTCGCTGCGGGGGCGGCCCAGCACGTGGCGCACCAGCAGGTCGATGCCGCCGGTTTCACGAATGCCCGCCACCAGCACATACATGCACGCCACGGTAAACAGCCCGCTGTGGGAAAAGCCGCCCAGCGCCTCCTCCGGGCTGAGCACGCCCAGCACCAGCAGCAGCATGACCGCACCCAGCAAAATGACATCCGAGCCCAGGCGCGACAGCGCCATCAGCGGAAAAATCGTCAGTACCACGCCAATGGCAATCCAAGCATCCAGCGACATTACACACGCCCTTTGGTTATCCGTCAGGGTATTGTGCCGCCGCTTCAATATTCTAAAAAGTTATTTTTAGAACCAGATTAATTCACTTAAAGAATATACAAACACAGGGCAATAAAAAACCCCGCCGTAGCGGGGTTTTTTCAGCATGCCGACTGTTAGCCGGCAGCCAACATCTTGGCGGTTAAGTCATTTATGACTTAGTCTTCCGCTTTGATGTTGGAAGCCTGAAGGCCTTTCTTGCCCTGTGTGACGTCGAAGGAAACCTTCTGGCCGTCTTGCAGAGTTTTGAAGCCGTCAGCTTGAATTTCGGAGAAGTGCGCGAACAGGTCGTCGCCATTGTCGTCCGGAGAAATAAAGCCGAAGCCTTTAGTGTCGTTAAACCACTTAACGGTACCAGTTGCCATTATCGAAATTCCTCGATTTAGCGAAATATGGATCCGGGAAATACCCGAGTTGCAGTGGGTAGAACAAGAAACTTTCACCAGACTCAACGCTCGAGGCGCTTCAATGCTGCTGACAACGTTCGACTTGCTAACCAACTGCGAAGCATCATGGCCTTTTCCCGAGCGCACGTCAACACAATCCGTAAAATAATGTTGTTACGTCACAGCATATACACAGGCGATACAAACCGCGGAACTCGTATACGCTGCGCACATCCAATAACGTAGTACGCGATGGATTTCGCCCAATACCCCACAGGAGCGTCCATGATGCTATCTACCCGTTTTCGCCTGCTGCCTCTTGCCGCCGCAATCGCTGCCGGCATGGTCGCATCGACGGCTCACGCCGCTGAGACAACAACCGCCGCTGACGGTGCGAGTACGGCCGTTTTTGCCGGGGGCTGCTTCTGGTGCATGGAACCCCCGTATGACGATCAGGCCGGCGTCACTGCCACTACCTCTGGCTATATCGGCGGTGAGCTTAAAAACCCGAGCTACGAGGAAATTTCCGGCGGTGGTACCGGCCACGCCGAGGCGGTGAAGGTGACCTATAACGCCGACGAGATCGGCTACGCCAAGCTGCTGGAGATTTTCTGGCGCAACATTGACCCCTTCGCCGAGGATCGCCAGTTCTGCGATAGCGGCGCCGAATACCGCTCGGCGATTTTTTACTCAAGCGAGCGCCAGCGCGAGCTGGCCGAAGCCTCCAAAGCCGAGATGCAAGAGCGCTTCGATCAGGAGATTGCCACCCAGATTGTGCCCGCCAGCACCTTTTGGGATGCGGAGGACTACCACCAGAACTATGCCGAGAAAAACCCGCTGCGCTACAAGTTCTACCGCTTTGGCTGCGGGCGCGACGACCGCCTGGAAGAGGTGTGGGGTGATGAGGCCGGCGGCCCGACCTTCAATTAACGGCGGCAGTAGCGCCAGGCGCTAAGCAGGGCCGCCATGCAAGCCCACGCAAGCGCGGCGGCAACAAGGTCGTCGGCAACGATACCCAGCCCGCCGGGCAGTGCTTCTGCCCAGCTGACCGGCGGCAGTTTAAGCGCATCAAATGCGCGAAAAATAGCAAAGCCCACTATCAGCCACGGCCAGTGGCACGCGGCGGCTATCCCGCGCCGATTCGACAGCCCCAAAAGCGCCAGCGGAAACGCGACGATTTCATCCAGCACGATGCTACCCGCATCGCCGCCGGCAAAATACTGCACCGATGCCCAGTGGCATACTGGCACCGCCACAAGCGCCAATACGGCAATAACCGCCCCTTGGCGCCTTGGCGTTTTGCCTCCTAGCCACCATGCCAGCGCCACGCCCCACAGCGAGCCAAAGGTGCCCGGGGCAAAAGGCATGAACCCGACCCCCAAGCCGGTAGCCAGCCACAAATTCAGCGTTTCCATTACATCCACCTGTTAAGCGGCTAGGATAAGAGTTTATACGGAGCTTAAAGCTCGGCGGAGCTTCAGGCTTGTGAGGGCAGAATGCGTGTCAGATAACTGTGTTCCAGCGCACTGGGCGTTTGAGGCGGGCGAGGGATGCGAACGATATGGCCGCTGCCGGGCGCGTACTCCATAGCTACGCCGTTGCGGTTTTCCATAACCGATATCGAAAACGTTAGATTGCCCGAGGGTGTGATCAGCTCAAGCTGGTCGCCCGGTGCAAACTTGTTTTTCACATCGATGGTGAGCCATTGGCCGTCGTCATGGGTGATGGTGCCCACCACCTGCTGGGTGCCCAGATAGGATGAGCCTCTCTCGTAGGTCTGGTATTCCTGAGGCATATGCCGGCGCAGGAAGCCTTCGGTGTAGCCGCGATTGGACAGTGCTTCCAGCTCATTCATCAGGCCCATGTCGAAAGCTTTACCTTGAGTGGCTTCATCAATAGCCCGGCGATAAATCTGGGTAGTGCGGGCCACGTAATAGGTGCTCTTGGTACGCCCCTCAATTTTCAGGGAGTGCACGCCCATGGCTGCGAGCTCGGCCACATGCTGTACGGCCCGAAGATCCCGGGAGTTCATAATATAGGTGCCGTGCTCATCTTCATAAGCGGGGATGTAGCTGCCGGGGCGGTTGGGTTCTTCCAACAGGATTTCTTTTGGCTCGTAGCTTTGCACGTCGCTTTGGTCTGATGTGGCAATCAGGTCACCCGTGTGGTCGTGGGTGTGCTGAACTTCTTTGTAGTTCCAGCGACAGGCATTGGTGCAGGCGCCTTGGTTTGCGTCCCGGTGGTTCATATAGCCGGAGAGCAGGCAACGCCCAGAATAGGCCATGCACAGGGCGCCGTGAACGAACACCTCCAGTTCCATCTGCGGAACCCGCTCGCGGATGTCGCGGATTTCGCCTAGGGCGAGCTCCCGAGACAGAATCACCCGGCTGATGCCCTGGCGGCGCCAGAATTCCACGGTTGCCCAGTTTACGGCGTTGGCCTGTACCGAAAGATGTATGGGTTGATCGGGCCACTTTTCCCGCACCAGCATAATCAAACCAGGGTCTGACATGATCAGGGCGTCTGGCTTATATTCGAGTATCGGTTCCAAGTGCCTCAGGTAGGAGCGCACTTTGTCATTGTGGGGCGCTATGTTGGATACCAGATAGAACTGCTTGCCCAGAGCGTGGGCTCGTTTAATGCCTGCGCCCAGAGTGGCAGCGTCTTTGAAGCTGTTGTTGCGCACCCGCAAGGAGTAGCGTGGCTGGCCGGCATAGACAGCATCTGCGCCATAGGCGAATGCGGTTTCAAGGTGCTCTGGGGTGCCGGCAGGTGCCAGCAGTTCTGGGATAATCATGGGGGCTCCAAGTAGGTCAGTGGTTGGCTATTTTGCCGTAAGCTAATGCACTTTCCCTTGACCCTGCTCAAACGTCTTATTGATTGTTTTCAGGTGATCAGCATTCACCATGCCCGTGGCAAGGTGGGCGTTGAGGTGGTGGCGTCACAGTTACAATAGCGGTGTTAAACGCCGTGAATGGCGACCGTACTGCCCCGCCGGCTGGTGCTGACGTCAACTCGCAGCGGCATCTGTTCTTTCAGCTCGCTAACGTGGGAAATAATCCCGATCATGCGCCCGCCCATCTGCAGCTCGCTGAGCGTAGCGATGGCCTGATCCAGCGCGTCCTGATCGAGGCTGCCAAAACCTTCGTCGATGAACAACGTATCCAGCTGAATGCCGCCGGCGTAGGCCTGCACTACATCGGAAAGCCCCAGCGCCAGCGACAGCGCCGCCATAAATGATTCGCCGCCGGAAAGCGTAGCCACCGGGCGATTTTTGCCGGTATAGGTATCGGCCACGTCAAGCTCCAACCCCGACGCACTGTTGCCGCCGGTAGGTTCGTCGCGGCGCACCAGCTGGTAGCGCCCGCGGCTCATGCGTACCAGGCGCGCTGACGCCTGTATTAACACGTCATCGAGCAGCACGCCCAGCACAAACCGTTGCAGGCTGACGCGCTTCCCCGTGCGCCCGTTGGCCACTTCGCTGAGCGTGCCCCACACGCGATACTCGGCTTCCAGCGCCTGCTGCTCGCGGTGCGCATCAACCAAGCGCTTTTGAGTGTGCTCCAGCTGATTATGCCGGGCATCAAGCTTGCGCCACGTCTCGTTTTCCTGGGTTTCCCACAGGCGCGCCTGCACGGCCTTTTCATGCAGCGCGTCTACATCCGGCGGCGCCAGCCCCGTAAGGCGCGCGCGGCTCGCGTCTAACTGGCCGTCGAGCTTGGCCAATGTGTGCTGGTAGTGCTCAACCTCAGCGCTTAGCCGCTCGCTTTCGGCGTCGTCCAGCCGCGCGTGTAAAAAGCCGTGTTCGTCGTCAAAGACGCTTTGAGAAAGCGCCTGCTGCCAGTCGGTGTCTGCCTGTTGAGTTGCCTCTTCTGCGCTAGATGCCCGATACTGCGCGCCGTCCTGTGCGGCTTCAGCGCGCGCCAGCTCGGTGGCAGCCTGCTGCGCGCCATCCTGTGCTGCCTGCCAGGCGTGTTCGCGCTGGGTAATGTCGCCGGTAATACTATCCAACTGCTCACCGAGCACCTCGAGCGTGGGCTGGCCTTCGGGCAGTGCGTTGCGCAACTGTTCACACTGGGCCTCCAAGCGCTGATGCTTAAGCTCGGCGTCTTTAAGCGCGGGCTCAAGCTGTTTAAGCGCCTTATCTTGGGTGCTCCAGCCGTTGCGCAGCGCGGCAAGCGTCTTGTGCTGCTCGGCTATCTGTTCGGCAAGCGCGGCGTGGCGGGCAGCATCACGCTGTTTGTCGCCGCACGCCTGTGCCACCGCTTCAAGCGGCTGGCTGGCCCAGTCGCCCAGCGCCTCAACGTACTCGCGTCGCTGCACATCGTGCTGCTCAAGCCGCTGGCTTAAAAGCTGCACGTGCTGTTTCGCCGCGTGTTCGTCGTTTAGCGCCTGTTCGTGGGCGTAACCGGCTGCTTCAACCGCTTCTTTCGTCACCGTGACGGCGTCTGCCACCGCCGGCGCGGGGTGCTCAAGGCCGCCGCACACCGGGCAGGGCGCGTTTGGCTCAAGCGTGCGGGCAAGCCAGGCGGCTTGGCCCTGATGCCAGCGCATGGCCTGCTCGGTCGCGTGGGTTTTGCCGCGTGCGGCATCGCGGGTGCGCTGCTCGGCGTCCGCGTGAGCCGTATCAAGCGACTCAACCAGCGGCGGGCGCCGGGCGTCGTGCTCGGCAAGCGTCTGGCGCTGGCGATGCAGGGCGTTCAGGTGGTGAAGCGCATCAACGCTGCCGGCAAGCGTCTGCTGTTCTGCCTGCGCTTTCTCAACCACCGCCCCAAGCTCCTCGCCCTGCTGGCGAATGCCGGCCTGCTGCGCCTCGGCATCGGCGTATTGCTGGTGAAGTGTGCGCCACGTCTGGCTGGCCGCATGGCTGTCTTGTGCGTGCCGGGTTAACGCGCGGCGCTGGTCGAGCGCATGGCTCAACGTGTTGTGCCGCTCGCGCAGTGCGGCAAGCCCGTCGTGACGTTCCCGCGCGGCGCCGAGCGTCTGTTGCGCCCGGGCGTTTTCCTCGCGGCGCAGGTTAACCGTGGCGGTGTCGCGCTCAAGCGTTTGCGCGGCGCTTTCAGCGGCCTGCTGCGTCTGATGCCGGGCGTTAAACGGCGCGGCGAGTGTCCGGGTTTGCTCATGCGCCTTGAGGCGTCCCTGAGCATTGTCGATGCGCGCCTCGTCTTGCACGTGGGCGGCATGCGCCGTTTCCAGTTTACGCTGCTGATCAAACAGCGCCTGATGCTCATGGCCGCTGTGTTCGGCGCGCTCGGCACGCTGGCGTTCGGCACGGGCGTTCGTCAATGCCGTTTTTGCCGCGTCAATTTGCGGCGCCAGCTCTGCCAACGCCTCTTCCAGCACGGCTTCGCTTTCGACGCCGCTGGCGTCGAGAATCCCCTGCATCCGCTGGCGGTGATCGCTCACCTCCCGCGTAATGCGATTGGCGCGTTCGCGCAGCCGCTCTTCAATGCGCGAGAACAGCCGGGTTTGAAACAGCTGCGAGAAAATCTGCTCGCGCTCGGCCGAACCGGCCAACAGCAGCTCGCGGAACTGGCCCTGGGGCAGCACCATTACCTGACGGAACTGCCCCGCATCCAGCCCCAGCAGCGCCTGCACCTCGGCCGTGGCATCGCTTACCTTGCGCGCCACCAGGCATTCGTCAACCTCGCCGTCAGCGTTCAGCCGCCACAGCTGAGCTTCGGGCTGTTGGGTGGTTGTGCCTTCGCCGCGCGCCTTGGGCCGTTCCTGCTGGGGCACGCGGCGGACACGATAGCGAGTGCCGCGCAGGCGAAAATCCAGCGTGACTTCGGTGAGCAGGCTAGCGGCGGCCTGATCGCAGCGCATCTGCGCAGGTTCGCGTTCGTTGCCCGTGGTCTGGCCGTAAAGCGCGAAGCACAGCGCGTCTAGAATCGAGCTTTTGCCTGCGCCGGTAGGGCCGTTGATCAAGAACAGCGGGCTTTTCCCCAGCGCGGAAAAATCCAGCGTCTGGGTGCCGGCAAAGGGGCCAAAGGCCTGCAGGGTCAGCAAAACCGGGGTCATTCGGCGGTCTCCTCGTCGCGGTTGAGCGTCTCGATCAGCTCGGTCACGGCGGTCTCTTGCGCCTCATCCATCACGTCGCCTTTTACCTGCTCGAAAAAGTCGCCAAACATGGCCAGCGCATTGAACCCGAGCCGTTCGCGGTCCAGCCGGGCATTACCGTGGATTTCCAGCATGCCGGGCTTTTCCAGATGCAGCACGTTGGGATACACCGCGCGCAGCTTGCCCATGGGGTCGAGAATCGCGTGGCGGTCGGTCAGGCGCACCATCAGGTAGTCGTCCGGGGCGGGGTCATCCGCCGCCTCAGCGATGATCGTCTCCAGCTCGCCTTCGAGCACGCGCACGTTGCGTTCTGGCGTGAGTGCGACGTGGGCGATGTTCGTCACGCCGCTGGCGTCCATGTCCACCAGCGTCACGCCCTTGTTATGGCTGGCCTCGGAGAAGCTGTATTTCAGCAGCGAGCCGCTGTAGCGGATGTGGGCTTCGCCGCGATATTGCGGGCCGTGCAGATGGCCCAGGGCGACGTAGTCAAAGTTACGCATCGGCGCCCAGGCCACGCTTTCGGCGCCGCCCAGGCTCAAGGGCCGTTCGGAGTCCGACGCGCTGCCGCCGGCCACAAAACAGTGGCTCATCAGCACGGCGTGGCGCTTAGGGTCGCGATGTTCGTCAATCCGCTCAAGCAGGTAGCGGTGCGCGGCGTCAAAGTCGCGCACGTCAGCGCCAAAGTGGCTGCGCACGTGTTCGGGGTCGGCGTAGGGAATGCCGAACACGTCGACCTCCACGCCGCCGGCGGCAAGCGTCACCGGGGTAAAGGCGGCGTCCAGCTCCGAAATAATATGCAGCCCGGACTGGCGCAGCTGGCGGGCGCCAAAGCCCAGCCGGCGCGCACCGTCGTGATTGCCGGAAATCATCACCACCGGCAGGCCGCGCGTCTCGCATAAAGCGAAAAGCACGTCATCAAGCAGCGCCACCGCGGCGGCCGGCGGCACCGAGCGATCGTAAATATCGCCGGCGATCAGCACGGCATCGACCTGCTCGCGGTCAACAATGGCCAGCAGCTGGTCGAGAACAAAGCGCTGATCGTCCAGCAGCGAAAGATTGTGCAGCAACCGGCCCAAATGCCAGTCGGCGGTGTGCAATAGGCGCATCCCGGCCCCCGTGAGTGATGTAGCGTGTGGCGCCAGTTTAGCGCCGCCGGCGGCTCTGGTATACGCTGCGCCAGCGCATCGCTTCTCCATGACCATAAAGGAAGGTTCTCATGCTCGACCGCTTCACCATGCCGCTGACCCACCGACCGTTGGAACGGCTGGCACGCCTGTTCCACGGCCGGCTGACGCCCGATCAGGTGACGTTTGGCGCCTTTATCATCGGCATGGCCGCCCTGCCGCTGCTGGCGTTTGAGCACTACGGCTGGGCGCTTTGCGTTATTGTGCTCAACCGCCTGGGCGACGGGCTGGACGGTGCGCTGGCGAGGCTTGCGGGGCAGGTGAGCGACGCCGGCGGGTTTCTCGATATCGGGCTGGATTTTGTCTTCTACGCCGCGGTAGTGCTCGGCTTTGCGCTGGCCGACCCCGCCGCCAACGCATTGGCAGCAGCGTTTTTGCTGTTTTCCTTTATCGGCACCGGCACGTCGTTTCTGGCCTTTGCCATCGCTGCTGGCCGGCGCGGCATCGAGCGCCCGCGCTTTCTGCAAAAGGCCTTCTACTATATGGAAGGGCTGACCGAAGGCACCGAAACCGTGGCAGCACTGGTGTTATTTTGCCTGTTTCCCGAGCAGTTTGCGTGGATAGCCACGCTGTTTGCACTAGCCTGCCTGATCACCACCGCGACCCGGCTGTGGGGCGGCTACCGTGCCTTGAGCCTTGAGCCATGAACATGCGTCAGACGCGTAGCGCCGGCGTGCGCTGCTCAACCACTCACTGTTCGGTCAAAAAGACCTTGAACGCCTGCCACAGCGGGCTTCGATAGCGATCGGGATGCCATACCAGAGAAAACGTGCGCGACAGCGAAAGGCTATTCTCCAGTGCCACCAGCTCGCCGCGCTCAAGCTCGCCGGCCACGCTCAGGTGCGACAGGCAACCAAGGCCGAACCCCGCCATCACCGCCTGCTTGATCGCCTCGTGCTGGCTTAACTTCATGCGCACAGAAAGCCGCTTGACGTGATGGAGCACCGCCGCCTCAAAAACCTCCCGCGTGCCCGAGCCGGTTTCGCGCAGGATCCACTCGGCCCCGGCAAGGTCGGCGTCGCTTAGCGGCTGCTGCGTCTGTTGTTGTGACTGCTGCTGCGCCAGCGGGTGGCTAGGCGCGGCAATGATCACCAACCGGTCTTCGCACCAGGCTTCGCTTTGTAAGCGCGGCTCGTGGCAACGTCCTTCGATCAGGCCGATATCGGCGTCAAAGCGCAGCAGGTCGTTAATCACCTCGCCGGTATTGCGCAGGCGCAGGCGTAAGTCCACGCCCTGATGGGCGTCGCTGAAGCGCCCCGCCAGCATGGGTAGCAGGTAGGTGCCAACGGTCGCGCTGGCCGAAATGTTGAGCGTGCCGCGCAAGCGCCCGTCGGGCTCTTCGGCGGCAGCGACGAAATCGGCCATGCCGTCGAGCAGGCGCTCGGCGCGGGGCAATAGGTGGCGCCCCATGTCGTTTAAGCGCAGCTTACGCCCCGGGCGCTCGAAAAGCCCGACACCCAGCTGGCGCTCCAGCTCCCCCAGCGCCTGACTGGTCGCCGACTGCGACAGGCTCAAATAGCGCGCGGCCGCCACCACGGTGCCCTCCCGGGCCACGGCCACAAACACCTGCAGCTGGCGAAACGTGACGGCATGGCTCATAACAAACGACTCATAACAAACGACTCATAACAAACGACTCATGGCAATACGCTCTTCAACGGCCTTTCACTCCTTGTCGATAATCGCTTATCGGTTTTACCGAACAGTTATATATTTATTTCATGATAACCATATAACGACCAGCCGCATAGAATAGCCACAGACGTACACTCAAGGAGCACCGCCATGTGGCAAGGTCTTATTCTCTGCGCCGCCCTGACCCTTGCGGGTTTTGGTATTTCGCTGCTGCCCGGCATTAGCGACAGCGGCGTTAGCCCGCTGGTCTTTTCACTGCTGCTGGGGCTGGTGCTGGGCAATCTGCCCGCTGCTCGCGGCCTTGCCACTGCGGCCAAACCGGGGCTGGGGTTTGCCACCCGCTGGCTGCTGCGCGGCGGTATCGTACTATTTGGCTTCTCGCTGACCGTTCAGCAGATTTTTGTGCTGGGTCCGAAAATCATCCTGCTCGATGTGCTGGTGATTACCAGCGTGCTCACGGCGGGCTACTTCATCGGTACGCGGATCCTGGGCATGGATCGTGAAACCACCCTGCTGACCAGCGCCGGTAGCGCGATTTGCGGCGCCGCGGCGGTACTGGCGACGGAATCTACCATTCGCTCGCGCCCGGCGGCGGCATCCATGGCGGTAGCCACCGTAGTGCTGTTCGGCTCGTTGGCCATGCTGGTGCATCCACTGCTTTATCCGCTGACGCACATGAGCGAGGGGCTTTACGGGGTGTACATCGGCGCCACCGTTCACGAAGTGGCCCAGGTGGTGGCCGCCGGCGACGCGGTCGGCCCCGATGCCCTGACCAACGCCATCGTGGTGAAGCTGGTGCGGGTGATGCTGCTGGTGCCTTTCCTGCTGATCGTCGGCCAGTGGTGGCTGCGCAAAAACGCGACCCCAACGGAAGGCCCCGCTGGCGAAACAGCCAAGCTGACCATTCCTTGGTTTGCCTTCGGCTTTATGGCCATGGTCGGGGTCAACAGCGTCATTACGCTGCCCGAAGCGCTGCAGAGCGCGCTGATTCTTGCCGGCCAGATCGGCATGACCATGGCCATGGCAGCACTGGGCTTTGAAACGCGCATTGAAAAGCTCAAAGCGCTGGGCATCCGCCCGTTTATTCTGGGGCTTATCCTGTTCGTTCTGCTGATTGTCGGCGGCGGCGCGGCAAGCCAGCTTTTAATGGGATAATCCGTTAATATCAGCGTCACCAAGCGGCCCCAGCGGCCCCAGCGGCCGCTTTTGTGTACCCGCACCCCTAAGCAGCGAATTGAAGGTGTGCGCTGATAAGCGCACTATATTCGCTTTAAGCTGACTAACGAAACGACGATCCACCGACTCACCAGTGACTAACGAGAGGCGCTATGTTCGGCTACCCACGACTGATTTATTACGTATTTTTATGCCTGACCGCCATTGTAGGAATAGCGGTTGCTTTTTTGGCGCCACACTGGCTGTGGCTTTGGTGCGTAATGCCGGTACTTGCTGCCATCGGCGCCTGGGATCTTAACTCCACCAGTAACGTGCTGCGCAACTATCCCGTTATTGGTCACATGCGCTATCTGTTTGAGTTTATTCGCCCCGAAATGCGTCAGTATTTTTTTGAATCCGACGTCAGCGGCCGGCCGTTCAACCGCGCCCAGCGCGACATCGTCAACAGCCGGGCGCGGGGCAACGGCGATACCTCACCGTTCGGCACCCGACGCGACATGGAAGACACCGGCTTTCACTTCGTGCAGCACTCCATGGCGCCCAAATCCGTCCATATACGCTACGCGCGCCTGACCATCGGCAATGCCCAGTGCGCTCAGCCCTACGACTCCTCGCGGCTTAACATCTCGGCGATGAGCTTTGGCTCGCTGTCGGGCAACGCCGTGGCGGCGATGAACAAGGGCGCCAAGATCGGCGGTTTTGCCCAGGACACCGGCGAAGGGGCTATCAGCCCCTACCACCAAGAACACGGTGGCGACTTAATCTGGGAAATTGCCAGCGGCTACTTTGGCTGTCGCAACGACGACGGCTCATTCAACGCCGAAAACTTTGAGAAAAAAGCCCGCTTGGATCAGGTCAAGATGATCGAGCTCAAGCTCTCGCAAGGTGCCAAGCCAGGCCACGGCGGCCTGCTGCCCGGCTCCAAGGTGAACCGTGAGATTGCCAGCACCCGCGATATACCGGTCGGCCAAGACTGCGCCTCTCCGGGCACCCACCCCGAATTCAGCACGCCCACCGGCATGTTGCAATTTCTCCAGCGGCTGCGCGAACTCAGCGGCGGAAAGCCGGTGGGTTTCAAGCTGTGCCTGGGCCGGCGTCAAGAGTTCATGGCGGTATGCAAGGCGATTATTGACACCAACATCGTGCCCGATTTTATTACCGTCGACGGCGCTGAAGGTGGCACAGGGGCTGCACCCACGGAGTTTTCCGACTTTATCGGCACCTACCTCAACGAAGCGCTGCCCTTTGTGCATAACCCCGCCTAATTCACCGGGCTGAGACAGAAAAGAAGATGGCGAGCAGTTTCTCTTGTAGAATCAAGATGTTCCTGAACGAACACAATTCAAGAGGACCACTCGCCATGGGTGAAAGCTTATCCCCCTGGACCCCGTCATGCAACGGGTCCATCCGCGTCGAGCTCAGCGGCCATCGCACCACCAGCGACAGCGGTGCTTTGCTGTTGCGTGAAGCCCTCGACAACAGCGGCATGATCGATGCGCTGGACGACCATCTGGTCGATCACCGCGACCCGGATCGCGTCCGCCACTCGTTAGCCAGCCAGCTGCGTACCCTGGTGCTGCAGCGTTCGATGGGCTGGATCGACCTCAGCGATACCGATACGCTTCGCCGTGACCCGCTCTGGCAGCTAGCCTGCAGTGATGCCCGCGGGACAACGCCGTTGGCTCAGGACCGGCCATCTCAAGCGACGCTGTCGCGGCTGCTGACGTGCCTGGGCCGCGACGACAATATCGATACCGTGCATGAGGGCCTGCTGCGGCTGGCGGTCTGGCGACTGACCTCGCTGAACGGCGGCGAACGCCCCGAGCATCTGACGCTGGACATCGACGGCTTGCCGATCGACGTTCACGGCCACCAGGGCGGTTCGGCGTTTCATGGACTTTACGGGGCCAGAATATACTCGCCTTTGGTGGCCTCGCTGGCAGAGACCGGCGACATGGTGGGCGGCCTGCTGCGTGAAGGTAACGCCGGCCCAGCCGAGAATGCCGATACCTGGATCCCACATCTGGTGCGGCGACTCAACGAGAGCACCGGGGCCAAGGTCAAGGTGCGCATCGACGCCGGCTTCACCGACAACGACACGCTTGAGGCGCTGGAAGATCGCGACATCGAGTATCTGGGCCGGTTGCGCAGTCATACGGGCCTGCAGACACTGGCAGCGCCACATCTGAAGCGGCCACGCGGCCGGCCCCCCGAGCAACCTCGGGAATGGTGCCATGACCTGGCGTACCAAGCCGGTACCTGGCCGGCGCCGCGGCGCGTGGTGCTGGTGGTACAAGAGCGGCCCGATGATCTGCTGCTGCATGCCTTCTTTTTGGTCACCAATCTCGGCAAGTTCGACTGGCCGCCGGAAAAGGTCCTGGCGCTTTATCGCAAGCGCGGCAGCGCCGAAGCCCACATGGGCGAGGTGAAGTCGTCGCTCGATATGCATCTCTCCTCGACTGATCGCGGTGTCTCCACCGTCCAGGACGTCATGGCCCGCAACGAGGTAAACCTGCTGCTGACTCTCTGCGCTTATCAGGTGCTACACGGGCTGCGTTGCCTGTTGGAACGACAGACCCGGCAGGGCTGGAGCCTGAAGCGGATGCGCGAGCAGGTGCTCAAGGTGGCCGCCACGCTGACAGTGCACGCCCGGCGTATCACCGTGCACCTCGGCGATGCCGCCGACAAATGGTGGCCATCCTTACTGAAGGGGTTGCCGCGGCTGACGGCATTGACCTGACACGTCGCATTACTCAGCCTTTTCCAGCAGACAAAACGGCCACTATGGAGGCCGACGACCACGGCTGCGCCGTCACTCGAAACCAATGAACTTCAGTTATAAATATCACGGCATTGATACGATAAAGCTATGTGCTAATCGGCTACTCAGCGACCGTATGACATAAAAGCCGGTCGGTCCCGGTCACCACGGGACGTAAAACGCTCGTTCGGCGTCCTGATGAATAAGGCGGGATAACACCTTGGTGGGTATCGGCAAGCGCGACGAGATCACCGTGATCGCCAGCGGCAAGGTGGCGATGGGTTTTGACATGGTGGAAAAGCTCGCCCTCGGCGCGGACATGTGCAACGCTGCCCGCCCGTTCATGTTCTCGGTCGGCTGCATTCAGGCGCTGCGTTGCCACACCAACACCTGCCCCACCGGCGTTACCACCCAGAACCCGGCGCGCAGCCGCTCGCTTGACGTGGACACCAAGGCCGAACGGGTACACAACTACCACAAGGCCACCATCGCCTCGTTCATGGATATTGTCGGCACGCAGGGGCTGGATAGCCCCGACGAGCTCGGCCCCCAGCATATTTTCCGCCGCTCGCTCAAAGGCCCGTCGCGCCCGTGCACCTCCCTCCATCCGACGATTGAAGCCGGTGCGTTTCTACGCAATGAGGTGCCGGAAGAATACGCTGAGGCCTGGCAGCTAGCCAGAGCCGACCACTTTTAGCACCGCGACGGCCGCACAGCATGTGCGGCCGTCTTTTTTCATCGGTGAAGAAGGAGCTAGCGAATGACCGATACCGTCAGTGATTTTATCGTCAAACGGCTACGCGAGTGGAACATTCACCGCGTTTACGGCTACTCAGGCGACGGCATCAACGGCATGATGGAGGCTCTGCGCCGCGCCGAGGGCAACCCGCGCATGGTACAGCCGCGCCACGAGGAGCTGGCCGCCTTCATGGCCAGCGCACACGCCAAGTTTACCGGCGAGGTAGGCGTATGTATTGCCACCTCGGGCCCGGGTGCCGTGCATTTGCTCAACGGCCTTTACGACGCCAAGAAAGACCACATGCCGACAGTGGCGATTGTCGGCCAACAGGCGCGTATGAGCCTGGGCACCGACTACCAGCAGGAAATCGACCTGCTCTCGCTCTACAAGGACGTAGCCGGTGACTACGTCCATATGGTCAGCGACCCGGCGCAGGCGCGCCATCTGATTGATCAGGCCATCCGCATCGCCATTGCCCGGCGCACGGTCACGGCCATCATCGTACCCAATGACGTGCAAGACCTGCCCATGGTCAACCCGCCCCGCGAACACGGCGCGGTATTTTCCGGCAGCGGCTATCGTATACCGCACACCCTGCCCGATGCCGCCGACCTTAACGACGCCGCCGAGCTATTAAACGCCGGTAAAAAAGTCGCTATTCTCGCCGGCGCCGGCTGTAAGCATGCCGTTGACGAAGTGCTTGCGCTTGCCGACAAGCTCGGTGCGGGCGTAGCCAAGGCGCTGCTGGCCAAAACCATGTTCTCCGACGACGTCGAATATGTGACCGGCACGGTGGGTCTTTTGGGCACCGAGCCTAGCGCCGACATGATGGCCGGCTGCGATACCCTGCTGATGATCGGTACCCGCTTCCCCTACGCCGAGTTCCTGCCCGTGGAAGGCCAGGCGCGGGCGGTGCAGATCGACATCGATGCCGAAGCGCTGGGCATTCGCTACCCCACCGAGGTCAATCTGGCAGGCGATGCCCGCGGCACGGTGGCGGCTCTAACCGAGCGAGTCTCGCGCAAAGACGACCGCAAGTGGCAAAATACGCTGATCGAGAAAACCCGCGACTGGTGGGCGCTGATGGACAAGCACGCCCAAATCAAGGCCGACCCGATCAACCCGCAGGCGGTATTTGCCGGGCTTTCACGCCAGATGCCAGAGAAGGCCCTGCTCGCCTGCGACGTGGGTTCGGGTACTAACTGGTACGCCCGCCATTTGAAAATAAAGCGCGGGGTGATTGGCTCGGTATCCGGTGGGCTGGCGTCAATGGGTAACGGCGTGCCCTACCTGATTGCCGCCAAGTTCGCCTACCCCGAGCGCCCGGGGATCGCCATGGTAGGCGACGGCGCCATGCAGATGCTGGGTAACCAGGGGCTGATCAGCCTGGCGAAATACTGGCAGGAATGGGACAACCCCACCGCCGTGGTGCTGGTGCTCAACAACCGCGATTTGAGTCAGGTCAGCTGGGAACAGCGAGTGATGGAAGGCAACCCCCGCTTTGCCACCTCGCAGGATGTTCCCGACTTCGCCTACGACGAATACGCCGAACTTTTGGGGTTGAAAGGCCTGCGGCTGGAGCGCCCCGAGGATATCGAACGCGTTTGGGCTGAGGCGCTGTCGGCCGACCGTCCGGTGGTCATCAACGCCTACACGGATGCTGAAATCGCCCCGCTGCCGCCGCACATCAGCTTTGAGCAGGCCAAGGGCTTTATGAGTTCGATGTTCAAGGGCGACGCCGACGCCAAGCACGTCATCACCGAGTCCATGCGCCAAGTGGCGGCTAAATGGTTTTAAGGTCTAGAGGGTTTTAAGCTAGAAACCGGCCTGTTCGAGGTGACCGGCTAGCTCCTCAAGAATCTCCAGCCCCTGAACGTCGGTTTCCAGCATCGGCAGGCGGGGGCGCGGATAATCCCCCAGCTCCCGGTCAATGCGCGCGAGGTACTGCGCTTCCTGTTCGCGGCGGCGGCGTAAAAACTCGCCGTCGGCATTTTCGGGAATGACGCGGTTCACCAGCGTTGCCGCCACGGGAATCCCCGCTTCTTTCAGCGCCGCGACCGAACGCCCGGTTTCCAGAATCGGCAACCGCTCCGGCGTCATCACGAAAATAAAGTTGCTGACGGCGCTGTCTTCCACGGCGCGGCGCGCCTGCATAAATAGACGGCGCCGGCGCTTCAGGGTATCGGCGATCGAGCGGGCGCGGTCATCAAGGTCGCTGTCGGCGTCCTGGGTGGGATCGGCAAACGGCGAGGCAATGTCCTGGCCACCTTTGGGCGTCAGGTGTTTGAGCACCTTACCCAACTCTTCCGATTTACGACTGTGCGCCAGCAGCCCATCGGTCCAGGCGGCCATGGCTTCGGGCAGGCTCAACAGGCGCAGCGTGTGGCCGGTGGGCGCGGTATCGAAGACGATCAGGTCATACCCTTCGCCCTCTTCGGTGACCAGCCGCGCGATGCGCTCCAACAGCGCCGCCTCCTGGGTGCCCGGCGACTGGCGCGAAAGACGCATCTGGCGCTCCATTTCGTCCATCATCCGCGGCACGGTAAAGCGGCGCATCTGGCTGGTAACGCGTTGCAGGTGCGCCTCGACCTCAGCGTCGGGATCAATCTCCATCGCATCAAGGTCAGGCGCCAACCGGCGCGGCGCATCGCCCAGCGCGCGGTCAAACACATCGCCCAGGCTGTGCGCCGGGTCGGTGGATACCACCAGCGTTTTGCGCCCGCGCTTCGCAGACAAAAGCGCAAGCGAAGCCGCCACGCTGGTTTTGCCCACGCCACCCTTGCCGCCCACCCACAGCAGACGGCGATCAAGAAGTTGTTTCATGGTTGGCCTTTCGGGATTGTAAAAGAGTCAGCAACAGCGAAAATCATCCAGCGGCGAATGCTCCATGCCCATGCGCAAATGCCAGTCGTGAAAACGCTCAAGCATCAGCGGCTGCAGTTCGATGGTGTAATAAGCGACCGGATTGGGCACGCCCATCAGTTCGGAAAACACCATGAGCATGAACAGATCGTCTTCGTCGCGTTTGGCACGGGCGATAGCGCCCCGATACGGGGCGCTGTAATACTCTTCGGCAAGATAACGGGCCTGGCTGAGCCAGGCCTTGAGTTTTTCCCGCCGTGAGAGGTCGTCGTCACGCATAAGACCTCCTTGATACAGGACGTGTTAGCACAGTGTCAGAAGACAGTGTCAGGAGGTGGCGTCGACTTTTTCCTGACGCACACGTTTAAGCGCTGCGGCGCACTCCATCGCCACTAGAATCGAGGCCACCAGCACCACGATATCCAGCCCCAGCAGGAAGTAGTTTTCGGCTTCGTAGAAGCTTTTCAGCTGGGCAAACAGCGCCAGCACCGTCATCACCATCAAGAAAATCAGCGGCGCCAGGGTGTACCACATGGGGCGGCCCAGACGCACCAGTATCACCGTGACCACCAGCAGCGTAAGCCCTGCCAGCAGCTGGTTGGTGGTGCCAAACAGCGGCCAGATGATCAAGCCACCGGAGCCATCTGCACCGGCACCAAAGGCCAGCACCAGGCAGGAGACGACCGCCAGAAGCGTCGCTATCGCGGGCTTTTTCATCCACTGCTGGTTATAGATTTCGCCCCATTCCTGGAAGATGTAGCGCTGCAGGCGCAGGCCGGTATCCATGGTGGTGCCGGCAAACAGCGCGGCCATCACGGTCAGAAGCGTGGCTGCAGTGGTTTCCGGCAGGCCAATGCCGTTGCTGATGATGTAGGCGCCGCCTTCCACAAAGGCGTTAACGCCGCCCTTGCCGAATGCATCGTACATGGCGCTCCACTCACCGTAGGTGGCAAAGCCGGCGGTGGCGGCAAGAATCGCGCCCAGCGCCAGCATGCCTTCACCCACCGCGCCAAAGTAGCCAACAAAGCGTGCATCAGTCTCTTTATTAAGCTGTTTGGACGTCGTACCGCCAGCCACCAGACCGTGGAAGCCGGAAATGGCCCCGCAGGCAATAGTGACGAACAATAGCGGCAGCATCGACGGCGTGCCTTCGGGCAGGTTGGTGTTGTACATCGGCGCGACCAGCGCGGGGTTGAACATCACCAGCGCGCCGTAAAGAATAATCAGACCGATAAACAGCTGCAGGCCGTTGATGTAATCGCGCGGCTGCAACAGCATCCACACCGGCAACAGCGAGGCAATGGCGGCATAGCCAAACAGGATCAGAATCCATACGGCGTTACCCGACAGCGCGCCCACCTGCTCGGGCATTTGTACCGGCACCGACGGCCCGATACCGATCAGCGCATACAGCGCGACCACGCCAATTACCGAGACGACCGCCAGGCTCAGAATGCGCCGGTAAATCAGCTGTCCAATAATCAGCGCCACCAGAATCGCGCCCCAGACCGGTACCACCGCGCTGGAGAACTTCATCATCAGCCCGGCAATCACCACGGCAAATACCGCGTTAACCATCAGCAGCAGCAAAAAGATCACGATCATGAACACGCTGCGCGCGCGTTTACCGACCACATCCCCGGTCAGCGAGCCCACCGAACGCGCCTTGTTGCGCACGCTGGCCCATACCGCGCCGGTATCGTGCACGCCGGCAAACACCACGGTGCCGATGCTCACCCACAAAAAGGCCGGCAGCCACCCCCAGATCACCGCAATAGCCGGCCCCACAATGGGCGCGGCACCGGCTACCGAGGTAAAGTGGTGGCCCCAGAGCACGTAGCGGTTGGTGGGCACAAAATCCACACCGTCCTCGAACTCGTGAGCCGGCGTTTTAAAGTCCGGATCAAGCCGGAATATCTTCTCGGCGATAAATTTCGAGTACACAAAGTACCCAAGCGCCATCAGGCCAAGCCC
Source organism: Vreelandella subglaciescola (assembly GCF_900142895.1). Lineage (NCBI taxonomy): Bacteria > Pseudomonadati > Pseudomonadota > Gammaproteobacteria > Oceanospirillales > Halomonadaceae > Vreelandella > Vreelandella subglaciescola. The sequence continues at coordinate 1,199,371 of NZ_LT670847.1, forward strand.
CAGCGCCAGCAAAACGACTGCACTCATCGTGACGTTCCCTATAGCGATTTAATGTTTTTATACATCTGCCTGTTCCACAGAGGCCAACACGATAATCAATCGCCCGCACTGGTGTCACGTTAAAAAATGAGTCAATCCGGCCAGTCGCTTAAAACCCGACGCTAACGCCAAATACCGCACCGCTATCCAGCGTGCGCGCGCTCTGGTTATCAAACTCGGTGCGGTAGTAACGGTAACCGCCGAAGGCATAGGTCTGCGAGGTCAGCTTAATGCGCGCTTCGGCGCCGTAATCATAGCTTTCCTTGAGGTTGCCCTGAGTCAGCCCTTCGGGCGTATAAAAGCCGTAGCCACCCAGCTTGAGCAGGGGAATCGGCGTGGGGATAAACACCGAGCCGCCAAGCCCTACGCCGCCGCCATTACCGTAGTAGGTATCCTGATACTGATAGCGGGCGCCCACTTCAACATCAAACAGCGGCAGCGGCGGTAAAAACATCAGCGAGCCGGAATACACATCCGCGTGGTGGCCGCTGTCATCCGAGGTAAAGTATCCCACCCCGGCGCGTATCGTGGGCAGTATCGACTGGCTGGCCTGAACGCCGTAGCCGTTTTCGTGAGCATTGGCCGAAAAACTTAGCGCCATAGCGCTCTGGCTGAAAGCAAACAGCGCCGCTGAAGCGAGTAGCACACCGGATTTTTGGAACATGGCATGATTTCCTGGCAAAGATGAAGTTAACCGTGACGTATCAGCGACGTACGCTGATGCGCAATTATCATACACTTATGTATGTATAACGCCATGAAAACCGCTCGTTGGCGCACGAAAGACAAACCACCACCGCCGCACTATGCTACTGAAGTGATGCTTTCAAATGATGAGTTTCTTACGTACCTGGCTGCTTACGTGCGTATGTTTACACGCTCATGCTTACGTTCGCCGGCTTAAACCTTCATGCTGAAAACGCCTCATGCGCAAACCCTCACGGCAAGGAGACGCCGATGTCTGACGATGCTTTTACGATTTTGCTCTACCTCGGTGCCGCATGGCTGGCCGGCAGCCTGATTGGCCTGGAGCGCAGCTTTCACGGGCGCCCGGCGGGTTTTCGTACCCACGCACTGGTGTGTGCGGCCTCGGCGCTATTGATGCTGGTTTCCACGCACCAGGCTCAGTGGGTAGACCCGAGCCTGCCGATGTCGTCGATCCGCGCCGACCCGACCCGCATGGCGCAGGGCATCATGACCGGCATCGGCTTTCTTGGCGCCGGCGTGATTTTCAAGGAAGGGCTGACGGTGCACGGCCTGACCACCGCCGCGTCGATCTGGATGACGTCGGCGCTGGGCATTCTGTTCGGGGTAGGGTTTATGTTTCCCGCCGTGGTGGCAACGGTCGCCACGCTGCTGACGCTGTCGCTGTTTCGCCGTGTGGAATCGCTGATGCCAAGCGAGCTGTTTGCCGATCATGAGCTTTGCTACCCCATCGACGCTGTGGAAGAGGAGGATCAGGTACGCCGCATGATTACCGAGCACGGCTGCAAGGTCAGAACCATGAGCTACCGGCTGAGTAATAATGGTCAGCTGTTTCACTACTATATGGTGCTGCAGACCCACGACCGCAAAAACATCGCCCGGCTTGCCACTCACCTGCGCCAGTCCAGCACGATTTTGGAATACCACCTGTCACCCACCGGCGGGTAAAACGTCCCTTCAACGCAAAAGCGCCCGCTACCGTATGCCGATAGCGGGCGCTTTTGATTCATCACTGCATTGCGTAAAGGCTCATTATCAAGGATTTATTTTTAAGCCCTTGGCCTTAAACGCTTTCGGCGCCCTCGGTATGGTGAGGCAGAATCAGGTTCAGGACAATGGCGATCAGTGCACCGGGAATCAGGCCGGATTCGATAATCGCGCGCACGTTTTCCGAATACGCCGAAAACAGCTCCTGCTGCGCCGGCAGGCCAATGGCTGCGGAAAGCGAAAGCCCGATGATCACCATGTTGCGCTTGTTGAACTCGATGCCGCTAAGCATCTTGATGCCCGCGCTGGCAATCATGCCGAACATGATCAGCACCGCCCCGCCGAGTACCGCGCTGGGAATGCTGGAGACCACGCCACCCATTTTGGGGAACAGCCCCGCCAGCACCAGAAACGTCCCGCCGATGGCCACCACGTAGCGGCTAACCACGCCGGTCAGCGCGACCACGCCGACGTTCTGGCTAAAGCTGATTTGCGGGTAGGCGTTGAAAATGGCGGCGAAGACGCTGCACAGCCCGTCGGCCATGACGCCACCGGAAAGCTCTTTCTCAGTCGGTTCGCGGTTCAGTCCGCCCGCCGTGGTGCCGACGATATCGCCGATGGATTCCGCACAGGTCACCAGCGACAGCAGCACCACCGGCAGGATGGCCGCCAACTTGAACTCTATGCCAATGGCCAGCGGCACGGGCAGGGAAAACCACTCGGCCTTGCCCACGCTGGCAAAGTCCACGGCGCCCAGCAACAGCGCTGCCACATAACCAACAATCAGCCCGGCCAGCGGGGCGATTTCCGACCAAATGCCCCGGCCGAACTGGTGCATGACCACGGTGACGATCAGCACCACCGATGCCATGATGAGATGGCGAGGCGCACCAAAGTCGCTCGCCCCGAAGCCGCCGCCGATGTAGGCAAAGGCGACCGGCATGAGCAGCATCCCGATCATGATCACGAACGTGCCCGTGACCACCGGCGGAAACAGAAACCGGAACCAGGGCAACAACAGCCCCACCACTGCCATGGCCAAGCCCCCACACAGCGCTGCTCCCAGGGCGGCGGGCACGCCCATACCGACGGCAATGGGAATCAAAATCGGCACAAAACCAAAGCTGGTGCCCATCACGATGGGCAGTCTTGCCCCAATGCGGCCAATGCCCAGCGACTGGATCAGCGTCGCCACCCCGGCCACAAACATCGCCGCCTGAATCATCAGCGTGGTCTTGGCCTCGGAAAGATCAGCGGCGTTAGCGATGATAATAGGCACCGTCACGTTGCTGACAAACATTGCCAGCACGTGCTGAATGCCCAGCGGAATGGCCTTGCTCCAGGGCGGCATGGCGTTTACAGCATTGGTGCTGGGAGCCGACGCATTCGCGTCATGGGATAGCGTATTAACTTCAGACATCGAAATGTCTCCTGCCAGTTTCCATTGTTGTTATAGGCGCCGGCGTTGGCCCGGCGCCGTTTGCGTCGTCATCGTGTTGTCGGAGAGAAAAATACCACTAGGCGCGCAGGCGCCGGGCAGCGGCATCATGGCGGTGCAGCAGTGCATCCAGATCAACATCGCAGGGCGCGCCGTCTTGCACTTTCCAGCGCCCAGCAACCATCACGCGATCCGCCCGGTGAGCCCCGCATAACAGCAGCGCGGCCAGCGGGTTTTCAGCGCCGGAAAAGCGCGCCTCATCCAGCGTAAAGAGCGCCAGATCAGCCTGCTGGCCGGGCTCCAGCCCGCCAATGTCGTCACGCCCCAGGCACGCCGCGCTGCCTTGTGTGGCCCAGCGCAGCACCGTTTCGTGAGACAGCTGATCAGCGCCGTAACGCAGCCTTCCGAGCAGCAGCGCCTGACGCATTTCTTCGGCCAAATTGGAGTGATCGTTGGACGCCGAGCCGTCTACGGCCAGCCCCACCGGCGCACCGGCACGCTCCAGATCCAGCGTGCGACACATGCCAGAACCCAGCACCATATTGGAAGACGGGCAGTGGGCAATGCCGGTGCCCGCCTGCCCCAGGCGCTGGATTTCGTCGTCGTTGAAATAAATGCCGTGGGCCAGCCAGGTGCGATCAGACAGCCAGCCGCAGTCTTCCAGATAGTCCAGTGGGCGCATGCCGAACAGTTTCTCGCAATAAGCGGTTTCGTCCTGGGTTTCGGCCAGGTGGGTATGCAGGCGTACGTCTTTATCACGGGCCAGCTGAGCGCTGTCTCGCATCAGCTCGCGGCTAACCGAAAACGGCGAACACGGCGCCAGCGCAACGGTCACCATCGCGCCTTCGCCACGCTGGTGATAGCGCTCGATCAGCCGCTCACTGTCCTTGAGAATGGTCGCTTCGTCCTGCACCACGGACTGCGGTGGCAGCCCGCCCTGATCCTTGCCTACGCTCATGGAACCGCGGGTCAGCGAGGCGCGCACGCCCAGCCGCTCGGCCGCTTCGACCTGACGATCAATGGCGCCGGTCAGCTTGCCCGAAAACACGTAGTGATGGTCGGCCACCGTGGTGCAGCCGGACATCAGCAGCTCGGTCATGGCCAGCTCACTGGCCAGGCTGAGCTGCTCTTCATCCAGCCGTGCCCAGACGTCGTAAAGCGTGGTCAGCCAGGGGAATAGCGCCTTGTTAAGCGCCGGCGAATACGCCCGGGTCAGCGTCTGGTAGAAATGGTGGTGGGTGTTCACCAACCCCGGCAGCAGCACGTGCTGGGAGGCATCAAACACCTCGTCCACCGGTGTTTCAGGGCACATACCGGCGGCCACTTTTTCGATGATGCGCGTGCCGCGTATCACCACGCCACCCCGTGCTTCTTTATCAAGGCAGTCCAGCGGGTTACGCACCCACAAGGTACGAGTGTTATCGGTCATGAAAACTTTCCTCATCAGGAAAGACCGCCCTCCGTAGTGACGAAGGGTTACCCACGGCTGTGGTTCAGGTGCCTTTCAGGTACCGGAGGCAGTCGTTCAACGTTGCGTCGTGTTTCACCACACCTTGTGTATCGCGCGTTAGCGCAGCTTGTTGTGTGCGATGAATCCCGAGTCTCACTCAAAGCTGACCGAAAGGTCAACTACTCATTTTTATTCTTCCCGCGAACGTTAGTTCATGAATTAACAATGGACAGAGATTATTTCGCTACGCGCAGGCCGGCGGATGCGGCCACGTTCTGAAACCAAAAAACCCGCCTGGCGGCGGGTTTTGCATCAACAGCGCAGGCTATTGCACGTCCTGCTACCCTTCGCGCGTATTGCGCCAGTCGGGCGAGCCGTTTTCCAGTAGTACGCGTTCACCGTCAGGCTTGTTCTCAAGGCGAGTAGTGCGCACGCTTTCACCGTCGCGCCATGAGACGTCGTAGCCTTCGGTTTCCTGGTGGGTGTCTACCACCGTGCGGCATTCTTCACGGGTGACCGTGCGCGTCTGCGGCTGAGACTGCCCGGCCTGGGCACGCTGCCGGTTTTCCACCCGATCCTGCACCTCGCGCCCGGCCAGGGCACCGCCGATGGCACCGGCAGCCGTGGCAATTTTCTTGCCGCTGCCGCCGCCCACCTGATTCCCCAGCAGGCCACCAACTACGGCACCGGCGGCCGAGCCCAACAGCTTGTTCGGATCGCTGCTTCTCGCTTGTGGCTGCGACTGCTGCTGAACGGGCTGCTGTACCTGCACGTTTTCGCACACTTCTCGCGGCGTCTCGACGGTGCGGGTCAGCGCCTCCACGTCAACAATCTCGGCGTAACGCGGCCCGTCGGGCTGTTCCTGAATCTGCCACGCGCCAAATGCCAGGCCACCCAGCCCCAGTATCGCAAGCGTTGACCCTACCACGATGGATTTGCTCATCATTACTCTCCCAGGCGCGAGCCTTGTGTCTGTTCGCTAGCGTATGTGCTTAGCGTGATGACCAGAGAATACCCAAGCCCGAGCACACCTTGAAGGCATGCACGCAGATTTCACAAAGTTTGCCGAAGTGAGGCGGAATTAACACAGCATCGCCACGACACGCCCAAAACGCCTGACGCATCCCCCAAGTGCTTGACACCCGGCGCACGACTTTTTATGGTTGATGCTCAACAGATGCAGCAGCACCGCCGATTTAAGCAACCAACTTGCGGGCGGAATACAAATACAGCTAAAGCGGCGTACGGCTTCATTCCCCTGGGTCGGCGCTAGCCGAACTTTTCTGTGCCGCGCCTTAGCCGCAGCACGCAGGGGTAAAGGAGCCGACCATGACCCATCGTACCCAGCCGCATCACAACCGCCCTTCCAGCAGCCTCGCGTATCTTGCCGCGCTTGATCTCTCAAGCGACGATCTCGTGCGCCCAGCGCTTTGCAACGCCGCTATTCTTGCAGGCCGTGCCTGCCGATCCGCGACGAGCGATGAACGGACGGAAAAAAGCCGAGCCGTGCAGTCCGAATAATGGCCACTCCAAGCAGGGAACATGCAATTTCGCCTCCGAGCCGGCCGGAGGCGTCGAGCTACTGCAGAGAGCGGCGTGATGCCTTCTCCTGATACATACTGCGATCTGCCTCGCGAACGGCATGCTGGAGCCCGAGCTGGGGTTGGCGTGTCGCCCAGCCGATAGACGCCATAATGCCGGCATGGGCAAGCGCCTCACGAATACGGTCGACGACGTTATTCAGCTCGAGGCCATTGCACTCCACGCAGAGCACGCCGAATTCATCGCCGCCAAACCGGGCGACAATGTCGCCCTGACGCACGGCACTGTTCAGTACTTGTGCCGTACGGCGCAGCAGGTCGTCCCCCGCGGCATGCCCTTGGGTATCGTTGATTTCCTTGAGGTTATCCAGATCAAGCACCGCAATACCAGTGGGACTGCCGTACCGGCTGGCCCGCGCTTCTTCATGGGCGATCACGGACTCCCAGCCGTGGCGATTAAAAATCCCGGTCAGGCAATCAGTGATGGCATCACGCCGACTGCGCTCCAACATCCTCTCCTGCTCGACCGTTCTGAGCTCGTGAGACAAAATAGTTCCCAACAGCTTGCCACACAGTTCAATCAAGGGCAGCTCGTTTCGAAGCGACTCCGCCTGCTCTTTGGGATCGATCGCACAGAGCGTACCGAACAGGCTGCCGTCGTCCTTACACACGGGAACGCCAATATAGGCCCCGATTTCAGCCTGTTCATTGATCAACGCCTCGACAAACACGGGGATTTCGGCGGAGCTGGGGGCAACTCTTGGCCCGTCACCGCCCACCATGCGCGAGCAGAAGCTGTCCGCCCATTGAAAAACAGCCCCGTCCTGTATGCCATACGACCGGTCATCAGCCTGCAGCACGATCCACTCGGCCCCCTCTGTCCTGGTCATCATCCACAGGCCCATGTCGATGCGACCTCGAAGAAAGCCAAGCACGGCGCGGCTTGCCGACTCGAACCCCTGGAAAGGCAGCATATCCAGCGTCGTTTGTCCCATTGGCTCCCCTCCCGTCGACCAGAAATAAGTGAGACGCGTATTTCGCGACCTGAGTGAGAAAGTCCGCACGGCGGTGTGCCGCCAGCACGGTTCACTTTTATCCTTAAGATACGGATATATGATAGAGAAACCAATTTCTTATTGGCAGCAGGCCGCACAACCGCTGCCTCACGGGTTGCCCTTCTTCATCGGCTCGTCCCACTATGGTAAGCCATAGCCCACTCATCACAGGAGCGCCACATGAGCCACAAGGCCTTGCTGAATATCGACTACACCCACGACTTTGTCGCCGACGACGGCAAGCTTTCCTGCGGCGCGCCGGGGCAAGCACTGGAAGACAGCATCGTCGGGATTACCGAAGCGTTTATCCAGGCCGGCGATGACGTCTTCTTCGCCATTGATGCCCACCTGGACGATGACCCTCATCACCCGGAAGCCAAGCTTTTTCCGCCGCACAACATTATGAACACTGCCGGGCGCGACCTCTACGGCAAGCTCGCCGGCGTCTACGACCAGCACAAACATCTGCCCTACGTGCACTATTTCGACAAAACCCGCTACAGCGCCTTTGTCGGCACGCCGCTTGAACTCAAGCTACGCGAGCGCGGCATTACCCAGCTGCATCTCGTGGGCGTTTGCACCGACATCTGCATCCTGCACACGGCGATGGATGCCTACAACAAGGGCTTTGACATCGTTGTTCATCGCCAAGGCGTTGCCAGCTTCAATCAGGCAGGCCACGACTTTGCGCTTGAGCACGTTAAAAACGTGCTGAGTGGGAAGGTGGTGTAGGAAAGACGACGAATGCAGAGCGGGCCGCATAGCGACATGCTTCAAACACCAAGCGCCTCAATTTCCTCACGGCCACGCACCCGACCATAAAGGCCAATCAGCCCTTTAGGACCGAGCATCGAGAGCCTGACGACGGGCAACTGAGTTTTGGCAAAGCCATCATATATGGCTTTCTGCTACTGTTTCCTGGTAAGCAAACCAATACGGATCGGCGTGTAGTGCTCGCCCAACTCAATCAGCAAAAGCTGGTTCCAGCTTGGCGTCAGGCGCACGCTGCGACCGCGCTGATTCTCTTGGGTGATGGCCTTTACCTGAATAAAAGCATCGCCTTCGATCAGATCATAGCCAGGATTAGACAGCCCCTCGGCTTTACATGGCGCATAGCCCAAGGCCTCCAGAAAACGCATGCCGAGGAACTCGCCGATACGGCCAATGATATTACCGTTGCCGCCAATGCGTTCCGGCACCTCGCGACCCAGCGCCAATAGCGCTTTGCGCGCTTGGAGATAATTCTCAATCGCGGACTTGATGTCGGCGTCCCTACTTTGGATAGGCACGGTAAGTTGATTCATCTCATAACGCTCCATGTCTTTATGATCTGCATCATCAATACGAATGTGACAGTACCTTTTCTATTTGCTTGCTTCTCTGACCGCCTCACTCACCTGCTGGTCCTGCCAGTCGCCGTAGGTCAAACCGCTTTCTTCCGTCTTCCAGGAAGTCCGTCCGTTGGCGCTACGGCCCGACACTACCGCAGCAGCTGCACTGGGGCTGTTAAAACTCTGATCTACGTTGAAGATCTTCGTACCGTTACTTTCCGTCAGCACCCCATCCTCGCAAAGCTGATTATAGAGGCTCTGATAGCCACGCTCAGTACCGGCCCAGGCACCACGGGCCAGGGAGCCTTTGAAGACGTAAAATTCACCGTCAATTTCCTGGCTTGTGGCACGGATGCCGTGCCGCGGCACTTCCAAGGTGAAATGGGGGGACACCTCGGGTTCCGTCGCTAGCGTCGCTTCAGGTTCTCTTGAGGGACGGGCTGTCTCGCGCAGAAAATCCAACCCCAGCACCGGCAGCACGGTGCGGATCTGCTCCGCAAAGAATGCCATATCGGCACGATCCGACTCAGGCAGACTGATGTATTCGTGGGCGGTGCCATTCATCAGCCTGCAGCGGCCGATTTGGCCAGCACTCTGGATCAGCAGGCTTTCCAAATATTTGACGTGTGCCTTGGTGAGGTTCTGGTCTTTACTGGTCACCAGGCACACTTTCTCCCAGAAGTCCTTGCCACCCTTGTCTTCCGGGCGGTTATGCTGCTTGAGCCGCGTGCCGACGTCGTCGCTTTCGCCGATGTAAATCAACGGCCGCAGGCTATTCTCGGGGTCAGGGCCGATAAGGAAGTAAATTCCGGTGCGTCCGCACTCCGGACGCTGCACTAGCTCACTAAGCTTGCTGCGCGGGCTAGTGAGCACGCGGCCAGTCCAGTTCATGATCTCCGCGGTAAGCAGGCCGTTGGGCGTGCCATCCACCAGAAAAAGTCGAATACTGCGTCCCTGAATCATGAGCCTTCCTTCGATTAATCGGTCGCGCGCGGCTCAACGAGCATTAGCACCTCCTGAGAAGTGGCATTCTCGGAGAAGCTTCATTGACGATGCAGCCGCACTCACGTAAATGCTGAAAATGGCAAAAGGGCCACATGATACACAGCGCCGAAGGTAGCTTGCAGGATAAATACCGCTCGCCGTACGCGGAAAGCCGGCGCTGCCAAGCTCACCCCGCTACACTGTTTTTGCGTGACTGTTTGTACGTAACTGATTGAACGTGCGGTTCAGCATCTTCCACGTGCTGAGCCACGCCACCGCCCCACTTCTTCTCGCCAAGTGAGTGAATCATGATCAAACCCTTTTACCCCTGCTGCCTGATAATGCTACTGGCAGCTCCCGTCATTGCGGAAGATGACCTGACGTTCTCACCGTACGAGATCAATGCCTGGCCGACACGCTCCTTCGAGGGAGAAACCGGCTATCGAGTCGTCGAGCGGGAAGGCACCCCACTCCTCCAGGCCAGCGCCCAAAAACAGGCCTCGGCCAAATACCTGGAACGCGAGATCGACCTTGGAAAAACGCCTTACCTGCATTGGTGCTGGCAGGTATCGGGCATCTATAAAGGCCTCGACGAAACGCAAAAATCCGGTGACGATTACCCGGCCAGGGTCTATGTAGCCCGCAAAACGGGGCTGCTGCCCTGGCAAGTGGAATCGGTGAACTACGTGTGGGCCTCAAGCCAGCCGGCCGGCACAAGCTGGCCCAACGCTTTTACCTCACGCGCCCAGCTGCTGGCCCTGCAAAGTGGCAAAGCCCGCGTGGGCGAATGGGTGGCCGAAGTGCGGGATATCCGCGACGACTATCAACGGCTCTTCGGAAGCAGCCCGGACAGCATCGACGGCCTCGCCCTGATGAGCGATGGCGACAATACCGGCGGCAATGCCACGGCATGGTTTACCAAGCTTGGCTTATCCGCCAGCCCCGAACCGCCGGAGTGCCCGTAAGCCGAGAACCGGCTGTCATCAGGGCGTCATGGCACGCAGTTAACGTCTCTCGCCGTACGCTGCCCCCGGCCGCCGGCCTGCTCGCCGCCTCTGCCGCCCACGCCCAGAACGTGTTCGACTACCCCCAGACCGACGACGCCCCGGACACCTTTCACGTGGTCAACGAAATCCCCGCCGGCAGCTTCACCAAGTACGAAATCAACGCCGACAACGGCCAGCTGATCGTCGACCGCTACGTTTCGATGCCGGTGCGCTACCCGGCCAACTACGGCTCAATCACCAGCTCCACCGGCGGCGACAACGACCCGCTGGACGCGCTGGTCATCACCCGGGACGCCATCTACCCCGGTGCGGTCATCAAGGCCCGCGCCATCGGCGTGCTGCGCATGATTGACGACGGCGAAGCCGACGACAAGATCATTGCGGTGCCGGCAAGCGACGTGGACCCGACCTACGCCGACATCAAGGAAATGGCCGACCTGCCGAAGATGGACGCCGAGCGCCTGAACGCCTTTTTCCGCGTCTACAAAAACCTCCCCGACGGCGGCGACATCCAGCTTGACGGCTTTGGCGACGCAAGCGACGCCCGGGAAATTCTCACACAAGCCTTCGACGCCTACGCAAAGGAACACGGCGAGTAAGCACCCGCTTCAGCCCGGCTACAGCCACAGCAGGCGCACCACGGCAATGTTGGCAAAGCTCACCAGCAGCAAAAAGCTTACGTAGGTCAGCACCAGATAGCGGAAATAGTTGCGCCGGCTGTGCTGCACAATGCCGGCTTCTTCCTGGTGGGCGCGGTGCGCCGCGGCAATTTTGGCAAACAGCGTCAGCTCAAAATGCATCAGCGCAAGCGTGATCAAGGCCAGCATGCTGCCCAGCAGCGGCGCGATAAGAATCCAGCCTTTCAACACCTGGGTAATTTCAGGCTTGAGGTACGGCACCGCGCCCAGCACCACCACGGCGATGGTGATCTGAAACAGCTTTTGCCAAATATGATCGTGGCGGTATTTGTACTCGTCCCACAGCAGCGCATCGGGGCCATCTATGTAGTACATACGGTGCTCCTTGCCGAGATGTATGCTGAGTTCAAGAATCCCGCGGCTCGATGAGAGCTCTTGAAGGCAAGCATTGGGACCCTAAACTAGCCCTCCTAGCCGAAAAAACAATCGTTTTCGTCGGCATTCACCACGGCAAAAACCTCCTCAACGGAGCGTGCCTCGGGCTTGGGCGTGTACGAATGCCACTTTAGATCGCTGCGCATCCAGTAGAGTTTCCAGCATTGATGCTTTTTTACGTAGGTGGCTTTTGCCACCGGTAACTCGATAATTCTGGAAGGCTCGCGGATGTCCGGGCGAAGCTCGACAACCTGCACGTTTTGGCCAGCAATGCGAACGTCAATATCTAACTGCGAGCGGATATGCACGGGCGGCCGACACGCTTCCAGAAATACTGCCGCGGCTTTTTGAATTTTCTTCTCTTCGAGTTCGCTGAATACCATGTAGATTCTCTATGGAAACCCCTGTTCAATGTATGATAAAGCGGTAAAAAAACCGCGCAGTGAATTTCACGATCGACCTTAATCGACCTATTAACCCGCCTTATTCATCAGGACGCCGAACGAGCGTTTTACGTCCCGTGGTGACCGGGACCGACCGGCTTTTATGTCATACGGTCGCTGAGTAGCCGATTAGCACATAGCTTTATCGTATCAATGCCGTGATATTTATAACTGAAGTTCATTGGTTTCGAGTGACGGCGCAGCCGTGGTCGTCGGCCTCCATAGTGGCCGTTTTGTCTGCTGGAAAAGGCTGAGTAATGCGACGTGTCAGGTCAATGCCGTCAGCCGCGGCAACCCTTTCAGTAAAGATGGCCACCATTTATCGGCGGCATCGCCGAGGTGCACGGTGATGCGCCGGGCGTGCACTGTCAGCGTGGCGGCCACCTTGAGCACCTGCTCGCGCATCCGCTTCAGGCTCCAGCCCTGCCGGGTCTGTCGTTCCAACAGGCAACGCAGCCCGTGTAGCACCTGATAAGCGCAGAGAGTCAGCAGCAGGTTTACCTCGTTGCGGGCCATGACGTCCTGGACGGTGGAGACACCGCGATCAGTCGAGGAGAGATGCATATCGAGCGACGACTTCACCTCGCCCATGTGGGCTTCGGCGCTGCCGCGCTTGCGATAAAGCGCCAGGACCTTTTCCGGCGGCCAGTCGAACTTGCCGAGATTGGTGACCAAAAAGAAGGCATGCAGCAGCAGATCATCGGGCCGCTCTTGTACCACCAGCACCACGCGCCGCGGCGCCGGCCAGGTACCGGCTTGGTACGCCAGGTCATGGCACCATTCCCGAGGTTGCTCGGGGGGCCGGCCGCGTGGCCGCTTCAGATGTGGCGCTGCCAGTGTCTGCAGGCCCGTATGACTGCGCAACCGGCCCAGATACTCGATGTCGCGATCTTCCAGCGCCTCAAGCGTGTCGTTGTCGGTGAAGCCGGCGTCGATGCGCACCTTGACCTTGGCCCCGGTGCTCTCGTTGAGTCGCCGCACCAGATGTGGGATCCAGGTATCGGCATTCTCGGCTGGGCCGGCGTTACCTTCACGCAGCAGGCCGCCCACCATGTCGCCGGTCTCTGCCAGCGAGGCCACCAAAGGCGAGTAGATTCTGGCCCCGTAAAGTCCATGAAACGCCGAACCGCCCTGGTGGCCGTGAACGTCGATCGGCAAGCCGTCGATGTCCAGCGTCAGATGCTCGGGGCGTTCGCCGCCGTTCAGCGAGGTCAGTCGCCAGACCGCCAGCCGCAGCAGGCCCTCATGCACGGTATCGATATTGTCGTCGCGGCCCAGGCACGTCAGCAGCCGCGACAGCGTCGCTTGAGATGGCCGGTCCTGAGCCAACGGCGTTGTCCCGCGGGCATCACTGCAGGCTAGCTGCCAGAGCGGGTCACGGCGGAGCGTGTCGGTATCGCTGAGGTCGATCCAGCCCATCGAACGCTGCAGCACCAGGGTACGCAGCTGGCTGGCTAACGAGTGGCGGACGCGATCCGGGTCGCGATGATCGACCAGATGGTCGTCCAGCGCATCGATCATGCCGCTGTTGTCGAGGGCTTCACGCAACAGCAAAGCACCGCTGTCGCTGGTGGTGCGATGGCCGCTGAGCTCGACGCGGATGGACCCGTTGCATGACGGGGTCCAGGGGGATAGGCTTTCACCCATGGCGAGTGGTCCTCTTGAGTCAAGTTCGGTTAGGAACATATTGATTCTACAAGAGAAACTGCTCGCCATCTTCTTTTCTGTCTCAGCCCGGTGAATAAGGCGGGATAAGCGGGCGTGCGTGTGAAAAAGTAATAGTATTTGGAGCTATACATTTCCTCTAACGAAACCTGCCATAATCTATCTGGCAGATAAATACCAGCTGGGGCATCAAGCACCAGACCAGCAGACCCAACTAAATCGGGTGTGTTCATCCTGCTAACAATCAGTGTATTTTCACGCACCGGGCAAGAGACCCGTCCTAAGTCCTCTCGATTAACCGTTTTATTTTCACGCCAATCAAACCATCCCTTATAAACGCAACTGGTCTTCAGCACGCCTAACTCACCTTGAGCTGCTGGAACATCAGCCGCGTTGACACTTGTACCCGACTCCACCGAGTTAATAGCTCGCTTCAGCGGCTTCACCTCCCAATGCGCCGGCACGTCACCCAGCCATTCCACGCCGGAGTCTTTCATCGGTGCGTCGGGGTCGAGGCCTTTGGTCACGGCGTGGGAAATCACCGCCTGGCGCTTTTCCTTGAGCAGCTTGATCAGGCGCTGCTGCTCGGCGATCAGCGCGTCGATGCGGGCGGTTTCGTGGTCGAGGAAGGCGGCGATACGCCCTTGCTCTTCTAAGGGAGGCAAAGGGATTGGCAAATTGTCTGACGCATACTGACCGAGGCCTACACGTGTTAAACCGTTTGCAGAAATGTTGAAGTAAAACTTGGCAGAAGCAGAATCAAAATAATGCTTCAAAAACTGACCAAAGATAGAAAAGTGGGGTCTAACAATGGACAAATGATAACCACATACTACCCCAGGAAGCGTTTCGGGGACATGTGCAGCAATAGCTATGTCGTCTGATGATTCAGAGTCTTTAGTGAAAATAACATCGCCTTTCTGAAGGGAAAATTTTTCAATCTGTCCTTCTGAGGCTGTGGCTTTCATGAAGCACATACCTTGGACGATTTCACTATGGTAATATACATCAGTATAGTTACACAGCAGGACTGTCCGTTCCCCTTCTACCGACTTCTTATCAACATTACTCGGCATAACATTGCATTGCCGCTTAAGCGGTTGAACTTGCCAATGCACCGGCACCGCGCCCAGCCACTCGACACCGGAGTCTTTGTACTCGGGGTATCCTGTAAAACTCATATTTTTGCCCCCTCCCTTGCGCTCATTACTGCTTCTCGCCAAAAAAGCTCCGTGTCCCAATGGCCAGGGAAACCCATGTGCGGACGTGAGAACTGAGGATAACGATCCAGAAGTATCACCAGCCGCTCGGCCCACTGGCTAGCAGGCGATACGACTTGCATCAGCGATTCAATCACCACGAGCTGTAGATACAGGCGTCTTTTCGGATTAAGGCGCTGCTTAGGATATTGTTGAGCCCCAGTCTCGATATTGTCTGGAATACTCGGCCAATCGGCCGGGATCTTTCTCGGCATCTCGGGGCGACTACCAAATTCACGGTTCCATACGCGGCCATGATGCGCGCAAACGTTGCGCAGGTCGGACAAGCTTCGAAACCAGGATCTTAGTACCGGCATCTTCCAGCCAAAATGTCCCTCAAGGCGCTGGGTATCCTCGGGCAGCCGCAGTTTCGCCACTAGCGTCGAGACCTCCTTGAAAGTCAATAATTCCACCGCCATCCAGATCGGCGGCTGATTTGGGGCTTCACGGTACTTCTTGCGATAGTGCGCTAGAAAGGTCTCGGTCTCTCGCCCCTTGGCCGCGTTCTCCAGCTTCTCCAACAGCCATCCATGGTTGTATCGGGTGTCAAAGATGTCCGGATTCAGGTAGCCGTGAGGGCCATGGTGCTCCGCTAAAGTATTAGTCAACTGGGCGCGCAGTGCGACCTCAAGCCGTTCGATGGCATCAAGCAGCAGCAAGCGAAGTTCTCGATCAAAGACATAGAGCCTCAGCACATCATCGAAAGAAGTGCCCTCCAAAAAACGATGCTCCTGGAGCCCTGGCTGGTAGAAAGGGCGCGTGTAGGCTGAAAGGCGAAAATAACTGATATTGGCCAAGTAGTGACGCACCCGAGCCTCGTCGGGCATTGCTAGGCCACGGCTGCGTAGCGTCGTGACTTGCTCTTCAATGCTGTGCGCAGGCTTGTGGAAATCGCTCATGCACGACCTCCAGACACAAAAAACCCGCCAAAGTGTGCTTCATCGAGAGGCATGGCGGGTGTGTTAGCCGGGATATTGGGGCACAGCCCTTTCATTGTCAATACGTATTTTACGTGGCCAGTAGACATCATACCGCCATCTCCTCGATCATCTGCTTGATGCGGTCGGTGCAGGCTTTGAGGTCGGCGTCGATAGCTTCCAGCGGGCGCGGGGGCTCGAAGATGTAGAAGTGGCGGTTGAACGGGATCTCGAAGCCGACGATGCCGAGGCGCTCGTCCAACGCGTCGCGCTTGTCTTCGTCGATCCAGGCATCGGGTACGTGGGGCTTCACTTCGCGCTCGAAGTAATCAAACACTGACTCGCCCAGCGGTACGTTTTCGTGGTCGCGCAGGCCGGTGTCGGGTTCGGGGTTGCCCTGTTTGTCGCGGCAGATGTCGGCCTCGGGGTCGCGCTCGCCAAGGGCGGCAAGCACGGCCTTTTGCAGCGGCGCGCCGACTTTCATGCCGGCCGGCAGGTGTTCGGCAAAGGCGGCCTTTAGTGCCTTGAGAAACGCCTCGCGGTTGGTGAACACTTGCGCATCATTCAGGCTTGCACAGGCGGTTAGCGCGTTGCGTTCGGGATCAGCAAGCTTTTGCACGGGCTTTTGCTCGTCAAGCCGCGCCAGGCGCTCGGCGCTTGCCTGAAAGCTCAAGCGCAACGGGCGCTCCACAGTAATGCGGCGGTAGCCGAAGGCTTCCACCGGGAACAGCTTGCTCTCTTCGCTTTCTTGACAGGTGCCGTAGAGGCGCACGATCTCATCGAGGTCGCGCTCGGCGATAAAGTGGCGCTTACTGCCCAGCGACTTGCGCATTTTGCTGCCCCGGGCGGTGGCGTCGATCAGCTGCACCTTGCCCCGGCGCGCGGCAGGTTTGTTATTCGAAAGCACCCAGATGTAGGTGGCAATGCCGGTGTTGTAGAACAGGTCCGTAGGCAGGCCGACAATAGCCTCGACCATATCGTGCTGCA
This sequence comes from Vreelandella subglaciescola, assembly GCF_900142895.1. Classification (NCBI taxonomy): domain Bacteria; kingdom Pseudomonadati; phylum Pseudomonadota; class Gammaproteobacteria; order Oceanospirillales; family Halomonadaceae; genus Vreelandella; species Vreelandella subglaciescola. Next base: position 1,216,252 of record NZ_LT670847.1, read on the forward strand.
GCAGATAGCGGCGGATTTCTGACTCGCCGCTGCCCGCGCCGCCGGTAAACAGCGGCGAGCCGTTGAGGATGATGCCAATGCGCGAGCCGCCCTCTTGCCGGGGGCGCATCTTGCTCACCAGGTGCATGAGAAACAGCAGCGAGCCGTCGGAGACGCGCGGCAGACCCGGGCCAAAGCGGCCGTCATAGCCTCTATGCTTGTGCTCGTCGACCACGCCTTTCTGGACCTTCTTCCAGTCCACGCCGAACGGCGGGTTGGACAGCATGAAATCAAACGGCTGACCCGCCAGCTGGTCGTCAGACAGCGTGTTGCCCAGCTTGATGCGCTGGACCGCCTGCCCCTTGATCAGCATGTCGGCCTTGCAGATAGCGTAGGACTCGGGGTTAAGCTCCTGGCCGTGGAGCGAGACGCTCATGCCGCCGCTGATCTGCTGCATGTAGGCGTCGCTTTCGGACAAAAAGCCGCCGGTGCCCGCGGTAGGGTCATACACGGTGACGATGCCGCCGCTTTTGAGCTTGTCGTCCTGCCCGGTGAGCACCAGCGAGGTGGTCAGGTGGACCACGTCGCGCGGGGTGAAGTGCTCCCCCGCGGTCTCGTTGGAGCTTTCGGCAAACTTGCGGATCAGCTCTTCAAACACCAGCCCCATGCCGTAGTTGGACAGCCGCTCGGGGCTTAGGTCGGTGGCGGCGAAGCTTTGCACCACCTGATACAGCAGGTTGGCGGCGTCGAGCTGCTGGACGTAGTTGTCGAACTCGAAGTGCTCGAAGATTTCGCGCGCATCCGCACTGAACGAGCGCACGTAGCTCATCAGGTCGTCGGCGGTTTGGGTCGGAGACAGCGTGCCCAGCGTCAGCGGCGAGGCGTTGAAGAAAGGCTGACCGGCCTCGCGCAGCAACAGCTGGTCGCGCACCGTATCGGGTTTGTTTTGATGGGCTTGGGCGGCGCTGAGCACTTTGTCTTTAGAGGGTTCGAGTATGCATTCCAGACGACGCAGCAGCGTCAGCGGAAGAATCACGCGGCCGTATTGGGACTGCTTGAAATCACCGCGCAAAAGGTCCGCCACGGACCAGATAAACGCCGCCAGCTGAGAGTGGTCTTCCGTATTCACCGTGCCTTCCCCTTTACCGTGCCTGCCGCGCGGCCGTGGTGGCCGCGCAAAAATGACAAAAGGGCTACATGATACACAGCGCCGGGGGCGGGTGCAGGGCAAGGGCTCTGCACCCGCCCTGAAGAGTCTGGAGCTGGCTTAGCCGGCAAGCTCCTTTCTGACGATCTCCGCACCGGCACTCAACGCTTGCTGCTTGGCGCGGGCCACGTGGCGCGGCAGCGGGGCCATGCCGCAGTTGGTGGTGGGATAGAGGTTCTCGGCGTCGACAAATTGAAGCGCCTTGCGCAGCGTATTGGCGACTTCTTCCGGCGTTTCGATGTCTTGGGTGGCCACGTCAATCGCGCCGACCATCACCTTCTTGCCGCGGATAAGCTCAATCAGCTCCATGGGCACGTGGGAGTTCTGGCATTCCAGCGAGACGATATCGATGCCGGATTTTTGCAGCTTGGGGAACACTTCTTCGTACTGACGCCACTCGGAGCCGAGGGATTTTTTCCAATCCGTATTGGCCTTGATGCCGTAGCCGTAGCAGATGTGGACGGCGGTTTCGCACTTCAGGCCTTCAATGGCTTTTTCCAGGGTAGCGATCCCCCAGTCGTTCACCTCATCAAAGAAGACGTTAAACGCCGGCTCGTCGAACTGGATAATATCCACGCCCGCCGCTTCCAGCTCGCGGGCTTCTTCGTTGAGCGCCTTGGCAAACTCCCACGCCAGCTTCTCACGGCTTTTATAGTGGCCGTCGTACAGGGTGTCGATCATGGTCATGGGGCCGGGCAGCGCCCATTTGATCGGCTGGTCGGTTTGCCCGCGTAAAACCTTGGCGTCTTCCACAAACACGGACTTTTGCCGGGATACCTCACCCACCACTGACGGGACGCTGGCATCGTAGCGGTTGCGGATTCTGACGGTTTCGCGCTTATCGAAGTCGACGCCGTTGAGATGCTCGATAAAGGTGGTGACAAAGTGCTGGCGCGACTGCTCGCCGTCGCTGACGATGTCGATACCCGCGTGCTGCTGTTCGTGCAGCGCCAGGCGCAGGGCGTCCTGCTTGCCTTCTACCAGCGCTTCATCCTGCAGTTTCCAGGGGGACCACAGCACCTCCGGCTGCGCAAGCCAGGACGGTTTGGGCAGGCTGCCGGCGGTCGACGTGGGTAACAGTTTTGCCATGATGGAAGACCTCGTGATGAATGGGTACTGAACTCAAGGTTCAAAGAGCAACGCTTGCCGACCACTGCTCAAGAACATGCCGATACGGCTTGATGAAGTTTTCTTCAACAAACTTGCCCTGTTCGGTCGCCAGCCGGCTGCGCTCTTCCCGGTCATAAACGATACGAGTCAGCGAATAGTCCGGTGCCTCCAGGCTCGGCTGGTAGACGGCTTCTGCCGCCGAGTTGGCGTTGTAGATTTCCGGACGATAGATCTTCTGGAAGGAATCCATGGTGCTGATGGTGCTGATCAGCTCAAGACTGGTGTAGTCGCTGAGCAGGTCGCCGGTGAAATAGAACGCCAACGGCGCAACGCTGCCCGGCGGCATGAAATACCGCACCCGCATGCCCATCTCGTTGAAGTACGCATCGGTCAGGGAGTCTTCTTCTTGGCGGTACTCCACGCCCAGCACCGGGTGGACATTGTCCGTGCGGTAGTAGGTCTTGGTGCTGGATACGCTGATGCAGATCACCGGCGGCTTGTTAAAGTTCTCCTTGTACGCATCAGAGTTCAAAAAGGCCTTGAACAGACGGCCGTGCAGCACGCCAAAATCACTCGGGACGCTGAAGGAGTCCCGGCCTTCGTTGTGCTCTTTCAGCACCACGCTGAAGTCGTAATCCCGCACGTAGGAAGAAAAATTATTGCCCGTAATCCCCTCGATGCGCTCGCCGTTTTCCCTGTCGAGAATATCGACTTTCAAAATCTCGATCAGCGGCAGGTCGCTGTCTTCGGCGGTTTCGTCCACGGCCATTTCCGCCGAAATGATATTCAGCTCCACGGCGTAGCGGTCGCCGTTGGGGTTATCCCAATTCGCCAGGGCGTTGAAGCGGTTGTCGATCATCTTCAGGGTATTGCGCAAATTTTCTTCACGCACCTCCCCTCTGGCCAGATTGGCAAAATTGGTGGTGATGCGGGTAGCGTCCGCCGGCCGATAGTTTTCATCGAAGCGGATACTCTTGATCGAAAATGCGAAATCTTTGCTCATGGGAAATGACCATCCTGGTGCCTGAAACATGAATCCAGGGCAACTGTCTGTGGAGCAGCCCTGCGGCGCGATGTAGCGGGCCAGCGCTCGGCGGGGTGCGCCACGGCTGTAACAATGGGAAGGAGTATCCAGCCCGGCCGTGCACAAGGCAAACTGGAGATACTCATGGTCAATATTAGTTTCATTCATGGTGAGCGGCAGCGCCCGGCCCCGGCGCCTAAAACACCATATGCGCCACCAGCGCGATCACCGGCAGAGTGACCAGGGTACGCAGCAGAAAAATCACGAACAGCTCAACCACGTTGACCGGCACCTTGCTGCCCAGCAGCAAGGCACCCACTTCCGACATATAGATCAGCTGGGTGACGGAGAGCGCGGCAATCACAAACCGCGTCATCTCGCTTTCGATGGAGCTTGCCAAAATCGCCGGAATAAACATGTCGGCAAAGCCTACCACCATGGTTTGCGAAGCGGCGGCGGCCTCGGGGATGCCCAGCCATTCCAGCAGCGGCACAAACGGCAGCCCAAGCCAGCCAAACAGCGGCGTGGTTTCGGCGATGATCAGCGCCGTGGTGCCAAACGCCATGACCACGGGCAGCACGCCCAGCACCATGTCCAGCGCGTTGTGAACGCCGGTACGCACCACCAGCCCCAGGCTGTCTATCCTGCTGGCCCGGGCAAGCGCCAGGGCGTAGCCGTGGCTTAGCCGCGAATAGCCCGCCGGGGTGGCTTCGCTGCCGGCCGGGCGAGGTTCGCCGTTGATAAAGGTGTCCTTTTTCCAGCGCAGCGGCGGCAGGCGCGGCACCACAATAGCGGCCACCACGCCTGCCAGGCACACCGCAAAGTAGAACGGCAAGAACAGGTGCTCCAGCCTTACCTGAGCGAGCACCACCAGGCTAAAGGTGATCGACACCGCCGAAAACGTGGTGCCAATCACCGCGGCTTCGCGCTGGGTATAATGATGGCTTTCGTACTGCTTGCTGGTGAGCAGTATGCCCACGCTGCCGTCGCCAAGCCACGAGGCCATGCAGTCCACCGCGGAGCGCCCGGGCAGGCGAAATACCGGCCGCATGATGCCGGTGAGCAAGGTGCCAATAAACTCCAGCAGGCCAAAGTCCAGCAGCAGCGGCAGCAGCAGGCCAGCAAACACAAACACCGCAAACAGTACGGGCAACAGGTCATGGAGCACCAGGCCGCCGGTGTCAGCGCCGTACAGAAGCTCGGGCCCCACCTGCGCGTAAACCAACACCACAAACACCGCGCCCACCAGCCGGCTGGCAAGCCACACCGGGCTGATATTGAACAGGGTGTTCAAAAAGGGGTGTTCAAGCACCGATGTTGGCCTGAGCAGCTTAACCAGCAGCGAAAACACCGCCGAGACCACGATCAACGCCGTGACAATGCTCGGCAGCGCGCCGTCCAACAGCGCCTGCAGGCTTTTTGCCAGCACCGCGATCATGATGGTGAGATCGCCCTGGTAGCTCACCGGCGTCATGAACAGGAAAATCCCCAGCAATGAGGGCAACACAAACATCAGCACGTTACGCGCGCCGGGCTTTGGCGGCTTGGCCGGTGACTCTTTCATAACAACTCCCTCAAGCAGGCCCGGCCTCCCCTGCCTGGGTAAAGATCAAGCATGCGATTGATTCAAGGCCTTCGCGACAGCGCATAAAACATCCCGGCAACGAACGACCACCGCCGGAAAATATGCTGGAAAACCGCGCATTTTACGTCAAAAACCTGCTGCCAGAAAGTAAACGCCAAGGCACATCCCCTGCCTGCAAAGGCGGCCGCCGCACGCACCTGCCAATATTTGCCGTGCCGCTTGCAGTCAGCGACTTATGACCTGAAGCTGCCTTGTCAGCAGCATCTGCGTTTTGTCATACCCGGAGACATCCCATGCGCCGCAACCACTCCACTACGCAAGGCCCCTCCGCTGCCGAAGACATGAGCCACGAGACGGCGGACGACATCCAGCAGCACGAGCGGGATTACTCGGAAGAAGGCTTCTGGAAGAAAATCTCTCAGTACGCCAAAAAGGCAGGGGAAGGCACAATTATCCAGGCCTTGAAGCTGTACTACGCGGCCCAGGACCCGGATACGCCCACCTGGGCCAAAACCACCATTTACGGCGCGCTGGGATATTTCATATCGCCCATCGATGCGCTGCCCGACTTCACGCCGGTGCTGGGCTATACGGATGATTTGGGCGTAATGGCAGCCGCCATCGGCATCGTCGCCGTACACATCAAAGAAGAGCATGCCGAACAGGCACGGCAAACCCTGAAGCGCTGGTTTTGGTGAGGGGGTTGGCAGATGGCCGGTGTGTGGCAGTGTCTCACCATGGCCAACTTCCCCGGCAGACCTTGGCTGCCCCAAAAACAACAAAACCCGCACAAGGCGGGTTTTGTCATTGAATATCTGTCATTAAGACAAATGGTGGGCCCAGTAGGACTTGAACCTACGACCAAAGAATTATGAGTTCTCTGCTCTAACCAACTGAGCTATGGGCCCCTCGTGCGGAGGCGTATGATACCGGATGCGGGAAACCGAGGCTAGACTTCAGCTGAAAAGTGTCGGTACTCGTCGATTTTTCAGACAGCATCCGGTGACCGATCCAATTGATAAGGAGCTTGCGTATGTTGAAGAAGACCTGCCATTTGGCCTGTGCGTTAGGCGTAGCGTGCTTGAGCCTGGCATTGCCGGCGCAGGCGAGCTGGACGCTGATACCGTCAGAGTCGCACATGGGTGTGACGATTACCGAGCTGACCGCTAGCGGCGAGACCGCGCATCAGCATCAGCTAAGCGGCCTTTCCGGGCGCGTGGCGGATGACGGTACGCTACGCCTGCCGCTGCGCTTGAACCAGCTCGATACGCTGGAGCGCTTCGAGACGCTGCAGCCCTGGCTTGCAGGGCTGGCCGACACCACGCTTGCCACGCTGACGACAACGGTAGATACCCAGCGCCTGGCGGCGCTGCCCGTAGGCAGCACACTGGTAGACACCCTCGTGTTTCACGCCAAGGGGCAGCAAGCGCCGATCAAGCTGCGCTTTATTCGCCTTGATGAAGCAACCATACGGGTGACTCAGGCCGAGCCGCTCACGCTTGATAGTCAGGAAGTCAGAGCCGACTCGGTGGGCCGCAGCGTGCTCGCGCTGCTGGGCTACGGCGAAATTAAACGCGATATTCCCGTAACGTTTGAGGCGTTTCTGCAGCGCGAGGAGTGAACTTGCTCATGCTGGAAAGATGCGACCAATAAAGTTAATGATAATCAGTATTATTGATTATCACGAATGATCCCGCTACCCTTTGCGCCGACTAACCACTAAACCCGCTCACTGAGCAGAGCATGGTCGTTATCCAGCAAGGGATTCCAGCATGAAAAAACGATTCTCCATCGGCGCAGCGATGCTTGCCGGCACCGCTGCGTTTGGCCTTCAGGCGCAAGAAGCGCAGGACACCATGGTGGTAGTGGGCTCGCGCACACCGTCGCAGATCAGCCAGATTCCCGGCGCGGTGTGGGTCGTGGAAGGTGATGAGATAAAGCAGCAGCTGGAAACCGGCGCCGACCTCAAGACCACGCTTGGCCGGCTGGTGCCGGGTATGGATCTGGCGCCACAAGGGCGCACCAACTTTGGCCAGAACCTCCGCGGGCGCAGCGTGCAGGTGCTGATCAACGGCGTGTCGCTGAACAGCTCCCGGGGCTTGTCGCGCCAGTTTGATGCCATCGACCCGTTCAACATCGAGCGGGTCGAAGTGCTTTCCGGCGCCAGCAGCCTGTACGGCGGCGGCGCTACCGGCGGTATCGTCAACATCATTACCCATAAGGGTGAAGCCGGCCGCCCCAACTGGCATACCCAGATCAGCACCACCAGCGGTTTTAATGCCGGCGATGACCTGAAAACCCGAGTGGCGCAGTCGGTCAGTGCGGGTAACGAGCGGGTGCAGGGGTATCTGGGCGTGGCCTATGAAGACAACGGCCGCACCTATGACGGTAACGGCGACGAGATTTTCCCGGATATCGCCCAGACCGACCTGCAGGACAACCGCCGTATCGACGTTACCGGCAACCTGACCTTTCAGCTGGCCGACGAGCAAACGCTGGAACTGGGCGCGCAGGTGTATCGCTCGGGCTACGAAGGGAATCGCGGCGTGTATTTCCCCAACATCGACAAGGCGCCACAGCCCAGCCTTGGCGATGCCGAGATTCGTGACGGCTACGCCTCGGATCGCGATCCGGCGACGGACCGCAAAATGCTCAACGCCCAGTACCACAACGGCAACTTGCTGGGGCAGAACTTTTATCTGCAAGCGTTTCACCGCGAAGAAGAAGCCAGTTTTCAGGCCTTTCCGTATACGCGCCCGTTGCCCAGCCAAGGGCGTTACGGCATTGAGTTTGCCGCATCCAAGCAAAATACCGACGTCAGCGGCATCAAGGCACTATTTGACGCCGACCTGACCGATAGCGTCAGCCTGACCTACGGCGTGGACGTGGATCGCGAAACTTTCGACGCCGATCAGATGTTTTTCGACCTACCCTCTTCCGATGCCAGCGGCGGGCTGGTGCAGGCCGAGTCGCGTACCGAAGAGCGCTACCCCGGCTATTCGGTCGACGGCCTGTCAGGCTTTGTTCAGGGCGACTGGCAGGCCACCGACGCGCTCAAGCTTGCCGCCGGCGTGCGCCAGCAACACATGGACGTCGACGTGGACGACTTCACCAAGCGCCGCTACAACCCCGCCACCGGTGCGCGAACCGGCGTGCTGATCCCCGGCGGCAAGAACGACTACGATGCCACCCTGCTTAACGCCAGCGCTCTTTACGACTTTGGCGCCACGCAAACCTGGCTGCGCTACAGCCAGGGCTTTGAGCTGCCCGACCCCGCCAAGTATTACGGCAAGGCACCGGGAGTGAGCGTGGGTGCCAACCCGCTGTCGGCCATCAAGACCGATCAGGTAGAGCTGGGCATGCGCTACCGCGACGCCAACTGGACGGGGCAGGCCGCCGTTTACTACGCATGGTCGGACAAAGTCGTGGAAAATGCCGACGACCTGAGCGTTTCCGTCGTCGATGAGAAAAAGCGCGACTATGGTTTTGAAGGCGCGCTCACTCGCTACTTTGATCACGGTTTTGAAGCCGGCGGCACGCTGCATCTGGTGCGCTCGGAGCAAAAAAACAACGGTAGCTGGGACAAACGCGATGCACGCTATGCCTCGCTGTCTTCAGCCACGGCCTTTGTTGGCTGGACCAACTACGAGCGATCGGTGCGCTTGCAGGCCAACCACGCGTTTGATCTGGAAGACGACAGCGACCACGAAATCGACGGCTACACGACTCTTGATCTTGGCATGAGCCAGCAAACCGGACTCGGCAAGTTCAGCCTGGGAGTGGATAACCTGCTGGACGAAAGTTACTCCACCGTATGGGGGCAGCGTGCCGCCATGTTCTATTCGCCCACTTACGGGCCGAAATACCTGTTCGACTATCAGGGGCAGGGCCGCACCTTTACGTTGGGCTGGTCGGCCAGATACTAGGGCGTGTTGACGTTTCATGGCAGGGGTATTGGCAGGATAGGGGCAAGCTCGCAGAATAAAGGTTCCTACGCCAACAAACTGCAAGCCTGCCATGCCCCGACAAATGCTCACGGATGAACACTGGTCGAAGCTGAAACCTATCCTGCTTCAACAAGGTATTTATGACAAGGCTGACTTGCGTACCACGGTGGAAGGCATCCTGTATCGGATGCGCACCGGCTGCCCGTGGCGGGATCTACCGGAGACGTTTGGCCCCTGGAATACGGTCTACAAGCGTTTTAACGCCTGGTCAGCGAGTGGAAAGCTGATGAGGATTTTCAACACGCTGGTGGAAGATCCTGATGTCGAGTGGCTGTTCATTGATGGCTCCTACGTCAAGGCTCATCAGGACAGCACAGGGGCTGCCACGGAAGACGCAGAAGCCATCGGCAAAAGTCGTGCAGGCAATACCAGCAAGATCCACTTGACCGTGGATGCTTATGGGTTACCGATTGCCTTCAGGATAACCGGGGGTGAGGTGCACGACAGCACGGAAGCCCAGGCATTGATTGACGACTTGCCAGCAGGTGATGCGCTGGTGGCTGACAAGGGCTATGACAGTGAACGTATCCGTGAGCAGATCGAGGCCAAAGGCATGGCGGCGGTGATTCCACGCAGGCGTAACTCGAAAAAAGGAAATGCCAATCTGGACAGGGGGTTATATCGCTACCGGCATCTGGTTGAGAATGCCTTTGCTCGACTGAAACCGTATCGCGCCATTGCGACGCGCTACGATAAGCTCAAGCGAAACTACGAAAGCATGGTGGCCTTGGCGTGCTGTTTGTTGTGGCTCCCAATGTGAAACGTCAACAGGCCCTAGGTTCTGTCTGAAAAGTCGACCCTCATACATCGTTCGATGCAGGCCAGCGTGACCATCGCTCTGTAACTGCTGGCAAGCTTGTCGTAGCGAGTATTCAGCCGACGCTTTTCCTTGAGCCAGCCAAACAGACGCTCTACCACGTTGCGCTGACGGTATTTGGGTCTATCAAACTGATGCGGCAGGCCTGGCCTCGGGCGTCGATGCATGCGCCGTCTGGGGATGATCGGGCGCATACCGTAACGTGTGCAGTAATGTCGTAATGCATCGCTGTCGTAGCCCTTGTCCGCCACAAGATAGCGGCTGCGCTTGCGAGGACGACCCGCACGCCCCGGCAATCGAACCTTCTCCAGTAGCTCCGTTAAGTAGGTCGAATCCGCGCGCTGGCCTGCAGACAAAGAAAATGTGATGGGAACGCCCTGGCTGTCACACAGCAGGTGGATCTTCGTGGTCAACCCGCCACGACTGCGGCCGAGTGCATGATCCAGCGGTTCTATTGACCCCCCTTTTTGCCGGCACCGCTGGCCGACCGGGTTGCTCTGATGGACGTCGAATCCACCATCCAAGTATTGAGGTCCATATAGCCATCTTCACGCAGACGCAGATGTAGGCGGGACAGAATGTGGTCGAACGTGCCGTCGTCACGCCACTGTCGGAAGCGCTGATAGACGGTTTTCCACGGACCATAACGCTCCGGCAGGTCGCGCCACTGTGCCCCGGCGCAGAGAATCCACAGAATGCCGTTGAGCATCTGGCGATCATCCCGGCGTGGGCGTCCCATAGCCTGCGGCGGAGAAACAATATCTTCGATCACTTGCCAGCGCTGATCGGAAAGTTCGTAACGGCCTGCCATAGCGGTCTCCTGCTCAATCAACAGGGACAGCATAACAGCCATGACTTTTCAGACAGAACCTAGGTTGTGCCCGCAAAGCCCCTGCGCTTTTCCGCTGTTCTCGATACGTCTTGTGCGCCGCCATTCTGGCGGCGTTTTTGCTGCTATTTTTCTTCTTCCCGTCCTTGTCGCGATATTCTGTCGGCCAAATACCGTTAAATGCGCCTTGTGACACGGTTACGGCATGTATGTATAATAAAGCGTAATACTATTCACGTATCGCATGCTCCTTTTTCTTATGGTTCTCGACAGGATGCGGCTCACCCGGTGCATTCGGGTTGGGTTCGTTGATGTCATGCTTCCTTTCGGGGCGTGTTTTTCTTTCCACTAAAAAGGCATCGCCGATGGACGAGAAACAAAACGTCAAAATTCAGGTACGCGGTTTAAGTAAAGTCTTTGGCAAACATCCAAAAAAGGCATTAGAACTGCGCAATCAAGGCCTGAAGCGCCCGGCAATACTGGAACAGACTGGCCAGACCCTGGGGCTTTCCAACATCGACTTTGACGTCTATGAAGGTGAGCTGCTGGTGATCATGGGGCTTTCCGGATCGGGTAAATCCACGCTGATTCGCTGCCTGAATCGCTTGATTGACACCACCGAGGGGGAAATCGTCATCGATGGCGAAAACATCCCTACCCTGAGCGACAAAGAGCTCCTGGAATGCCGTCGCCGGCATTTCTCAATGGTCTTTCAAAACTTTGCGCTTTTCCCGCACCGCACGGTGCAGAAAAACGCCGAGTTCGGCCTGGAAATCCGCGGCATCAGTCAAAGCGAACGCTATAAAATTGCCCGCGACTCGCTGTCTCAGGTCGGGTTGGACGGCTGGGAAGACGCCTACCCCAACCAGCTTTCCGGCGGCATGCAACAGCGCGTAGGTTTGGCGCGGGCGCTGGCCAACGATGCCAGCGTGTTGCTGCTGGACGAAGCCTTTTCGGCGCTGGATCCGCTGATCCGCAAGGAAATGCAGCAGGAACTGACTCAGCTGCAGGCCGAAACCCAGAAAACCACGGTGTTCATCACCCACGACCTCGACGAAGCGCTCAACATTGGCGATCGCATCGTGCTGCTAAAGGATGGTGAGATTGTCCAGATCGGCACGCCCGAAGACATCCTCACCAACCCCGCTGACGACTACGTGCGCCGCTTTATCGAAGGCGTAGACATGTCGCGTATTCTCACCGCAGAAAGCGCCATGCGCCCGGTGCGCTCTACCGCACGCGAAAGCGACGGCCCGCGCACCGTGATGCACAAGATGCGCGAAAACAGCATCGATTCCATTTATGTGCTCAGCCGCGACCGCAAACTGCTGGGGTTGCTTGAAGTCGACGCTGCAAAAGAGGCCGCTGATCAAGGCGCTACCACTGTCCTTGACTATATGACCCAGGATTTCCGCCGCGTTAAGCCGGATGAGCCACTGCAAAACCTGTTTGCCATGTTCAGCGAAAAAGGCTTCCCCATCGCCGTGGAAGACGACGAACAACGCCTTCTCGGCGTGGTGGTGAAAGGCGCCGTTCTGGATGAACTTGCACGGGCAGGAGATCAATAATGGACATCGTACGCATTCCTCTCGGTGAATGGATCGAAGGCGGCCTTAACTGGCTGACCAGCGAATATTCGGTCGTCACACGGAGCATTTCGCACTTTACCAAAATCGGTATCAACAGCCTCAATGATGGGCTGATGTGGCTACCCCAGTGGGCACTACTCGCCATGATTGTCCTCTTGTGCTGGCGCGTATCGTCCTATCGCCTGGGCATTGGTGCCGCACTGGGGCTGGCGCTGATCTGGAACCTGGGGCTCTGGGATCCGATGATCGAGACGCTGACGCTGGTGGTGATCGCCACCCTGGTGGCTGTGGCCTTCGCCCTGCCGGTGGGTATTGCCGCCGCGCTTTCCGAGCGGCTTTACCGGCTCAGTATGCCGATCTTGGACTTCATGCAGACCATGCCGGCGTTTGTCTATTTGATTCCGGCTATCCCGTTTTTCGGTATCGGTTCGGTATCGGCTATTTTCGCGACGGTGATTTTCTCCATGCCGCCGGCGATTCGCTTCACTACCCTTGGCATTCGCCAGGTGCCGGTAGAACTGATTGAAGCTGCCGACGCCTACGGCGCCACACGCAGCCAAAAGCTGTTTAAAGTGCAGCTGCCGCTTTCGCTGCCGACCCTGATGGCCGGTATTAACCAGACCATTATGCTCGCGCTTTCCATGGTGGTTATCGCCGCGATGATCGGCGCCGACGGCTTGGGTAGCGAAGTATGGCGCGCTATTCAGCGCTTGCGCCCGGGCGATGGCTTTGAAGCCGGCATTGCCGTAGTTATTCTGGCCATGTTGCTCGACCGTTTGACCCAGTCGCTGCGCCGCTCGCGCCGCTAAATTGGCCTGTTTGAATAAACCGCGTGATCAGGCCCGCCTTGATACGCGGTCTATTCATGGCCATGCTGTACTAGTATTCAGCTATATCAGCGTGCAAGACAACACGAGTACAACAAGGCACCGGCCATCTGTACGACTCGGGTACACCGATGCTTTTGGACACTCCTCGTTTGTCACACAAAGCACTCAACGCGTGCGCTCTTCACCAAGCTTCACCGCGCGCGTCATATCCCCAGGGAGCGACAACACTATGACAACATCTCTACTGAGCTATCGCATTCGCGCGGCGTCACTGGCCCTCCTCGCCGGTGCTGGCCTGACGGCGGGCGCTGTTCAAGCCGATGACCAAGACAAGGGCACCGTCAAGCTGTCCTACGTTGAGTGGGCGTCCGCTGTTGCCTCCACCAACGTGATGAAAGCCGTGCTTGAGCAGGCCGGCTACAACGTCGAAACCTCTTCGCTGTCGGCCGCGGTAATGTGGCAATCCGTTGCTAGCGGCGATACCGACGCCTTCCTGGCCGGCTGGCTGCCCACCACCCACGAAGACTACAACGAGAAACTGGGCGACCAGGTCGACGACCTCGGCGCCAACCTTGACGGCACCAAGCTCGGCCTCGTTGTGCCCAGCTACGTGGAAGCCGACAGCATCAGCGATCTCAACGAATACGCCGACGACTTTGACGGCCAGATCGTGGGTATTGACCCGGGTGCCGGCATCATGCGCCTGTCTGAAAACGTCGTCGACGAATACGATCTCGACTTGAACCTGCAGAGCGGCAGCGGTGCCACCATGACCGCAGCGCTGAAATCCGCAATTGCCAATGAAGAAAGCATTGCCGTCACCGGCTGGACGCCGCACTGGATGTTTGCCCGCTGGGATCTCAAGTACCTGGACGACCCGAAAAACGTCTACGGCGGCGCCGAGCATATCAACACCGTCGCGCGTCAGGGCCTTGAAGACGACATGCCCGAAGCCTACGCGATTCTGAATGCTTTCGAGTGGACCGCCGACGACATGGGCGAAGTTATGCTGATGCAGGAAGAAGGCAACGACCCGTACAAGGCGGCCAAGCAGTGGGTGGACGAGCACCCGGACATGGTCAACGAATGGCTTGAAGGCTAACTCACGCAGTAGCCATCCTTTTAGGCCACGCCCTGGTGCGTGGCCTTTTCACTCCCAAGAAATGGCCTAGCAGTCTGTCGGACTTTCCGCCGCACCGTGAGATACTAACCGCTGTCACCCCGAACTGAGAACATCGCCATGAGCCGCTTTATCCCTGTGGACCGTCAGACCGATTACTTACTGCCGCCTTCGGTAGACGAGTGGTTGCCGGATGGCCACTTGGCGCGGTTCGTCGTCGATGTCGTCGAGCAACTGGACCTCTCAGCCCTGACTCGGCGTTACGCGGGCCGGGGCTCCAAGGCCCATCATCCCGCGGTACTGCTGAACCTGTTGGTCTACGGCTACGCTACCGGCGTGGTCTCCAGTCGCAAGATTGAGCGTGCCACCTATGACTCGGTGGCGTTTCGCTATTTGGCCGCCAACACCCACCCCGATCACGACACCCTGGCTACCTTTCGTCGGCGTTTTCTGCCGGAACTGGAGCAGCTGTTCGTTCAAGTTCTGCTGCTGGCCCGAGAAATGAAGCTACTCACGCTCGGCACCATCGCCTTGGACGGCACCAAACTCAACGCCAATGCCAGCAAGCACAAGGCATTGTCATATGGTCATGCCAAGAAACTGGAGGCGCAGTTCAAGGCTGAGGTGAAGGCGCTGACCCAGCGGGCTGCATCGGCGGACAAGGATGACGCGGCCGACGGCATGGATATTCCTGCCGAGATAGCCCGGCGTGAAGCACGCTTGGAAGCGATCGCCGTAGCGAAGACCAAGATCGAGGCTCGGGCCAAGGAGCGTGAGGCCGCTGAAAAAGCGGCCTACCAGGAAAAGGTGGCACGGCGTGATGCGCAGCGGAAGACGGGAAAGAAACCTCGCGGACGTGACCCTGAACCGCCAACAGGTGGCCCGCGTGACAAAGATCAGGTTAACCTTACTGATCCGCAGTCACGCATCATGCCGGTCACAGGCAAGGGCTTCGATCAATGCTATAACGCCCAGGCCGCAGTCGATACTGACAGCATGCTGGTGACTCATACCCATGTCACCCAAGCGACCAACGACAAACAGCAGGTCATGCCGCTACTGACGGCGTTGGCGAGACTCCCCGCACCGTTAGCAAAACCAGACCACTTACTGGCCGATACCGGCTACTTCAGTGCTGCCAATGTTCAAGCCTGCCACGACCACCGTATCAAGCCTCTGATAGCAATGAAGCGCGATGTCCACCATCCCCCGGTCCTTGAGCGCTTTGCCGCTGACCCGCCTACTCCAGCGAGCAAGGAGCCTGTTGAGCAAATGGCACACCACTTGAAGACACAGGCGGGGCGAGCGCTTTACGCGTTGCGTAAACATACCGTGGAACCGGTCTTCGGGATCATTAAACACGTGATGGGGTTCCGGCAGGTCTCGCTGCGAGGGCTGGAGAATGTCAGCGGTGAGTGGCGGCTGGTCACCATGGCATGGAACATTAAACGGATGCACCGGTTGGCAGCGGGCTGAGGCGCGTAGCGCTCAGCCGGTAACGACGGATAATCACCTCGCAGAGTAGAAGCCGAGGGGCAGGTTAAGGGTCATATACCATCACCAACATAAGGGATGGTTGAAAGACCTACGTCTCAATGCCTTTATCAACATCAAGTCCGACAGACTGCTAGAACGATACGTACAAGCAGCCAAGGAGTTACGTATGTTTCAGCACATTATGGTGCCGGTAGATCTTGCTCATATGGAAACACTGGAGCCGGCACTGCAGGTCGTCGCGGACATGGCACGCTACTACGATGCCAGCATTACCTACGTGGGCATTACCTCCAACTCGCCTAATAGCGTAGCCCGCACGCCCGATGAATATCAGCAAAAGCTGGAGGCCTTCGCACAGCAGCGCCATGCGGTACACGGCCGCCCCGTTTCCGCCAAGGTGTATGGCTCAACCGACCCCATTGCCAACCTCAGTGACCTACTGGTTAACGCGATCAACGACGTCAATGCCGACCTGGTTATCATGGCGACCCACTTACCCAAGTCTCTCGACGTTTTTATCCCCGCCCACGGCGACAAGGTAGCGGCACGCGCTTCCAGCTCGGTTTTTTTGGTACGAGCCCCGCAAGACAAATAATTCCACTATGTCGATAACTGCAAGGGAGACAGCTTATGGATAATGAGGATAAGCCAAAAGCACCTCAGGAAGACGCTGGTCAGGGGATACCGGCGCCCACGGGGGCGGCCAACCTGATCGATACCGATTACGTCATCGGCCAGGACAATATTACCTCGAGCAAGTTTGGCATTAACTTTGACCTTCACGGCAAAGTCTTCATGTTTTCCGCGCTCATCATTTTAATTTTTGTGGTGCTGACGCTGGCATTGCCCGAGCAAATGGATCCGTTATTTTCCGGTGCCAAAAGCTGGCTGACCGGAAACCTCAGCTGGGTGTTCTTGTTTGCCGCGAACATTTTTGTGCTCCTAACCATTGGCCTCATTTTTACGCCGTTAGGCAAAGTTCGCCTGGGCGGCGTGGATGCCAAGCCCGATTTTAGCTATGCCGGCTGGTTTGCCATGCTGTTTGCTGCGGGCATGGGTATCGGGCTGATGTTTTATGGCGTGGCCGAGCCCCTGACCCACTTCAGCACCTCGTTGGAAGGAAGCTCATGGGCACCGTTGGGCGGCGCCCAGGGCGATACCGACGGCGCTACCTCGCTGGGGATGGCCGCAACGATCTATCACTGGGGATTTCACCCGTGGGCCACTTACGCCGTGGTTGCGCTGGCTCTCGCGCTGTTTTCGTATAATAAAGGGCTGCCGCTCACCATGCGCTCGGTCTTCTATCCGGTATTAGGCGAGCGCATCTGGGGCTGGCCGGGCCACCTGATTGATATTCTGGCCGTCTTTGCCACACTCTTCGGGCTGGCAACGTCGCTCGGGCTCGGTGCAACGCAGGCGTCTGCAGGGCTTAATTACCTCTTTGGCATTCCCAACAACAACGTGACCATGGTCGTGCTGATTATCGGAATCACCCTGGTGGCACTCGGCTCCGTAGTGGCCGGCGTCGACAAAGGCGTGCAACGGCTTTCCCAGCTCAACATGGGCTTGGCCATCCTGCTGCTGTTCTTTGTTATCGCCGTGGGCCCGACGCTTGCTATCGCGACGGGCTTTTTCGATAACCTGCTGGCCTACTTTCAAAACCTGCCGGCGCTCTCCAACCCCTTTGGACGTGAGGACTCCGACTTCGTCGGCGGCTGGACGGCCTTTTACTGGGCATGGTGGATTTCCTGGTCCCCGTTTGTCGGCATGTTTATCGCCCGCGTCAGCCGTGGCCGTACGGTTCGCGAGTTTTTGATCGCCGTACTGCTCGTGCCCATGCTGGTATCGGTCCTTTGGATGACCGCGTTTGGGAGTACCGCGATCGAGCAGTTGAACTCTGGGTTTGAAGGCGCCAAGAATGCCGCTAACGAACTTCAGCTGTTTGAAATGCTTGGCCAGCTGCCGCTTTCGTCCATTACCTCCTTTGTGGGTATCGTTCTGGTGATGGTGTTCTTTATTACCTCATCGGACTCGGGCTCACTGGTGATTGACTCGATCACCTCCGGTGGCAAAGTTGATGCGCCCAAGCCGCAGCGCATTTTCTGGGCGCTTCTGGAAGGCTTTATCGCCATCGCCCTGCTGCTGGGCGGGGGGCTTGGAGCCTTGCAGGCCGCCGTTCTCTCGACGGGGCTGCCGTTTGCCTTGATTCTGCTGGTAGGCTGCTACTCCATTGTGAAGGGGTTGATGAGCGAACCCCGCGGGTAGCAAGCGCCACCTTCGCGCATGCGAAAACCTCCCATGAGAAAGACATCTCGGGCAGCCCACGGGCTGCCCATTTTTTTGCCTATCACCTGTGTTTTTCAGCATCGTCATTTTTAGCACCACAGCGCACTCAGTGGTGTTTCCGGCCGGTAGTGCGTGGCAATTTGTGCCTGCAACAGCTCAGCGGTGGCCAGCGCATCTACCAGCGCGTGGTGGCCTTGGTAAGCCGGCAGGCCATAGCGTGCGCGGCTGGCGTTAAGCCGGATCGACACCGGCGGGCGCCCCAGCCAGCGCCGAAACCGCGCCCATGGCGTCTGACGATACATTCGTGCTTCAAGCGACATAGTGTCGATCATGGGAAACAACACGCCTTCCCCGCGCCGCACACGCACCGCTGCGTCGAGAAAAGGCCGCTCGATATTACGAAAATGCACCACCACAAGCTTGCCGGCGATGGCCTCGAGCAACTCGTCAATCACCGCATCAAAATCCGGCGCACCGGCAATTTCCGAATGGGTGATGTGATGATAGGCAATAGATGTCGCGGACAGCGGACGCGACGGTTTCACCATCCAGTAGCGCCGTTTGGCGGGAGTGATGCGCTCAAGCGTAAAAGGCACCACACCCAGACTGACAATCGCGTGACGGCGCTCGTCCAGGCCCGTGGTTTCCATATCCAGCGCGACCATCGGCACCTCGGCAATCGGCGTATCGGCTGCCGGCGGCGGCGTCTCAAAAAACCGCCTGACGGCGGGGGTCTGCGCGCCGGCGGCGCGAGCGCGCATGTAGGCTGCCCAGTCGGCCTGGATAATTTTCTGCCGTGGCCGAATGTCCAGCATCAGCGCCGCCCTGACTGGCCGCTGGGCAGCGGATAACGAAACTTCAGAAATTTCTGCGCGTTACTTAGCACCTGAAAGGCATCCTTGAGTGCGTGGCGCTCGCTGCTCTCGACGTTCTCCGGCTCGATGTTGTTATTTGGCGCCCGGTCCTTTTCGATATCAATGGCCTGATGACGCAAGCGCGACATACACAGATACTCAAAGGCATAACGCAGTTTGTCGCTAACGCCCGGCGCCAGCAGCGAGGCCTGATGAATCTCATCCAGCCGCTCGAAGGTATTTTGTGCCTTGGAACCGCAGGCCAGCGCGTGTATGCGGATCATATCCACCATCGGCGCGGTACCACGGCGCTTCAGGTTGATCGAATTATTCTGCTTGCCGTCATTCTCCATCACGAAGGTACGGAAAAAGCCTAGCGGTGGCGTGCGGTTCAGCGCGTTGCGCGCCATGGCGGCCAGAAACCGCGGCGAGTGCGGCGCCTGCTCGGCGATCAGGTCCTGCAGCTTCTCAACCAGGCAGGCGTCACCGTAGGCGCTGTCCAGATCAAAAAAGATCGAGCTGTGCAGCAGCGTCTCGGGCGTCGGCTCGTTCATCCAGCCGCGAAAATAGTCTTTCCATACGCGCAGCGGTTGGCGCCACCGGACGTTGGTGGCCATTATGTCGCCTTTGCAATAGGTGTAGCCGCAGGCGTCCAGCCCATCGCTGATGAATGCTGCCAGCCGCTGAAAATAGTCGTCATGCTGCGCCGGGTCAAAGGTATCATCCAGCACCAGGGCGTTATCCTGATCGGTCACGATGCTTTGTTCATTGCGCGCCATCGAGCCATTGACCATAAACGCGTAGGGTACCGGCGGCGGGCCCAGCGCTTCTTCGGCAAGCTCGGCAAGCCGACGGGTAAAGCTGCGCCCGATAGTGGAAAGCGCGCTGCCGATCATCTGCGAATTGGCGCCCTCCTGCACCATACGCACAAAGGCCGCGCGCACGTCTGGCGCCAGCCGCGCCAGCCCTTCAACGCTCAAACGGCTGAAGATATTGCTGACCAGATACAGCCCGCTGTGGGTTTCATAGCGGATGATATCGGACAGGTGCACAATGCCCATCGGCCGCTGACGATAGAGCACCGGCAGATGATGCACGTTGTTACGCAGCATAGTCAGCATCGCCTCGTAAATCGACACGTCCGACTGCACGGTAATCAGCGTCGGCGAGACGACTTCGCCCACCGGGGTCTGTGCCGACAACCCCTGCGCGACGATACGGGTACGAAAATCGCTGTTGGTCATGATGCCGCAAATCTGGCGCGTCTCGCTCTTGTCGTCGCGAAAGCAGCGCGGCGCGTCGGGTGCACACGGCCGGGTGACCAAAAGCGCCGAAGCCTGATCCTCGCTCATCTGACGGGCGGCATCCTGTACACGAGTCTCGACGCTGACCATGACCGGCGCACGAGACAGCAGGCGACGAATCCGCGTCACCATCATGTCGTTGGACTGCAACTGCTCTTCGGCAATGGTTTCCAGCCGTGGGCGCTCCAGCTCAACAAAATCGGCAAAGTGCTCGTCCTGCTCGCACAGGTGCGCAAACACCGCGTCTGGAATAAAGTAGATCAGCGTGTCTTCAATGGCCTTGGCAGGAAAACGCACCACATGATCACGTAGCAGGTTGAAGTGGCCAAAAATATCGCCCTCGCCCAAGCGGTTATACAAATTGCCCTGCCGGCGATACACCTCAACCGCGCCGCTGCGTATATAGCAAAGCTCGCACGCCTCGGCATTGAGCAGCAGAATATCGTTGCCCGCCTTGAAATAGCGCACCTCAATTTGGTCTGCCATCTCGTCAAGAAGCGCATCGCACAGCGCATCAAAGGGCGAAAACTGGCTCATGTGCTGGCGAATTTCCATCAGCTCGGCGTCCATGCGACCTCCTAAGCGTTATTGACTGGCGTATGGCTGTCATTCTGGAACGCTTGTTCGCGCCGGTAAAGCGCAGCGCTGCCCGCCCATAAAAAAAGCCCGACGCCTGAGCGCCGGGCTTTTATATGCCGCATGTCGGTCTACCAGACGTGAAGATCGGGGTTTCGCCGCTTAATCTTCACGCTTATAGTAGTGGCAAGCTGAGTTTAGCCGGCTAACAGGAGCCGGCCTGACTCATTCAAAAGGGCTTTTCAAGAGAGCTTAGGCTCAAGACTGGCCCGCCATCTTTTGCACACGCTGCATCATTTCCGGATTCTGCTGAATAGCTTGGCCAATGGAGTTGAAGGTATCAACGTCCAAGCCGCTGTTCTCAACGATCTGGATCATTTCTTCGTTGGCTTCAGCGCGGACTTCTTGCTGGGCTTCTTCGCCTTCAGCAGACTGCAGACGCTCGGTATACTCCTGAGATACCACAGCGATCTCTTGAGACGCATCGGCAAACTGCTGCAGCTGGTCATCGCTGAAATCCTGCGCCGGCGCTTGAGCGCTCGGCGACTGGCTCTGGGCGGTATCCGCTGACTGCTGAGCTTGGGCAACGCCCGTCATCAAGCCAGTGGCAAGCAGGGCAGCGGAGAACAAAGCGGTAAAACGTGGCATGAAAATAAACCTCTTCGGCGCATTATGAATGTCCCCGTGTGACGGCCTTGTTCGGCACAGGTTCCCATTTAAATGTATCAAAGTGTAACAACTATATTATAGCCTCTTTTCACTCACCGACTAAACGGCGCACCGCGCCCCCTATTGCGATGCGAGGAACGCGATGACGAAGCTCTCTTCTGCTCTGCGCCACACTCATCCCGGCGCGCTTGGCCTTGCCGCCATGCCGGCCGTGTTTGTGCTGCTATGGAGTACTGGTTTTATCGGCGCCAAATTCGGCCTGCCTTACGCTGAGCCGTTCACCTTCTTGTGGCTACGCTGCGCGTTTACGCTCGCGGTGCTACTGCCGCTGGTGTTTGCCATGCGTATACCGTGGCCGAATTCTGCCGCGCTTTGGGGGCATATCGCCGTTTCCGGCACGTTGGTGCACGGCGCGTATCTGGCCGGCGTGTTTTACAGCATCGAGCTTGGCATGCCGGCCGGGCTCACCGCACTTCTGGTGGGATTGCAGCCGCTGTTGACGGCGGCCTGCGCCGGGCCGCTGCTGGGTGAGCGGCTGGGCAAAACCCAGTGGTTGGGACTGGCGCTGGGGCTTTTGGGTATCGCTCTGGTACTTGGCAGCAAGCTCGACTTCGGCGATTCGCTGTTTGAGGGGTTTGAGCTCGGCGCGCTGATCAGCGTCACCGCTGCGCTACTGGGCATTTCGCTGGGCACGCTCTACCAAAAGCGCTTTTGCACGCGCATGCCGCTGTTATCCGGCGCGGTGATTCAATATCTGGCCGCAGGCGCGCTGTTTACCTTGGGCGCCGGGCTGTTCGAGACGCGCCAAATTGACTGGACACCCACCTTTATACTGACCCTTGGCTGGCTGGTGTTGGTTTTATCCATTGCCGCTATTCTTCTGCTGATGGCGCTGATCAAAAAAGGCGAGGCATCACGCGTTGCCAGCCTGTTTTATCTGGTGCCGCCGGTCACCGCGCTGGAAGCCTGGTGGCTCTTCGATGAGCGCCTGCCTTGGCTCGGCCTTCTGGGCATGGCTGTGGCCATCGGCGGCGTCATCCTTGTGGCCAAAGCCAGACCGCCCTTACGCCATAAACGCTCGTCCTAGTCGGCATCAAGGCGTTTGAGGTAGCTCGTCCCACCAAGGTTGCGCACCTGCTGTTGAATCCAGCGGCTGCGCTGCTCAACGCTGGCTGAAGGTCGGGCCGCGCTGCGCGTTAGCGGGCTGGGTAAAATAGCGGCAAGCAGGCTTGCCTGGCGGGTGCTGAGTGCGCCTGCCGATACGCCAAAGTAGTGCTGCGATGCAGCTTGTAACCCGAATACGCCACGATCCCATTCGGCAATGTTCAAATACACTTCGAGAATGCGCTGTTTACCCCAAAAGAGCTCAATCAACAGGGTAAACCACGCCTCGAACCCTTTGCGTAGCCAGCTGCGCCCACTCCACAAGAAGACGTTTTTAGCGGTTTGCTGGCTCAAGGTGCTGGCGCCACGCAGGCGCCCGCCGTTCCGGCTGGTTTGAAAGGCACGCCGGATCTCGACGAAATCAAAGCCGTGATGCGTGGGAAAACGCTGGTCTTCCGCGGCAATCACGGCCATTTTTGCCGTACCTGAAAGCGCCTCCAAACTGCGCCATTGATAATCAAGGCGCAACGGCTCGCTTGCCATCCAACTTTGTACCTTGCGCTCGACCATGATCATCGAGCCCGGTAGTGGCACCACGCGAAACAGCAGCACCAGTGCGATGGACAGCAGCAAAAAAGCAAGCACGCTGCGCCATATCAGGCGCCGCACAAAGGCCAGCAGGCGTTGCGTTCTTGCGGGCCCCGGCTTTCCCTTACCTTGCTTTGCCTGCCCCTTTTTGGCCTGGGCTCGCGTGGTTTGAGGCGGCTTACGCTTATTTATACAGATGCTCGGCGTGGTAGCGCAGGTGGTCTTCAATGAACGAGGCAACGAAGAAATAGCTGTGATCGTAGCCCGGCTGGCGGCGCAGCGTCAGCGGATGATCGTGCTCTTGGCAGACTTGCTCTAATCGCTCAGGCTTGAGCTGCTCCTCAAGAAACTGGTCAGACTCGCCCTGATCGATAAACAGCCGCTGGCGTGAGGCGCCATTGGCCACCAGCTCGCAGGCGTCGTACTGGCGCCAGCTCGAGACGTCATCACCCAGGTAATGGGTAAACGCCTTTTTCCCCCAGGGGCACTCCATCGGGTTAACCATGGGCGAGAAGGCCGACACCGAACGAAAGCGCCCGGGGTGGCGCAGCGCCAGTATCAAGGCGCCATGCCCGCCCATGGAGTGGCCACTGATGGATTCGCGCCCGTTCACCGGCAAACGCAGGCGCACCACCGACGGCAGCTCTTCTACCAGGTAGTCGTACATCCGGTAGTGGGTTTTCCATGGTGTCTGGGTAGCGTTGACGTAAAACCCTGCCCCCGAGCCCAGGTCATAGCTGCCGTGCTCACCGGGTACCGCCGTGCCTCGCGGGCTGGTATCCGGACAGACGATGGCCACGCCAAGCTCGGCGGCCAGCCGCTGGGCACCGGCCTTCTGCATGAAGTTCTCGTCGTTGCAGGTCAGTCCCGAAAGCCACCATAAAAGCGGCACCCGCCCCTCTTCTGCCTGGGGCGGCAGATAAACGGCAAAGATCATGTCGCAGTCCAGCGCCCGCGAGTAGTGGCGATAGCGTTTGTGCCAGCCGCCAAAGCTACGATTTTCCGACACTAACTCTAGGGTTTCACTCATGCTCATGACAGGCTCCTGTTGATACCCGACGCATTAACGCGCAAAGCGCGGCGTATACGCCGCGCGTATTGATCTGGCACTTGCTCAGGATGTGATGATATCAGTAATGCAATACGGTACGAATGCTCTCGCCGGCGTGTAGCAGGTCAAAGGCCTCGTTGATTTTCTCGAACGGCATATTGTGGGTGATGAAATCATCGATGTTAATTTTACCTTTCATGTACTGATCCACATAGCCGGGAAGCTCGGTGCGCCCCTTGACGCCGCCAAATGCCGAGCCTTTCCAGACTCGCCCGGTCACCAGCTGGAACGGGCGCGTGGCAATTTCTTCGCCGGCGCCGGCCACGCCAATAATGATCGACTCGCCCCAGCCCTTGTGGCAGCACTCCAGCGCCGAACGCATGACGTTGACGTTGCCAATGCACTCGAAGGAGTAGTCCACGCCGCCGTCGGTCAGCTCGACGATAACCTGCTGGATCGAGTCGGCATAGTCCTTGGGATTAACGCATTCGGTAGCACCAAACTGCTTGGCCAGGGCAAACTTCTCCGGGTTTATATCGATGGCGATGATGCGCGACGCCTTGGCCATCACTGCCCCCTGAATCACCGCAAGGCCGATAGCCCCCATGCCGAATACGGCAACCGTCGAGCCCGGCTCAACCTTCGCCGTATTCATCACAGCACCGATACCGGTCGTCACGCCGCAGCCGAGCAGGCAGATCTTGTCCATCGGCGCTTCTTTGGAGACCACCGCCAGCGAGACTTCGGGCAGCACCGTGTACTCGCTGAACGTCGACGTCCCCATATAATGGTGCAGTTTTTTGCCATCCAACGAAAAACGCGAGGTGCCGTCGGGCATCACGCCCTTGCCCTGGGTAGCGCGTACGCTGCCGCACAGGTTGGTCTTGCCCGACAGGCAGAACTTGCACTGGCCGCACTCAGCGGTATATAGCGGAATAACGTGGTCGCCGGGCTTGACGCTGCTCACCCCGGGGCCCACTTCCTGCACCACGCCGGCACCCTCGTGCCCCAGCACCGCAGGAAAGTTGCCTTCCGGATCGGCGCCGGACAGCGTAAACGCGTCGGTGTGACAGACGCTGGTCGCTTCCATTTTGACCAGCACTTCCCCGGCTTTGGGGCCTTCGACGTCGATTTCGACCAGCTCCAGCGGTTTACCCGCTTCCAGCGCTACGGCAGCACGTGATTTCATCCTGTTCTCCCCAGTCTTGTATAAAGGATAATCTTTTATATATTACAGTATCTTGCCCACATGTCAGCCGCCCTTTCCGCTAGCACTCGATGGCGTTAACGGCCAAGCCGCCCTTCGAGGTTTCCTTGTACTTGTCCTGCATGTCGCGGCCGGTATCGCGCATGGTACGAATCACCTTGTCCAGCGAGATAAAGTGCTCGCCGTCGCCGTGCATCGCCATGCGCGCCGCGTTGATCGCCTTGACCGAAGCGATGGCGTTGCGCTCGATGCAGGGCACCTGCACCAGCCCGCCGACCGGATCGCAGGTGAGCCCCAAATTGTGTTCAAGGCCGATTTCCGCGGCGTTTTCCACCTGATCCACGCTGCCGCCCAGCACTTCGGCGAGCCCGGCCGCAGCCATGGCGCAGGCCGAGCCTACTTCGCCCTGGCAGCCCACTTCAGCACCCGAGATCGACGCGTTGGTCTTGCACAGAATACCGATGGCACCGGCGGTCAGCAGAAAATTCACCACGTCGTCGTCACTGGCGTCAGGCTCGAACTTGAAGTAGTAGGCCAATACCGCCGGGACGATACCCGCGGCGCCGTTGGTGGGTGCTGTGACCATGCGCCGGCCGGCGGCGTTTTCCTCGTTGACCGCCAGAGCGAAAAGATTGACCCAGTCCATCAGCGAAAAGCTGGTCACGATCAGGCGCTGATCCTGAGGGTGCAGCAGCTGCTCGTGGAGTTGGCGCGCCCGGCGGCGCACGTTAAGCCCGCCGGGCAGATGCCCACCGGCGGCCAGGCCGTTATCAATGCTTTCACGCATGGCCGACCAGATGTGCAGCAGCGAGCGACGAATCTCGGCCTCATCACGCCACACACGCTCGTTGGCCAGCATCAACTGGCTGATACACATCTCGTGTTCATGGCACAGTGCCAGCAGTTCAGCCGCGCTGGTAAAGGCGTACGGCAGCGCGGTGGCATCTTCATCCACGCCGTCGCGATCGGCGGTGGCCTGATCGACATAAAACCCGCCGCCCAGCGAATAAAACGTGTTGCTTGCCACTTCGCGCTCGCCGCAACACGCCGTAAGCTCCATGGCATTGGGGTGAAACGGCAGGCAACTGTCGTCCCAGCGGATGTCATCACGGCGGGAAAACGCCACGGACTGGCCATGGGGCAAGCGCAGCGGCTCGCCGGCCTCAAGCGCCTCCAGCCGCCCGTCAATGCTGTCAGGGTCGATGGCTTCAGGCGTTTCGCCGGCCAGCCCCATGATCACCGCGCGGTCAGTGCCATGACCCACCCCGGTAGCGGCAAGCGAGCCGCGCAGCGTCACGCGTACGCGATCCACCCCGGGATCGGTCAGAGACAGTGCAAACTCCCGTGCCGCGCGCATTGGCCCCACGGTATGCGAACTTGACGGGCCAATCCCGACGCGAAACAGGTCAAATACGCTAATCGCCATTTGTCCTCCTCATGATGTGCGGGTGATGCGGGTGGATGCCGTTTGGCGTACCAGAGGTGCTACCTTGCCTGTCATGATAGGCTTTGCCTACGATAACCGCTTTTGCGCATCATGTCCGGCGTGCACGTCGGTGCGCAACGCGATATAATCACATACACACTTGAATGTTTAACTTTCTCCCGCGCCCGCTCAAGCGACCGCGTGTTTCAGGACGTGTCATGCCCAACCAAGCTTCTTCGTCGCCGTCAGGCACCGGCGCATTTCTGCTGCGCGCCACACTGTATTTTCTCGCCACCGGCGCGATGGCTCAAGGGGCTTATCTGGAAGTCCTGTATCTGCCTGTCCTGCGTTTTTCCGAGATGGGGTTCACCGAGCTGGCGCAAACGCTGCTGTTGATCAGCGCCTGCAGCATTCTGTTGTATGTACGCCTGGTGCTGAAAGTCTGGCCCCACGTCACGCTGTTGCTGCTCGCCTTCCTCACCGCCTCGCTGATTCGCGAACAGGATTCCTTTCTGGATGACTACGTGGCCGAACACGCCTGGAAAGTGCTGGTGGCCATCGTCATCCTGCCAAGCATTACTTGGGTCGCTATTCACCGACGCCGTTTTGCCGCCGAGCTCGCCGAATACAGCCAGACCTTTTCACTGGGGCTGTTTACCGCCGGCTTCTTTACCACCTACGCCTTTTCCCGGCTGTATGGGCGCAAAGAGTTCTGGCAAGCCATCATGCAAGAGCACTATAGGGACAGAATAAAAAGCATGGCGGAAGAAGTCGTGGAGCTGCTGGGATATAGCCTGATCCTGTTTGCCATGATCGAGCTGTTACTGCTGGCTCGGCGCATGCACCTTGCCCGGCAGCAGCAGGGCCAGCGCTAACACCGCAGCGTTGAACCCTGCATTCAAGGCCACAGCACGAAAAAAAGCCCGCCGTTTATACAAACGACGGGCTTTTTTTGTGACTCTCTTTACTTCACGACGCTTAACTATTCGTCGAGAAACGAGCGCAGCGGTTCCGAGCGACTCGGATGGCGCAGCTTGCGCAGCGCTTTGGCCTCGATCTGACGGATACGCTCGCGGGTGACATCAAACTGCTTGCCGACCTCTTCCAGCGTGTGGTCGGTATTCATGT